>NZ_CP107546.1:1348676-2023014 GCF_025836995.1 Microbacterium sp. M28 | reverse complement strand
GTGCTCTCCCGCAAGGGCGGGGTCGGAAAGACCACGATCACGGCGCTTCTCGGCATGGCTCTCGCCGATGCCAGAGACGACCGGGTGATCGCGGTGGACGCGAACCCCGACCGGGGGACCCTCGCGGAGCGGATCGTGCGTTCGCACAACAGATCCGTCCGAGACCTCGTCCGTCTGCACGGAGAGGTGCGCGGTTATCACGACATCTCGGCGATCGTCGCCCGCGACAGCACACGTCTCGATGTGCTCGCGTCCGACACGGACCCGCGCATCGCGGACGCGTTCAGCGACGCCGACTACCGTGACGTCGCCGACATCGCGGCGCACTACTACTCGTTGGTGCTGACGGACACGGGTACGGGAATCGTCCACTCCGTGATGGGGGCGACGCTCGAGCTCGCGGACCAGCTCGTGATCGTCTCCGGCCTGAGCGTGGACGAGGCGCGACTCGCCTCCGAGACGCTGACCTGGCTCGAGACGAACGGGTACGCGGCGCAGGCCCGCGACGCGATCGTCGTGCTCAACCAGTCGACGCCAGGCAGCCCGCTGGTGCGGCTCAACGAGCTGGAGGCCCACTTCGCCACACGCGCCCGCCACGTGGTGCGGATGCCGTACGACCCGCAGATCGCCGGCGGTGGAGCCATCGTGTTCACATCGCTGCAGCCGGAGACCCGCAAGGCGGCCAGGGAGCTGGCCGCGCTGCTCGTCGAGGGCCTCCGGGCGAGCGCCGCCTGATGGCCGTCCGGGAGATCCGGCTGTTCGGCGACCCCGTGCTGCGCACGACATGCGCGCCGATCGAGCACATCGATGACGGTGTCCGCGCCCTGGTCGCCGACCTGATCGACACTGTCGAGCTTCCCGGACGCGCCGGCGTCGCGGCGAATCAGATCGGCGTCGCGCTGCGGGCTTTCAGCTACAACATCGACGGAGACATCGGATACGTGCTCAACCCCGTGCTCGTCGAGGTGCGCGGCGAGCCGGTTCCCACCGGTGAAGGCTGCCTGTCCGTACCCGGTCTCTGGCACGATGCGCTGCGCCACCCATGGGCGCGCGTCGAGGGCATCGATCTCGACGGCGAACCCGTGGTCCTGGAGGGCGAGGGACTGCTCGCTCAGGCGCTGCAGCACGAGACGGACCACCTGGACGGCAAGGTCTACCTGTCGCGCCTCGCGCCGGAAACGCGCAAGATCGCGATGCGCGAGGTCCGCGAGAGCAGCTGGTTCTGATACGGGCCGGATCAATGCCGCGAAGCGGCGTTGACGCGGCCGCGTATCGACGTTGAGCGAGCGGAGCGAGGCGAAACGCGGTGACCGCTGAGCAGCGATCACCGCGTTTCACCCGCTCACTCGGGAGTGTCAGCCACCGAGGGCGACGTTCGTGGTCTGCACCGGCTCGTCATAGATCGCGGAGATCTCCTCGGCGAAGTCGGTCAGGATCACGTTCCGCTTGATCGACATCTTCGGCGTCAGGTGGCCTGAAGCCTCGGTCCACTCGGATCCAAGGATCGTGAACTTGCGGATCGACTCGGCGCGGGAGACGTTGCTGTTGGCGACGTCGACGGCGCGCTGCACCTCGGCACGAACCGCTGCGTTGCGGGATGCCTCGGCGAGCGACATGGAAGCGTCGAGGCCGTTGTTCGCGAGCCACGTCGGCAGCATTTCGGGATCGAGAGTGATCAGCGCCGAGATGAACGGCTTCTGGTCGCCGACGACGACGACCTGACCGACGACGGGATTGGCGCGGATGGGATCCTCCAGCGCCGCCGGTGCGACGTTCTTGCCGCCGGCGGTGACGATGATCTCCTTCTTGCGTCCGGTGATGGTCAGGAAGCCGTCGCTGTCGAAGGAGCCGATGTCACCGGTTCTGAACCATCCGTCGTCGAATGCGGCGGCGGTGGCCTCCGGGTTGTTCCAGTACTCCTTGAAGACGTTGACGCCCTTGACCTCGATCTCGCCGTCCTCGGCGAGGCGGACGCTCACACCGGGGAGCGCGGGGCCGACGGTTCCGATCTTGGACTTGTCGCCCTGATTGACCGTGGCCGGTGCCGTGGTCTCGGTCAGGCCGTATCCCTCCAGGATCACCACGCCGAGGCTATGGAAGAAGTGCCCGAGCCGAGCGCCCAGGGGAGCGGAGCCGGAGATCGCGTAGGCGATGTTGCCGCCCATCGCGGCGCGCAGCTTCGAATAGACCAGCTTGTCGAACAGCGCGAACTTGATCTTCAGCCCGAACGGGATCTTGCGTCCCTCTTCGAGCAGACGCGAGTGCTCGATCGCCGCGGCCGCCGCGGCGTGGAAGATCTTGCCCTTGCCGCCGGCCTCCGCCTTCTGCTCGGCGGAGTTGTACACCTTCTCGAACACGCGCGGGACGGCGAGCAGGAACGTCGGCTTGAACGACCCGAGCGCAGGCAGCAGCTGCTTCGTGTCCGGCTGGTGGCCGGTGCGCACACCGGCGTGGATGTTGAGGATCGAGATGAACCGGGCGAACACGTGCGCCGTCGTGATGAACAGCACGGTCGACGCGCCGGGCATCGAGAGCACGGAGTCCAGCGACTTCGAGGCGTTGCGCGTCAGCTCGACGAAGTTGCTGTGCGTCAGCACGCAGCCCTTGGGGCGCCCCGTCGAGCCGGAGGTGTAGATGAGGGTCGCGATGTCGCTGCCGACGGCGATCTGACGGCGCCGTTCGATCTCGGCATCCTCGACCGAGGTGCCCTGCGCGGTGAGCGCGTCGATCGCGCCGAGGTGCAGCTGCCAGACCTCGCGCACCAGGGGCAGGTCGCCGCGGACCTCGTCGAAGCGCTGGAAGTGATCGGACGACTCGACGATGAGCGCGACAGCGCCGGAGTCCTCCATGATCCACTGGATCTGCGCGGGGGAGCTGGTCTCGTAGACCGGCACCATCACGGCTCCGGCGTAGAAGAGCGCGAAATCGATGAGTGTCCACTGATAGGTGGTGCGTGCGATGAAGCCGACTTTGTCGCCGGGCTGGACGCCGGCGGCGACGAAGCCCTTCGCGAGCGCGATCACGGCCGTCTGGAAGTCGGCCGCCGTGATGTCGCGCCATCCTTCGCCCTGCGGGACCGAGAACAGTGCCCGGTCCGGAGTGGCCTTGACCCTCTCGACGAGCAGGTCTGTGATGTTTGCATCTGGGTCGGCGGGGACGATGGCGGGAACATCGAACTGGACCATGGCAGCTCCTTCGGTACCGGTCGGGCACGGGTGTGACTCGAGTCTAGGGCATGGCATTCAGTCGCACGAGATCTGAGACTGCGTCGCACCCGGGAGCGGGGCGCTAGACTGCACATCGATGTTCTACTGGCTGATGAAGTATGTCGCGATCGGCCCCATCGTCAAGGCGATCTTCCGCCCCTGGATCGTGGGTCGGCGCAACGTGCCGACGACGGGCGCGGCGATCCTCGCCAGCAACCATCTCTCGTTCGCCGACTCGATCTTCCTGCCGCTCGTGATCGACCGTCCGATGTCCTTCCTCGCCAAGAGCGACTACTTCACCGGCCGCGGGATCAAGGGATGGGCCACTCGCTTCTTCATGAAGGCCACCGGCCAGATCCCGATCGACCGCTCGGGTGGCAAGGCCTCCGAGGCGTCCCTCAACACCGGACTGCAGGTGCTCGGACGCGGAGATCTGCTCGGCATCTATCCGGAGGGGACGCGCAGCCCCGACGGCAAGCTGTACCGCGGTCGCACCGGCATCGCCCGCATGGCGCTCGAGGCGAAGGTCCCGGTGATCCCGGTCGTCATGGTCGACACCGACACCGCGATGCCGATCGGGCAGCGTCTGCCGAACATCGTGCGCGTCGGCATCGTCATCGGTGAACCGTTGGACTTCTCCCGATACGAAGGGATGGAGAACGATCGCTACATCCTCCGTTCCGTCACGGACGAGATCATGATCGCACTGCAGCGCCTCGGCGAGCAGGAGTACGACGACGTCTACGCCTCGACCGTCAAGGACCGCCTCCCGACCCGCGTCACACGGGGTTCCTGACGCGTCGGGGAGGCACCGCACCCCAGTAAGCTGGGGAGCATGCCGAACCCGCATGACGCCGCACTCGACGCCTGGCGCGCACTTCCGATCAAGCAGCAGCCGCAGTGGCCCGACGCGGACCGCGTCGCCGAGGTCTCCGGCCAGATCGCATCGCTCCCGCCGCTGGTGTTCGCGGGCGAGGTCGACAATCTGCGGGATCGGCTTGCGCGCGCGGCATCGGGCAAGGCGTTCCTGCTGCAGGGAGGCGACTGCGCCGAGACGTTCGCCGGCGCCACGGCGGAACAGATCCGCAACCGCATCAAGACGGTTCTGCAGATGGCTGTCGTGCTCACCTACGGCGCGTCCATGCCCATCGTGAAGATGGGGCGGATGGCGGGTCAGTTCGCCAAGCCCCGCTCCAGCGACTCCGAGACGCGCGGCGACATCACGCTGCCCGCCTACCGCGGCGACATCGTCAACGGCTACGACTTCACCGAGACGTCCCGCACTGCCGACCCCGGCCGGTTGCTTCAGGGGTATCACACCGCGGCATCCACCCTGAATCTCATCCGCGCGTTCACCCAGGGCGGGTTCGCCGACCTCCGCGAGGTGCACTCCTGGAACAAGGGCTTCGCGCAGAACCCGGCCAACCAGCGCTACGAGCGGATGGCGAGCGAGATCGATCGTGCCATCAAGTTCATGGAGGCGGCAGGAGCCGACTTCGACGAGCTCAAGCGCGTCGAGTTCTTCACGGGTCACGAAGGCCTGCTGATGGACTACGAGCGTCCGATGACGCGCATCGACTCGCGCACGGACACGCCGTACAACACCTCTGCGCACTTCCTCTGGATCGGTGAGCGCACGCGCGAGCTCGACGGCGCGCATGTCGACTACTTCTCCAAGATCCGCAATCCGATCGGCGTCAAGCTCGGCCCGACCACCTCGCCCGAGACGGCTCTCGCGCTCATCGACAAGCTCGACCCCGAGCGCGAGCCCGGTCGACTCACCTTCATCACGCGCATGGGCGCGGGCAAGATCCGCGATGCGCTTCCGCCCCTGCTGGAGGCCGTGAAGGATGCCGGTGCGACTCCGCTCTGGGTCACCGACCCCATGCACGGCAACGGCATCACCACGCCGACAGGGTACAAGACGCGTCGCTTCGACGACGTCGTGGACGAGGTGCGCGGCTTCTTCGAGGCGCACCGAGCGGTGGGGACGTTCCCCGGCGGCATCCATGTCGAGCTCACGGGTGACGACGTCACCGAGTGCCTCGGCGGATCGGAGCACATCGACGAGGCCGACCTCGCGACGCGCTACGAGTCGCTGTGCGACCCTCGCCTGAACCACATGCAGAGCCTGGAGCTGGCGTTCCTCGTCGCCGAGGAGCTCGAGAAGCGCTGATCCTGTGCGGGTGCCGAGGACGCCCTCGGCACCCGCAGCGGACTCGTCGACGTGCCTGGGCCTAATCCCGGACGTCGATGGTGATCTTGACGGTGGTGCCGGCTGGGTGCATAGACTCGCCGCCCGGCTCCTGCGATTTGACCTCGGTCAGGCCGTCCTGGGCGATGTTCCACGGGAAGTCGATCCCGGACACCTGGAACCCGGCTTCCTCGAGCGTGGACCGCGCCTCGTCGCGGGTCATGCCGACCACGCTCGGCACCTCGAACAGCTTGGGGCCCTTGGAGACGATGAGCGTCGCCTCGTCACCCGGGCGCCACGGGCCTTCCTCGGCACGATCCGCGATGCCGATGACCTCGCCGTCGGAGAACGTGTCGCTGAACTGCAGCGTGGGCTCGGCGGCGACCGAGAGGCCCTTGTCCGTCAGGGCTTCCGTCGCCTGATTCACAGTCATCCCTGCGACATCCGGGACCGCGCCCAGCGACACCTGGATGGTCGCGGAGTCGTCCTCGCGGACCTCGCATCCTTCACCGCAGGCATACGCGTCGCCGCCGTCGCGCGGGGTGATGCGCACGTTGAGCACGGAGCCCTCTGCGACGTCCGCGGAGAAGTACGTCTCGTCTTCTGCGAGGTTGACCTTCGCGTCGCCGAGGATGGTGCGCACGGCATCCGCGCTCTGACCTGCGAGCGGCTCGAGCGAATGGGTCGCGGGGCCGGTGGAGATCACGACCGTGACCTCGGTGCCCCTGTCCAGGCGCTGACCGGGCTCCGGATCGGTGCGGATCGCGAGACCCGCATCGACCTCGATCGAATCCGCCTCCGCGCGGACGGCGACGAGATCGTGCTCGACGAGTTCCGCCTGTGCGGCCTCGAAGGTCTCGCCCGCCACATCCGGGACGGCGACCAGCGACCCTGGTCCGGACCCGAACCACCACCCGACGCCGCCGGCGAGCGTCGCGAGCAGCAGGACGAGGGCGAGCAGGAACGCTCCTCGTGCTCGTCTGCGCGAGGTGCGACGCCGCAGCAGCGTGGCGTTGTCGACCTGCTCGGTCACCGGTCCGGTCGGATCGGCGACGACGGCCGTGCCGGGGAGAACCTTCGTGACCTCGCCGGAGTCAAGCTGGGAACGCGCCGGGGGAGAGGTCGCCGCGGCGACCTGCGGAGCGATGCCGAGCTCCTTCTCGATCTCGCGCAGGCGGTTCAGCATCGCCTGCGCGTCGTCCGGGCGCTCCTGCGGGGACCGCTCGGTCGCCCACAGGACGAGTTCGTCCAGAGGTTCGGGGACCGAGGGGTTGCGCACGCTCGGACGCGGCACGGACTCCGTGGCGTGCTGGAAGGCGATCTGCATCGGCTGCTCGCCCTTGTACGGCTGCTCGCCGGTGAGCATCTCATACAGCATGATGCCCAGCGCATAGATGTCGCTGCGCGCGTCGGCGGTTCCGCGGGTGACGAGTTCCGGAGCGAGATAGGCGATCGTACCCAGCAGCTGCGCACCGGTGGCGGTGTTCGCGGTCGTCGCGCGGGCCAGGCCGAAGTCACCGATCTTGATCCGACCGTCCTCGGCGAGCAGCACGTTCTCCGGCTTGACGTCGCGGTGCACGATCCCCGCCCGATGGGCCGCCGCGAGACCCGCGAGCACGGCATCCATGATGGTGATCGTCTGAGGGATGGTCAGGCGCCGCTGTTCGCGCATGAGCTCGCGCAGCGTGATGCCGGGGAGGTACTCCATCACGAGGTAGGCGAGTTCGCCGTCCTGCCCCTGATCGAACACGTTGACCACGTGCGGGTCGGCCAGTCGTGCCGCTGCGCGGGCCTCCTGGATGAACCTGCTCTGGAAGTTCGAGTCGTCGCTGAGATGGGCGTGCATCACCTTCAGGGCGATGCGGCGCTCGAGCCGCAGGTCGGTGGCGACGTACACCGTGGCCATCCCGCCGCGAGCGATGCGGGCGCGCACACGGTAGCGACCGTCGACAAGCCGCCCGATGAGAGGGTCGGCCTGCTGATTCGTCGTCACGAAGAAAGTCTACGGAGAACAGGCTGAAAGCCCCGGGAACGCCTCACCCCTGAGGCGATCCCGGCAGGGGAGTCGTTCGTCATCCGAGCTGCGCGAGCCACTGGTGGGCCGCCTGCTCCCACTGGCCGTAGCGCTCGGGGAAGGCCGACTTCTGCACGGCCTGCGCCGCATCCGTGAACCGCATTGACTCCCAGCCGCTGACATCCAGCAGGCCGTGCGTCATCGTGCCGTCCGGGTTCGTGTTGCCGGTGTAGAACGTGCGGATCGCGTAGTCGCGGTTGCGGATCTCCTCCGCCGTGCCCCAGCCGGTGCTGGGCCGCTGCTGGAACAGACCGAGCGAATCCCGGTCGCCCCAGTCGAGGTTGCGCAGCCACGACTCCACCATGCTGGTCGCCAATGCGATCGCGATCCCGCGGTCCGAGACGCCGAGCTCGCGCCCGATCCGGATGATCATGAGGGCGTTCTCGGTCTGGGGAGCGTTGAGGACCGCGTTCTGGGGCCCATGATCGGTCGGCGCCAGCGCCGGAACGCTGGCGGGCTGCGCGGCCCGGGTGCCGGGGATCGCGATCTTCTGACCGGGGTAGATGATCGACGAACCCGTCAGTCCGTTGGCGGCGAGGACGGCGCTCACGCTGGTCGCGTACTTCTTCGCGATCGCGCTGATGGTGTCGCCGGCGACGACGGTGTGGCTGGTCGCCGCGTCGGCGGTCGGAGCAGGGGCGGATGCCGGCGTCGCCGCTGGTGCGGATGCCGGAGCGGCGACCCCGGAGATGCGCAGCTGTTGACCCGGATAGATGACCGACGACCGGGAAAGCCCGTTCGCCGCGAGCACGGCGTTGATCGTCGTGCCGTGCTTCGAGGCGATGCGGGTGATCGTGTCGCCGGCGACCACGGTGTAGGACTGGGCGGCGGGCGCCGGTGCGGGCGCGGGCGCCGTGCTCGCCGGTGCGGCGCCGGGCGTGAGACGCAGCACCTGGCCCGGCCTGATCAGGGCATCGGCGCCCAAGCCGTTCCATGCCACGAGATCGGCCGACCGCAGTCCGTGCTGCCGGGCGATCGCCCAAACGGTCTCGCCTGCCTGCACCGTGTGCGTGGCGGCGCCCGGAGCCGTGGTGGGCAGGGCGCGAGAGCCGACCGCATGCGTGCGTTCCAACACGCCGGTGGGAACCTCGGATGCGGCGGCCGGAGCGACGGCGAAAGCGCCGGAAAGAGTACTCAGGAGCGCGGCCGGGATGCCCACCTGGACGTGGCGATTGCGGCGACGCGTGTTCTGCTGGCTCAAGGTAAGCCCCCCCTTAGATCCTCGTCCACGCTGACACGGTTGTATACGGAAGTCAACAGAAGTGGCCAATGTGACCGCTGTTACTGATGGGGCGATATGCGTGTTCCGACCAGAGGTGAGATAGTGAACAACGTGTCTGAGACTGCCCCCGCATCGACCCCGACCGACTGGCTGACCCTGCCCGACCTCGTCGAGGTGCTCGGCGAGTCGCAGAGCCGCGTGCGCCGACTCATCGACGAGCACTACCTGGTCGCCTCGCGGCGCACGGGTGTTCTCGCGGTGCCGGCGATCTTCATCGTCGACGGACATCCGCTCTCATCGCTGCGCGGCACGATCATCGCGCTGCAGGATGTCGGACTCACCGACGACGAGGTCATCGACTGGCTGCTCGCCGAAGACGACTCGCTCGGGCGCACCCCGATCGCCGCTCTGCTGGACGGACACAAGAGCGCGGTCCGGCGCGTCGCGCGCACCCTCGCCTGAGGGCGGGCCGTCAGGCCACGCGCGACGTCGCGGCCCTGGTGAGCTCGCGCAGATCGCCGACCGCGGCGTTGTCGAGGCGCGCGCCGGTCAATGACCGGTCGGCCGTGCGCGCGTAGTCCGTGATCAACTCCTCCACACGGTCCAGCGCACCGCTGTCGCGGACAGTCGCCTGCAGCGCGGCGACCTGCGCGTCATCGAGGTCGGGGTCGCCGAGCATCTCGTCGAGCACGACGCGGGCGGACGCGGCCAGACGCTCGCGCGTGAAGGCGATGAGCACCGTGCGCTTCCCCTCCCGGAGATCGTCTCCGCTCGGCTTGCCCGTGAGCGCCGGATCGCCGAACACGCCGAGGACGTCGTCGCGCAGCTGGAAGGCCATGCCGAGTGGCATCCCGAAGCTGTCGAGCGCCTCCAGCTGCGCATCGTCGGCGCCCGCGAGGATCGCCCCGAGCCGAAGAGGCTGGGTGACGCTGTACCGAGCGGATTTGAAAGAGATCACCCGCAGCGCGCGTTCGGCGTGCTCGTCGATCGGATTGACGCTCCACGCGGACTCCTCGGTGACGTCGAGGAACTGCCCGGTCGTGACATCCCGCCGCATGCGGGCGTACTCGGCCCGAACCGCCGGTGCCTGGGGCAATCCCTGCAGGGCGTCTTCGAGCAGGTCGTCGCTCCACGCCACCAGCAGATCTCCGAGCAGCACGGCCCCGGATCGCCCGAACCCTTCGGCGTCTCCGCTCCATCGTGCATCACGATGCTCCGCCTCCAGCGCCCGATGCGCGGCAGGGCGTCCGCGGCGGGTGTCGGAGTTGTCGATGAGGTCGTCGTGCACCAGGGCCGCGGCCTGGAACACTTCCAGCGAAGCGCACAGCCGCCACAGGGCATCCGGCTCCGGCGCCTTCGGGTTCCCGACCCGAGCGACCGCGCTCCAGCCGGCATGGCAGAAACGTGCGCGCAGGCGCTTGCCGCCCGACAGCGTCGCCGCCGCGGCGTCGATGAACCGTCGCCCGTCGGGTCCGTAGGGGTCGGCTTCGGCTCGCACCCTCGAAACGAACTCGTCCAGCGAGCGGGCGACGGAATCGGCGACGGAGGAGGGGGAGTGCACGTGCTCAGCCTACGGCGATCCGGTGCAACACCTCTCAGCCGATCTCTAGCCTCCGAGCCCGGTGCGCGGGTAGACTGGAAGACACGAAACCCGAGGGGGACGGAATGCCACTGTCCGAACAGGAGCAGCGTCTGCTCGACGAGATGGAACGCCATCTCCTTCAGAACGACGCCGATGTCGTCAGCGCGCCCTCGGGGGATCGCGTTCTGAGCTATCGCAACCTCGTCTACGGTGCGGTTCTGCTGCTGGTCGGCATCGGCGCGCTCGTCGTCGGCGTCGCACTGGCCGGCGATCTCGGCGCATTCGCGATCGCCATCGGCGTCGTCGGATTCCTCGCGATGCTCGGGGGCGTCATGCTCGCCGTGACCCCGGTGCGTCGCACGACCGGATCCCTCCCCAAGGCACCGCGCGAGAAGCGCGCTCCCTCCTCGGCCGGCTTCATGGATCGCATGAACGATCGATGGGATCGCCGCCAAGAAGGTCGCTGACCCACTTCGCTCCACTTCGAGAACCCGGATGCTCTGAGCATCCGGGTTCTTCGTGTTTTCGGCGCCGGATCCTCCGCGCGCCCCCACCCTCCCTCCACTGATGCTCCACTTCGCTCCACTGTCCAGGATCGTCGGTTTTCCGCGGTTCGATGAGGCGTTCCTCGCGGGGTGATGTCGCCGTGTGCCATCATCGAGGCGATTGGTCATAGGAATGTGGAGCAAAGTGGAGTAAAGTGGGGCGTACCTCGAGTTGGCCGGACGGAGAGGGGGTGAAGGCCGATGTTGCTGGGGACGCACTCACCGAAGCTCGACGACAAGGGCCGAGTCATCCTTCCCGCGAAGTTCCGAGAGGATCTCGCCGGCGGCATCGTCGTCACGCGTGGGCAGGAACGCTGCCTCTACGTCTTCAGCACGGCCGAGTTCGAGGAACTGCACGAGCGGATCCGGCAAGCGCCGCTCAGCAACAAGCAGGCGCGGGACTTCCTGCGCATGTTCCTGTCGGGTGCCAGCGCAGAGATGCCCGACAGCCAGAACCGCATCACCATCCCGGCGCACCTGCGCCAGTACGCGGGACTCCAGAAGGAGCTCGTCGTGACCGGTGTCGGCGCCCACGCCGAGATCTGGGATGCCGCGGCCTGGAACACCTACCTCGAAGGAAACGAGGAATCGTACGCAGAACTGGAACAGGAGGTGATTCCGGGATTGTTCTGACCTCGACTGTGATGCCCCGCCGCTCCCGCCCCGACACACTTCCCCGGTGCCGGGTCGAGAAGCGGAGGGGGATCAGAGTCGAAGGTCTCCCGAAGACATCATGAGCATCCGTGACATCCACACCCCGGTCCTCCTGGAGCGCTGCATCGAACTGCTGGCTCCGGCCCTGCAGCGCGACGGCGCCGTCCTGGTCGACGCCACGCTCGGAATGGGCGGGCATGCCGAGGCGTTCCTCGAGCGATTCGAGAACATCCGGCTGATCGGTCTCGACCGCGACACCGATGCGCTGCGCATCGCGTCGGAGCGCCTGGCACGCTTCGGTGGGCGCGCCTCGTTCGTGCACTCCGTATACGACGAGATCGGCCTGCACGCGCAGGGCGCCGACGGCATCCTCTTCGACCTCGGAGTCTCCTCCCTGCAGCTCGACGAGGCGGATCGCGGCTTCGCGTACTCGAAGGACGCGCCGCTGGACATGCGGATGGATCAGACCAAGGGCACGACGGCCGCCGACGTGCTCGCGACGTACAGCGAGGGCAACCTTCGCCGCATCTTCGAGCGCTACGGCGAGGAGAAACTCGCCGGCCGATACGCGCGTTTCATCGTGCAGGCGCGCCAGCAGGCACCGTTGGAGCGGTCGGGGCAACTCGTCGAGCTGCTCGTCGCGGCGACGCCGGCGGCAGCCCAGCGCGCCGGCCACCCCGCCAAGCGGGTGTTCCAGGCTCTGCGGATCGAGGTCAACTCCGAGTTGAGCGTGCTGGCGGACGCGATCCCGTCCGCGATGGACGCACTCGACATCGGCGGACGCATCGTCGTGATGGCGTACCAATCGCTGGAGGACCGTCTGATCAAACAGGCGTTCGCCACGGCATCCGCGTCGACGGCCCCGGCCGGTCTTCCGGTCGAGCTTCCGGAGCACGCCCCCCGCTTCCGGATGCTGACCAAGGGCGCCGAACTGGCAGGAGACGAAGAGCGCGCACGCAACCCGCGCGCGATACCGGTGCGCTTGCGCGCCGCAGAGAAGCTGAGGGAGCGGTCATGAGTGCTGAAGCCACCGCACGCCGGCTGCCGCACCCGCAGTCGCCGATCCGTGAAGAGCGCGGCCCGCGCCTGCGTCCGGTCGAGGAGACGGCACCGCGCCGCCGTCCGAAGCTGGTGTACGCGCTTGTGGCGCTCGCAGGGGCGGTGCTGATCGGAGCCGCGCAGATGGGCTTGACCCTCGCGACGACGCATGACTCGTTCGTGCTCGCCGATCTGAAGGACCAGCAGCGCTCGCTGAACCTGGAGGCGCAGGCGCTCGAAGAGCAGCTCGCCGGCGCCAACTCACCGCAGTCGCTCGCGAGCAAGGCGAGCGAGCTCGGCATGGTCGTGGCCGGCAGCGCCTCGTACCTGCGTCTCAGCGACGGGACGGTCGTCGGCGCGGGTACGGGAGCCGACTGGACGTCGTCCATCGACCCGAACGGAGCGGGCGCGGTGGCCAACTCCCTGATCGAGGACCGCGCCGCCGCGGCCGCCGCGGCTGGGGCCGCCGAGCAGTCCGCCGCCGGTGATGCCGCTGCGCCACCGGAATCCGACACGCCGCCCGCCCTGACCGATGGGCTGCCGACCCCGAGCACACACTGAGACCGGAGACATGATGACGACTCGCGCAACCCGTGGTCCCCGGCGGCGTACCGTCGTCGCGCTGGCAGTCGTCTTCGCGGTCCTCGCCGCCTTCGTCGTGCGTCTGGTCGACATCCAGGTCGTCTCGGCGGACGATCACGTCACAGACTCGCTGCAGGTGGGCAATCTCGGCACGACGACGACCGTCGCCGGCAACCGGGGCAGCATCGTCGACTCCAACGGGACCGTCCTCGCCGCGAGCACGCTGGTGTACGACGTCCAGCTCTCGCCGTCGCTCATCGCGGTCGTCGACGCGAACACGAAGAACCCGCCCGCTTATCTGTGGGCGGAGGCCTCGGACAAGATCGCCGCGATCATCGGCACGACAGGGGAGCAGCTCCGAGCCGACGTCGCGGCGCGCCTCGAAGAGGACCCGGCGTCGCAGTACCTCTTCCTCGAGAGCGGGGTGAACACCGAGCAGTACCTGAAGCTGAAAGAGCTGAAGGAGGAGGGGCTCGCCTATCTCGCGATGAAGTCCCGCAGTGTGCGGGTGTACCCCAACGGCGCCGTCGCGGGCACCATGGTCGGCTTCCTCAACGGCGACGGTGAAGGCCAGTACGGTGTCGAGCGCATGGCTGGTGAGTGCCTCGCGCCGACCGACGGCTCGCAGACCTACCGCACCGGCAAGGACGGTGTGATCATCCCCGGCAGTCAGACCACCACGGATGCCGTCGACGGCGGCACCGTGCAGCTCACGCTCAACAGCGACCTGAACTGGTACCTGCAGCAGATGATCGCCGAGGAGGCGCAGCGTCAGGGGGCCGAGAGCGCCACAGTGACGGTCGTGGAGGTCAAGAGCGGCAAGATCCGCGCCGCGGCGGAATGGCCGTCGGTCGACCCCAACAACGTCGATGGCACTCCGCAGGACTATTGGAAGTCGCAGATCTTCTCGAAGTGGTTCGAGCCTGGCTCCACGTTCAAGGCCGTGACCGCAGCCACGATCATCGACCAGGGCGCCGCGGACTGGTCGACGACCGTGACGGCGAAGAGCCGTGAGCACTTCCCGAACGGGGCCGAGATCAACGACCCGTTCTCGCACCCTCAGTACACGTACACGCTCGCCGGTGCGTTGATCGATTCGTCCAACGTGGCCCTGTCGAAGTACGGCACGATGGTCTCTCCCGAGGTCCGCCACGACTACCTCGCCAAGTTCGGCGTCGGGCAGAAGACGGCCATCGATTTCTACGGAGAGCTGGCCGGCCAGCTCCATCCGGCCAGCGAGTGGGACAACCAGTCGCTGTACACCACGACGTTCGGTCAGCACTTCACGATCACCGCGGCGCAGCTCGCGAGCACCTATCAGACGCTTGCGAACGACGGACAGCGCATCGATCTGTCGCTCATCGAATCGTGCACCGGGGCCGATGGCACCGTCGTGGCGGCCGACGAGCCGGCCCGCGAGCAGGTCATCAGCGAGAGCACGGCGGCGCAGGTCCAGCGGATGCTCGAGAACGTCGCCGTCCAGGGCGGACTGTCCGAGCGGATCGAGGTCCCCGGCTACCGGATCGCGACCAAGACGGGTACCGCGCAGACACCGGACGGACACGGCGGGTACAAGTCGGGCGTGTTCGACGTGAGCATCGTCGGATACGCGCCGGCCGAGGACCCCGAGTACGTCGTCGTGGTCACGATGGACGAGCCGACTAAGATTAGGAATTCCGCTGCCACCGCCGTCGCCTTCCAGAAGGCGATGACGCAGGTGCTCAAGACCTACCGCGTGCAGCCGTCCACAGAGCCCATGGACGAACTCCTGTCCAAGTTCGATTGAGCCGGCGCCTGCGCCGCGCATGGAGATGTGATGATCGCCCTGTCCCTCGCCGAGATCGCCGCTGTCCTGAAGGGCGAGCTGCATCCCTTCGGCGACCACACCCCCGAGAGCGTCGTGGACGGAGTCGTCGACACCGACTCGCGGCAGATGGGTCGAGGGGCGATCTTCGTGGCCAAGCCCGGTGCGACGACCGACGGGCACGCCTTCGTCGGCCAGGCCGCCGAGCAGGGGGCATCGCTCGCGATCGTGGAACGCGTCGTCGACGCCCCGATCACGCAGATCGTCGTGGCGGATGCCGTCGGAGCGCTTGCCGACCTCGCCCGCGAGGTCGTGGCGCGCGTCAGGGCGCTCGGCCGGCTCCGCATCGTGGGAATCACCGGCTCGAACGGCAAGACCACGACGAAGAACATGCTCGCCCGCATCCTCGAGGGCGAAGGGGCGACCGTCGCACCCATCAACTCGTACAACAACGAGGTCGGCGCGCCCGTGACCATGCTGCGGGTCACCGAGGACACCGCGTTCCTGGTCAGCGAGTTCGGTGCGAGCGCACCGGGCCGGATCGCGCACCTGGCAGGACTCGTCGAACCCGATCTGTCGATCGTGCTGATGGTCGGCATGGCTCACGCCGGCGGCTTCGGCGGCATCGAGGCCACGGCTAAGGCCAAGGCCGAGCTGATCACCGCGACGAGGAACGGCGGAACCAGCGTCCTGAACGTGGACGACCCCCGCGTCGCGGCCATGCGTCCGGCGGCAGAGCAACGCGGCATCACCGTGATCGGCTTCGGCCAAGGCGCGAGCGCCGACGTCCGCGCCCGCGACGTCGAGGTCTCGGCATCCGGAACCCGTTGCGTGATCGAGGCCGACGACGCGTCGTTCCCCCTGTCGCTCCAGGTCCTCGGAGCACATCACATCTCGAACGCCCTGGCCGCGATCGCGGCAGCACGGGCGCTGGGCGTGCCGACGGCGACCGCCATCGAGCGCGTGCAGACGCTGAAGATCGCGGAGCGCTGGCGCATGCAGCCGATGGGCAACGACGAGGTGCGCATCATCAACGACGCGTACAACGCCAGCCCCGACTCGATGGCGGCCGCGCTGCGCACCCTCGCGCAGATCACCGGACCGGACGAGCGCACCGTCGCGGTCCTCGGCGCGATGAGCGAGCTGGGCGAGGATGCGGGGGAGGAGCACGACCGGATCGGGCTGCTCGCCGTGCGGCTCAACATCCAGCGCATCGTCGTCGTCGGCCCGGAGGCGAGGCGTCTGTACATCTCCGCCATCGGGGAGGGGTCCTGGGACAGCGAGGCGGTTCATCTGCCCGACCAGGACTCCGCTTTCGAGTACCTGAAGAACGAGCTGCGCGCGGGGGACCGCGTGCTCGTGAAGTCATCCAATTCCGTGGGGCTCCGGCACCTCGGTGATCGTCTGGGAGAATTGTTCTCGTGAGGTCCCTGCTTATGGCGGCGGCGATATCGCTCGCCTTCACACTCTTCCTGACACCGGTCTTCCTGCGGCTGTTCCGCGCATGGGGCTGGGGTCAGGTCATCCGCACCCCCGACGCGATCGAGAACCCGAGCCACGAGGCCAAGCGCGGAACGCCCACGATGGGCGGCGTCATCTTCATCGTGGGAACCATCGTCGGCTACTTCACCGGGGTCTACGCGGGGGGCAGCGAACCGACCATCTCGGCGATGCTCGTGCTGTGGCTCATGGTCGGCTTCGGCGCGGTCGGTTTCATCGACGATTACATGAAGGTGCGCTCTCAGCGCAGCCTCGGTCTCTCAGGGTGGCGGAAGATCGTCGGCCAACTGATCGTGATGATCCCGTTCGGGATCCTCGCGCTGAACTTCCCCAACGACTTCGGCAACACACCGGCGAGCGGATACGTGTCGCTGTTCCGCGACATCCCCTGGCTGAACCTCATGGCCGGCGGCCTGGTCCTCGGATGGGCGCTGTACCTCATCTGGATCTCGGTGATCGGCGTCGCGACCTCCAACAGCGTCAATCTCACCGACGGACTCGACGGGCTCGCGGCCGGCGCGGGGGTCTTCGTCGTCAGCGCCTACGGCCTGATCGCGTTCTGGCAGTTCAAACAGGTGTGCGGCGAGGAGATCGACCCGTCCGTCCTGTCCGCCTGCTACGAAGTGCGCGACCCCTTCAGCCTCGCGATCGTGGCCGCGTCGTTCGCGGCCGGTCTCATCGGGTTCCTCTGGTGGAACGCTCCCAAGGCGAAGGTCTTCATGGGCGATGTCGGCTCGATGGCCATCGGCGGCGTCATCACGGCCCTGGCGATCCTCACCCGCACCGAGCTGCTGCTGCTGATCATCGCGGGTGTCTTCGTGCTCTCCTCCGGATCGGTGATCCTCCAGCGCGCGTACTTCAAGATCACCCGCGGCAAGCGGCTGTTCCTGATGAGTCCGTTCCATCACCATCTGGAGATGCGCGGCTGGCCGGAGGTGACCATCGTCGTCCGGCTGTGGATCATCGCAGGGCTGCTCTCGGTCTCGACCGTCGGTCTGTTCTACGTCGAATGGCTGAGCCAGATCAATGACTGAGCGGCGCCTCGACGAGCTGACCAGCTGGCACGCCGATTGGACCGGCCTCCGGGTCGCCGTCCTCGGACTCTCCGTGACCGGATTCTCGGTCGCCGACACCCTCACCGAGCTCGGTGCCGAGGTGCTCGTGCTGTCCGAGAGCGCGAGCGAGGAGTACGAGCGGCTCGTGCCGATCATCGGCGCCGCGCTCGAGATCGGCCCGCTCTCCGACGTCCCGGATGCGCTGCGCGCGTTCGGACCAGAGGTCGTCATCGCTTCGCCGGGGTTCCCGCCGTCGCACCCCGTGATCCGCTGGACGCAGGAAGCCGGCATCCCGCTCTGGGGCGATGTGGAGCTCGCCTGGCGGGTGCGCGACAAGGTCGTGCGTCCGGACGGCAGCCCTGCCGAGTGGGTGCTCATCACCGGCACCAACGGCAAGACGACGACGACGCAGTTGACTGCGACCCTGCTCGTCGAAGGCGGCCTCCGCGCGGCACCGTGCGGCAACATCGGCATCCCCGTCCTGGACGCGGTGCGCGACCCGGCCGGCTTCGATGTCCTCGTGGTCGAGCTCTCCAGCCATCAGCTCTGGTACCTCGGACAGAGCGCGCCGGAGGCCGAGCTCTACCCGTACTCGACCGTCTGCCTGAACCTCGCCGACGATCACCTCGTCTGGCACGGCAGCGCTCGGGCCTACCGGGACGCGAAAGCGATCGTCTACCGCAACACGCGGGTCGCCTGCGTGTACAACAAGGCGGATGCCGCGACGCGCGAGATGGTCGAAGAGGCGGATGTCGTCGACGGCGCCCGTGCGATCGGGTTCGACCTCGGCATCCCCGGCCCCAGTGACTTCGGCATCGTCGAGGGGATCCTCGCCGATCGGGCGTTCCTCGACGATCGCGCCAACAGCGCCCTCGAACTGACGACGATCGCCGACCTCGAGCGCGCAGGGCTGTCCGCACCGCACGTGGTGCAGAACATCCTCGCCGCCAGTGCACTGGCACGATCGCTCGGCGTCGAGCCGGAGGCGATCGCGCGGGCGCTGAGCGCCTTCCGGATGGATGCCCACCGCATCCAGGTCATCGCGCGGCACCGTGGGATCACCTGGGTCGACGATTCCAAGGCCACCAACCCGCACGCCGCGGCGTCGTCGCTGCGCGCCTATCCCGGTGCGGTGTGGGTCGTCGGGGGCGATCTGAAGGGCGTCGACATCGCAGAGCTCGTCGCGGACGTCGGATCGACGGCGCGCGCCGCAGTGGTCATCGGCGTGGAGCGCGCCGAGGTCGTCGCGGCATTCGCACGACACGCGCCGGCGGTGCCGGTTTTCGAGGTCGTCACTGGGGACACTGGAGAGGTAATGAACCGCGTCGTGGAGATCGCGACCGGGATCGTCGATGGGGAGGGCACGGTCCTGCTGGCCCCCGCCGCGGCATCCTTCGACCAGTTCTCCAGCTACGCGGACCGCGGCCGCCGCTTCGCCGAAGCGGTGCAGGGATGGATCGACCGGGGGAGCGCGCATGACGCAGGTGGCTCGCCCGAAGCGCACTGAGTCCACGACCGGTTCGGCCGGCCTCGCGGCCCGCGTCTCGCTCGGACGGCTGCTCACGCCGCCGTCGACCGAATTCGTCCTGATCGCGTCCGCCGCGCTGCTGCTGACGATCTTCGGACTCGTCATGGTGGTGTCCGCGACCGCCGCCATCGAAAGCGGCACGATGGACACCGCGATCAAGCAGGGGCTGTTCGCCCTCGTCGGCATCCCGATGATGTTCCTCGTCAGCCGGATGCCGATCGCCTGGCTCAAACGGCTCGCCTGGCCGGCGCTGATCGGCGCCACCCTGCTGCAGCTGCTCGTGTTCACGCCGCTCGGCGTCAACTCCTACGGCAACCGCAACTGGATCGACATCGGCGTCACGCAGCTGCAGCCGTCCGAGTTCCTCAAACTCGCTCTCGCGCTGTGGATCGCATACGTGCTCCTGCGCAAGAAGACACTGCTCGCCAACTGGAAGCACGTCTTCATCCCTGTCATCCCCGTCTCGGTGCTCGTGATCGGAACCGTCATCGCGGGTGACGACCTGGGAACGGCCATGGTGCTCGTGCTCGTGCTGCTGGCCTGCCTGTTCTTCTCCGGGGTGAAGCTGCGGCTGTTCATCATCCCGCTGCTGCTGGGCATCACGGCTGTGCTGTTCTACGCGCTCTCCAGCGACAACCGCATGCGCCGCATCACGGCGCTGTGCGCCAATGTCGATCCCGCCGTCGATCGGACCACGTACGACACGATCTGCTATCAGGCGATCCACGGCTTCTGGGGTATGGCCACCGGAGGCGTCTTCGGCCTGGGACTGGGCAACTCGCAGGAGAAGTACGGCTGGCTGCCCGCCGCGGCGAACGACTACATCTTCGCCATCGTCGGCGAGGAGCTCGGACTGATCGGCTGCATCGTCGTCATGGCCCTGTTCACCGTCTTCGCCGTCGGCGCCTTCCACATCATCCGCAAGACGGACGACCCGTTCATCCGCGTCGCCGCGGGCGGCATCACGGTCTGGATCATCGGGCAGGCGCTCATCAACATCGGCGTCGTCATCGGCGTCTTCCCCGTGATGGGCGTGCCGCTGCCGTTCATGTCGCAGGGCGGAACGGCCCTGCTGTCGGTGCTGCTCGCGTGCGGTGTGCTCCTGGCTCTGGCGCGCACGATCCCCGCAGACGGACGAGGTAAGGTCACCAGGTGACCACGTACCTGCTCGCCGGCGGAGGAACCGCCGGACACGTCAACCCCCTGCTCGCCGTGGCCGACGGCATCCGTCGGCGCGACGCCGAAGCCGACCTTCTGGTGCTCGGCACGGCCGAGGGCCTCGAGGCCCGTCTGGTCCCGGAGCGCGGCTACGAACTGCTCATCGTCGACAAGGTCCCCTTCCCCCGGCGGGCGAACAAGCAGGCTGCGGCTTTCCCGAGCCGGTTCCGCCGCGCGGTCCGCCAGGTCCGAGAGCACATCCGCGCGCGCGGCGTCGACGTCGTCATCGGCTTCGGCGGGTACGCGTCTGCTCCCGCCTACGTGGCCGCGCGGCGAGAGCGCGTGCCGTATGTGATCCACGAGGCCAACGCCAAGCCGGGACTGGCGAACAGGCTGGGCGCGCGTCGCGCGGTCGCGGTCGGCGTCGCCTTCGACGGGACGCCCATGCGCGGAGCGGAGGTCGTCGGCATGCCTCTGCGGCGCGAGGTCATCGAACTCGACCGTCAGGCCGCCAGAGCCGAGGCCGCAGAGGCGTTCGGACTCGATGCGGACCGCCCTGTGCTGCTGGTCTTCGGCGGTTCGCTCGGCGCTCAGCGACTGAACAACGCCCTCGCGGACTCCTGGCAGGACGTGCTGGATGCCGGATGGCAGCTGCTGCACGTGACGGGGGAGCGCAGCGACCTCGCCGACCCCGCCGCCGCCGGGTACACGATGCGCCGCTACATCGATCGGATGGACCTCGCATTCGCGCTGGCCGATCTGATCGTGTCGCGCTCAGGAGCAGCCACCGTCAGCGAGATCAGCGCCCTCGGCATTCCGGCGCTGTACGTGCCGTATTCGGTCGGCAACGGAGAGCAGCGGCTCAACGCGGGTTCCGCCGTCGCGGCGGGTGCTGCGGTGCTGCTGGACGACGCCACGTTCTCGGGCGACACGGTGCGCGAGGTCGTCGTACCGCTGCTGCGCGACCCCGATCGCATCTCCGCGATGGCGGACGCGGCCACTCGCGTCGGGACGCGCGCCGGCACGGAGAACGTCATCGCCCTCGTCGACCGCGCCCTGGCGACGGCGAACTAAACTGAGGACGACATGATCAGACCTGACCTCACCCTCCCGATCCCGGAGTCCATCACCGCCGCGCACTTCATCGGCATCGGCGGATCCGGTATGAGCGGACTCGCGAAGATGTTCCTCGACGCAGGGATCCGGGTGTCCGGTTCCGACCGTGCCGACAGCGCCGCCCTGCGCGCGCTGGCGGATGCCGGTGCGACCGTCCACGTCGGCCACGACGCCGCGCAGCTGGGCGACGCCGACACCGTGATCCACACCGGCGCGATCTGGCCGGAGAACCCGGAGTTCGTCACCGCCAAGGAGCGTGGGCTGCACGTCATCCACCGCTCGCAGGCGCTGCACTGGCTGATCGGCTCGCGCCGGCTCGTCTCCGTCGCCGGCGCGCACGGCAAGACCACGTCCACCGGCATGATCGTGACGGCTCTGCGCGACCTCGGCGCAGACCCGAGCTTCGTCAACGGGGGAGTGATCGAGCAGCTCGGCACGTCCAGTGCGACCGGCTCCGATGAGCTGTTCGTGATCGAGGCCGACGAGTCCGATGGCACGTTCCTGCTCTACGACACCGCCGTGGCGCTCATCACGAATGTCGACCCCGACCACCTCGACTTCTACGGCTCCGACGAGGCGTTCCACGACGCGTTCGTCCGGTTCGCGGATGCCGCCGCAGAAGCGGTCGTGATCTCGAGCGATGACCCCGGCGCCCTACGCGTCGCGTCCGGCATGTCGCACCCGAACGTGATCACCTTCGGCCTCGCCGAGGACGCCGATCTCCGCGTCACGGACATCGACACCACGGGCCCTGTTTCGGCGACGCTCACGCGCGGCGAGGAGTCCGTCCGACTCACGCTCGCCGTTCCCGGCGCGCACAACGCGATCAATGCCGCCGGTGCGGTGGCGGTGCTGCAGGCGCTCGGCCACTCGCTCGCCGACGCCGCGCGCGCGCTCGAGGGGTTCGCCGGCACCGTCCGGCGCTTCGAACTGCACGGCACCGAGCGCGGCGTGAGCGTGTTCGACGATTACGCGCACCACCCGGCCGAGGTGCAGGTCGCCCTCGCCACCGCTCGCAGCGTGGTCGGCGGAGGTCGGGTCATCGCGATCCAGCAGCCGCACACGTATTCGCGCACCCAGCACATGTTCCGCGAGTTCGCGGAGGTGCTGGAGCAGGGTGCGGACCACACCGTCATGCTCGATGTGTACGGCGCCCGTGAGGATCCGGTACCGGGTGTGACCGGTGAGCTGGTCAGCGGTGCGTTCGCCGATCAGGGCAACGTGCACTATGTCGCGGATTGGCAGGAAGCGGCTGACTACACGGCGAGCATCGCGCGCGAGGGCGACTACGTCATCACGCTGGGCTGCGGCAACGTCTACCAGATCATCCCGCAGGTGCTCGACTCGCTCCGCCGGACGCCAGGGGACTGACGCGTGCGCCGGCCAGCGCCCCTTCCGGTCACACCGGACGAGCAGCCGCCCGCCGATGGGTCGGTCCGCCGTGGACGGCGGACGGACGATCGCGCGCCGGACGGCCTGGTCACGCCGATCACCACGGCGGACGAGGAAGCGACGGACGATCGAGCAGCCGCCGAGGCCGAGGAACCGCTGCTCACGCAGCGTGATGTGTGGCGCGCGGCCCGCGCACGGCGGAAGGCGCTCAAGAGCGAGATCCGTCGGTTCACCCAGCGCTCCCGGCGTCGCAGGATGCTGTGGCTCGGCGTCCTCGGGGCGTTCGTTCTCCTGATCGGCGGAACGGCGCTCACCGCGTACAGCCCGCTGTTCGCGGTGCAGAAGGTGACGGTGGTCGGCGCGTCCGCGCTCGACCCTGCGCAGATCGAGTCGGCGCTGTCCGAGCAGATCGGCACGCCGCTGGCGCTCGTCGATGCGGGCGAGGTCAAAGCGGCGCTCGTGGCCTTCCCGCTGATCGAGACGTACGCGCTCGAGGCGAAGCCGCCGCACGAGCTGACGGTGCGGATCGTCGAGCGCACCCCCGTCGGCGTCCTGAAGACGGATGCCGGCTACACCGTCGTGGATGCCGCAGGCGTCGCCCTGGCCACGACCGACTCCCAGCCAGAGGGGCAGCCCCTGCTGGAGATCGAGGGCGGGACGGACTCTGCGGCCTTCGAATCGGCGGGGCTGGTTGTCCGGTCGCTGCCGGCCGACCTGCGCGCCCAGCTCACGCGGGTGCAGGCCTCGTCGACCGACGATGTCACGCTCGCGCTCGGCGACAAGAACGTCGTGTGGGGGAGTTCGGAGGAATCGGCGCTCAAGGCGGTCGTCCTGTCCCGGCTCGTCGCCGGCAACCCAGACGCACGGAACTTCGACGTCTCGACTCCTGACGTCGGCATCGCGGGCTGACCGTCGAGCGTGCCCTCGCGAGCGCTCGAACGAGGCGATTGCGAGACACGCCCGTGTCGTTGCGGGCGCACGCCTGATAGGCGCATACCTTCGATCAAGAGAACGCAATACCGGGAAATACTTTACACCTCTAGTTGAGGTTTAAAGTTCACACACTCGCAGAACAGATTTTCAGGCTCGACATATCGGAGGCCGGCCATGAGCCAGAACCAGAACTACCTCGCCGTGATCAAGGTCGTCGGCGTCGGCGGTGGCGGTGTCAACGCCGTCAACCGCATGATCGAACTCGGCCTGCGCGGTGTCGAGTTCATCGCCGTCAACACCGACGCACAGGCGCTGCTGATGAGCGACGCCGACGTCAAGCTCGACGTGGGTCGCGAGCTCACCCGCGGTCTGGGCGCCGGAGCCGACCCCGAGGTGGGCCGTCGGGCCGCCGAGGACCACGCCGAGGAGATCGAGCAGGCGTTGACCGGTGCCGACATGGTCTTCGTGACGGCCGGCGAAGGCGGCGGGACCGGAACCGGCGGCGCGCCGGTGGTCGCCCGCATCGCGAAGTCGATCGGCGCCCTGACGATCGGTGTCGTGACGAAGCCGTTCTCGTTCGAGGGTCGTCGTCGCCAGAGCCAGGCCGAGGCTGGCGTCGCGAAGCTCAAGGAAGAGGTCGACACCCTCATCGTGGTGCCGAACGACCGCCTCCTGGAGATCAGCGACCGCGGCATCTCCATGATCGAGGCGTTCGCGACCGCCGACCAGGTGCTCCTCGCCGGTGTGCAGGGCATCACGGACCTCATCACCACGCCTGGCCTGATCAACCTCGACTTCGCCGACGTCAAGTCGGTCATGCAGGGCGCGGGTTCCGCCCTCATGGGCATCGGCTCCGCCCGCGGCGCCGACCGGGCCATCAAGGCCGCCGAACTCGCCGTGGAGTCGCCGCTGCTCGAGGCATCCATCGAGGGCGCGCACGGTGTCCTGCTCTCGATCCAGGGTGGTTCCAACCTCGGCATCTTCGAGATCCACGACGCAGCCGACCTGGTCAAGGAAGCCGCGCACCCCGAGGCGAACATCATCTTCGGTACCGTCATCGACGACACGCTCGGCGACGAGGTGCGCGTCACGGTCATCGCGGCCGGCTTCGACGGTGGAGAGCCGTCGCTGCGTCTGGATCCGACGTTCCTGTCGCGCCCGGAGGCGCTGCCCGAGCAGACGGTCGCGGAGGAGAAGAGCATCGAGGTGCCGGTGGTCGAGGAGAAGCGTCAGCCCGTCGCTCCCATCTCGGCGACCAGCAGCTACGAGCCGGCGTTCGCGGACGACAACGACCTCGACATCCCCGAGTTCCTCAAGTGACCACGCGGACGCTCGCACGATGACCCTGGCAGCACGGCTGTCGGCGATCGATGAGCAGATCGCCGACGCCGCGCGCCTGGCAGGGCGGGATGCCCGGGAGATCACGCGCATCGTCGTGACCAAGTTCCACCCGGCGTCGCTCGTGGCGGACCTCGCGGCCCTCGGCGTGACCGATGTCGGTGAGAATCGCCAGCAGGAATTGACCGCCAAGCGGGGCGAGCTCGCCGACGTGCCGGTGCGCTGGCACTTCATCGGCCAGGCCCAGACGAACAAGGCGGGAGCGATCAGGCGCAGCGCTGACGCGGTGCACTCCGTCGATCGCGAGCGTCTGGCCGACGCCCTGCACCGCGCGGCGGAGAACGACGACGTGCTCGACGTGCTCGTGCAGGTGAACCTCACCGAGGACGTCGGTCGCGGAGGAGTCGAGCCCGACGGTGCGCTCGGGCTCGCGGATCACATCGCCGGCCTGCCCTCGCTGCGCCTGCGCGGGGTCATGGCGGTGGCGCCCTTGGACGAGGAGCCCGCATCGGCTTTCGCCCGGTTGCGCTCGGTGGCGGATGCCGTGCGCGCGCAGCATCCGGACGCCACCTGGATCTCGGCGGGCATGACCGCCGACTTCGTTCCGGCGATCGCCGCCGGCGCGACACACCTGCGGATCGGCTCCGCAATCACCGGTCCTCGCCCTGCGCGGGGATAACCTCGAACAAGACCAGCCCCGATAGTTTCCGGAGGACACGATGGGAAACCCGCTGAAGAAGACCATGGTGTATCTCGGCCTCGCCGACGAGGAAGAGGTCTACGAGGAGGAGTCGTCTCAGGCGCCCGCCCGTGCACACCGCGAACGCGACCGCGAGGTCGAGGAGCAGGCCCCCGCACCGGTGACCCCGTTGCGCCGCCCCGTCGCCGTGCGTCAGCCGGCCGCCGGCACGGTCAACGAGATCCTCACCGTGCACCCCAAGCAGTACCGCGACGCGCAGCTGATCGCGGAGAGCTTCCGCGAGGGCATCCCGGTGATCATCAACCTGTCGCAGATGTCGGATGCCGAGGCTCGTCGCCTCATCGACTTCGCGAGTGGGCTCTCGCTCGGCCTGTACGGTCGTATCGAGCGCGTCACCTCGAAGGTCTTCCTGCTTTCGCCGGAGAACATCGCGGTCTCCGGTCACGGTGGCATCGCGCACGCGGACGCGGAGTCCGCGGGCTTCGACCACGCATAACCCGTGGGTTCGCTGGTCTCCGTCATCGCCGGCATCGTTCACCTGGTGCTGCTGATCTACATCTTCGTGCTCTTCGCGCGCCTGATCCTCGACTACATCCCGTTGTTCAACCGGGAGTGGCGTCCGAAGGGCTTCGGGCTCGTCGCCGCCGAGGCCGTGTACACGGTCACGGATCCGCCCATCCGGTTCTTCCGACGGATCATCCCACCGCTGCGGATCGGCGGCCTGTCGCTGGACTTCGGCTTCGCGCTGACCATGTTCATCGTGCTCATCCTGATGTCCATCGTGCGCGCCATCGGCGGCGCCGCCGCCTGAGCGAACATGCGCCGCGCTGAGCGCGCGCCGTCGCGACGATCAGGTGCGGGGACTATGCTTGGCTCCCAGGTGCGCCCCCAGGGTCCGCGCCAGATCCACACCGCGCCATCGTCGTAGTACTGGCAAACCGAACTCATCGAAAGAGGAGCCAACCCATGGCACTGACCCCGGATGACGTCGTCACCAAGCAGTTTCAGCACGTCCGTTTCAAGGACGGATTCGACCCCGACGAGGTGGATGACTTCCTCGACGAGATCGTCGTCGAGTGGCGCAAGGCCCTCGAGGAGAACGCCGAGCTGAAGAGCAAGCTCGCCGCCTACGAGTCCGGCGAGAAGGCCCCTGCGGCCGCCGTCGTGACCGAGGTCCCCGCGCCTGCTGCCCCGGCTCCTGCCCCCGCGGAGCCCGCCAAGGCGGCCCCCATCGCGACCACGACGACGGCCGGCATCATCGAGCTGGCTCAGCGCCTGCACGACGAGCACGTCGCCGAGGGTGAGACCAAGCGCGCTCAGCTCATCGCCGAGGCCGAGGCCGAGGTCGAGAAGATCCGCAGCGAGGCCGCGGCCAAGCAGCGCGAAGAGTCCGCCCGTCTGGAGCGCGAGCGCAACACGCTCGAGGCTCGCATCACCGAGCTGCGTACGTTCGAGCGCGACTACCGCACTCAGCTGCGCGGTTACATCGAGGGTCAGCTGCGCGACCTCGATGAGAAGTCGGCGTCGACGGACTCGACGCCGGTCTCCGCCATCGGTCTCTAAGGCATCCTCTTGTCAGGACGTCGTCCCCTTCGTCGGTCGGCGGCCGGCGCGATCGTCGCGATTCTCGCGATCATCGTGCTGGCCGCCGATCAGTTCGTGAAGCACCTCACGGTCGAGAACCTGCCCTATGGGGAGCCGGTTCCGGTCTGGGGAGAATTCCTTCAGCTGTACTTCGTGCGCAATCCCGGTGCCGCGTTCTCGATCGGCTCCGACCACACCTGGATCTTCACGATCGCCCTGAGCGCCGTGGCCGGCGTCATCATCTGGAAGACCGTCGGTCTGCGGTCGCGTCTGTGGGCCGTCGTCCTCGGCTGCCTCCTGGGCGGTGTGCTCGGCAACCTCACGGACCGTTTCTTCCGCGAGCCGGGCTTCGCCAGGGGCGAAGTCGTCGACATGATCTCGATGCCGTGGATGATGCCGGCGATCTTCAACGTCGCCGACATCTTCATCGTCACGGGCATGATCTCGGTGGCGCTGCTCGTCGTGCTCGGACTGCGGTTCGACGGTACGCGCGAGCGCGACCACGTCGAGGCGGAGAAGCTGGCCGCCGAGGCGGAGCAGGATGCCGAGGTAGACCGGACCGCTGGAGACGTCTCCGTCGTGTCCCAGGATGGCGAAGCGGGGCGCCCGGCGTCCTCCGGTGCGGCGTCCTGATCGTGGAATCCCGGAACCTCCCCATCCCCGACGGACTCGACGGCGTGCGGGTCGACGCCGCGCTGGCCAAGATGCTCGGATTCTCGCGGACCTTCGCCGCCGAGGTCGCCGAAGCCGGCGGCGTGAGCGTCGACGGCGTGTCGCTGGGCAAGTCCGATCGTCTCCGCGCGGGCGGATGGCTGAGCGTCGAATGGCGGCCGAAGGAGGAACCGCGCATCGTCCCGGTCGACGTGCCGGAACTCGGGATCGTCCACGACGACGATGACATCGTGGTCGTGGACAAGCCGACCGGTGTCGCCGCCCATCCATCGTTGGGCTGGGAGGGCCCGACGGTCCTCGGAGCCCTGGCCGGTGCCGGATTCCGCATCGCCACGAGCGGGGCGGCCGAACGCGCCGGAATCGTGCACCGCCTCGACGTCGGAACCAGCGGACTCATGGTCGTCGCCAAGACCGAGCGCGCCTACACGCTGCTCAAGCGCGCCTTCAAGGAGCGCACGGTCGAGAAGATCTACCACGCCGTCGTTCAGGGGCATCCGGACCCGCTGGTGGGAACCATCGACGCACCGATCGGGCGGCACCCCAACCACTCGTGGAAGTTCGCCGTCACACCGGAGGGCAAGGACTCCGTCACGCACTACGAGACGCTGGAGGCGTTCCCCGGCGCGTCGCTGCTGGAGATCCATCTGGAGACGGGACGCACGCATCAGATCCGCGTGCACATGGCGGCGCATCGGCATCCGTGCGTCGGCGATCCGCTCTACGGGGCGGACCCGACGACGGCTGCGCGCCTCGGTCTGACGAGGCAGTGGCTGCACGCGCACAAGCTGGCCTTCGCGCACCCCGGCTCCGGCGACGGGGTCGAGTTCGAGTCCGCATATCCGGCGGATCTCGCCGGGGCGCTGGAGATGCTGCGCGGCGACTGAACGCGCGGCCGCGCCTCGCCTGATCTCGAGAGAACGTCCTGAATTGGGACACCCGATGTCCGCGGCATCCGGCACACTGTCTTCATGACGATCGAGGTGCACCCTGCGACGGCCTTCGAAGATGTCGCGACCGTGGTCGGGCCGAAGAATCCGATGTCGAATGTGTGCTTCTGCCTGAACTACCGGATCGGCAGCGGCGAGGCGGGCAAGCTTCGAGAACCAGCGCGATCCGCGAAGGTGCGCGAGCTGTGCGAGATGGACCCGCCGCCCGGTGTCATCGCGTACGTCGACGGACAGCCGGCCGGATGGGCGGCGCTGCATCCGCGTCGCGACACGAGCTTCGCCCGCAGCCGCGTGATTCCCCGAGTGGACGATCTGGACGCGTGGTCGCTGTGGTGCTTCCGGGTGCGTCCCGGATATCGCAAGCACGGGCTGATGCACTCCCTCCTCGAGGGGGCGGTCGCCTACGCGCGGGAGCGCGGCGCACCTGCGGTCGAGGGATATCCGGTCGACAACGACGGAGCACGGATCAATCAGACGATGATGTACGTCGGGACGCGCGCGATGTTCGAACGGGCCGGATTCTCGAAGGCCGCTGACACGTCGAGCATGTTCGACGGGCACCCGCGTGTGGTGATGCGGTTGGACCTGGCTCGGACGACCGTTTCCTGAGCCCTCGCGCCGCTCGCGCGGCGCCCGACGTCGGATGCCGAAAGTAGACTCGAAGCATGGCATCCGACTCCTTCGTCCACCTGCATGTGCACAGCGAGTATTCGATGCTGGACGGTGCTGCGAAGATCGGCGCGATGACCCAGGCGGCGGCGGATTACGGCATGCCGGCCATCGCCGTGACCGACCACGGCAACACGTTCGCGGCCTTCGAGTTCTACCGCGCGGCCCAGAACGCCGGCGTCAAGCCGATCATCGGTCTCGAAGCGTACGTGACGCCGGGCACCCACCGCAGTGACAAGTCCCGGGTGCAGTGGGGATCACCCGATCAGAAGAGCGACGACGTCTCCGGGTCCGGCGCGTACACCCACATGACCATGTGGAGCCAGAGCACCGAGGGCATGCACAACCTCTTCCGGCTCAGCTCACGCTCGAGCATGGAGGGGTACTACTTCAAGCCCCGTATGGACCGCGAGCTGCTGCAGACGTACGGCAAGGGCCTGATCGCGACGACGGGGTGTCCCTCGGGCGAGATCCAGACCCGCCTGCGTCTCGGGCAGTACGACGCGGCGCGGGCCGCGGCTGCCGAGTTCCAGGACATCTTCGGCAAGGAGAACTACTTCGCCGAGATCATGGATCACGGCCTCTCCATCGAGCGGCGCGTCATGACCGACCTGCTGCGTCTGTCGAAGGATCTCGGCATCCCGCTCGTGGCGACCAACGACTCGCATTACACGCACCAGCACGAGGCCGACGCGCACGCCGCGCTCCTCTGCGTGCAGTCCGGCTCCACGCTCGACGATCCGAACCGCTTCAAGTTCGATGGTGACGGCTACTACATCAAGACCGCAGCCGAGATGCGCCAGCTCTTCCGCGATCACCCCGAGGCGTGCGACAACACGCTCCTCATCGCGGAGCGCTGCGAAGTCGAGTTCAACACGTCCGCGAACTACATGCCGCGGTTCCCCGTTCCGGACGGCGAGACCGAGGACAGCTGGCTCATCAAGGAGGTCGAGAACGGGCTGCACTACCGCTACCCGAACGGCATCCCAGACAAGGTGCGCAAGCAGGCCGAGTACGAGACCGGCATCATCCTGCAGATGGGGTTCCCCGGCTACTTCCTCGTCGTCGCCGACTTCATCAACTGGGCCAAGGACAACGGCATCCGCGTCGGTCCTGGGCGCGGATCCGGTGCCGGTTCCATGGTCGCGTACGCCATGAAGATCACCGACCTGGATCCGCTCGAGCACGGCCTGATCTTCGAGCGCTTCCTCAACCCGGACCGCGTCTCGATGCCCGACTTCGACGTCGACTTCGACGACCGTCGCCGCGGCGAGGTCATCGAGTACGTGACCCAGAAGTACGGGTCGGAGCGCGTCGCCCAGATCGTCACCTACGGCACCATCAAGTCCAAGCAGGCGCTGAAGGATGCCGGACGCGTGCTGGGTTTCCCGTTCAGCATGGGGGAGCGGCTCACCAAGGCCATGCCGCCGCCCGTCATGGGCAAGGACATGCCGCTGGACGGCATGTTCGACTCCGCGCACCCGCGCTACAAGGAGGCCAGCGAGTTCCGCGCTCTCATCGAGACCGATCCGGAGGCGAAGACCGTCTTCGACCGCGCGCTCGGCCTCGAGGGCCTGAAGCGCCAGTGGGGTGTGCACGCCGCCGGCGTCATCATGTCGTCCGAGCCGCTGCTCGACATCATCCCGATCATGCGCCGTGAGCAGGACGGCCAGATCGTCACGCAGTTCGACTATCCCTCCTGCGAGACCCTCGGTCTCATCAAGATGGACTTCCTGGGGCTGCGCAACCTCACGATCATCTCCGATGCGCTGGAGAACATCCGCCTGAACAGGGGAGAGGAGCTCGATCTCGAGCACCTCGCCCTTGATGACCGCGGCGTCTACGACCTGCTGGGCAAGGGCGACACCCTCGGCGTGTTCCAGCTCGACAGCCCGCCGCTGCGATCGCTCATGAGACTGATGAAGCCCGACAACTTCGGCGACATCTCGGCCCTCATCGCGCTGTACCGTCCTGGTCCGATGGGGGCGAACTCGCACACCAACTACGCTCTGCGCAAGAACGGTCAGCAGCCGATCACCCCGATCCACCCGGAGCTCGAGGAACCGCTCGCAGAGATCCTGCAGGAGTCGTACGGCCTGATCATCTATCAGGAGCAGGTCATGGCCATCGCGCAGAAGGTCGCCGGCTTCAGCCTCGGTCAAGCCGACATTCTCCGCCGCGCGATGGGAAAGAAGAAGAAGTCCGAGCTGGACAAGCAGTACGAGGGCTTCTCCGGCGGCATGAAGGAACGCGGGTTCGGCGAGGCCGCCATCAAGGCGCTGTGGGACATCCTGCTCCCGTTCTCGGACTACGCGTTCAACAAAGCCCACTCCGCCGCGTACGGTCTCGTCTCGTACTGGACCGCGTACCTCAAGGCGCACTATCCCGCTGAGTACATGGCCGCACTGCTCACGAGCGTCGGCGACTCCAAGGACAAGATGGCGCTCTACCTCAACGAGTGCCGCCGCATGGGGATCCGTGTCCTTCCGCCGGATGTCGCGGAGTCGATCAACTTCTTCGCCGCCGTCGGCGAGGACATCCGCTTCGGCCTCGGGGCCGTGCGCAACGTGGGCAGCAACGTGGTCGACGGCATCGTGCAGGCGCGCAAGAAGGAGACCTTCACCTCCTTCCACGACTTCCTGCACAAGGTGCCGCTCCACGTCGCCAACAAGCGCACGGTCGAGTCCCTGATCAAGGCCGGCGCGTTCGACTCGATGGGCGACAGCCGTCGCGCGCTGATGGAGATCCACGAGGATGCCGTCGAGGCCGCCGTCGATCGCAAGCGCAACGAGGCCCAGGGGGCGATCGGCTTCGACTTCGACAGCCTCTACGACGACATGGAGGAGGCGGCACCCGCCAAGGTCCCCGAGCGCCCGGAGTGGACCAAGAAGGACAAGCTGGCCTTCGAGCGCGAGATGCTCGGGCTGTACGTGTCGGATCACCCGCTCGCCGGACTCGAGGTGCCGCTGGCCAAGCACGCGTCGATCTCGATCCACAACCTGCTGTCCTCGGAGGATCTGCAGGACGGCGATCAGGTCACCGTGGCCGGACTCGTGACCAGTGTGCAGCACCGCGTCGCCAAGGCGAGCGGCAACCCGTACGGCATGATCACCGTCGAGGACTTCAACGGCGAGGTCACCGTGATGTTCATGGGGAAGACCTACACCGAGTTCCAGCACGTTCTGCAGCAGGACGCGATCCTCGCCGTGCGCGGTCGCGTCTCCCGGCGCGATGACGGCCTGAACCTCCATGCGCAGTCAGCGTTCGCGCCCGACGTCGGCTCGTTCGACGCCGCGGGTCCGCTGTCGCTCGTCGTCGCCGAGCAGCGGGCCACGGAGCGGGTCATGAACGATCTCGCCGATGTGCTGCGCCGTCACACCGGAGACACCGAGGTCGTGCTCCGCGTGCACCGCGGCCGAACGGCCAAGGTCTTCGAGGTGCCGATGCCGGTGACAGTGTCCGCCGATCTCTTCGGAGACCTGAAATCCCTGCTCGGCCCGGCATGCCTGGGCTGACGTCGTTCATGAGAAAGTCATGACGGTTACGGTCTCGATAACGGGCGCTCGCGCCCTCACAGGTAATATCGGGACGCGTTAGGGGCCCGCGCCGACATGGCCGTGCCCCGTGACGAAAGGAACAGGATGAGTACCCAGCACCCGTTCGAGGACGCCCCCGAGTCCGCGACGCCCGTCCCCGATGAGGAGACCTTCACCGTGGAGGACGGATCCGTCCTCTACGAGGATCAGGTCACCCCGGAGTACGGCATCCTCGGGTTCACGCTGCGCGAGCTGATCCTCGTCGGCGTGTGGCTGGTCGCCTTCGTGGTCTCCTTCTTCCCGCTCGCTGCGGGAACGACCTCGGTGTGGGGGCAGGGGATCTCCTGGGTCCTGCCGATCGGACTGCCGACGGCGGCGATGTTCCTCATCGTCCTGCGTCGGTTCTCGCCCGACGGCATCCGCCGTGTCGGCTCCCTCGGAATCGATCAGTTCGCGTCGGTGACGTTCACCGTGGCCGCCATCTGGTGGGCGCAGGTGCTGTGGTCGCTGGTCGGCTCGTCGATCGCCAGCGGCATCGCCACGGCCGCCTGGGTGCCCTGGGTGGAGCTGGTCGCTTCGCTCGGACTCGTCGCGCTGACGGTCTTCGCGCCGCTGATCCCCGGCGTGCGCGAGGACTTCATCGGCCGACTCGAGACGCTGGCGCACCGCAACGCCAACCCCGTCCGTCCCGTGATCGCGCGCCCGCGCGAGCCGAAGAACGACGACGCCGCTGCGACGCCGGAGGCCGAGCACACCGGCACGTACACCGACGAGATCGCCACACTCGGCCTTGCCGATCAGGTGCCGCTGTCCGCGCACGCCTCCGGCGGCGACACCGGTTCCGTGCTGACGGAAGACGAGTACGTGCCCGGGTATGCCCGCCGCTCGCGCCGCGAGGAGGCCGAGGTCGACGAGGCCGACGGCACCGACGCGAACGCCGACATCGAGCCCATCGTCGAACTCGGTCTCGTCCCCGATGCCTCTTCGGATGCCGACGTGGCGGAGGAGACGCCTCTGACCGAATCCTTCGACGTCGATGCGACGAACCCGCGCTTCGCACCGACCTCGCAGCCGTTCTGGGCTCTGGCGCCCACCGAGCGCGACGTCGTGGACGAGCGCGGCGAGCTCCTGTTCCGTATCGGCCCGGATGCGTGGGCGCTCGTGATCGAGGATCGCGGTGGCGCGTTCGTCGTGCGACACGATGATGGCCGCATCGGCTATCTGCACGACATCGACGACATCACGAAGGGCTGACATGCGCACGATCGATCTCCGAGGGCGCGAGCTCTCGGCATCCGACATGCTCGGTGCCGTGCCACGCGCCACGCAGGCGCGCGCCGAGGCGCTCGACGCGGCGACGCGGATCGTCGAAGCGGTGCGCGTCGATGGCGAGGCGGCGCTGCGGGAGCAGGCCGAGCGCTTCGATCGGGTCACGGGGCACGCGATCCGTGTCCCGGCCGAGCACATCGCGGCGGCGGTCACCGCACTGGCTCCCGATGTCCGGGCGGCGCTGGAGGAGACGATCCGGCGTGTGCGGCAGGCATCGGGCGCCCAGGTGCCCGCGCCGCAGACGACGCAGATCGGCCAGGGTGCGCAGATCGTCCAGCGCTGGCAGCCGGTCCGCCGCATCGGCGTGTACATCCCCGGTGGGAAGGCGGTCTATCCGTCGAGCGTCATCATGAACGTCGTCCCCGCGCAGGTCGCGGGCGTCGAGCAGATCGCGCTCGCGTCGCCGCCGCAGTCCGACCAGGACGGTCGCATCCACCCGACCATCCTCGCCGCAGCCGGTCTGCTCGGCGTCGATGAGGTCTACGCGATGGGCGGTGCCGGTGCCATCGGCGCCTTCGCCCACGGCGTCGAGGAGATCGGTCTCGATCCCGTCGACGTCGTCTCGGGGCCGGGCAACAATTACGTCGCTTCCGCCAAGCGGGTGGTCGCGGGCGTCGTCGGCACCGACTCCGAGGCCGGCGCGACCGAGATTCTCATCGTCGCGGATGCCGCAGCCGACTCGCGTCTCATCGCGGCGGACCTCATCAGCCAGGCGGAGCACGACGAGCAGGCGTCCGCCGTGCTCGTGACCGATTCGGCCGAGCTCGCGGAAAGCGTGTCCTCCGAGGTCGCGACGCAGGCGGCGACGACCCGTCACGCAGACCGCGTCGCGGCGGCACTGGGCGGCGAACAGTCTGCGATCGTGCTCGTGGACGACCGCGCGATGGCGACCGCGTTCAGCAACGCCTACGCACCTGAGCACCTGGAACTGCACCTCGAGGATGCGGATGCCGCGGCATCCGCTTTCACCAGCGCCGGAGCCGTCTTCGTCGGCGACCAGACCCCGGTGAGCCTGGGGGACTACATGGCCGGCAGCAACCACGTCTTGCCCACCGGTGGCCAGGCGCGATATGCGCCGGGTCTCGGCGCGTACACGTTCCTGCGCCCCCAGCAGGTGATCCGGTACGACCACGTCGCCCTCGCGCAGGTGCGCGAGGGAGTGGTCGCACTCGCGAACACCGAAGCGCTGCCTGCCCACGGTGAGGCGATCGAGGCGCGGTTCACGACCGAACCCGCCGGCGACTGAGCGGGTACGCTGAGACAAATGCACTGTCCGTTCTGCCGGCATCCGGATTCCCGCGTCATCGACTCGCGCACCAGCGACGACGGTCTGTCGATCCGTCGCCGCAGACAGTGCCCGGAGTGCGGTGGACGCTTCTCCACCACGGAGACGGCGAGTCTGAACGTGATCAAGCGCTCGGGTGTGATGGAGCCGTTCAGCCGCGACAAGGTCATCTCCGGCGTGCGCAAGGCCTGTCAGGGACGCCCCGTGACCGACTCCGATCTGGCGGTCCTCGCTCAGCGGGTGGAGGAGAACGTCAGGGCGACCGGCGTCTCCCAGCTCGATGCGAACGAGATCGGGCTCGCGATCCTCGGTCCGCTGCGGGAGCTCGACGAGGTCGCCTACCTGCGATTCGCGAGCGTCTACCAGGCGTTCGATTCGCTCGAGGACTTCGAGAGCGCCATCACCGATCTGCGCGCCGACCACGCTCGCGCGGGGAACGACGCCGACGACCGGTAATCTGGCAGGGATGTATCCCCTGCTCTTCCGCGTCGTCCTCACGCGCCTCGACCCCGAGTTCGCCCACCATGCCGGCATGGCGGTGATCCGTGTCCTCGGTGTTCCGCCGTTCTCCTGGGCGACTCGCGCCCTGACGAAGCCTCCCGCCGAACAGCGCGTGCGCGCGCTGGGGCTGGACTTCCCCTCGCCGTTCGGCATCGCGGCCGGGTTCGACAAGAACGCGGTCGGTGTGCGCGGTCTGGCCGCGCTCGGTTTCGGACATGTCGAGGTCGGGACGATCACGGCCGTCCCGCAGGAGGGCAACCCCAAGCCTCGGCTGTTCCGGTTGGTCCCCGATCGCGCGGTCATCAACCGGATGGGCTTCAACAACGCCGGCGCTGACGCCGCGGCGAAGCGCCTCGTCAAACTGCGCCGACGCAAGCCGGACACGATCATCGGCGTCAACATCGGCAAGAGCCGGGTCGTCGACGTCGAGAACGCGACCGCCGACTATGTGACCAGTGCCACGACGCTCGCACCGCTGGCCGACTATCTCGCGGTCAACGTGTCGTCGCCCAACACTCCAGGGCTGCGAGGACTGCAGGCCGTCGAGACGCTCGCTCCGCTGCTGCGCGCGGTGAAGGATGCCGCAGGCGCCACGCCGCTGCTGGTGAAGATCGCCCCCGACCTGCCGGATGAGGAGATCGAGGCGATCGCACAACTCGCCGTCGCCGAGGGGCTCGCCGGCATCATCGCCCACAACACGACGATCGGACGCGACGGGCTGTCCACGGCTCCGGCGAAGGTCGAGGCCGCCGGCGCAGGAGGACTCTCCGGGGCGCCGCTGCGCGAGCGCTCGATGGAGGTGCTGAAGGTCGTGCGGGCCGCGGTGCCGAACGACTTCTGCGTGATCTCGGTCGGCGGCGTGGAGACCGCCGGGGACGTGCGTGCACGTCTGGATGCCGGAGCCACGCTCGTGCAGGGCTACACGGCGTTCCTGTACCGCGGTCCGTTCTGGGGTCGCCAGATCAACCGGGGTCTGCGCTCGGGTCGATGAGCGCTCCCCGGTCGTCCGGCGCTGTGTGTCGGATGCCCGGAGCTCAGGCGGGGTACTGGCGCCGCTTGACCTGCGGCTTCGGCAGACGCATGAAGCGCATCTGCAGTGCGCGCATCGCCGCGTACCAGCCGAGGCCCTTCTCGAGCTTGTCCTTGCCGAACTTCGCCGCGGCCTTGCGCTTCACGCGGTTCGCCAGGAGGACCATGTCGAGGATCGAGATGATCAGGTACGCCCACAGACCCACGAAGGCGTAGAACGAGATCGCAGGGAAGGCTTCGCCGAACAGCGACACGATGATCACGACCAGCATGAGGGCCATGATCCACTCGGACAGGTGCCAGCCGGCATCCACGTAGTCGCGTACCCAGCGGCGCTGCGGACCCTTGTCGCGCGGCGGGAGGTACTTGTCGTCGCCGTTGGCCATCCCGATGCGCGCCTTCTCGCGCTGCTCGTTCAGCTGCGCCTTCGCCGCGGCCTTCGCCTCCTTGGTGTTCGCCACCAGCGGCCGACGGCGGGCAGCTTCCTGCTCGGCACGCGTCGGCGTCGCACGCCCCTTGCCGGCGATGGGGTTCTGCGCGGCGGCGTCGTTCGTCTCAGGGGTGGGATTGGCCACAAGGCTCCTCGGTCACGTGATCGGGTTCGCCCTTAAGATTACCCGCATGACCTCTTCCGATTCGCAGACCCCTGAAGACCTCGCCGTCGAAGAGGCGGTGCTCGAATCCGTCGCGACCGGCCTGCCCCGCGCGCTCGGTGATCTGGGGACTCTCGTGCGCATCCCCGGCATCGCATGGCCGTCGTTCGATCAGTCCCAGTTGGAGCGCAGCGCCGAGGCCATCGCGGCGCTCGCGACGGACACCGGCGTGTTCGACGAGGTGCGCGTGCTGCGTGCGGCGATTCCGGGGACGGACGAACAGGGCCAGCCGGCCATCCTCGCCACCCGTGCCGCGCGCAACGGCCGACCGACCATCCTCCTCTATGCGCACCACGACGTGCAGCCTCCGGGAGACGACGCGCTCTGGGAGACGCCTCCGTTCGAGCCCACCGTGCGCGACGGCCGGCTGTACGGCCGAGGAGCGGCGGACGACAAGGCAGGCGTCATGGCGCACATCGCGTCGCTGCGCGCCGTCGCGGATGCCGTCGGCGACGGCCTCGACCTCGGTGTCGCCCTGTTCATCGAGGGGGAGGAGGAGTACGGCTCCCGTTCCTTCGCGCAGTTCCTCAGCGACAACGCCGACGCCCTTCGCGCGGATGCGATCGTCGTGGCGGATTCCGGCAACTGGGACTCCAGGACGCCCGGCCTGACGGTGTCGCTGCGCGGCAACGCGCGATTCACGCTCACGGTCCGCACGCTCGAGCACGCGTCGCACTCCGGCATGTACGGCGGCGCGGTTCCCGACGCGATGATGGCCACGATCAAGCTCCTGAACACCCTGTGGGATGCCGATGGCTCCGTAGCGGTGGCCGGCCTCGAACAGCGGGCGGCCGCCACACCCGATTACTCCGAAGAGACCCTCCGCGACGAGGCCGGTCTCCCCGAGGGCGTCTCACCGATCGGCCGCGACAGCATCCTGAGCCGGATCTGGAACAAGCCGGCCGTCACCGTCATCGGTGTCGACGCGACGAGCGTGGCGTCGGCATCCAACACCCTCTCGCCCGAGGTGACCGTCGTCATCAGCGCACGCGTCGCACCGGGCCAGAGCGGGGCAGACGCCTATGCAGCGCTCGAGCAGCACCTGCGCGCGCACGCACCGTTCGGCGCCGAGTTGACGTTCTCGGACGTCGATCTCGGCGACGGCTTCCTCGTGGACACCAGCGGATGGGCGGTCGCGCTCACGCGGCAGGCCATGGCGGACGGCTACGGAGTCGAGCCGGTCGACCTCGGAGTCGGCGGTTCGATCCCGTTCATCGCGGACCTCGTCCGCGAGTTCCCGGAGGCGCAGATCCTGGTCACCGGCGTCGAGGACCCGCATGCCAGGGCACACAGCCCGAACGAGTCGCTGCACCTCGACACGTTCCGCCACGCCGTTCGGACCGAGGCGCTCATGCTGACGCGCATGAACCGGATCACGCGCTGACACGCCCGGCCGGCGCACCCGGCGGTAGAATCTGAAACAACGCCGTGCCGCGCGCGGCCCCGTCCCTGAGGAGTGAGATGAGCGACACCACACTGACCACCGAGACCAACACCGCACACGGGGTGAAGCTGACCGACGCCGCGGCGCTCAAGGTCAAGAGCCTCCTCGAGCAGGAGGGGCGCGACGACCTGCGTCTGCGCGTCGCCGTGCAGCCCGGCGGCTGCTCCGGCCTGATCTACCAGCTGTACTTCGACGAGCGGTACCTGGACGGCGACGAGACGGTCGACTTCGACGGCGTCGAGGTCATCGTCGACAACATGAGCGTGCCGTATCTCGACGGTGCATCGATCGATTTCAAGGACACGATCTCGGAGCAGGGCTTCACGATCGACAACCCGAATGCGGCGGGCAGCTGCGCCTGCGGCGACAGCTTCCACTGACCCTGACGCACACGCCAACCTGCGTGCTTGGCGTGAATCGGGTGTGAGGTTGCCCTAGACTGGGGTGTGCCCTGTCCGCGATCTGAAAGGTGCATCGTGCCCTCGAAACGCCGCCTTCGTTGGGCCGCCATTCCTCTGGGAATCGCGGCAGCCGTGGCCCTGGCGGGATGTACTCCCACCGAGCTCAACGGCTTCCTTCCTGGCTTCGTCGAGGACGGTACGGCCGCGACAAACCAGACCGAGCGAGTCTCCGGTCTGTGGGTGAACTCCTGGATCGTCCTGCTGGCGGTCGGTGTCATCACCTGGGGTCTCATGGCATGGGCCGCCATCGCGTACCGCCGTCGCAAGGGCCAGACCGGCCTGCCGGTGCAGATGCGCTACAACATGCCGATCGAGATCTTCTACACGATCGTGCCGCTGCTGCTCGTGCTCGGAATGTTCTTCTTCACCGCGCGTGACCAGACCGCGATCGAGACGCAGTGGGAAGAGCCCGACGTCGAGATCACCGCGATCGGCAAGCAGTGGGCGTGGGACTTCATGTACGCCGGCGAGGACGACGACCTGTCGGATGCCGTGTGGACCATGGGCATCCAGGCCCAGCCCGACAAGGACGGCAACGTCGACCAGGAGCAGCTTCCGACGCTGGTCCTGCCGGTCGATCAGGATGTCACCATCCACCTCCAGTCGCGCGACGTCATCCACTCGTTCTGGATCATCGACTTCCTCTACAAGAAGGACATGTACATCGGGAAGGACAACACCTGGTCCTTCACTCCGACGCGTGTCGGCGAGTACGAGGGCAAGTGCGCGGAGCTCTGCGGCGAGTACCACTCGATGATGCTGTTCAACGTCAAGGTCGTCGAGCAGGACGAATACGACGCCTACGTCGAGGAACTGCGCGAGAAGGGCAACACCGGCGACATCGCCGATGCCTACGACCGCCTGTCGAACCTCCCCGGAACCGGATCCTCCGAAGAGGCATCCGAGGGAGAAGAGGAGTAAGTCATGTCGACCACAGCTGAACCCAAGATCGACGAGACCGCCGGCTCCCGCCCGAACACCCTGCCCGCCCGCCAGGCCGCTCTGATGAGCTCCTCGCGCGTCGAGCAGAAGGGCAACATCGTCGTCAAGTGGATCACCTCCACCGACCACAAGACCATCGGGTACATGTACCTGATCGCGTCCGTGCTGTTCTTCCTCCTCGGCGGCGTGATGGCCCTGGTCATCCGTGCCGAGCTGTTCGCGCCGGGTATGCAGATCATCCCGACGAAGGAGCAGTACAACCAGCTGTTCACGATGCACGGCACGATCATGCTGCTGATGTTCGCGACGCCGCTGTTCGCGGGCTTCGCCAACGCGATCCTGCCGCTGCAGCTGGGTGCTCCGGACGTCGCCTTCCCGCGTCTGAACGCGTTCGCGTTCTGGCTGTTCCTGTTCGGCTCGACGATCGCGGTCGCCGGCTTCCTCACCCCGCAGGGTGCGGCGTCGTTCGGCTGGTTCGCCTACCAGCCGCTCGCGAACGCCTCGTTCTCACCCGGTGCCGGTGGAAACCTCTGGATGGTCGGTCTCGGCATCTCCGGTTTCGGCACGATCCTCGGTGCGGTGAACTTCATCACCACGGTCATCACGATGCGCGCCCCGGGTATGACGATGTGGCGCATGCCGATCTTCAGCTGGAACACGCTCATCACCAGCCTGCTGATCCTGATGGCCTTCCCCGTGCTGGCGGCAGCGATCTTCGCCGCGGCGGCCGACCGCATCCTCGGTGCGCACATCTACGACCCGGCCAACGGCGGCGTGCTCCTGTGGCAGCACCTGTTCTGGTTCTTCGGGCACCCTGAGGTGTACATCATCGCGCTGCCGTTCTTCGGCATCGTCTCCGAGATCTTCCCGGTGTTCAGCCGCAAGCCGATCTTCGGATACAAGACCCTCGTGTACGCGACCATCGCGATCGCCGCGCTGTCGGTGGCCGTCTGGGCGCACCACATGTACGTCACGGGTTCGGTGCTGCTGCCGTTCTTCGCGCTGATGACGATGCTCATCGCGGTTCCGACCGGTGTGAAGATCTTCAACTGGATCGGCACCATGTGGCGGGGCTCCGTCACGTTCGAGACGCCGATGGTCTTCGCTCTCGGCTTCCTCGTCTCGTTCGTCTTCGGTGGCCTCACCGGCGTCATCCTCGCCTCGCCTCCGCTGGACTTCCACCTCAGCGACTCGTACTTCGTCGTCGCCCACTTCCACTACGTGGTGTTCGGGACCGTCGTGTTCGCGATGTTCGCCGGCTTCTACTTCTGGTGGCCGAAGTGGACTGGGCGGATGCTGAACGAGCGTCTCGGCTACGTGCACTTCTGGATGCTGTTCATCGGCTTCCACATGACCTTCCTCATCCAGCACTGGCTGGGCGTCGACGGCATGGTCCGCCGCTACGCGGACTACTCCGCGGCCGACGGGTGGACGTGGCAGAACCAGGTGTCGACGATCGGTGCGATCATCCTCGGCGCTTCGATGCTGCCGTTCTTCCTGAACGTGTGGATCACGGCCCGCAAGGCGCCGAAGGTCACCGTGAACGACCCGTGGGGATACGGCGCATCGCTCGAGTGGGCGACCAGCTGCCCGCCGCCGCGTCACAACTTCACGTCGATCCCTCGTATCCGCAGCGAGCGTCCCGCGTTCGACCTGAACCACCCGGAGGCCGCAGAGCACCCGGTCGCAGCTCACGCAGCTGCGGGAGAGGCCAAGTAACATGCGCGACAACGTCATCCTGTGGTGGGTGCTCACGGCCTTCTTCGCCGTCGTGGCCGTCGTCTACACCGGCTGGAACATCCTGGAGCACCAGGACCGTCCGATCGTGACCGCGATCGAGTGGGTCGGCACCGTTGCCCTGTTGTTCACCGCCTTCATGGGCGCGATGATCGCCTGGTACCTGCACCGCACCCACCGTGCCCAGGGCGGCGAGCTGCCCGAGGACATCCTGACGAGCGACATCGACGACGGAGATCCCGAGCTCGGCGAGTTCAGCCCGTGGTCGTGGTGGCCGATCGTCCTCGCGGGTTCCGCGGCGATCTTCGTCGTCGGACTCGCCGTCGGACACTTCCTGCTCCCGATCGGTCTCGCGATCTTCGTCATCGCGATCGTCGGCTGGGTGTACGAGTACTACCGCGGCAACTTCGCCCGCTGATACGCAGCATCGAAGAAGGCCCCCGGATCTCCGGGGGCCTTCTTCGTGCGCGGTGGGCCGGCCCCGCCGTGCCCGACGGGGGCCGCGGGTCGTTTCGCCGGCGTTGAGGCGGCCGTCCACAGCGCCTTCCGGCTGCCCGCGCGTGATGCGGGTCGCTGATGGCCGTCCACGGGCGCTGGACCGAGCATTCACGCCCTCTCCGCAAGCCGCCCGGGTGCGACTCGCAGCTACGCGCGCGTGCGGATGCGCGGGACGCCGGTGAGCGGGTCGACCGTTCGCCGGTGGACGCCGTCGGCGTTCTCGACAGGGTAGCCCTCGCGCACCCAGTACTCGAACCCGCCGATCATCTCGCGGACCGGATAGCCGAGCTTCGCGAACTCCAGGGCTCCCTTGGCACCGGCGTTGCACCCCGGGCTCCAGCAGTACACGACGACGTCCGTGCCGGCGGGGATCTCCTGCGGGGCGCGATCGGCGATGTCGTTGTAGTGCATGTGGATGGCCCCCGCGACGCGTCCCTGCGCCCAGGCCTCGTCGGAGCGGACGTCGATGACCAGGACGCCGTCCCCGGCCTTCTGGCGGGCGTACAGGTCGCTGGCGTCGGTCTCGTAGGCCAGCTTGGCTGCGAAGTAGTCGGTGCGCTCGATCATGCGTCCAGCCTACGGATGCCGTGGCGCCCGCGCCTTCTCGTTGCGGTCAGCTCTCGCATGATTTCCGACACGGGAACGGCATGAAGAAGGCCCCGCCGCGAAACGCGACGGGGCCGGGGGAGAGCGGCGTCTTACTCGCCGTCCTCCGACTTCTTCTTCTTCTTGGACGCCTTCTTGACCGGCTCGGTCGCGATGACCGTGCTGGGCGTGTTGGCTGTTTCGCCGACGTGGTCCTCGGTGGCCACCAGCGGGGCGTCGGGGACTCCGGCGCGCTCGTGAGCACCCTGGATCTCGGCGGCCTCGGTCTCGGCATCCTGTGCGATGACGTGGTGCTGGTGAGCATCCGCGGCGTCCACCTCGGCCTGTGTGAGCGGGGTGAGACGGTCCTCGTAGAACCAGCGCGACATGGCCGAGCGCAGGTTCTGCGTCCACGGGATGCGACCCTTGGCGTTGGGGCGCACGACGAGCGGCTCGTAGCCCTCGACATCGATGAGCTTCCAGCGGTCGTACTTGTCGACCGGCTGGTGCACCTCGATGAACTCGCCACCGGGGAGGCGGACGATGCGGCCGGACTCATAGCCGTGCAGGACGATCTCGCGGTCCTTCTTCTGCAACGCGATGCAGATGCGCTTCGTGACGAAGTAACCGAGCACCGGGCCCAGGATCAGCAGCGCCTGCAGCGTGTGGATCACGCCTTCCATCGTCAGCATGAAGTGCGTCGCGATGAGGTCGGACGATGCCGCGGCCCACAGCACTGCGTAGAAGATCACGCCGGCGACGCCGATCGCGGTGCGCGTGGCGGCGTTGCGCGGACGCTGGGCGATGTGGTGCTCGCGCTTGTCGCCGGTGACCCACGCCTCGATGAAGGGGTAGATCGCGACGGCGACGAGGAACACCAGCAGGACGAGCACCGGGACGATGATGCCGAACGACCAGGTGCGGTCCAGGAACACGATGTCCCAGTTCGACGGCGCCAGACGCAGTGCCCCGTCCGCGAAGCCGATGTACCAGTCGGGCTGGGTACCGGCGGAGACGGGGGAGGGGTCGTACGGTCCGTAGTTCCAGATCGGGTTGATCTGGAAGAACGTCGCGATCAACACGATCGTGCCGAACACGATGAACAGGTAGCCGCCCATCTTGGACATGTAGACCGGCATCATCGGGTAGCCCACGACGTTGTCGTTCGAACGGCCGGGGCCGGCGAACTGCGTGTGCTTGTTGATGACCATGAGCATGAGGTGCAGCACGATGAACGCGATCACCAGCAGCGGCAGCAGCAGGATGTGCAGTGTGTACAGGCGGCCGACGATGTCGGTGCCGGGGAACTCGCCGCCGAACAGCAGGAACGAGGTCCAGGTTCCGATCAGCGGGAGACCCTTCACCATGCCGTCGATGATGCGCAGGCCGTTGCCAGAGAGCAGGTCGTCGGGGAGCGAGTAGCCGGTGAAGCCCTCGGCCAGTGCCAGGACGAACAGCACGAAGCCGATCACCCAGTTGAGCTCGCGCGGCTTGCGGAACGCGCCGGTGAAGAACACGCGCAGCATGTGCACGCCGATGCCGGCGATGAAGACCAGCGCCGCCCAGTGGTGGATCTGACGGACGAGGAGTCCGCCGCGCACGTCGAACGAGATGTTCAGCGTGGACTCGAGAGCCGCGGACATCTCGATGCCGCGCATCGGAGCGTAGGCGCCGGTGTAGTGGGTCTCCACCATCGAGGCCTGGAAGAAGAACGTCAGGAAGGTTCCGGAGAGGAACACGACCACGAAGCTCCACAGTGCGATCTCACCCAGCATGAACGACCAGTGGTCGGGGAAGATCTTGCGACCGAGCTCCTTGACGAAGCCGGAGAGGCTGGTGCGCTCATCGATGTAGTTCGACGCGGCGCCGACGAAACGGCCGCCGAGAGGCGCCTTGGTGTCCTTGTTGTCCTCTTTGGACAGCGTTGCGGTGCTCAATGACGCTCCCAGAAGCTCGGGCCGACGGGTTCGGTGAAGTCGCTCTTCGCGACGAGGTAGCCCTCGTCATCGACGGTGATCGGCAGCTGCGGCAGCGGGCGGGCTGCCGGGCCGAAGATGACCTTGGCGTGGTCGGTCACGTCGAACTGCGACTGGTGGCAGGGGCAGAGCAGGTGGTGCGTCTGCTGCTCGTACAGGGCGACGGGGCATCCGACGTGCGTGCAGACCTTGGAGTACGCGACGATGCCGTCGTACGACCAGTCCTTGCGGTCCTCGGCCTCGATGAGCTGCTCAGGCCGAAGGCGCATCATCAGCACGATGGCCTTCGCCTTCTCCTCGAGGTAGCCGTCGTGGTGCGACAGGGTGGCGAGATCCTCGGGGATGACGTGGAACGCCGAGCCGAGGGTCACGTCCGCTGCGCGGATCGGGGTGCCGTCGGGGTCGCGCACGAGGCGCTGGCCCTTGTCCCACATGGTGTGCTTGAGCAGCGCCACCGGGTCGCCCTTGGTGGGGTCCTCTGCGGTGCTGTGCGGTGCCAGCCCGCGGAACAGCGTGACACCGGGGATGATCGAGGCGACGAGCGCCGCGAACAGCGAGTTGCGGATCATCGCGCGTCGTCCGAAGCCGGACTCCTCGTTCGCGTCGGCGAACGCCTTGATGGATGCCTCGCGCGTCGAGTCCTTGCCACGGGTGGGGTGGCGGTACTCGGTGAACTCCTTGTCGCTCATCAGCGCCTTGGACCAGTGGATCGCTCCCAGACCAAGTGCGAGCAGGGCGAGACCGATGCCCAGACCGATGAACAGGTTGTTGTAACGGATCGAGACCAGCGACTGGTCCTCGATCGGGAACAGCATGTAGGCGGCGACCGCCCAGATGGAGCCGGCCAGCGACAGGTAGAAGAGCGTGTAGACCGTTCGGACCGCTCGCTTCTCGGCGCGCGGGTCCTTGTCGGTCATCCGCTCGCGGTGCGGCGGCAGCCCCGGGTTCTGCACGGGATCGCTGACTGCGACACCCAGCCCAGGAGAGGGCTGGTAGGCCCTGTCAAGAGCCTGCGAGTCGTCGTCGTGTGCCATGGTGCTCCTCGTACGTTCCTCTTCGATGAAAATGCGTCAGTTGGACTTCGCCGTGATCCACACGGTGATGGCGACAAGAGCGCCGATGCCGAAGATCCAGACGAACAGGCCCTCGGAGACGGGGCCAAGGGATCCGAGCGAGAACCCGCCCGGCTGCACGGACTCCTGCTGGAAGACCAGCGCCGCGATGATGTCGCGCTTGTCCTCGTCGGACAGGTTCATGTTGCCGAACACGGGCATGTTCTGCGGACCCGTGACCATGGCCGCGTAGATGTGCAGCGCGCTGGTCTCGGTCAGAGCCGGAGCGTACTTGCCCTCGGTGAGCGCTCCACCGGCGGCGGCGACGTTGTGGCACATCGCGCAGTTCACGCGGAACAGCTCGGCACCGTGCGAGACGCTCGCTTCGTCGTCGGCGTTGTCGGGGTTCGCCTCACCGGAGGTGATCCAGTCGGCGGGGTAGGTCGGGCCGGGGGCGACCTCCTGGACGTAGGACGAGATCGCCTGGATCTGATCCTCCGTGAACTGCACCGGCTTCTGCGGCGCCTGCGGTCCCTGCATCTGCAGGGGCATACGGCCGGTCGACAGCTGGAACTCGGTGGCGAGTTCTCCGACGCCGATGAGGCTCGGGCCGTTGTCGGTGCCCTGCATGTCGAGGCCGTGGCAGGTGGCGCAGTTCGCCTGGAACAGCTTCTCGCCGTCCTCAGCGGTCAGCGACGCAGATGCGACGGTCGGGGTTTCGGTCGCGGCGATCGCCGCGGATGCACCGGCGTACACGCCGCCGGTGATGAGGAGTCCTGCTCCGATCAGTGCCGCTGCCGCGAAGGGGCTGCGGCGACCGTTCGAACGGCGCTTCTTCTCTCGTGCCATCTCAGGGATCAGCTCCGCTCTTATTTCAGGAAGTAGATGACGAAGAACAGCACGATCCAGACGACGTCGACGAAGTGCCAGTAGTAGGACACAACGATCGAGGAGGTCGCCTCCTTGTGCGTGAAGTTCTTGACGGCGAACGCGCGGCCCATGACGAGCAGGAACGCGATGAGACCACCGGTGACGTGCAGGGCGTGGAAGCCCGTGGTGAGGTAGAACGCCGATGCGTAGGAGTCGGCCTGGATCGGCATCCCCTCGGCGACCAGCTGGGCGTACTCCCAGACCTGACCGGAGACGAACACCGCGCCGAGTGCGAAGGTGAGCCAGAACCACTCGACCATGCCCCAGCCGAACAGGCGGCGGCGGCCGGCCGGGTTCAGCTGGCCCTTGGCGATGCGGTACGGCTGCAGGTCCTCAGCGGCGAAGACACCCATCTGGCACGTCACGGAGGACAGCACCAGGATGGCGGTGTTGATCGCGGCGAAGGGAACGTTGAGCAGTTCCGTTCGGTCGGCCCACAGCTCCGGTGAGGTGCTGCGGAGGGTGAAGTAGATCGCGAACAGTCCCGCGAAGAACATCACCTCGCTGCCGAGCCACACGATGGTGCCGACAGCTACCGGATTGGGCCGCTTGATGGTTCGGGCTGCCGGGGCATACGTCGCTGAGGTCGTCACCCCTCCATTATGGCCGATCCGAGCGGGCGATTCTTGCATCACGGGGGTCCGATTCGCTGGTCCGTCACTTAGGGGAACCTAAGAAACGCCTGCGAATCCTCGGTGAATACAGGGGAAACGACGCTTGCCGGGGTTCATGTCGACGTCGAGATGAAATTCTGCGCGCCGATAGGATCGCACACATGGCTGAATCCCTGACCTGGTCCGATGTGCTCACCACGCTCCTGGAGCGGCGCGATCTGAGCGTGTGGGAATCGACGTGGGCCATGCGTCAGGTGATGCAGGGGAAGGTCTCCGACGCCCAGCTGGCCGGATTCCTCGTGGCCCTGCGTGCCAAAGGGGAGACGATCGACGAGATCGTCGGCTTCCGCGACGCCATCCTCGAGGCCGCGGTGCCGCTGCCGGTCTCGCCGGACGTGCTCGACATCGTCGGCACCGGCGGCGACCGCGTCGGCACGGTGAACATCTCGACGACAGCTGCGGTGATCATCGGCGCGACCGGGATCCCCGTGGTCAAGCACGGCAACCGCGCCGCGAGCTCGGCATCCGGAGCCTCCGACGTCCTGGGCGCGCTGGGTCTCGAGCTGTCGCTCTCGCCCGACCACGTGGCGTCGGTGCTGGACCGCACGGGCATCACCTTCGCGTGGGCGGCCGCGTTCCACCCGGGTTTCAAGCATGCCGGCGCCGCCAGGGCCGAACTCGGCATCCCGACCGTGTTCAACATGCTCGGTCCGCTCTGCAACCCGGCCCGCGCCGAGGCCAACGCGGTCGGAGTCGCCCAGCTCGAGCGCGTGCCGCTCATCACCGGCGTGTTCCGCACGCGCGGGGCGACGGCACTCGTCTTCCGCGGCGACGACGGCCTGGACGAGCTCACCACCACCGGTCACAGTCGGATCTGGGAGGTGTCGCGCGGTGACATCCACGAGCACGACCTCGATCCGCGCGATCTCGGCATCCCACTGGCGGATCTGTCCGATCTGATCGGCGGCTCTCCCGAGCACAACGCCGAGGTGCTGCGACGCACCCTGGCGGGGGAGCAGGGGCCGGTGCGAGACGTCGTCCTCCTCAACGCCGCCGCCGGCATCGTCGCGTTCGAGCTGTCGCAGGACGCGACGCAGGTGCAGCGCCCGATCCTGGATCGACTGCGCGAGGGCTTCGCCAAGGCAGCGGATGCCGTGGATGACGGCCGCGCGTCGGCCAAGCTCGACGAATGGGTGTCGGTGTCCCGCGAGCTGGCCAAGGCCTGACCATGGATCCGGCAGCCGCTCTCCTCGAGATCGCCGCGCTGCTGGAGCGCGAGCGTGCTTCTCGTTACCGCGCCAAGGCGTTCCGTCAGGCGGCGGCCACCTGGGAGTCGCTGCCGGAAGAGGTGCGCGCGGATCCCGTGCGGCTGCGGGCGTCCAAGGGGATCGGCGATTCGACGTTCGAGGTGATCACGCAGGCGCAGGCGGGTGAGACGCCTCGTTACCTCGTCGAGCTGCGCGGCGAGGTCGAGCCCGAACTGTCCTCGGAGCTGCGGGGGCTGCTCCGCGGCGACCTGCACGCGCATACGGAATGGTCGGACGGCACGACGTCGATACGGACCATGACGGACGCGGCGCGCGCTCTCGGTCACGACTACCTGGCCATCACCGATCATTCGCCGCGGCTGCGCGTGGCCCGTGGGCTGAGCGCCGAGCGCCTGCGCGAGCAGATCCCACTGGTGCGTGCCGAGTCGGATGCCGCCCTGCGCGTGCTCGCCGGGATCGAGGTGGACATCCTCGAGGACGGGGCGCTGGATCAGGAGCCGGAGCTTCTGGCCGAACTCGACATCGTGGTGGCATCGGTGCATTCCAAACTGCGTATGGATGCAGCGGCGATGACCGCGCGCATGCTCACGGCGGTGAGGTCGGGTCGAGTCGACGTGCTCGGTCACTGCACCGGCCGGCTCGTCGAGGGATCACGGGGGACTCGTCCGCCGTCCGAGTTCGACGCCCGCGCGGTGTTCGCCGCGTGCGCCGAGCACGGCGTCGCCGTCGAGATCAACTCCCGACCCGAGCGCCAGGATCCGCCCGATGCGCTGATCGCGATCGCACTCGAGGAGGGCTGCCTTTTCTCGATCGATTCGGATGCGCACGCGCCGGGCCAGCTGTCGCTGCTCGATCACGGCGCCGTGCGCGCGGAACGCGCCGGCGTACCTGCTGCCCGGATCATCACGACCTGGGGCATCGACCGACTGCTCGACTGGGCCGACTGATCGGGCTGGCCCGGTTGATCAACCGGGGAGTGCGGCGAGAGCCCTCGTCATCGATGTGCCGAGGTTCCACGTCTCGGCCAGTGCCGTCGCGGCATCCTTTGCGGCGTCGTCCAGGTGTCCGAGCGGTGTTGTCGGCACGGTGATGTCGAGGTCGCGGGCCACGAGCACGACGGTCGGGGCGACGTCCAGATAGTCCGAGGCAGCGAGGACCTTCGCACGGATGCCGGCGGACATGCCTTCTCCTGCGAGGGCGGCGGCGCGGATGCCGTCCAGGTCGCCGTGCGTCTGGAGCAGCGTCGCCGCGGTCTTCTCGCCCACGCCCGCCACGCCGGGGAGTCCGTCGGATGCGTCGCCGCGCATGGTGGCGAAGTCGGCGTACTGGGAGGGGAGTACGCCGTACCTGGCGACGACGCTCGCCTCGGTCAGGGTGTCGAGATTGCTCATGCCGCGCGCCGTGTAGATGACACGGACGTCGCGGGCGTCGTCGACGAGCTGGAACAGGTCGCGATCGCCTGTGACGATGTCGACCGGCATGGTCGCGACGGTTGCGAGAGTTCCGATGACGTCATCGGCCTCGTGCTGGGCGACGCCGATGATCGGGATGCCGAGTGCGCCGAGCTCGGCGCGGATCAGGGGGATCTGCGCTTCGAGCGGATCCGGCACCTCTTCGATGTCGGCCGCGTTCGGGACGAACTCGACGACGCGATGCGCCTTGTAGCTGGGGATGAGATCGACGCGCCACTGCGGACGCCAGTCGTCGTCCCAGCAGGCGACGAGATGCGTGGGCTGGTAGGTCGACACGAGCTTCGCGATCATGTCGAGCAGACCGCGGGCGGCGTTGATGGGGGAGCCGTCCGGCGCCTTCACCTTGTCCGGCACACCATAGAAGGCCCGGAAGTAGAGGCTCGCGGTGTCCAGCAGCATCAGCCTGTCGCTCATGGGATCAGCATGGCACAGCGGTCGGTCCTCGGCCGGGTCAGCACCCGGGCGAGGACGGCGCCTGTTCGCACGTGTGCGCGACGAGCGCGGTGTGCGCCTCGAAGATGCGGATCCGCTGGGCGGGGCCGGCGCTGGTGACTTCGCCGTCGACCGGGAACCAGCCGATTCCGAGGTCGATCTCGGCGGTGTATCGGACGTCTACGCTCGCGTCGTACTCGCCGCGTTCGCTGTACACGTGGCTCGTCGTGGTCGGGGTGAACTGTGCCTGCCCCAACGCGGACCAGCTCCGGCCGCCGTCGCTCGTCGTGGCCGCCGTGCCGTCGCCGTAGTCGAAATCGAACCCGGCGGGAGTGAAGCGGACCGTGATCGGATAGCCGAACAGCTCGCCGGAGACCGTATGCGCGGAGGCCGATGCGACGAAGTTGGTCGGCAGACCTGCGACGCCGACGTTGTCGGGCTCGCCCGCGACCACGGCGCCGGCCGGCGCGAACCGGGCGAGGTCCGTGATCGTGACCGCGGGGATCGCCGGCGCCGGCGCGGAAGGGGCCGCCGGGTCAGCGGGATCCGCGCGCTGGAAGCAGCCGATGTAGCGGTTCCAATCGTCGAGGCACTGCTCGAACTCCGACTTCACCGGAGGTTGTGGTGGGCCGGCGCTTGAGTGCCAACTGTCCTCGGTCTTGCGGCCGGGCGCTCCGTCTGAATGATCGTTCGCTCGGGAACCATCAACGACTATCTGGTTGCCGGTATTCGTCGCGTTGCATACACCCGCGAGCTGGAGCTCCTTCGGGCACGCTATTCCTGATTTCCAAGCCAGGGGCGTGGTGACAGGCACGCCGAGTAAAGCGATCAATGTCGGAATGGCGACAAGTGTTTGTGTCATCGACATTGACTCGAGTCCTCTGCCGACTCTGATGAGATGAGCAACCGACTTGGCGAGCCCGCGAACTCGACCAACTGTGCGATCGTGTCCTCGCGATCGCCCGGGGTGAGGTCAACCCCGTCAGCATCCACAACGCGTGCCTGTGAAGCGTCGAGACAGACGAGGGCGACTATTGAGCTGTCGGATTGACCGATCTGCGCGGCTTGTCCGGTGAAGGACAGAAGCCCGACCGAACCTTCGAGAGTTAGATTCTGGGCGTCCAATAGCTGTAGCGCTTCAATATCGCCTTCGAGTGCGGTGCCGGTCAGGAAGTCTTGTGGATTGGGTGTCGATTGTCCCGAGCGTCGAGCGTTCCCGGCGTCGTTGTACGCCCGGTAGACCTCTTCCGCTGCGGCGAAGGCTTCCTCCTCGGACGCGAAGGCGGCGGTCGGCGTGGGGGTGGGATCCGCCTCGGGGGCGCACGCGATCAGAGAACCCGCGGCCAGAGCGACGATGCCGATGGCCGAGAAGCAGAGGAGGTGACGAGGGCGCGAGATGATCACCCGATCACGGTAACGCCAACGGCTCGGCATCCGTCGGAGTTATCCACAGCAGACAGATGCCGCCGAACCTGGTAATCTGAAGTGTCACTTGTGGCGCGCTGGCGCGTGCCTTCGTGGCAGCAATCCAATCCATTCGCTTTCCAGCCTTCAGATACGTGTGCGCACGTCGGCCGGAAGCCCGAGCCCCCATTCAACAAGGACAACCCACTACATGACTACCGCAACGACCGCCCCGGCCACCAAGCAGGTCGCGATCAACGACATCGGATCTGCCGAGGACTTCCTGGCCGCGGTCGAGAAGACCCTGAAGTTCTTCAACGACGGCGACATCATCGAGGGCACGATCGTCAAGATCGACCGCGACGAGGTTCTGCTGGACGTCGGTTACAAGACCGAGGGCGTCATCCCCTCGCGCGAACTTTCCATCAAGCACGACGTCGACCCCAACGAGGTCGTCGCCGTCGGCGACCAGGTCGAGGCCCTCGTTCTCCAGAAGGAGGACAAGGAAGGCCGACTGATCCTCTCCAAGAAGCGTGCGCAGTACGAGCGCGCCTGGGGCGACGTCGAGAAGATCAAGGAGAACGACGGAGTCGTCACCGGCACCGTCATCGAGGTCGTCAAGGGTGGCCTCATCGTCGACATCGGCCTCCGTGGCTTCCTGCCGGCGTCGCTGATCGAGCTGCGCCGCGTCCGCGACCTGACGCCGTACCTCGGCCAGGAGATCGAGGCCAAGATCCTCGAGCTCGACAAGAACCGCAACAACGTGGTGCTCTCGCGCCGCGCTCTGCTGGAGCAGACGCAGTCCGAGTCGCGCACGACCTTCCTCAACAACCTGCACAAGGGTCAGGTCCGCAAGGGTGTCGTGTCCTCGATCGTCAACTTCGGTGCGTTCGTCGACCTGGGTGGCGTTGACGGCCTCGTGCACGTCTCCGAGCTGTCCTGGAAGCACATCGAGCACGCTTCCGAGGTCGTCGAGGTCGGCCAGGAGGTCACCGTCGAGATCCTCGAGGTGGACCTCGACCGCGAGCGCGTCTCCCTGTCGCTGAAGGCGACGCAGGAGGACCCGTGGCAGGTCTTCGCTCGCACCCACGCGATCGGCCAGATCGCACCGGGCAAGGTCACGAAGCTGGTTCCGTTCGGTGCGTTCGTGCGCGTCGCGGACGGCATCGAGGGCCTCGTGCACATCTCCGAGCTCTCCAGCAAGCACGTCGAGCTGGCTGAGCAGGTCGTGTCCGTCGGCGAAGAGGTCTTCGTCAAGGTCATCGACATCGACCTCGAGCGTCGTCGCATCTCGCTGTCGCTGAAGCAGGCCAACGAGTCGGTCGACCCCAACGGCACCGAGTTCGACCCGGCCCTGTACGGCATGCTCGCCGAGTACGACGAGAACGGCGAGTACAAGTACCCGGAGGGCTTCGACCCCGAGACCGGTGCGTGGAAGGAAGGCTTCGACGCAGCCCGCGAGGCATGGGAGCAGGAGTACGCTGCAGCCCAGACCCGCTGGGAGGCTCACAAGGTCGCCGTGGCCAAGGCCGCCGAGGCCGAGGCTGCTGCCGGCGACGACTTCGCCGCCGGTCAGTCCTTCACGAGCGACTCGGCCGGTGCCGGCACGCTCGCGGACGACGAGGCGCTCGCGGCTCTGCGCGAGAAGCTCTCGGGCGGCAACGCGTAAGCATCGCTTCAACGCAACGGGTCGTCACCTTCGGGTGGCGGCCCGTTCCGCGTATGCGGTGCACGCGCGGACTTGGTCGTGCGCCGGTCAGGACACCGAGCGCCGCACGGTGACCGCGTCGACGACGAATCGTGCGGCATCGCCGACCCGAGGCAACGGCCTCGCGTCGACCGTGCTCACCGGGGTCATCGCCGCCAGGCCGGAGCGATGCTCCAGCCGCAGCATGCCCGCCCGCGCCGACACCGCCGCCAACGGCGCGATGATGGCTCCCGCGTCCGTCGTCCCGCTTGAGAGCACGCGCACGGCCTGCGGGGCGATCACGGCGAATGCGGCATCCCCCGGATAGAGCTCGCCCTCCGGGTGTGCGGGGAGGAGGATGCCGTCGCCGATGTCGAGCGTCGACCCCGTCCAGCATCCTTCGACCACGGCGAAGCCGGCCAGGCGAGCCGTGAAAGGATGCTGCGGGCGCGCCGCCAGATCGGCAGGGGTGCCCTCCTCGACCACGCGGCCGTCGCGCAGCACCAGGCAGTGCCCTGCGAGCTGCCAGGCATCAGCCAGATCGTGTGTGACGAGCACGGCTGCGGTGCCGGTGCGCGTCAGCTCGTCCGAAAGCAGTCGTCTCACGAGGGGCGCGCTTTCGGCATCCAGCGCGGCGAACGGCTCGTCCAGCAGGAGGAGCGCGGGGTCAGCGGCGAACGCGCGGGCGATCGCGATCCGCTGCTGCTGACCGCCGGACAGCTCGTGCGGCATGGCGTCCGCGCGGTCGGAGAGTGCGAGCCTGTCCAGCCAGTTGCGCGCCGTGTCACGCGCGGTCGCGCGATCGACGCCGCGGGAGCGCGGGCCGAAGGCGATGTTCTGCACCACGCTCAGATGCGGGAACAGCCGCGGCTTCTGATCGAGGAGCCCGATGTGTCGCTCTTCGGGCCGCCGGTGCATCCGTCCCGCCTGCTCGAGGATGCGTCCGTCGAGCACCACCTCGCCCCGCGCGACCGGGATGAGCCCGGCCAGCGCGCTCAGCAGCGTCGATTTTCCCGAGCCGTTCGGACCCAGCAGGGCGAGCCGCCCGCCCGCGTCGAGCTCGATCGACGCGGATGCCGTGAAGCCGCCGCGATCCACGGCGATGTCGGCGCTCAGACGCCCTGTCGGCACGGCGGTCATCGCACGGCATCCTCTCGCCATGAGCGCAGCGCGCTGACGATCACTGCGGCGCTGACGAGCAGCAGCAGCGACAGCGCGACAGCCGAATCCTGCGTGACTCCGACGCCGTTGAACGCGGTGTAGATCGCCAGCGGCATCGTGCGTGTGATGCCTTCCGCGTTGCCGGCGAACAGCGCCGTCGCTCCGAACTCGCCGAGCGCCCGTGCGAAGCACAGGACGGTTCCCGCGACGAGGCCCGGAAGGACGAGCGGCAGCGTGATCCGGGTGAGCACTCGCCAACGTCCGGCGCCCAGCGTCGCGGCGACCTGCTCATGGCCGATTCCCGACGTGCGCAGCGCCCCCTCCAACGCGATCACGAGGAACGGCAGGGCGACGAACGCCTGCGCCACCACGACCGCCGCCGTCGTGTACGGGAGGCTGAACCCGGTGACCTCGAACAGGGGCTTGCCGACGAGTCCGCTGCGTCCGAGCAGCGCGAGCAGAGCGAGCCCACCGACCATCGGCGGCAGCACGAGCGGGACGAGCACGATCGTGCGCAGCACGGCTGCGGTGCGACGAGGCGCCCTCGCGATGACGATCGCGAGGGGCCCGCCCAGCAGCAGGCACAGCACGGTCGCGCAGGCGGCAGTGCCCAGCGACAGGCCGAGGGCGTTGAGCGCCGCCGGGGACAGCAGATCGTCGCCCAGTTGCTCCCAGCGCACCCGCGAGATCAGGCCGACGATGGGCAGGACGAGCAGGGCGATCGCGACGGTCGCCGCGACGTAGAGCCCGCGGGGGAGTGTCACGGTGCCTCGAATCCGTGCGCGGCGAGGATGGCCTGGCCCTGATCCGACAGGATGAAGTCGACGAAAGCCCGCGCGCCTCGCGGCGACGGCGCGTCCTCGGCGATGGCGATGGGATACCGGTTGACGACGTCTCCCGCCCCCGCCGGGCGGATGCCTTCCACCCGCTCCTCGGCGGCGATGTCGGTGGCGTACACGATCCCGGCATCCGCCTCGCCATCGGCTACACGGGTGAGGACCGCCGTGACGTTCGTCTCCTCGCTCACGGCTGTCACGGCTACACCGGCGGAGCTCAGGAGTTTACGGGTCGCCGATCCGCACGGCACCTCGGGTGCACACAGGACGACGGCGAGCGACGGGTCGGCGAGATCGTCCAGGTCTGCGATGCCACCCGGGTTCCCCGCCGGCACCGCGATCCGCAGCGTGTTCGTCGCGAAGATCTCCCCGTCGCCGCTGCGGCCGGCCTCGACCAGCGGCTGAAAAGTCTCCTCGTTCGCGAAGGCGACCACGTCGACGTCAGCGCCGTCGAGCGCCTGTGTCGACAGCGCCTGCGATCCGTCGTACCGGATCGGCGCGACGGAGTACGAGGGATGCTCGTCCGCGAAGGCCGTTGCGAGCTCGTCGAAGGATCCGTGCAGGGACGCCGCGGCGAACACGGTGACCGGCGGTTCGGTACCGGCCTCCCCGGCGGGTGCGGTGCAGCCCGTCAGCGCGAGCGCGAGCAGCAGCACGGGTCCGAGCACGCCGGTTGCGCGTCTCATCGCGACGCCTCGGAGGCTGGTGCCGTCTCCACGATCACGGTCGTCGCCTTCACCATCGCCGTGGCGAGGCTGCCGACCTCGAGCCCGAGCTCCCTGACGGCCTCGGTGGACATGAGTGAGACGATGCGATGCGGGCCGCTCTGCATCTCGACCTGCGACATGACCGTGTCCGAGACGACCTCGGTCACGATTCCGACGAACCGATTGCGCGCGCTGGAGGCGCGTTCGAGGGGATCCGCGTCCGCGCCGCGTGCCCGAGTGAGGTGGGCGGCGAGATCGGTGCCTGCGACGACGAGTCGACCTGCGGCATCCGTTCCGGCCGGCAGCTGCCCGCTGTCGATCCAGCGACGCACAGTGTCATCGCTGACGGACAGGAGGCGGGCGGCATCACGGATCCGGAAATCGGTCATGTTCGCCATCCTACGTTCGTGTCTGCGGATGCAGTGCGGATTCTCTTCCGCATCTGCGGATCGTAAGAACTGCGCTCTGGCGGTAACGCTGCGCGATACTCACGGGCAACCGAGCGGCCCCGGTCCGTGCAGAGCGGTACCGTTGGGGGCATGCGCTTCCCCCCGCTCGTCGCCCCGGCATCCGCGCTGCCCGACGGCGAGACCGAGCGGGCCGCACGCCAGATCCGGCTGCCGGAGATCGGCGCGGACGGCCAGCGCCGGTTGTTCGCCGCCAGGATCTGCGTGATCGGGGCCGGCGGCCTGGGTTCGCCGGTGCTTCTCTATCTGGCCTCCGCCGGCATCGGCACCATCTGCATCGTCGACGATGACGTCGTCGACACGTCGAACCTGCAACGCCAGGTGCTGTTCGGGGTCGCGGACGTCGGCCGCCCGAAGGCGCGCGTCGCCGCCGAGCGCATCCGTTCGCTGTCGCCGCACACGACGGTGATCCGGGCGCACGAGCGTCTCACGTCCGACAATGCGGAGCGGATGCTGGCGGGATACGACCTCGTGATCGACGGGAGCGACACGTTCGACACGCGATACGCAGTCGCGGACGCCTGCGATGCGCTGGGCGTTCCGCTGGTCTGGGGGTCGGTGCTGCGATTCGACGCGCAGGCGACGCTGTTCTGGTCGCGTCCGCCCGTAGGCGATCCCGTCCGTCTGCGTGACGTCTTCCCCTCCGCGCCCCCGGCCGAGGACGTGCCGTCCTGCGCGGACGCCGGCGTGCTCGGCGCCCTGTGCGGCCAGCTCGGTGCGCTCCTCGCGGCAGAGGCGGTCAAGCTCATCTGCGGTCTGGGGGACCCCATCCTGGGGCGGATGCTGGTGATCGACGCGCTCTCGGCTCGCACGCGCGAGGTCCCGCTGATACCGGCTCGCGGCGTGGCACCGACCCCTCCCGCTGCCGACCGCGTCCCCGCGAGCACGGGGGACCGGACCATCGCACCGGACGAGCTCGACGGCCTCGGTGACGTCCTGCTGCTCGACGTGCGCGAGGAGGACGAGTTCCGCGCCGGGAGCATCCCCGGCGCGCTCTCGGTCCCGCTGAGTCGGCTGCGAGAAGACCCGTCCATGATCGCGGGTGAGGGCACTGTCGTGGTGTTCTGCCAGGTCGGTCCTCGGGCCAGAGCCGCGGCGGCGTTCCTCCGCACGGCGGTTCCCGAGACCGAGATCGTCCTGCTCGACGGCGGCTACGAGGCGTGGTCCACGCGTGCGCGCGACGCGGCGGCGACGGCATGATCCCGATCGAGGAGCACCGCAGCCGCATCCTCGCGGTGGCCACCCCGTTGCCGCCCCGTGCACACGCACTCCTATCCGCGAACGGACTGGTGCTCGCGGACGCCGTCTCGACGCGCTGGCCCGTGCCGCTGTTCGACAATTCCGCCATGGACGGCTACGCGGTGCGCACTGCCGACGCGGTCGAGGGCGCGCGTCTGCGCGTCGTCGCCGACGTCCCGGCCGGCTCCGCCGACGATCCGCGCTTCGGGAGGGGCGAGGCCGTGCGGATCATGACGGGCGCCGCCGTTCCCACGGATGCCGATGCCATCGTCCCCGTCGAGCACACGGATCTCGGGGTGGTCACCGGTGCGGTCCCACCCGAGCACATCACGATCACGCGTGCGCCTCGAGAGGCCGCGCACATCCGGCGCCGCGGGGAGGATGCCGCGGCCGGCACCGTGGTCGTCGACGCGGGAACAGCGCTCGGGCCCTGGCAGCTGGCCACGATCGCTTCGGCGGGCCATGATCGCGTACGCGCGCACCCCGCGCCACGAGCCGCCGTGATCTCCACCGGCTCGGAGCTGGTGCCCGCCGGCGCCGAGCCGCGACGAGGGCAGATCCCCGAATCGAACTCGCTCCTCATCGCGGCGGCGCTGCAGGATGCCGGAGCCGTCGTCGTGCACGTCGGCACCGTGCCCGACGACGAGGCGGCCCTCCGCTCCGAGCTCGCGGCGGTCGACGCCGACCTCGTCGTGCTGTCCGGCGGGGCCAGCGTCGGCGCGTTCGACGTCGTGAAGGCGGTGCTGGACATTGCGGGTCCCGGCCGCGGAACCGTGCGCTTCGATGCGGTCGCCATGCAGCCAGGCAAGCCCCAGGGATTCGGCGTCGCGCCGGACGGGACGCTGCTGTTCTGCCTGCCGGGAAATCCGGTGAGCGTCGCCGTCTCGTTCGAGATGTTCGTGCGGCCCGCCGTGCGGTCGATGGCGGGGCGACAGGACCTCGATCGCCCGCGCACGAGCGCCACGGTGGGCCAGGGCTGGCGCTGCCCACCCGGGCGCGTGCAGGTGCTTCCCGTCGTCTTCCGGGACGGCCGGGTCGTCCCGGCATCCGCCGGCGGCAGCGGATCGCATCTGGTGGCGTCGCTCGCCCAGGCGACCGACTTCGCCATCGTTCCCGCCGAGACCGAGCGGGTGGAGACCGGCGACCTCGTCGACGTCATGCTGGTCGCGACAGAGAGGGAGATATCGTGAGCTTCACGCACCTGGATGAACGAGGACACGCCCGCATGGTCGATGTCACCGAGAAGCAGCCGACGGTCCGCAGCGCGACGGCCGCGGGCCTCGTGCGCTGCCCCGAGCACGTCATCGCAGCCCTCCGGGACGGATCCACTCCCAAAGGCGATGTCCTCGCGGTGGCCCGCATCGCCGGGATCCAAGGGGCCAAACGGACCGCCGAGCTGATCCCGCTCGCGCACATCATCGGAGTGCACGGAGCGACGGTCGACCTCGAGGTGGTCGACCGCGGCGTGGAGATCACCGCGACCGTGCGCACGGCGGACCGCACCGGCGTGGAGATGGAGGCGCTCACCGCGGTCAGCGTCGCGGCGCTCACGATCATCGACATGGTCAAAGGTCTCGACAAGGACGTCGAGATCGAGAACGTGCGCCTCGTGCGCAAGACCGGCGGGAAGAGCGGGGAGTGGGTGCGATGACCGCTGATCCGCGTCGTGCGGCGATCGTCCTCGCGGGCGGTCGTGCGACGCGGTTGGGCGGCGTGGACAAGGCCGAGGTCGAGGTCGACGGGCGGATGCTGATCGACGGCGTCCTGCAGGCGGTCGCCGCGTGCGAGCCGATCGTCCTGGTCGGCCCGGATCACCTCACCCGGCCCGGTGTACGCGTGGTGCGCGAGCGTCCGGCCTTCGGCGGACCCGTCGCCGCGCTCGAGGCGGCGTTGCACGATTTGTCGGATGCCGTAGCAGAGACGTGGGTCCTCGCGTGCGATCTGCCCCGTGCGGGGGGAATCGTCGACGCGCTGTCGGAGCACTCGATGACCGATGACGTGGACGCGCTGATGCTGCGCGATTCCGGCGGCCGCGCGCAGCCGCTCGCCGGGCGCTACCGCGTGGCCGCGTTGCGAGCAGCCATCGGCGCTCTGCCGACCGCGGAGGGCGCGGCGATGAGGCGGATCACGGGGGCCCTTCGCGTGCAGGAGATCGACGACGAACGCGGTGCGTCGATGGATCTGGACACCTGGGAAGACGTGTCCGCGTATCGTGCGGAACAGAGCGAAGGGCGACGCGATCGCCGCGTGCGACGAAGGGAGACGGCATGACCGATACACCGGATGGACTGAGGGACTGGACCAGCGACCTGGCCGCGGCGCTCGGCGTGCAGGAGGACGTCCCGATCACGGAACTGCTGAACGTGACGCGGGATGTCGCGCACGGGGTGACCCGGCCGGCGGGGCCTGTCACGACCTACCTGATCGGCCGTGCCGTGGCGCAGGGGCTGCCGCTCGAGCAGGCGATCGCCGTCGTGCAGGCCCGTATCGCGGAGCAGCCGTGAGAGTGCGCTTCTTCGCCGCCGCCGCGGAGGCCGCCGGGCGCGAGGAGCAGCAGATCACCACGGATCTCACGCTCGGCGACCTGCTGGCACAGCTGCGCGTGGAACACGGTGCCGAGTTCGCACGGGTGCTCGATCGCTGCGCCATCCGGGTGGACGGTGCGACGGTCGATCAGCGGCACCCGATCGCCGCGACCGCCACGGTCGACGTGTTGCCGCCGTTCGCCGGCGGGTGAGGCGCCGACGGCACGCCGGCCTCAGCCGCCGATCGCGGACATCGGACGCTGCGGCTGCAGGAATCCGGGGTCGTCGATGCCGTGACCGGCGCGTTTGCCCTCGATGTTCTGCCGCAGCATCCGCGCGATGGCCTCGTCATCAGCACCGCCGCGCAGCAGCGTCGTCAGGTCGGACTCCTCACGGGCGAAGAGACAGTTGCGGACCTGGCCGTCGGCGGTGATGCGCACGCGATCGCAGGAGCCGCAGAACGGCGCCGAGACCGAGGCGATCACGCCCACCGTCGTCGACCCGCCGGCGACCGCGTAGATCTCGGCCGGACTCGACCCGCGATCGCCCACCGGTGTCAGAGTGAACTCCGCGGCGAGCTTCTCCAGGATCTCCTCGGCGGGCACCATGGTCTGACGCGACCAGATGTGACCGGCATCCAGCGGCATCTGCTCGATGAAGCGCAGTTCCGCGTCGTGCTCCTGCGCGAAGTGCAGCAGCTCGCAGAACTCGTCGTCGTTGACCCCGCGCATCGCGACGGTGTTGAGCTTGAGCGGCGACAGCGGGCTGGCCTGAGCCGCGCGGATGCCCAGAAGGACGTCCTCGAACCTGTCCCGCCGCGTGAGCTCGGCGAACCGATCCGGCCGAACGGTGTCGATGCTGATGTTGAGCCGCTCGAGGCCCGCCTCGACCAGGTCGTCGATGACGCGCTCGAGTCGGATGCCGTTCGTCGTCATCGACACCTGCAGCGGCCCGTTCTCCCCTTCGATCAGGGCGAGGCGGCGGACCACGTCGACGAGGTCGGGACGCAGCAGCGGCTCGCCGCCCGTCAGCCGCACTTCGACGATGCCCAGGCGCGCGAGGATGCCTGCCACGCGCTCGATCTCGTCCGTGCTGAGGATGTTCTGTTTCGCCAGCCACGGCACGCCGTCGGCCGGCATGCAGTATGTGCAGCGCAGATTGCAGCGGTCGGTCAGCGAGATCCGCAGGTCGCGGTGCACGCGCCCGTACGAATCGACGAGGGGTCCGTCGAACGCCGTCACAGCCCGACCCAGTACGTCGAGCCGTCGACCGTGATCTGGCGCTTCCAGATCGGCACCTCGGCCTTCACCTTCTCGACCAGTGCGCGGGCGATGTCGAACGCCTCCGCCCGGTGCGCACTGGAGACCGCGCAGACGATCGCGATCTCGCCGACGCTGAGTGCTCCGATGCGATGCGTGATCGCGATGCGCAGGTCCTCGGCGTCGACCGCTGCGGCGAGATCGCGCAGAGTCTCAGCGGCATCCGGGTGCGCACTGTACTCGAGACGCGTGACTTCCCCGTCCGCGCCGGGGTCGTGGTCGCGGACGGTGCCGACGAAGAGCGCCGTCGCGCCAGCGGCGTCGTGGGCGACGGCGTCCAGATGAGTCGTGGCGTCGAGGTCTTCCTCGGTGATCGCGGTGAGCACGATCATGCGTGGTCGCCTCCTGCGCGCTGCGAGAGCACGTGATCGACGAGGCTCAGGATCACCGGGATGCCGTCCCGCACCGCGCCGGGCGAGCCGGCCAGGTTGACGACCAGAGCGCCCTCGTAGATGCCGGCGACCCCGCGCGAGAGGAGTGCGGTGGGGATCTTGACGGCGCCGACCCGGCGCAGCTCCTCCGCGATGCCGGGGAGGACGGGATCGAGCAGCGGGAGCGTCGCCTCGGGGGTGACGTCCCGCGGACCGACGCCGGTGCCACCGGTGGTGACGACGAGACGGGCGCCGTCGGCGACCGAGGAGCGGATCGCCGAACCGATGAGAGCGGCCTCGTCCGGGACGATCGAGGTCCGGGTGAGCCAGCCCGCTGCCGCCAGCAGGTCGGCGCCGGCCGGGCCGGACAGATCCTCCCTGACGCCCGAGGCCGCGCGGTCGGAGACGGTGATCACGTGTGCGGTTCTGCTCACTGGAGGCTCCTGTCGTCGCGCCGTCCGTGCGCTGGGGCCAGTCTAGGCCGGTGCATGTTACAGCCGGATCTCACAGCTTGCGCAACTTCTCGGGGTCCGGCGTCGACACCGGATCCCAGCCGCGCTTGGTCGCGCGCGAACCCCGGACGTCGTCGCGGGAGCGGTAGACGATGTAGGGGCGGAAGAGGTATCCCACCGGCGCCGAGAACACGTGCACGAGTCGCGTGAACGGCCACAGCGCGAACAGCAGGCTGGCGGTGATGACGTGCAGCTGGAACAGCAGCGGGATGTCGATCATGAGCTCCGGTTGCGGCTGCAGCAGGATGAGGCTGCGCAGCCAGGGCGACACGGTCTCGCGGTAGTGGAAGCCGCCGCCGAACACCTGGTGCACGACGGTCGCCAGCGTCCCGAACAGCAATGTCGCGCCCAGCATGACGTACATGAACTTGTCCATCCGGGTGGTCGCGAGGAACACCGGCCCGGTGACGCGGCGACGGTAGATGAGGATCGCCAGTCCCGCCAGGGTGAGTACGGCTGCGGCCGTCCCGAGCACCGTCGCGCCGATGTGGTACATCTCCTCGGTGATGCCGATCGCGTACAGCCACTCGCGGGGGATCAGCAGACCGACGGCGTGCCCGGCGATGACCATCAGGATCCCGAGGTGGAACATCGGCGACCCCCAGCGCAGCAGCCGACTCTCGTACACCTGGCTCGAGCGCGTGGTCCAGCCGAACTTGTCGTACCGATAGCGCCAGATGTGGCCGAGCACGAACACGGCGAAGCACACGTACGGCAACGCCACCCACACCAGAACGTCCATCGTGCTCATGACAGCTCCTTCGTGCGTGCGGCCGTCGTGGGGGAGAACGGGGCGAGGTTGCCCAGGAAGCTCAGCCCCACCGTCTCGACGGGCGGGCCCTCCGTGACGAGGTCGAGGACCCGCTCGCGGGTGGCCGCGGAGATCGGCGGCAGCGACAGCGTCACCGTGCGGACGACATCGGCCCATGGGCTGTCCATGCCCTCCAGAGCCGCGCGCAGCACCTCGATGCCCTCGATGTGCGCGGACAGCAGAGCCTCGGCGACTTCGGAGTCCGACCGTGCCGAGAACTCCAGAACGGCCGGCAGATAGTCCGGCAGATCCGCCGCGTTGAACTCCCATCCGGCGGCGCGGTACGCCTCCAGGAACGTGACGAGCGCCGTCCCGCGCTTGCGCGTGTCGCCGGTCGCGTAATAGCTCAGGTACAGGCTGCACTTGCGCTTCAGATCGAAGGTCTCGACGTAGGCGCGGGCGAAGGCATCCGGCCCCGCATCCTCGGCGGTCGCGATGAACCGCAGCAGCGGATCGCGCACAGCCGCGGGCAGCGCCGTGATGTGCGCCGGCAGCCGGTCGAGCCTGGCGAACCACACGGCATCCGGATAGTCCAGCAGAAGAGAGGCGAGCATGTGCGTGCTCACCCGCTGGGCACGGCTGAGCGCCACCGGCGCGAGGGCGTCCGGCAGTGCCTTGCGCGGCGTCACGCGGGCGTTCAGCAGGGAGGGCATCACTTCCCTCCGCCCATGGAGGGCGGGAACAGACCGGCCGGAGAGCCGTTGCCGTCCCAGTTGAGCAGGTTCACCCGGCCGGGCGATGACGGCTGATCGGCCGTCTGCCGGTTCTTCAGCGCGTGGAAGTTCTCCACGGCCACCGGGACGGGCTGTCCGCTCGACGAGCCGAAGGGACCTGCCCCGCCCATTCCGGGGCCGTCCTCGTAGTCCAACGAGCAGGCCATCTCCTCCAGCTCGTGCGCGCGTTCGGTGTGAGCCGCGGGGATGACGTAGCGCTCCTCGTACTTCGCGATCGCGAGCAGCCGGTACATCTCCTCGACCTCGGTGCCGGTCATCCCGACGGCGGTCGCGATGCGCTCGTCGCGTTCGTCGTCGAGGTTGATGCCGCGCATGTACGAGCGCATCGCCGCCAGCCGGCGCAGGGCGTGATCGACCGGACGCGGATCGCCCGCGGTGAACATCTCCGCGAGATAGCCGACGGGGATGCGCAGCTTGTCGATCGCGGCGAAAAGGGTGCGGGCGTCCTCGCCGTCGTTGCCCGACCCGGTGACGACGTCGACGACGGGGGAGAGCGGCGGGATGTACCAGACCATCGGCATGGTGCGGTACTCGGGGTGCAGCGGCAGTGCGACCTCGTACTGCTGGATGAGGCGCCAGATCGGGCTGCGGCGAGCCGCCTCGAGCCAATCCTCGGGGATGCCGTCCGCACGCGCCTGCTCGATGACGGCGGGGTCGTGCGGGTCGAGGATGATCGAGCGCTGAGCGGCGAGGAGCGCGTGCTCGTCCTCCACGGACGCAGCCTCGGCGACGCGATCGGCGTCGTACAGCACCAGCCCGAGGTACCGCAGCCGTCCGACGCACGTCTCGGAGCACACGGTGGGCAGACCCACCTCGATGCGCGGATAGCACATCGTGCACTTCTCCGCCTTGCCGGTCTTGTGGTTGAAGTACACCTTCTTGTACGGGCAGCCGCTCACGCACATGCGCCAGCCGCGGCAGGCGTCCTGGTCGACGAGCACGATGCCGTCCTCGGCGCGCTTGTACATCGCCCCGGACGGGCAGGAGGCCACGCAGGAGGGGTTGAGGCAGTGCTCGCAGATGCGGGGCAGGTAGAACATGAACGCCTTCTCGAACTCGGCCGAGACGTCCTCGCTCATCTTCTTCAGGATCGGATCCTGCTGCATGGTCTCCTGCGACCCGCCGAGGTCGTCGTCCCAGTTCGCCGACCACGAGATCTTCATGTCCTCACCGGTGAGCAGGCTCTTCGGCTTCGCGACGGGTGTGTGCGCTCCGGCGGGCGCGTTGATCAGCATGTCGTAGTCGTACGTCCACGGTTCGTAGTAGTCGTGGATCTCCGGCAGATTCGGATTCGAGAAGATCCGCATCAGTTTCGCCAGCCGCCCGCCGCTGCGCAGCTTCAGCCGGCCGCGGCGGTTGCGGACCCAGCCGCCCTGCCAGCGGTCCTGATCCTCGTATCCGCGCGGGTACCCGACGCCTGGCCGGGTCTCGACGTTGTTGAACCAGACGTACTCGACGCCGGTGCGGTTCGTCCAGGCCTGCTTGCATGTCACGGAGCAGGTGTGGCATCCGATGCACTTGTCGAGGTTCATCACCATCGACATCTGAGCCATGACCTTCATCGGTGCGCCCGCTCCGTCGGTCGGTCCGGGGCGGTGGTGGCGTTCTTCATCAGTACTCCACTTCCTGGTTGCGGCGGCGGATCGTGGTGATCTCGTCGCGCTGGTTTCCGGTCGGCCCCAGATAGTTGAACGCCCATGCCAGTTGCGCGTAGCCCCCGATGAGATGGCTGGGCTTGAGCAGGATGCGGGTCAGGGAGTTGTGGATGCCGCCGCGCAGCCCGCTCGTCTCGGCGATCGGCACATCCACGGTGCGGTCCTTCGCGTGGTACATGAACACGGTGCCCTCCGGCATCCGATGCGACACGATCGCCCTCGCGACGACGACGCCGTTGCGGTTGTACGACTCGATCCAGTCGTTGTCGCGGATGCCGGCTTTTGCGGCATCCTGCACGCTCATCCAGATCGTGGGGCCGCCCCGGGACAGCGCCAGCATGAAGAGGTTGTCCTGGTACTCGGAGTGGATCGACCACTTCGAGTGCGGTGTCAGGTAGCGCACCGAGACCTCGGTCCCGTGGCCCTCGTCGCGCACGTCGCCCACCGGACGGGAATCGAACAATCGGGCCATGTCGAGCGGCGGGCGGTAGATCGGCAGGTTCTCGCCGAGGTCCTCCATCCAGTCGTGATCCAGATAGAAGTGCTGCCGGCCGGTCAGCGTGTGCCAGGGCTTCAGATGTTCGATGTTGATCGCGAACGCGGTGTAGCGCCGGCCGCCGTGCTCGGATCCCGACCACTCCGGGGACGTGATGACGCTGCGCGGCTGCACCTGCACGTCGGCGAACGAGATGTGCGAACCCTCGTGCTCCTCCGCCAGGAACGCCATCCGCTGCCCGGTGTGCTCCTCGAGCTGGCGGAAGCCCTGCGTGGCGAGGCGGCCGTTCGACGTGCCGGACAGCGCGAGGATCATCTCGCACACGCGCTTGTCCGTGTCGAGGCGCACCGCACCGCGATACGGTCCGGACGGCACGGTGCCGTTCTCGCGTGCGAGCCGCTCGAGTTCCGGTTCGGGGCGATAGGTGATGCCCTTCGTGGTCATGCCGAGCTCGGCCGTGAGCGGGCCGAGCGAACGCCACTTCTCGGCCAGATTCGGGTAGTCGCGCTCGACGACGACGAGCTTGGGCATCGTCACGCCGGGCTTCAGCGGCAGATCCTCGACCCGCCCGTGCGGCGTGGCCATCACATCGGGGGTGTCGTGCTGGAGAGGCACGGCGACCAGATCCCTGCGCACGCCGAGATGCGCGCGGGCGAGCTCGGAGAACTTCTCCGCCAGCAGCCCGAACGTGTCGTAGTCGGTCTTCGTCTGCCACGGCGGTTGGATCGCGGGATTGAACGAGTGGATGAAGGGGTGCATGTCCGTCGAGGACAGGTCGTACTTCTCGTACCACGTCGCGGTCGGCAGCACGATGTCACTGAACAGGGTCGTGCTCGTCATCCGGAAATCGCTCGTGATCAGCAGGTCGAGCTTCCCCTCCGGAGCGTTCTCGTGCCAGCGCATGTCCCGGGGACGCGCGTCCGGCGCGCTCTCCTGTGCGCGCACGGCGGAGTCGGTGCCCAGCAGATGCTTGAGGAAGTACTCGTTGCCCTTGCCGGAGGAGCCGAGGATGTTCGCACGCCACACCAGGACGATGCGCGGGAAGTTCGCCGGGTCGTCCGGGTCCTCGACCGCGTACTCCAGCGACCCGTCCTCCAGCGAGTCGATGACGTGCTGCGCCGGTTCCTTGCCGACGGCCTCCGCCTCGTCGCAGAGATCGAGCGGGTTACGGGAGTACGTCGGGAAGGCCGGCATCCATCCGCGCTTGACGGACTCGACCATGCAGTCGGCCGTCGTCCGATCGGCGAAGACGCCGCGGGCGAGCGGCGAGGCGAGTTGGTCGGCCGGCAACCCGTCGTACCGCCACTGATCGGTGGCGAGGTACCAGAAGCCCGTTCCGATGGCGAGCCGTGGCGGACGGTTCCAGTCGGCGGCCGTCGCGTACTGCGAATACCCGGTGATCGGGCGCACCTTCTCCTGACCGACGTAGTGCGCCCAGCCTCCGCCGTTGACGCCCTGACATCCGGTCATGGTCGTCAGCGCCAGGAACGTGCGGTAGATCGTGTCCGAGTGGAACCAGTGGTTCGTGCCGGCGCCCATCAGGATCATCGACCGGCCGCCGCTGCGCTCGGCGTTGTCGGCGAACTCACGGCCGATGCGAGCGGCCTGCTCGGCGGGGACGGAGGTGAGCTCCTCCTGCCACGCCGGCGTGCCCGGGCTGGACGCATCGTCGTAGCCGGTCGGCCAGGTGCCCGGCAGACCGTCGCGGCCGACGCCGTACTGCGCCAGCATCAGGTCGAAGACCGTCGTCACGGTCTTGCCGGCGACCGTCATCACCGGAACGCCGCGCGCGACCGTCGCCGAGCCTCCCGCGTGCTCCTGGCCCTCGGCGGGAGCGACGTCGAAGCGCGGCAGGACGATCTCGGCCGCTGCGGCGTCCCATCCGTCGAGATCGGCGATCGAGAGCGGCGGGATGACATCGCCGAGATCGAGATTCCATCGGCCGCGGTCCTCGGGACTGAACCGGTGCCCGAGCGAGCCGTTGGGCACCACAGGAGTCCCGTCGGCATCGAGGAGGACGGGCTTGAAGTCGGCATGCGCTGCTGCCGAGGCATCCGTGTCCAGATCGCTCGCGGTGACGAACTTGCCGGGGACGAGCACGTCCCCGTTGCGCTCGAGGCTCACCAGGAAGGGCGCGTCGGTGTACCGGCGCATGTAGTCCTCGAACCGGGCGGTCCTGGTGCGCACGAAGTGCTCGGTGAGGATGACGTGACCCATGGCGAGGGCCAGCGCGGCGTCCGTGCCCGGATGCGGCGAGACCCATTCGTCCGCGAACTTCGTGTTGTCGGTGTAGTCCGGGGAGACGGTGATGACCTTCTGCCCCCGGTACCGCGCTTCGGTCATGAAATGCGCGTCGGGGGTGCGGGTGACGGGCACGTTCGAGCCCCACATGATCAGGTAGCCGGCGTTGAACCAGTCGGCCGACTCCGGCACGTCTGTCTGGTCGCCGAACACCTGCGGACTGGCCACCGGAAGATCGGCGTACCAGTCGTAGAACGACAGCATCGTGCCGCCGAGAAGATTGAGGAATCGCGAGCCGGCACCGTGCGACACCATGGACATGGCGGGGATCGGCGAGAAGCCGGCGATGCGATCAGGCCCGTATCTCTTGACCGTGTGCACGTGGGCGGCCGCCGCGATCTCCATCGCCTCGTCCCAGGAGGTGCGGATCAGTCCGCCCTTGCCTCGCGCACGCTTGTACTGCGCCGCGACGTCCGGGTCGTCGACGATGCTCGCCCACGCATCCACGGGATCGGGATGCCGCGACTTCGCGTCGCGGTACAGGGCGGCGAGCACGGAGCGGATGTAGGGGTAGCGGACGCGCGTGGGCGAGTACGTGTACCAGCTGAACGCCGCACCTCTGGGACACCCGCGCGGCTCGTACTCGGGGGAGTCGGGGCCGACGCTGGGATAGTCGGTCTGCTGCGCCTCCCACGTGATGATGCCGTCCTTGACGTACACCTTCCACGAGCACGAGCCCGTGCAGTTCACCCCGTGCGTCGACCGCACGACCTTGTCGTGCGACCAGCGATCGCGATAGAAGGAATCGCCGGACCGCCCGCCCTCGAGGAACAGTGATCGCAGGTCCTCGCTGGTCTCGCCGGGGCGGAGGAACCTGCCCATCGACAGCAGCGCATCGGCCAGCGGACCATCGGTCGCAGCCGTGCTGCGGGTGCGGATCTCGGGGGTCATGGGGGTGCCTCCTCGGTCGATAGTGCTTAGCATGCCGTCTCGGACATGGGATCGGCCACCCCTTCTGCCGTTTTTAATCCGGGCGCGCCAGAACCCGCACGAGGCAGGGCGAACGGATGATTAATGACGGCCGACCTGCTCTTCCCTGCAGGAGCTCGGGTGGCTACGCTCGCGGACATGACAACCGATGCCGGTACGGATACGCCCGCACTGCGCGGCCAGCTTCCGCAGGTGCTGCTGGCGACGCTGGCGTCGACCGTCGGCTTCTGGGCGTGGATGTGCATCGCGCCGCTGCAGGGGACGTATGCGGCGGAGATGGGCCTGGACGAGGGGCAGATCTCCCTCATGCTCGCCACGCCGGTACTCGTCGGCGCGCTCGGACGCATCGTCGTGGGCGCGATGACCGACCGCTTCGGCGGACGCGTGATGTTCACCATCGTGCTGCTGGGATCCGTCCCGGCTGTCCTGCTGGTGGCGCTCGCCGGAAGCATCCGGAGCTTCCCCCTGCTGCTCATCGCCGGCTTCTACCTCGGCGTCGCCGGCACGATCTTCGCAGCAGGCGTGCCGTTCTCGAGCGCCTGGTATCCGCCGAACCGCCGGGGCTACGCGAACGGCGTCTTCGGCATGGGCATGATCGGCACGGCGGTCTCGGCCTTTCTCACCCCGCGGCTGGTGGAGTGGATCGGCTACCTGCCGACGCACTTCGTGATCGCCGGGATCATGGTCCTGTTCGCCCTGCTCAGCTGGTTCTTCCTGCGCGATTCTCCGGCCTGGGCGCCCAGCCGCATGCCGTTGATCCCGAAGGTGATGGGCGCGCTGCGGCTCACGATCACCTGGAAGATGTCCTTCCTGTACGGCATCGTCTTCGGCGGCTTCGTCGCGTTCTCCACCTTCCTGCCGAAGTACCTCACGACGATCTATGCCGGCGATGTGGATGCTGTCGGGGCAGGCACGAGAGCCGCGATGTTCGCCGTCGCCGCCGTGATCGCGCGGCCGATCGGCGGCGTCCTCGCTGACCGGTTCGGTCCGAAGGTCGTGTCGCTGATCTCGTTGGCGGGGATTGTGACGCTGGCCTACATCGTCGGGCAGCAGCCACCGGAGGGCGTCCTCACCGGTGCGACGTTCCTGGGGATGGCGGCGGCCATGGGCCTCGGCATGGGGGCGGTGTTCGCCTGGATCGGACCGTCGACGCCGAAGGACAAGGTCGGTGCGGTCAGTGGCGTCGTCGCCGCCGCGGGTGGTCTGGGCGGCTACTTCCCGCCGCTCGTGATGGGTGCGACCTACAACGCCGAGACGAACTCGTACTGGCTCGGACTGTGGCTGCTCGTCCTGGTGGGCGCGGGTGCGCTCGTCGTCGCGGGCATGATGAAGGACGCCCCGCGATCGAGCTGACCCCTCCGAAGCGGGTCGCGCTCGGCATGCCAGGATGGGACGCATGCCCCTCATCGCGCTCACCGGCGGGATCGCCTCCGGCAAGTCGACGATCGCCGCGCGCCTCGCCGAGCACGGCGCCGTCGTCGTCGACGCGGATCGGATCGTCCGGGATGTCCAGGAGATCGGTTCGCCGGTCCTGCTCGAGATCGGACGCGAGTTCGGCGAGACGGTCATCGCGGAGGATGGGTCGCTGGATCGGGCGGGCCTCGGTGCGCGGGTCTTCGGCGACGCTGATGCTCTCGCGCGGCTCAACGCCATCGTGCACCCTGCCGTGCGTGCCGAATCCCAGCGCCGCTTCGATGCGGCGTTCGCCGTGGACCGGGACGCCGTGGTCGTGTACGACGTGCCCCTGCTCGTGGAGGCGCGCGTGGACGATCCGTGGGATCTGATCGTCGTCGCGCATGCGCCGGTCGACGTCCGTCTGCGGCGGCTGGTGGAGCTGCGCGGCATGACGGCTGACGCCGCTCAGGCGCGGATCGACGCGCAGGTGCCGGACGAACAACGGCTCGCGATCGCAGACGTCGTCATCGACACGGCGGGGACGCAGGAGCACACGCGCCGGCAGGTCGACGCGCTGTGGACTCGTCTGCGCTCGGCCTGACCGTCAGGATGCCGGAGCGGGCTGCGGTGCCGCATCCTTCGTGCGCCGTCTGCGCCGTCGGAAGAACAGCACGACCAGAACGACCAGACCGATCAGCAGCACAGCGGCGATGATCGGGACGAGGATCGCCAGCGCCGCCAGGGCGAAGGACGCACCGTCCTCCGCCGTGCTCAGCACCGGAGCGGCGAGTCCTCCCGTCATCGTGTTGGCCGCGATGCGTGCCGTCGCCTTCGTGACGTGCACGACGAGCGCGATCACGATTCCGGAGACGATCGGGATCCAGGTGTGCTCGTCGAAGAAGACCGAAGGGTCGTCCACGGCGACCGTCTGGGCGCTCGCACCCGCGCCGAACACGATGCCGCCGGATGCCGGGCGCAGCACGCTCTGGATCACATCGTTGATCGAGTCCAATGCGGGGATCTTGTCGGCGATGATCTCGAGGACCAGCAGTGCGCCGAGGATCCACAGCGTGATGTCGCCGGACAGCCAGGACCAGCTGGCGGGAAGCTCGACCGCCGGCAGGAACCGATCCGCCAGCCCCAGCAAGAACAGCGGCATCCAGGCGTTGAGTCCTGCCGATGCCGCGAGGCTGGTGCCGATCAGGAATTCGATCACGGCTCCACTCTAAGATGCGGTCCAGACATCAGCGGGGACTCGGATGCCCGCAGCCGCCCACGATGTCCGAGGGTCGTCCTACGCTGGAGACATGCAACCAACGCGCAGCGTCCGTCCGTTCGAGGTCGTCAGCGAATACGTGCCGGCCGGCGATCAGCCGCAGGCGATCGCCGAGCTCGCGGCGCGCATCAACGCCGGCGAGACGGACGTCGTGCTTCTCGGTGCGACCGGTACCGGAAAGTCGGCGACGACCGCGTGGCTCATCGAGCAGGTGCAGCGGCCCACCCTCGTCCTCGCGCACAACAAGACGCTCGCCGCTCAGCTGGCCAACGAGTTCCGCGACCTCATGCCGAATAACGCGGTCGAGTACTTCGTCTCGTACTACGACTATTACCAACCCGAGGCGTACGTTCCGCAGACGGATACCTTCATCGAGAAGGACTCGTCGATCAACGCCGAGGTCGAGCGACTCCGGCACTCCACGACGAACTCGCTGCTGTCGCGGCGCGACGTGGTCGTGGTGTCCACGGTCTCGTGCATCTACGGCCTCGGTGCACCGGAGGAGTACCTGCGGGCGATGGTCGCGCTCCAGGTGGGGGAGCGCTACGACCGAGACGCGCTGATCCGCCAGTTCATCGCGATGCAGTACAACCGCAACGACGTGGATTTCTCCCGCGGCAACTTCCGGGTGCGAGGCGACACGATCGAGATCATCCCGGTCTACGAGGAACATGCGATCCGCATCGAGCTCTTCGGCGACGAGATCGAGGCGCTCTACTCGTTGCATCCGCTCACCGGTGAGGTGATCGAACGGCTCGACTCGGTGCCGATCTTCCCCGCCTCCCATTACGTCGCCGGCACCGACGTCATCCAGCGCTCGATCGGCACGATCGAGAAGGAGCTGGAGGAGCGCCTGGTCGAGTTCGAGCGACAGGGCAAGCTTCTCGAGGCCCAGCGTCTGCGGATGCGTACGACGTTCGACCTGGAGATGCTCCAGCAGCTCGGGTTCTGCTCCGGCATCGAGAACTACTCCCGCCATATGGACGGCCGAGGGCCGGGCGAGCCGCCGCACACGCTGCTGGACTTCTTCCCCGACGACTTCCTCATGGTCATCGACGAGTCGCACGTCACGGTGCCGCAGATCGGCGCCATGTACGAGGGTGACGCCTCGCGCAAGCGCACTCTCGTCGAGCACGGGTTCCGCCTTCCCAGCGCGATGGACAACCGACCGCTGCGGTGGGACGAGTTCAAGAACCGCATCGGTCAGACGGTCTACCTCTCGGCGACCCCGGGAAAGTACGAGATGGGCATCGCCGACGGCATCGTCGAGCAGATCATCCGTCCGACCGGTCTCATCGACCCCGAGATCGTCGTGAAGCCGTCCAAGGGGCAGATCGACGACCTGCTCGAAGAGATCCGTCTGCGTGTCGAACGCGATGAGCGCGTGCTCGTCACGACGCTGACGAAGAAGATGGCGGAGGAGCTGACCGACTTCCTCGGCGAGCACGGCGTACGGGTGCGCTACCTGCATTCGGATGTCGACACCCTCCGACGCGTGGAACTCCTCAGCGAGCTGCGTTCGGGCGTGTACGACGTGCTCGTCGGCATCAACCTGCTCCGCGAGGGCCTCGACCTCCCCGAGGTCTCGCTGGTGGCGATCCTGGATGCCGACAAAGAAGGGTTCCTCCGTTCGGGGACCTCGCTCATCCAGACGATCGGTCGCGCCGCGCGAAACGTGTCCGGCCAGGTGCACATGTACGCCGACCGCATCACGGACTCGATGGCCAAGGCGATCGAGGAGACCGACCGCCGGCGTGAGAAGCAGATCGCATACAACACCGCGAACGGCATCGACCCTCAGCCGCTGCGCAAGCGCATCGCCGACATCACCGAAGTGCTCGCGCGCGAAGCGGCCGACACCGCTGACATGCGATCCGGTCGCGGCAAGGCGGGCAAGAGCGGCCGGGGCAAAGCACCGACCCCGAACCTCCGCCGCGAGGGCATCGCCGCCGAGGGCGCCGAGCAGCTCGAGGCGATGATCGAGGATCTCTCGAGCCAGATGCTGGCCGCTGCCGAAGAGCTGAAGTTCGAATTGGCTGCGCGGCTGCGTGACGAGGTGCAGGACCTGAAGAAGGAGCTGCGGGCCATGGAGAACGCCGGCCACGCCTGACACGCGGTGCGGACGTGGGGCGCGCTCCGCGTGCTACGGGCAGTGCACCAGAGGCTTCGGACCGGATCGATCGATCTCGTGCTGCGTCATGGGCGCGCCGCACAGCGGGCACGCGCGTTCGGCGCGTTCGGCCGCGGTCGGCGGCGGAGTGGACTCATAGGGACCGACGGACGCCGGGCCGGCGTAACGGATGAGGTTCGTGTTGACCCATGCGTAGAGTCCGCCGGCGTCGCGGATGCGCGTGCGCAGGGGGAGGCGTTCCGGATCCTTTGGCATAGTCATTAGTGTACTAACTATTAGCGCCCTCGTATAATCGAGGGATGACCGACGCGGATGACCTCCTCATGCTCGACAACCAGCTGTGCTTCGCGCTGGTCACCGCCGCACGCAACGTCGTCGCGATCTACCGTCCGATCCTCGAACCGCTCGGACTCACGCATCCGCAGTACCTCGTCATGCTGGCGCTCTGGGAACGCTCGCCGCGCGCCCTCAACGATCTGGCCACCGATCTGGCCCTGGACCCGGCGACGGCCTCACCCCTGGTCAAGCGGCTGGAGGCCGACGGGCTCGTCATCCGTCGCCGCAGCGCCGAGGATGAACGCCGCCTGGACATCGACCTCACCGAAGCGGGAAGCGCGCTGCGCGAGCAGGCGCTCGAGGTGCCGGCGCGGGTCATGGCTGCGGTGGGGATGGACGTCACGCGGGTGGCCGCCCTGCGCGACGCCCTCCAGCCGTTCGCCGGCAGGCGCGCCTGACGAAACGGCGACCGCCACGGCATCCGATCTGTCCACAGGCGCGTCCGCTGCCATCGAGTTCTCCTAGGGTGGAGGCATGCACCGCCGCCGTACGCACATCGATCGCGCATGAGGCGTCTGCTCGGAGTCGGCGCGGTGGTGGCACTGCTGCTCACCGTCATGGTCGTCGCATCGGTGCAGGGGCCAGCGCGATTCGAGCCGCCCGTGTTCGAAGCCTCGCCGGCTCCCATGCCGGTGCCCACCGACACGCAGGCGCCGATGCCCATGCCGACCCCGACGAAGCTTCCGACGAATGAGGCGGCGGCGACAGTCGTCTCGTTGATCCTCATGGTCATCAGCGCCGTCGTCGTCGCGATCCTGTTGTTCTTCCTGATCAGAGCGCTGCTTCGTGCCTGGGCGGCGAGGGTCCCTCGGCGCGAGGTCGACGAGGCCGGCGACGAGAGCTTCACCGTGTCAGCCGAGCCCGATCCGGAGACGGCCGCTCCGACCATCCGACGCGGGATCGCGGCCGCATTGCGCGTGATCGACGAGCATGACGTGCCCTCCGACGCCATCATCGCGGCGTGGGTCGGTCTGGAGGAGAGCGCCGCGGAGGCCGGCATCACGCGCGCCAGGACGGAGACGCCGGCGGAGTTCACGCTCCGGGTCATCGCGCATCGTTCCGACGTGGCAGGCGACGCCACGACCCTGCTGCGACTGTACGAACGCGTCCGTTTCGCGGGATACACGGCCGACGAGGCCGACCGCACCGCGGCGAGACGGACGCTCGAGGCGATCCAGAGGGGATGGCGATGACACTGCGACGAGGGATCGTGGCCGTGCTCGTGCTCGTCGCGGCCACGATCGCCCTGATGCTCTTCGGTCTGGAACCGATGTTCGCCTTGAGCGGCGGGGTGCTCGCCGGCGCCGTCGTGCTGCTGTCCGCTCTGCGCGGGGCGGAGGCGGTCGTCGAGGACGGCCCGCGCGACGAGGACGATCTGATCACCAGAGGCACCGAGATCTCGCGACTGGCGTGGGCGTTCAACCCGCGCACCGGAGTCGCGGGAGAGATCGTGAGCCGTCGGGTGCGCGCTCTGCTGCGCCGCCGCCTGACGCGGCTGAGGATCGATGTCGACGACCCGTCCCAGCTCGGGCGCATCGACGCTCTCCTCGGGGTGGGCCTCTGGCAGCGCCTGAACGGACGCCAGGTCGAGAACATCGACATCCGACGAGCACTGGATGCCGCCGACCGCCTGGTGGCGGAGCCGGCCGTATCCCACGAACCGACACCGACCACGAGGTCGGCCATCAGGAAGCAGGAGCGCGCATGACGAACACCACCGAGATCGCCGAGACCGGACGCCGCATCCTCGACGCTGTCCGTACGGTCGTCGTCGGGATGGACGACACGCTGGAGATCGCGCTCTCGACGATCCTCGCGGGCGGGCATGTGCTGTTCGAAGACGTTCCGGGTCTCGGGAAGACCCTCGCCGCGCGCAGTCTCGCGGCGGCGCTGGGGCTCGACTTCCGACGTCTGCAGTGCACACCGGACATGCTCCCCGGCGACGTGACCGGCTCCTACGTGTATGCGCCGGATTCCGGCGACTTCGTCTTCCGCCCCGGGCCGATCTTCACCGGTCTGCTGCTCGCCGACGAGATCAACCGCACGACGCCGAAGACGCAGTCCGCGATGCTCGAGGCCATGGCCGAGCGTCAGGTCACCGTCGAGGGCAACAGCTACCAACTGGACCGGCCGTTCCACGTCATCGCGACCGCGAATCCGATCGAGTACGAAGGCACCTACGCTCTGCCGGAGGCGCAGCTGGACCGCTTCATGGTGCGACTGTCGGTCGGCTACCCCGAGCCGGAGGGAGAGACCGAGATCCTGCTCGGTCGCGTGCGTCGCCAGCGCGAGGAGACGAGCGTGGATGCCGTGATCGATGCCGCTCGGCTGCGCGAGGTGCAGGCCGCCGTCGAAGCCATCCACGTGGATCCGGACGTCGCCCGGTACTGCGTCGACCTCGCCAGAGGCACACGGGCCGCCCAGAACGTGTCCGTCGGAGCCTCTCCGCGTGGATCGCAGTCGCTGCTGCTGCTCGGCCGCGCGCTCGCGGCGCTCGACGGTCGCGACTACGTGCGCCCCGACGACATCAAGCGCATCGCCGTCCCCGTGCTCGCCCACCGGCTGACGCTCACCCCGCAGGCCTGGGCGCAGGGCATCGACCCGGCTCGGATCGTGGCAGGGGTGCTCTCGGAGGTCGCCGTTCCCCCGACGGTCGGCGCCGCACGGTGACGTGGGAACGCAGCGCCTCGCGTCGCTGGAGTCGAACGCCGGCGCTCCTGATCGCGTTCGGCGCCGCGATCGTGCTCGCGGGACTCGGGCTGGCGCTGTCGCGCCCGGATGTCGTGGCTCTCGCCGCACCGCTCGCGATCTGGGCGCTGCTCGTCGTGGATGCCGAGCGCATCCGGCCCAGTGCCGTCGAGGATGCCGCGATCACCGTCGAGGCGGCGTCGGAGACGGCCGCCGGTGCACTGGACGACGTCATCTCGGTCGACACGGATGCGGAGATGGCGGAACTGCTGATCGTGCAGTCCGCGCGGCGGACGCGACGCGTGTTCGTGCCGGGACGCTCGACCGTTCGCGCGCACAGCAGGAGCCGGCATTCCGGCCCGATCGTGTCGGTGCGGATCAAGGGTCGCAGCCTGGGCGGTGACGCCGCTCTGACGGGCGAGCCGCTGGGTGTCTTCCTGCAGCGCAGGGCGGTGGCGCCGGCATCCGTCCACCTGCAGGCGCTCCCACTGGCGCCGCGGCTCACCGGCCTGCACGGCGCCCACGAGGGTTCGCGACCGGGGCAGGGCGGGGACTTCCGCGACATCCACCCGTTCGCGCCCGGCGATGAGCTGCGCCGCGTCGACTGGCGTGCGACGGCCCGCGCCGCCCGCAGACCCGGTGAGCTGTTCGTGCGCCGCACCAATTCGCTGAGCGATGCCTCCGTCGTGATCGCGGTGGACGCGGTCGACGACCTCGGAGAAGTGGTCGCGACGTGGGGGAGCGGCGACCTCGAGCGCAGCGGCACGACGTCCCTGGACAATGCGCGCGAGGCCGCGCGGTCGCTCGCCACCGCTGCGGTCGCCGCCGGCGACCGCGTGGCGTATCACGTGCTCGTGCAGAGCGGTCGCTCGCTGCGCGGCGGTACGGGCGCGCGTCACCTCGCCCGCGTCGTGGCGGCCATCGCAGCGACCGGCCAGGCCGGCGACGACAGCCGTTATCGGCGCACGCCGCCCGTGCCGCACGGCTCGGTCATCGCCGTGCTGTCGACGTTCTTCGATGGTGCCGCGGCCGAGCTGGCACTGATGTGGCGCGCATCGGGGCACCGGGTGATCGCACTGGACACCCTGCCGCAGCTGGACAGCTCGCGGTTGTCGGCGGAGCAGGGGCTGGCTCTGCGCATCGTGCTCGCCGAGCGCGACGACATGTTCCACGATCTCGCGGCCGCGGGCGTCGAGATCGTGCGGTGGGATGCCGCAGCGGCGGGCGCCATCGGCGCGCTCGCCCGATCAGGAGCCGGGGGCGCAAGGTGAGGGACGACGCGCTCGACATCGGAACCGCCCTACCGGGGGTGTTCATCCGGATCGCCCTGTTCGCGGTCGTCGGCGGAGGGGCATGGCTGCTGCACCCGGGGATCGGCTGGCAGGTCATCGCGGTCGCAGCCGTCGCCGGTGGTGCTGCCTGGCCGCAGACCGGGCTGGCGTGGTTCGCCACGATCGTCGTGCCGTTCGCGCTCATCACGCAGCCCGTCGACCTCGGGCGCACATGCCTCGCCGTGCTGGTGGTCCACCTCGGGCACGTGCTGGCGACGCTGAGCCTCACCGTGCCGATCCGATCGCGCATCGCGCTGAGAGCGCTGCGGCCGACGGCGTTGCGGTTGCTGCTCGTGCAGTCGATCGCGCAGATCGTCGCTGTCGTCGCGGTGCTGCTGCCCTCGGCGGAGGGCCGCGGGATCGCCTGGCTCGCGCCGATCGGTGCCCTGGCCGTGGTCGGGGTCGCCGTGGTCCTGCTGCGGCACGTACGGCGCTGACCGTTCGGCGAACCCCGGAGTCTGAGAGCGCTTTCGGGGCCGATGTCCGTGGCCCCTCGTAGACTTGTTCGGTGCCCATCGTCCCCGTCTCCGGTCCAGGAAAACTCAGTGTTCGCGGTGCCCGCGTGCACAATCTCAAGAACGTCGATCTCGACATCCCGCGCGACTCGCTCGTCGTCTTCACGGGGTTGTCCGGCTCCGGCAAGTCGAGCCTCGCGTTCGACACGATCTTCGCCGAGGGTCAGCGCCGCTACGTCGAGTCGCTGAGCGCGTACGCGCGCCAGTTCCTCGGTCAGGTCGACCGGCCGGACGTGGACTTCATCGAGGGGCTGAGCCCCGCGGTGTCGATCGATCAGAAGTCGACCAACCGAAACCCGCGCTCGACGGTCGGGACGATCACCGAGATCTACGACTACATGCGTCTGCTGTGGGCGCGCATCGGCATCCCGCACTGCCCCGAGTGCGGTGAGCGCATCCAGCGTCAGACCGTGCAGCAGATCGCCGATCAGCTCATGGAGCTCCCCGAGCGCACCCGCTACCAGATCGTGGCCCCGGTGGTGTCGCAGAAGAAAGGCGAGTTCGTCGACCTGTTCCGCGAGCTCGGCGCCAAGGGCTACTCCCGCGCGATCGTCGACGGCGAGCTCATCCAGCTCGCCGAGCCGCCGACGCTGAAGAAGAGCTACAAGCACGACATCGCCGTCGTGGTCGACCGTCTGGTCGCCTCCGACGACATCCTCGGACGCGTCACCGACTCGGTCGAGACCGCGCTGGGGCTGGCCGGCGGCGTGATGCAGATCAACTTCGTGGACGAGGAGGGCGATGCCGCGTGGCAGTCCTTCTCCGAGAAGCTCGCGTGCCCCAACGGCCATGCGATCACGCTCACCGAGATCGAACCCCGGACGTTCTCGTTCAATGCGCCGTTCGGCGCCTGCCCTTCGTGCTCCGGACTCGGCACGCGGATGTCCGTGGACGTCGATCTCATGCTCGGTGACGAGGACCTCTCGATCCGCGAGGGCGCGATCATCCCGTGGACGACGCAGGGCAAGGGGCTGTTCCAGTACTACGAGCGGCTTCTCGAAGGGCTCGCGCGCGACCTGAACTTCGACCTCGACACCCCGTGGCGCGACTTGCGCGTCGACGTGCAGGACGCGATCCTGCGCGGCGACAACTACAAGGTCACCGTGAAGTGGAAGAACCGCTACGGCCGCGAGATGCGCTACGCATCCGGCTTCGAGGGCGTCGTGCCGTACATCGAACGGCAGTACGCGCAGGCCGAGAGCGACACCCAGCGCGCACGCTGGGGCGAGTACCTGCGCGAGGTGCCGTGCCCGGTCTGCGACGGCAACCGGCTCAAGCCCGAAGTGCTCGCGGTCAAGGTGCACGGTCACTCGATCGCCGAGGTCTCGCACCTGAGCCTCGCCGACGCGCGCTCCTTCATGGAGAAGCTGACGCTGACCGACCGTGAGGCGAAGATCGCGGCACAGGTGCTGCGGGAGATCCGTCTCCGTCTGGACTTCCTGCTGCAGGTCGGCCTGGCGTACCTGAACCTGAGCCGGTCGGCCGGTTCGCTGTCCGGCGGCGAGGCGCAGCGCATCCGCCTGGCGACCCAGATCGGCTCCGGACTCACGGGCGTGCTGTACGTGCTCGACGAGCCGTCGATCGGACTGCATCAGCGCGACAACCGACGCCTCATCGACACCCTGCTCAAACTGCGCGACCTCGGGAACACGCTCATCGTCGTCGAGCACGACGAGGAGACGATCGAGGCGTCCGACTGGGTGGTCGACATCGGCCCAGGGGCGGGGGTGAACGGCGGCGACGTCGTGCACTCCGGTCCGTACACGGCGCTGCTCGGCGAGAAGAAGTCGCTCACCGGCGATTATCTCGCCGGTCGCCGCGAGATCCCGACTCCGCACAAGCGGCGCAAGCTCGACAAGCGACGCATGCTCAAGGTCGTCGGCGCGCGGGAGAACAACCTCAAGAACGTCGACGCCGAGTTCCCGCTCGGCGTGCTCACCGCCGTGACCGGTGTGAGCGGCTCCGGCAAGTCGTCGCTGGTCAACGACATCCTGTACCGGGTGCTGGCCTCGAAGCTCAACGGCGCACGCTCGCTCGCGGGCAAGCACACGCGCGTGACCGGACTGGACAACCTCGACAAGGTGATCCACGTCGATCAGGCACCGATCGGCCGTACACCGCGCTCGAACCCCGCCACCTACACGGGTGTCTTCGACCGCATTCGCACGCTCTTCAGTGAGACGCCCGAGGCGAAGGTTCGCGGCTACCAGCCCGGCCGGTTCAGCTTCAACGTCAAGGGCGGCCGGTGCGAGGCCTGTTCGGGTGACGGCACGATCAAGATCGAGATGAACTTCCTGCCCGACGTGTACGTCGACTGCGAGGTGTGCCACGGCAAGCGCTACAACCGCGACACGCTCGCCGTCCACTACAAGGGCAAGAACATCGCCGAGGTCCTCGAGATGCCGATCGAGGAGGCCGCGGAGTTCTTCGAGCCGATCCAGGCCATCCACCGCTACATGAAGACGCTCGTCGACGTGGGGCTCGGATACGTCCGGCTCGGTCAGTCCGCGACGACGCTCTCCGGCGGCGAGGCTCAGCGCGTCAAGCTCGCGACCGAACTCCAGCGCCGCAGCAACGGCCGCAGCATCTACGTGCTCGACGAGCCCACCACGGGTCTGCACTTCGAGGACGTGCGCAAGCTGCTCGAGGTGCTGAACGGCCTGGTCGACAAGGGCAACACCGTGATCGTCATCGAGCACAACCTCGACGTGATCAAGTCCGCGGATTGGGTGATCGACCTCGGACCGGAGGGCGGCTCCGGCGGTGGTGAGATCCTGGCGACAGGAACGCCGGAGCACATCGCCGCGATCGAGGACAGCCACACCGGCCAGTTCCTCGCCGAGATCCTCGGTGGAGGGCGCCAGGCGCGGAAGGCCGGCTGATGGCGGACGTGCTGCCGTACAAGCCGAAGCAGGGCGAGATCCCGACCGACCCCGGTGTGTATCGCTTCCGCGACGCTCAGGGCCGAGTGCTCTACGTCGGCAAGGCGAAGAACCTGCGCCAGCGGCTGTCGAACTACTTCGCGCCGCTGCGGACGCTGCACGAGCGCACGCGTCGGATGGTGACGACGGCATCGTCCGTCGAATGGACCGTGGTCCGCACGGATGTGGACTCGCTTCAGCTCGAGTACATGTGGATCAAGGAGTTCGATCCGCCGTTCAACGTGCGCTACAAGGACGACAAGTCCTACCCGTTCATGGCGATCACGCTGGCCGACGAGGCTCCGCGCGTCATCGTGACGCGCAACCGCAGGATTCCAGGAGCTCGGTACTTCGGTCCCTATCCCAAGGTGTGGGCGGTGCACGAGACCATCGACCTGATGGTGAAGGCTTTCCCGATCCGCACCTGCAGCGACGCCAGCTACAAGCGCGCGATGCAGACGGGGCGACCGTGCTTCCCCGGTCAGATCGGCAAGTGCGGCGGACCGTGCTCGATGACCTGCACGATCGAGGAGCACCGCGCCATGGTCGACGACTTCGTCGCCTTCATGGCGGGCGGCGATGAGCGCTTCCTGCGCGAGCTGACGCGTCGCATGCGGGAGGCGTCGGCGGCGATGGACTACGAGGCCGCGGCCAAGTACCGCGACAAGCTCTCCGCCATCGAGGCCGTTCTGGGCAAGAGCGCGCTCGTGCTCCCCGCCGACGAGGACGCCGACCTGTTCGGGATCGCCGAGGACGAGCTGTCCGCCGCTGTGCAGCAGTTCGTGATCCGCGGCGGGCGCGTCCGAGGTGTCCGAGCTTCGACGATCGAGAAGGAGATCGATGTCTCCTCCGGCGACCTCGTCGATCAGGTGCTGCAGCGCGTGTACGGGGAGGCCGCCGACGGTGAGATCCCGCGACGCATCCTCGTTCCGACGCTCCCGGACGACACCGCTGAGCTGGAGGAGTGGCTCCGAGGCCGACGAGGACGCAAGGTCGAGATCGCCGTCGCCCAACGAGGCCAGCGCGCCGAGCTCATGCGCACGGCGACGCTGAACGCGCAGCAGGCGCTCATCCGGCACAAGACGAAGCGCACTAGCGATTACGTCGCACGGACGCAGGCGCTCACCGATCTGCAGGAGGCCCTCGGCCTCGATGAGGCGCCGCTGCGCATCGAGTGCTTCGACATCTCGCATCTGCAGGGTACGAATGTCGTGGCCTCGATGGTCGTGTTCGAGGACGGCCTGCCGCGCAAGGATCAGTACCGATCGTTCAACATCGCCGAGACGACCGACGACACCGACTCGATGTATCAGGTGCTGCGGCGACGACTGGCGCACCTGGACGCGCCGGACGAGCAGGACGATGCGCCAGTGGATCCCCTCGCGGACGGCGAGGTCGCCACGACGCGTCGTCGGCCGCGCTTCTCCTACCCGCCCCAGCTGCTGCTCGTCGACGGCGGCCAGCCGCAGGTCGCGGCCGCCGCGCGTGCGCTTCAGGATGCCGGCCACACGGAGATCGCGCTGTGCGGAATCGCCAAGCGGCTGGAGGAGATCTGGCTTCCCGGCGACGACTTCCCGGTGATCCTGCCCCGCACGAGCGAGGCGCTGTACCTGCTGCAGCGCCTGCGTGACGAGGCGCACCGGTTCGCGATCTCGCATCAGCGCCGCAGGCGCAAGCGCGACATCTCGACGGTCCTCGCCGAGATCCCCGGCCTCGGCGCCGCGCGCATCAAGGTGCTTCTCAAGCACTTCGGCTCCGTGTCGCGTCTTCGCACCGCGACGCCGGCCGAGATCGAAGAGGTGCCGGGCATCGGACCCGCACTCGCCCAGGGGATCCATTCGCACCTCTCCAGTCGATAGGGTTGGACGACGGGAGGGAGAACCGATGACAGGCGAGGACGAAGGACAGTTCCTCATCGTCACCGGCATGTCCGGTGCCGGACGCACGACGGTCGGCAACGCGCTGGAGGACCTCGGCTGGTACGTCGTCGACAACCTGCCACCGCAGATGCTGCGCCCGTTGCTGGATCTGACGGATCTCGGTGGGGGAGCGCTGCCCAAGGTCGCCGCGGTCGTCGATGTGCGGGGTCGCAATCTCTTCGATGATCTTCCGGACGTGGCGCGGGCGCTGAGGTCACGCGGCTCGGTGCAGGTGCTCTTCCTCGATGCCTCGGACGACGTGCTCGTCCGCCGCTTCGAGGCCGTGCGTCGCCCGCATCCGCTGCAGGAGGACGGCACCCTGCTCGACGGCATCCGGCTGGAGCGGTCCCGACTGATGCTGGTGCGCGAGTCGGCCGACATCGTCATCGACACGTCGAACCTCAACATCCATCAGCTCGCCACGAAGACGACCGAGCTGTTCTCGGAGGAGGGGGCGGCACGCCACCGCCTCACCCTGCTGAGCTTCGGCTTCAAGTACGGACTGCCCACCGACGTCGACCTCGTCGCAGACATGCGATTCCTGCCCAACCCGTTCTGGAACGACGAGTTGCGCGGGTTGACGGGCAAGGACGAGGCCGTGCGCGATTACGTGCTCACGCGCGAGGGTGCGCAGGAGTTCCTGGACGCGTATGCCAAGGCGCTCGTCCCAGTGCTCGAGGGGTATCAGCGCGAGAACAAGAGCCACTCCACGGTGGCGATCGGCTGCACCGGGGGCAAGCATCGCTCCGTGGCGATGTCCGAGGAGCTCGCCAGGCGGCTCGCTCAGATGCCCGGCGTGGCCGTGAACGTACGACACCGGGACCTCGGCCGCGAGTAGACAGCGGCGGAGCCGAGTAGGCTAGTCCTTCGCGCCGCGATCCGGCGCGAGGAGCAAGAAGGAGTGTCGTGGCACTAACCACCGACGTCAAGGCTGAGCTGGTCAGCATCCGGAACGCACCGCCCACGGTGCGCGTCGCGGAGGTCACGGCGATCCTCCGGTTCGCCGGCGGACTGCACTCGATCGCGGGCCGCGTGGCCGTCGAGGCAGAGGTGGATGCCGAGCTGCTGGCGCGTCGCGTCGCTCGCGACCTCGCCGAGATCTACGGTGTGCGCCCCGAGATCGCCCAGGTGCAGTCGTCGAGCTCCAGCGACGGAGCGCGCTGGGCCGTCCGCGTCATCGGCGCGGGGGAGACCCTGGCGCGTCAGACCGGACTGCTGGACCAGCGCCGTCGCCCGGTCCGTGGCCTGCCCAATCGTCTCACCACCGGATCCCGCGAGGAGATCGCCGGCCTGTGGCGCGGGGCGTTCCTCGCCGCAGGGTCGCTGTCCGAGCCAGGACGCTCCGCGATGCTCGAAGTCGCCTGCCCGTCGTCGGAGGCCGCCATGGCGCTGGTCGGGGCCGCGCACCGTCTCGGCGTCGCCGCCAAGGCTCGCGAGGTCCGTGGGATGCCGCGTGTCGTCGTCCGCGAGGGCGAGGCCATCCGTTCGGTCCTGACCCAGATGGGCGCCGCCGGAACCGCCGCCGCCTGGGAGGAGATGCGCCAGCGCCGCGAGGTGCGCGCCGGCGTCAACCGCCTGGTCAACTTCGACGACGCCAACCTCCGCCGCTCGGCGCAGGCCGCCGTCGCCGCATGCGCTCGTGTGGAGCGTGCACTGGAGATCCTCGGCGAGGACGTCCCGGACCACCTGAAGGTCGCCGGCGAGCTGCGTCTGTCGCACCGCGACGCGAGCCTGGACGAACTCGGTCACCACGCGGACCCGCCGCTGACGAAGGATGCCGTCGCCGGACGCATCCGCCGGCTCCTCGCGATGGCCGACAAGCGCGCACAGGTCGAAGGCATCCCCGGCACCGAGGCAGCGGTCCCCGCGGGGCTGGACGTCTAGGAAATCTTCGTCATCTGCGGAAGGTTCCCCTGACGGCTCGCGTTGTCGTCAGTAGGATGGAAATCGTCTGCTTCGCGCCGCATCTCGGCGACGCGGAGGACCGGCAAGCGCCGCGGCGCGGCGCGGATTGGATGAAAATCGACATGGCGACCTACACGCTCCCCGACCTTCCGTACGACTTCGCGGCACTCGAGCCGCACATCAGCGGCAAGATCATGGAACTGCACCATGACAAGCACCACGCGACCTACGTCGCCGGCGCCAACGCCGCGCTGGACGGCCTCGCCGAGGCTCGCGAGACCGGCAACCTGGCCAACGTCAACAAGCTGGAGAAGGACCTCGCGTTCAACCTCGGCGGTCACGTCAACCACTCGATCTTCTGGACCAACCTGTCGCCGAACGGCGGAGGACAGCCCGAGGGCGAGCTCAAGGCGGCCATCGACGAGTTCTTCGGCTCGTTCGAGAAGTTCCAGGCGCACTTCACCGCCAACGCCCTCGGCATCCAGGGCTCCGGCTGGTCGGTGCTCAGCTGGGACTCGATCGGTCAGCGCCTGATCATCCAGCAGCTGTTCGACCAGCAGTCCAACACCGCTCAGGGCACCATCCCGCTGTTCCAGCTCGACATGTGGGAGCACGCGTTCTACCTCGACTACCTCAACGTCAAGGCGGACTACGTCAAGGCGGCCTGGAACATCGCCAACTGGGAGAACGTCGCGCAGCGCTTCGACGTCGCCCGCCAGCAGACGAACGGCCTGCTGGTACTGTCGTAAGCAAGACGGGTGTCCCGACGGACAATCTGCCCGTCGGGACGCCGCCGTCCACGAACTTCTCCATCAATACAGCGCGCGAGCGCACGAGAAACAGGGAGACCTGAGTGTCTGTCAAGATCGGCATCAACGGCTTCGGCCGTATCGGACGCAACTACTTCCGCGCGGCCCTCGCGCAGGGCGCAGACATCGAGATCGTCGCTGTCAACGACCTCACCGACAACAAGACTCTGGCGCACCTGCTGAAGTACGACTCCGTCGGAGGCGTCCTGGATGCAGACATCAGCTACGACGACGAGAGCATCACGGTCAACGGCAAGACCATCAAGGCCTTTGCCGAGCGCGACCCCGCCGGTCTCCCGTGGGGCGAGCTGGGCGTCGACATCGTCATCGAATCGACCGGCTTCTTCACCAAGGCCGACCTCGCCAAGAAGCACATCGAGGCGGGCGCCAAGAAGGTCCTCATCTCGGCACCGGGTGCGGGCGTCGACGGCACCTTCGTCATGGGCGTGAACGAGGACAGCTACGACCCGGCTGCGCACCACATCATCTCCAACGCCTCCTGCACCACCAACTGCCTCGCGCCGCTGGCGCAGGTCTTCAACGAGGCGTTCGGCATCGAGCGCGGTTTCATGATGACGGCGCACGCGTACACCGCCGACCAGAACCTGCAGGACGGCCCGCACGGCGACCTGCGTCGCGCACGCGCTGCGGCGATCAACATCACCCCCGCGTCCACCGGTGCCGCCAAGGCGATCGGCGAGGTCCTGCCGGAGCTCAACGGCAAGCTGTCCGGCTCGTCGTACCGCGTTCCGGTTCCCACCGGCTCGATCGTCGACCTGACGCTGATCACGACGCGTGAGGACCTCACCGTCGACGAGGTCAACGCCGCATACCAGAAGGCCGCGGCCGAGGGCCGCCTGAAGGGCTTCCTGCAGTACAACGAGGACCAGATCGTCTCGAGCGACATCGTGCACAACGCGCACTCGTCGATCTTCGACTCGACGCTGACCAACGTCAGCGGCAACCTGGTCAAGGTCTCGAGCTGGTACGACAACGAGTGGGGTTACTCCAACCGTCTCGTCGACCTGACCGAGTACGTCGCAGAGCGTCTCTGAGAACCGAACATGTCTCTGCGCACCCTGGAATCACTGGGGTCGCTCGAGGGCAAGCGCGTCATCGTCCGTTGTGACCTCAACGTCCCCCTTCGGGACGGTGTCATAACGGACGATGGCCGTGTTCGCGCCTCGTTGCCGACCTTGAACGCGCTGCTCAATGCCGGCGCCCGCGTGATCGTCTGCTCGCACCTCGGACGCCCCGAGGGTGCGCCGGACGAGAAGTACAGCCTGGCGCCCGTCGCCCAGCGGCTGTCCGAACTGCTCGGCAAGCCCGTCGCATTCGCCCGGGACACCGTCGGCGAGTCGGCGTCGGAAGCCGTCGCCGCGCTCGAGGACGGCGGGATCGCCGTGATCGAGAACCTGCGGTTCAACCCGGGGGAGACCTCGAAGGACGAGACCGAGCGTCAAGCGTTCGCGCAGCAGCTCGCCGGCCTCGGCGACGTGCTCGTCTCGGACGGCTTCGGTGTCGTGCACCGCAAGCAGGCCAGCGTCTACGAACTGGCGCAGATCCTCCCATCGGCGGCCGGACTGCTGATCGCCACCGAGCTCGGCGTCCTCGACCGGCTCACCGAGAACCCCGAGCGGCCGTACACGGTCGTCCTCGGCGGCTCCAAGGTGAGTGACAAGCTCGGTGTGATCTCGCACCTGCTTCCACGGGTCGATCGTCTGCTCATCGGCGGCGGCATGCTCTTCACCTTCCTGAGGGCGCAGGGCTATGCGGTCGGTTCGAGCCTCCTCGAAGAGGATCAGCTCGAGACCGTTCGCGGCTACATCGCCGAGGCCGCCGAGCGCGGTGTCGAGATCGTCCTGCCCACGGATGTCGTGGTGGCGGCGTCGTTCGCAGCGGATGCTGCGCACGAGACCGTCGCGATCGACGCGATCGAGAACACGGCCGCCGGTGCCTCCGGCTTGGGCCTCGACATCGGTCCCGACACGGCTGCGGTTTTCGCCGAGGCGATCCGCGGCTCGAAGACGGTGTTCTGGAACGGTCCGATGGGCGTGTTCGAGTTCCCCGCGTTCGCGAACGGCACGAAGGCGGTCGCACAGGCGCTCACCGATGTCGACGGCCTCGGTGTCGTCGGCGGTGGCGACTCGGCTGCGGCCGTCCGTCAGCTGGGCTTCGCGGATGACCAGTTCGGCCACATCTCCACCGGCGGTGGGGCCAGCCTCGAGTTCCTCGAGGGCAAGAAACTCCCCGGCCTGGAGGTGCTCGGATGGGCGTGAACATTCGTACCCCGCTGATCGCGGGCAACTGGAAGATGAACCTCGACCACCTGCAGGCGGTCGCGACGGTGCAGAAGCTGCACTGGACGCTGAAGGATGCCGGACACGAAGGCGACTCGGTCGAGGTGGCCGTGTTCCCGCCGTTCACCGACATCCGCAGCGTGCAGACGTTGATCGACGCCGACAAGATCCCGTTCGCCCTCGGCGCGCAGGACGTCTCGGCGCACGACGCCGGCGCGTACACCGGCGAGGTGTCCGGTGCGTTCCTCGCGAAGCTGGACGCCAAGTACGTCATCATCGGTCACTCCGAGCGGCGCGAGTACCACGCCGAGTCGGATGACGTCGTGGCGGCGAAGGTCACGGCGGCGGTCAAGCACGGGCTGGTCCCGGTGATCTGCGTGGGCGAGACCGCGGAGGACCTGGAGAAGTTCGGCGCGAGCGCCGTCCCGGCAGGCCAGCTCAAGGCGGCGCTCGATGGTGTTCCGGCATCCGCCGACATCGTCGTGGCGTACGAGCCGGTCTGGGCCATCGGTTCCGGTCAGGCCGCGACGCCGCAGCAGGCGCAGGACGTCTGCGCCGCGCTGCGCGGCGTGCTCGCCGAGGTGCTCGACGCGGATGCCGCGGCGCGCACGCGCATCCTCTACGGCGGATCGGTCAAGTCCTCCAACATCGCGAGCTTCATGCGTGAGCCCGATGTCGACGGCGCTCTCGTCGGAGGCGCGAGCCTCGTCGTCGACGAGTTCGCGGCGATCATCCGGTTCCAGAAGCACGTCGGCGTATGAGTGTGTGCGGCGGGGCTGCGGCCCCGCCGCACCGTATACTTGACCCTTACGCGGGCATTTCGGCCCGAGCGAAAGGCTTTTCACGTGCAAGTTCTTGAGTTCGTCCTGCAGGTCGTGCTGGGCATCACCAGCGTCCTGCTGACTCTCCTCATCCTTCTTCACAAGGGTCGTGGCGGCGGCCTGTCCGACATGTTCGGCGGCGGGATGTCGTCGGCTGTCGGCTCGTCCGGGCTCGCTGAACGAAACCTGAACCGCTTCACGGTGGTTCTCGCTCTGGCCTGGTTCGTCTCCATCGTCGCACTGGGCCTCATCACGAAGTTCGAGGTGATCTGATGGCTACCGGCGGCAATGCGATCCGCGGAACCCGAGTCGGTTCCGGCCCGATGGGCGAACAGGACCACGGTTACCACGCCGACCGCATCGCGGTGTCCTACTGGGACGGTCTCGGCAACGAGACGGTGCGGTACTTCGCCGCGGGTCTTCCCGAAGAGGAGATCCCCGACACGATCGACCACCCGCACTCCGGTCTGCCGGCGGGGCGCGACAGGCAGAACCCGCCTGCGCTCTCCAAGACGGAGCCGTACAAGACGCACCTCGCCTATGTGAAGGAGCGTCGTACCGACGACGAGGCCGAGCAGCTTCTCGAGGATGCTCTCACGCAGCTGCGGGAGCGCCGCGGGCAGTAACCTCGCAAAGACACCACGGACAGACCGTCGCGACTTCTCAGTCGCGGCGGTCTTTGCGTGTCAGGCGGCGCGCGTGCAGGTCGAGCCGAGGCCGAGCAGCACGACGTCCAGGTTGTATGTCACCGGAGCAGACCTCCACGAGGTTCCGGGGTATCCGTTGAAGATTCGGACCACGTATCTGCCCCCGAGAAGCGACGAAAGGTTGAGGAGTCCGAGCAGCCTTTCCTGCGTGACGACCGCACGGTATTGATAGGTCGTTCCCGTGCTCCCGGTCTGGGCGATGACGCTTCCCTGCGTGCCCTGGACATCGGTGCCCGTGTTGGCGCCTTGCGTGACCTGAATCATCTGAGCGCCAGGCTGAGTGGATGTCCAAGTGAGCGTGAAGTCCTGCAACCCGAGAACCAGGACGCTGCGCGGTGCGCAGGTCGATGCCGTCGGCACGGCGAGTGTCGCCGCCGTCACCGCAGCGCTGCTGGCCAGCTCTGCATCCACCCAAGCCGCCTCCGTGGGCGCAGCCTTCAACGAACCCGCCAGGATCAGCGCGCCGATGCCTATCGCGGCGACGCCGAGGCGGAAGCGCTGCCGGCGGCCGTTCATGAAGCCCTCCCGCGGTGGGCGCGGACACTCATGGCGACGCCGAGCCCGATGAGCACGGCGGCGGGCGCTGCGTAGATCGCCCAGGAAGTTCCACCGGTACCCGCCAGCGCATCTTCCCCGTTCAGCTCTGCCTCCACCGTCTCACCCGCCGCATGGGCCCTGACCGTGAGCGACGCTGACGCCGGTTCGGGCCCCGTCGTGGTCTCGGCAGCGGTGAGCGCGACGCGCAGGTGAACGCCGCTCGGCGTCGGAACCGCAAGGAGCTGCTCCCAGGTGCCGTCCAAGGCGACGGGTGATGCTGCTCGCAGCAGCTTCTCCCCGTGCGCGCACCCGGACCCTGTCCACGTGGATGCGCAGGAGCGGGCTTCCGCGATGATCTCGAAACCCGTTGTCGCATCCGCCCCGGAGAGCGCGATCGTCAGGGAGCCGTCGGCTGGCGCACCGGACGCGTCGACGTCGAGGTGCCAGTTCAGCGGGTCGACCGCGTGCAGGATGTGCGTACCGGACAGATCCGACGACAGGTGCAGCGTGCCGGCCGCGTGGGCCGGAGGCGGAGTCGCGAGCGGCGATCCCGCCACGGCGATGAATGCCGCGATCGCGAAGATCCCTGCGGCGCGACGCTCGCGCCGCGTCAGCGGCACAGCCGCGAGGTCTGCATCTTCGAGCGCGTTCTGGGCGCCGGCGTCGTCGTCCTTCTGCTGGCGTCGCTGCTTCGGCCAGAACGCCCAGGTGACGAGCGCGGCCGCGCCGACCGTGATCCCACCCAGGACGACGGGATTGCCGAACCAGACGATGACGTCGGCGAGGTGGGGAAGTGAACCGTGCACGATTCTCGCCTCCGTCACCGTGTACGGTGCAGGATCCTCGCTCTCGTTCGCGTCGCCCTTCATCGTGACGATCCGTTCGCCGACGTTCGCTCCCACGGACACGCCGGTGACGCGATGGGTCACCGGCAGGGCGCCCGGTCGGTCGATGGTCGCGATGTCTCCGAGTTCCAGTTCGGATGCCGGAACGCGTTGCACCAAGGCCACCGATCCGGCGGGGATCGTCGGCGACATCGACCCCGTCTTGAACATGATCAGCGTGTAGCCGCCCGCGAAAGCCAGCGCGGCGAGCGCGATGCACACGACTCCGCCGAGCGCGGCGACCGTGAGGAGCGCTTCCCTCAGAAACCTCCCCGCTCGTACGGCGACGGAATCCATCCGCGTCACCCGGTCGTCCCGGTGAACGTCCACGTCGGGATGGCGGATCCGCCCTGGGCGCCGCTCGGCGCCGTGCTCGGAAGTGTCAGCACCATGCAGTATCCGACCGTCGCTCCCGCCGCGACGGTGATCGGCGTCAGACTCGGGAGGCTCGCGAGGCCGGTCACCAAGGTTCCGCCCGCGGTGTTCGTCGTGCACGTGCTCATGTCGCCGGGCGCCGCGACGGGAACGTAACGGACCTGGATCGCTTCGCTGAGCGTCGTGCTCGCTGTACCTGAAGCGGCCACATTCACCGCGGTCAGGTTGACGGAGCCCGGCACTGAGCCCGTGTTCTGGATCTGTATCCAGGCGGATCGGATCTGACCCGGATACAGTCCGGTCGCGTTGAAGCTCATGGATGCGGTTCCCTCGGAACCGCCTCCATGCGAGAGGAACGGGTCGGACGTCGCCGTGCGGGAGGCGAGCGAGAACGTCCCTGCCGTCACCGCCGTCGACGCGAGCTCCTGGTCGGTCCAGGCTGCGAGGGTCGCTGAGCCTCCCACGCCCAGCACGAGCGCCCCAGCAAGCATCGCGCGGATCCGCAGCGACTGCAGACGACGACGCGCGGTACGCGTTCGGCGTCGGCTCTGCTCCATCCGACTTACTGCGAGACGGCGTTCCACTGCCATACGGCGGTGCCCGTCCCACCCTGCTCGATGTCGGGACCGGCGGTCACCTGGAGGCAGAGGTTGACGGTCTCGCCACCGGTGATCGTCGTAGGCACGGCCGTGCCCGCGGCGAAGGAGGTCGCATCGCAGCCGAAGGCCGTGGTCTCGACGGCTGCGAACGCCAGGTCCCCGCTGAGCGTGCCCGTCACCACGGGAGCGATCGACGTGAGATCCGCAGGGGTCGATGCTTCGAGTCGCAACGCGAACGGTGCGTAGACGACGTCGTCCGGGCTGAGGTTGTCGAAAGGCGCGGTGAACGTGAGCTCGGCGGCGCCCGCCTCGGACGCGTGGTCCGCGAACGTGGTGCCGTCGGTCGAACCTTGGAAGACGAAGGAGCCCGCTGCGAAATCGACGCTGGCGAACTCCGAATCGTTCCAGGCGGCGAGCGTCACGGCGGTGCCGACACCGAGGACGAGTCCTCCCGCCAGGACCGCGTAGATCTTCGTTCGCCGTGAATGGGCTGACCGGACAACGGTGGTGTTCATGAGTGACCCTCTCCGTCGGACGCCTGGGGCGCGCCCGTCCTCTTCCGCGCAAGCGTAATCCGCTTCGGGCGAATTGGATACCGGAATATCGCCAGTCAGCGGCAGCCGGCTGCCGCGTCGATCATCGCCTGAGACGGCGCGCCGTAGACGTCCGTGCCGTTCGCGCGATCGGTGAATCCCATGCTGATGGCCCAGGCGGTGGCCCACGCCTCGATCGTGTCCTGATCGGAGGAGTCGTACAGCGCCTCGCATTTGACGCTGATGGCGTGCCCGACCTCGTGCGCGACGAGTGCCTTCGCCCACTCAGCAGGCCACGACTCCGCGATGTAGTCCGACAGCGCGATCGTGGAGTAGCCGGGGTCGCCGTACCACCAGGTCGTCCAGCCGCCGTACGACGGTCCGTCATACCCGGGGACCGTCGGGGCCCAGTCGAAGTCGAGCAGCACGCCGGGTGCCAGGCTGCGAGCGAAGGCCTCGATCTCCACGCGGGCACCGTTGAGCGGGCCGGCCTTCTCTGCCAGTTCCGCCGCTTCGCTCTCGAGCAGGTCGGCGGCCGCGGATTCCAGCAGCGTGTAGCGCGCCGCCGCTTCGTCATCGAGCCGCTCGACGCCTGCGGCGTGCTCGGCCGCGCGGCGCAGGGCGACGATCTCGGGATTGCGTGCGTTGACGTGGGCGGCTTCGAGGTCGGGTGCCGCGTCCGCCGCTGCACGCACCGCCGCGAGGGCGGATTCCTCGACGGACGCGGAGGCGGCCGTCACGTCCTGATTGACGCTCGCGAAATCGTCCGCGCGACCCTCCAGAGTCGCCGTCTCCTCGTCCAGGCGTGCGCGTTCGGCGAACAGCTCCCACGGCCACGTCGGCTTCGACCCCGGGTCGGGGAAGCGCTCAGCGGATGCCGCGGCGACCTCATCCGTGACCGGCTGCACAGCCGCCAGCGATTCGTCCAGCTCCGCCCGTACGTCGGCGGCCATCAGCGTTCCGCTGTCGGAAGCGACGACGGTGTTCGCGGCATCCGCGTCGGCAGCGAGTTCGTCGGCGGCGACGGCGAGTTCGTCGCGCTGTTCCTCGGCGATGACCTCGGCATCCTCGAATGCATCGAGCGCGTCGTCGTACTGAAGGTTCGCCAGGATGTGGACTGCCGCGCACCCGGCGACGATCAGGACTCCGCCGAGGAGGCCCCACAGGACCCGTCGGCGCACACGAGAACGCGCCCGAACAGGCGGCGGTGGACTCGAGAACGTCGAGGGGAGCTCGTGGTCGCCATCGTGGGGCTGCCCGGTCACAGCTACCCCTAACGACGAGTGGAGGAGTGGAGGGGCTGACGAGAATCGAACTCGCGTCATCTGTTTGGAAGACAGAGGCTTTACCATTAAGCTACAGCCCCGGATCCGGCCCGGCTGGCGGGTCGTGAACCGACTCGTCAAGCATAGCGGACAGTTCGGACCGCTCTTGTCCGTTAGACTTCCTAGGGCTGAATCTGCGTGCGGATTCCCCGGGGCGTAGCTCAGCTTGGTAGAGCGCCCGCTTTGGGAGCGGGAGGTCGCAGGTTCAAATCCTGTCGCCCCGACTCTGTCCCACACGCTTCACGCCGCGCTCCCGCGCGGGAACCACAAGGAGAACACACCAGCATGGCGAACAGCACCGTCGAGAAGCTGACCCCGACCCGGGTCAAGCTCAGCATCACGGTCACCCCCGAGGACCTCAAGCCCAGCATCGCGCACGCGTACGAGCACATCGCTCAGGACGTGCAGATCCCCGGCTTCCGCAAGGGCAAGGTCCCCGCGCCGATCATCGACCAGCGCGTCGGCCGCGGCGCCGTCATCGAGCACGCCGTGAACGAGGGCCTGGACGGCTTCTTCCGCGCCGCAGCCACCGAGCACAAGATCCGCATCGTCGGACGCCCGTCCGCCGAGATCATCGAGTGGCCGAGCGACAAGGACTTCTCGGGCGACCTGCTCGTCGACATCGAGGTCGACGTCCGCCCAGAGATCGAGATCCCGTCCTTCGACGGCATCACCCTGACCGTCGACGCCGTCGAGACCGATGAGGCCGCCGTCGACGAGGAGCTCGACCGTCTGCGTGCCCGCTTCGGCACGCTGATCCCGGTCGACCGTCCGGCAGCCAAGGGCGACTTCGTCGAGCTGGACCTCGTCGCCACGATCGACGGCGCCGAGATCGACCGCGCAGAGGGCGTGTCGTACGAGGTCGGCTCCGGTGAGCTGCTCGAGGGCATCGACGACGCGATCGAGTCGCTCACGGCCGGCGAGGACACCACGTTCCGTTCCAAGCTCGTCGGCGGCGACCACGCCGGCAGCGAAGCCGAGGTCTCCGTGACGGTGAAGGCCGTCAAGGAGCGCGAGCTCCCCGAGGCCGACGACGACTTCGCGCAGATCGCGAGCGAGTTCGACACCATCGCCGAGCTCCGCGAGAGCGTCGCCGAGCGCGTCAACCAGCAGGGCGTCTTCACGCAGGGCTCGGCCGCGCGCGACAAGCTCGTCGAGGCGCTGCTCGAGAAGATCGAGATCCCCGTCCCGCCGCAGCTCATCGAGGACGAGGTGCACAACCACCTCGAGTCCGAGAACCGTCTCGAGGACGACGAGCACCGCGCCGAGGTCACCGAGGCGAGCGAGAAGCAGTTCCGCACGCAGGTCCTGCTCGACACCATCGCCGAGCAGGCGGACGTGCAGGTCTCGCAGGACGAGCTCACCCAGTACCTGATCCAGTCGGCAGCGCAGTACGGCATGGCTCCGCAGGAGTTCGTCGAGGCTCTGCAGTCGTCGAACCAGATCCCCGCGCTCGTCGGCGAGGTCGCCCGCAACAAGGCGCTCGCCATCGCACTCGGCAAGGTCTCGGTCGTCGACACCAACGGCAAGGCGGTCGATCTGAGCGACTTCATCGCCGTCGACGACGAGGACGAGGCAGAGGCCGAGGCTCCCGCCGAGGAGAAGTCGGCCAAGAAGGCTCCCGCCAAGAAGCCGGCCGCCAAGAAGGCTCCGGCCAAGAAGGCGGACAAGGCCGAGTCGGACGAGGCCGAGGCTGAGAAGCCGGCCGCCAAGAAGCCGGCCGCCAAGAAGGCTCCGGCAAAGAAGCCCGCCGCCAAGAAGGACGAGGCCGAGAAGGCCGAGTGATCGCGGCGCGATACTGACGAGAAGGCGGATGCTTCGGCATCCGCCTTCTCGCGTGAGAGGAGATCTGTGGACACCTGGGAGGAACGCATCGACGCGGTCTGGGCTGCGGCGAGCGGTGAGATCGTCGACGGCGACGTCGTGGCTCGCATCGATGCCCTCGCCGCCGAACGCGGGCCGGACGACGGCAGGGCCGAGTTCGAGCGTGCAGGTGCCAGGGACTCGGCAGGACGCGAGGCGGAGGCCGTCGCGCTGTACCGACGTGCGCTCGCGCTCGGCCTCGACGAGGAGCATCGGCCGCAGGCCGTGATCCAGCTGGCCAGTTCGCTGCGCAACATCGGCGCGTTCGACGAGGCGCTGGCCCTGATCGAAGCAGAGACGCAGGAGCATCCCGACTCGTCGTACCGCGAGGCCGTCGCGGTCGTGCACGCCCTCGTGCTCGCCAGTGCCGGTGCACCGGCACGCGGCTTGTCGGTCGCCCTGCTGGCGTTGATCCCGCATCTGCCGAGATATCACCGTTCGATGACCGCGTACGCGCAGGAGATCGCCGACCGCGACACCTGATATGCCGACGGCGAACACGACCTGAGTGCCGCGTTGTCGCCGGTAGATTCGAAATCACCGAACACGGAAACAGGAGCTGAAATGGCTGCAGAACCCCTTGTCGCGACGAGCGTCTTCGACAGGCTGCTGAAGGACCGCATCATCTGGCTCGGATCAGAGGTGCGCGACGAGAACGCCAACGAGATCTGCGCGAAGATCCTTCTTCTCGCCGCGGAGGACTCTGAGAAGGACATCTACCTCTACGTCAACTCGCCCGGTGGCTCGATCACCGCTGGCATGGCGATCTACGACACGATGCAGTTCGTGCCGAACGACATCGTCACGGTCGGCATCGGCATGGCGGCATCGATGGGACAGCTCCTGCTGACCGCCGGCACCAAGGGCAAGCGGTACATCACCCCCAACGCCCGTGTGCTGCTGCACCAGCCGCACGGCGGCTTCGGCGGCACCGCGAGCGACATCCAGACCCAGGCGCAGCTCATTCTGTCGATGAAGAAGCGCCTCGCCGAGATCACCGCCGCGCAGACGGGCAAGTCCGTCGAGCAGATCAACGCCGACGGTGACCGCGACCGCTGGTTCACGGCCGAAGAGGCGCTCGAGTACGGTTTCGTGGACCACATCCGCGAGTCCGCGACCGACGTCGTCGGCGGCGGCGGAACCGACCAGGACACCAAGTAAGCGGAAAGCGAAGGATCACCATGTACACCCCCACCTTCCAGTCCGCAGGCAACCTGCCCTCCAGCCGCTACGTCCTCCCGCAATTCGAGGAGCGCACCGCCTATGGCTTCAAGCGTCAGGACCCGTACAACAAGCTGTTCGAAGACCGTGTGATCTTCCTCGGCGTGCAGGTCGACGACGCCTCGGCCGACGACGTCATGGCTCAGCTCCTGGTGCTCGAGAGCCAGGACGCCGAGCGCGACATCACGATGTACATCAACTCGCCCGGTGGCTCGTTCACCGCCATGACGGCGATCTACGACACGATGCAGTACGTCGCGCCGCAGATCCAGACCGTGGTGCTCGGCCAGGCGGCATCGGCGGCATCCGTGCTGCTCGCCGCCGGTGCGCCGGGCAAGCGTCTCGCGCTGCCCAACGCCCGCGTGCTCATGCACCAGCCGGCGATGGGCGAGGCCGGGCACGGTCAGGCATCCGACATCGAGATCCAGGCGGCGGAGATCCTCCGCATGCGCACCTGGCTCGAGGAGACCATGGCCAGGCACACCGGCCAGCCGGTCGAGAAGGTGAACCGCGACATCGATCGCGACAACATCCTTTCGGCGAGCGAGGCTCTCGCGTACGGCATCGTCGACCAGGTGCTCACGACGCGCAAGCGCGTCTGAGCATCCGTTCATCCGAAGAGGGCGACCCGGCATCCCGCCGGGTCGCCCTCTTCGTCGTCGGTGGACTGCGGATGCGCGGCCGGACCTCCTGCTCCTGCTCATATGCGCACTCGAGTGCGCATGCGTCGTTCGCTCGCTACGCTGGAGACGAAGGGAGGATGCCGTGGACGACGATCTGCTCACCGTGCGAGTCGCCGAGCTCTACTACGACGAGAGCAAGACCCAGGACGAGATCGGCGGCATCCTGAAGATCTCGCGCTGGAAGGTCGGCCGGTTGCTGACGCAGGCGCGTGAACGCGGCATCGTCCGCATCGAGATCGTGCATCCTCGAGCGAGGCGTCTGGGCATCGAGCGCCAGCTGACCGAGCGCTTCGGACTGGCTGACGCCGTCGTGGTACCCGCCGCAGACGACGACGCGACCACGCTCGAGCGCGTCGCCCAGGGCGCCGCCGATCACCTGGCCGCGCTTCGGCCGGTGCCGCGGATCCTCGGGGTCAGTTGGGGGCGCACGCTCACGGCTGTGGCCGAAGCGCTTGTCGACGGGTGGGCGCACGGCGTCACCGTCGTGCAGCTCAACGGGGGCGTGAGCCTGAGCCGCCGATCCGGGGGAGCCGCCCAGCTGGCGGCGACGATCGCCCAGCGCGCCGCCGGACAGGTAGCGCTGCTGCCGAGCCCCGCGATCCTGGAGCGCCTCGAGACCAAACGTGCGATCGAATCCGACCGCACCGTCGCGGGTGTGCTGGAGCAGGCCGCGAACGCGAACGCATTCCTGTTCAGCGCCGGCCCGTGCGACCGCACGTCCGCGCACGTCGAGAACGGGTACCTCGACGTCGACGACGTCGCCGAGCTCGCACGCCGCGGCGCCGTGGGCGACGTACTGGGACGATACGTCGACGCGGACGGCAACGTCGTCGACCCCGAACTCGACGCGCGCACGGTCGGCGTGTCGCTCGAGCGGCTGCGCGCCGCGGACCGAACCGTCTTCGTCACCGCCGGTGCCGCCAAGCACGACATCGCGCGTACAGTCGTGACCAGCGGCCTGTGCCGCGTCCTGGTGACCGACGAGCCCACAGCCAGAGCATTGTTGGAGGAACAGTGACCACGAAGGAACTCACCCGCAGGTCTGCGGTGGACGTGCTGGGCGGTGACCCGGACGATGCGACGCTGCGCCGCTTCCTGCACGGGCTGCCCGGCGTCGACGCCGTCGGACTCGAGCAGCGGGCCGCCGGACTCGGCACCCGTTCGATCAAGACCACGTCCAAGGCGTGGGCGCTCGACAAGATCATCTCGCTGATCGACCTCACCACGCTCGAGGGGGCGGACACCCCGGGCAAGGTGCGATCACTGGTCGCCAAGGCCAAGACGCCCGATGCCGCCGACCCGTCGACCCCGCTGGTCGCCGCGGTCTGCGTGTACGGCGACATGGTTCCGTACGCGGTCGAGGCTCTCGGCGGCCTGCACGGCGATCCGGACGACGGGAAGATCTCGGTCGCGGCCGTCGCCACCGCGTTCCCCAGCGGCCGCTCGTCGCTGGAGATCAAGCTCGCGGACACCGCCGAGGCCGTGGCGGCCGGCGCTGACGAGATCGACATGGTCATCGACCGCGGGGCTTTCCTGTCCGGGCGGTACGGGCTCGTCTTCGAGCAGATCGCCCGTGTCAAGGAGGCCTGTCGTCGAGAGGACGGCACGTACGCCTCGCTCAAGGTCATCCTCGAGACGGGCGAGCTGAACACGTACGACAACATCAAGCGCGCATCGTGGCTCGGCATCCTCGCCGGAGGCGACTTCATCAAGACCTCTACCGGCAAGGTGCAGCCGGCCGCGACGCTGCCGACGACGCTGCTGATGCTCGAGACCGTCCGTGACTGGCACCGCGCAACGGGGGAGAAGATCGGTGTCAAGCCTGCCGGCGGCATCCGTTCGTCGAAGGATGCCGTCAAGTACGTCGTCACGGTCGCCGAGACGGCGGGGGAGGAGTGGCTGCAGCCGCATCTGTTCCGTTTCGGGGCGTCCAGCCTGCTCAACGATGTGCTGCTGCAGCGTCAGAAACTCGCCACCGGCCACTACTCCGGCCCCGACTACGTCACGATCGACTGAGAAGGAGCGCACACATGTCATTCCTGGAATACGCTCCGGCTCCGGAGTCGAAGGCCGTTCTGAACCTCAAGGACAGCTACGGTCTGTTCATCGACGGCGAGTTCGTCGACGGGACAGGTCCCGGCTTCACCACCATCTCGCCCGCTGACGAATCGCGCATCGCGGAGATCTCCGGCGCCAGCGACGAGGACGTCGATCGCGCGGTCGCGGCCGCGCGTCGTGCGTACGAGAAGACCTGGTCGAGGATGAGCGGACGGGATCGCGGCAAGTACCTGTTCCGCATCGCACGGCTCGTCCAGGAGCGCGCCCGTGAGCTCGCGGTGGCCGAGAGCCTCGACAACGGCAAGCCGATCAAGGAGAGCCGCGACGTCGACGTGCCCCTGGTCGCCGCGTGGTTCTTCTACTACGCGGGCTGGGCCGACAAGCTCGATCACGCGGGCCTCGGTGCGAACCCTCGGTCACTGGGCGTCGCCGGTCAGGTCATCCCGTGGAACTTCCCCCTGCTGATGCTGGCGTGGAAGATCGCCCCCGCTCTCGCGGCGGGAAACACGGTCGTGCTCAAACCCGCCGAGACCACACCTCTCACCGCGTTGATCTTCGCCGAGATCCTCCAGCAGGCCGATCTCCCGGCCGGCGTCGTGAACATCATCACCGGAGCCGGATCGACCGGGGCGCGACTGGTCCGGCATCCGGACGTCGACAAGGTGGCGTTCACCGGCTCGACCGGAGTCGGCCGCGACATCGCGCGTGCGGTGGCGGGCAGCGGCAAGAAGCTCACGCTCGAACTCGGCGGCAAGGCCGCGAACATCGTCTTCGACGACGCGCCGATCGATCAGGCCGTGGAAGGCATCGTCAACGGCATCTTCTTCAACCAGGGGCATGTGTGCTGCGCCGGCAGCCGTCTGCTCGTGCAGGAATCGATCCACGACGAGGTCATCGACCGGCTCAAGAACCGCCTGTCGACGCTCCGTCTGGGCGACCCGCTGGACAAGAACACCGACATCGGGGCGATCAACTCCGCAGCGCAGCTGGCGCGCATCCGTGAGCTCAGCGACATCGGCGAGGCCGAAGGCGCCGAGCGGTGGACCGCCGACTGCGCCATCCCGGAGAAGGGCTTCTGGTTCGCCCCGACGATCTTCACCGGTGTCGAGGCATCCCACCGCATCGCCAGGGACGAGGTCTTCGGACCAGTGCTGTCGGTGCTGACGTTCCGCACCCCGGCTGAGGCGATCGCGAAGGCCAACAACACCCCGTACGGGCTCTCCGCCGGTATCTGGAGCGACAAGGGCTCGCGCATCCTGGCGGTCGCCGACCGTCTGCGTGCCGGCGTCGTCTGGGCGAACACGTTCAATCGGTTCGACCCGTCCAGCCCGTTCGGCGGCTACAAGGAGTCCGGGTACGGTCGCGAGGGCGGCCGCCACGGTCTCACCGCCTACCTGAAGGGAGCTTCCGCATGAGCAAGCGTCTTTCCGTTCCCAAGACCTACAAACTCGCGATCGGCGGAGCGTTCCCCCGCAGCGAGTCCGGCCGCACCTACGAGGTCGTCTCGCCCAAGGGTGCCTTCCTCGCGAATGCGGCCAAGGCGTCGCGCAAGGATGCTCGGGATGCCGTCGTCGCCGCACGCGCGGCCGTGAAGGGCTGGTCCGGCGCGACCGCATACAACCGCGGCCAGGTCCTGTACCGCGTGGCCGAGGTGCTGGAAGGGCGTCGAGCCCAGTTCATCGACGAGATCGTCGCGCAGGAGGGCGTGTCGGCCGGAGCGGCCGCGACCCAGGTCGACGAGGCGATCGATCTGTGGGTCTGGTACGCGGGCTGGTGCGACAAGTACGCGCAGGTCGCGGGAGGCGCCAATCCCGTCGCCGGCCCCTACTTCAACATCTCGGTGCCCGAGCCGACCGGCGTCGTCGCGATCGTCGCTCCACAGGATTCCGCCCTGCTCGGCCTCGTCTCGGTCGTGGCACCGGCACTGGTCGCCGGAAATGCCGTCGTCGTGCTCGCGAGCGAGCGCTTCCCGCTCTCGGCGATCAGCCTCGCCGAGGTGCTCGCGACCAGCGACCTTCCCGGTGGTGTGGTGAACGTGCTCACCGGTTCGTCGGCCGAAGTCGCTCCGTGGCTCGCATCGCACGCGGATGTCAACGCGCTCGATCTCGCGGGCGCGGGGGAGCTGGAGTGGGTCGATCTGGAGATCGCCGCTGCGGACACGCTCAAGCGCGTGCTGCCTCCCGGCGTCGTGGAGGCGTCGCCCGCGAGGATCGCGGCGTTCACCGAGACGAAGACGGTGTGGCACACCAAGAGCATGGTGTGACGCGCATCTCAGGACACCGAGTCGTGCCAATGCGGCTCGGTGTCCGATGCACGGGTTAGGCTCGTCAGGAAGATCTCAGGATCCTGAGGAGGATGCGCATGGCTCGTATCGGTGAAAGCGCCGACCTGTTCAAGTGCTCGTTCTGCGGAAAGAGCCAGAAGCAGGTCCAGCAGCTCATCGCCGGCCCCGGCGTGTACATCTGCGACGAGTGCGTCGAGTTGTGCAACGAGATCATCGAAGAGCGCATGGCGGAGTCCGAAGCCTCGGGTGTCGCCGAGTTCGATCTGCCGAAGCCGCGCGAGATCTTCTCGTTCCTCGAGGAGTACGTCGTCGGGCAGGAGCCCGCGAAGAAGGCGCTCTCCGTCGCTGTCTACAACCATTACAAGCGCGTGCGTGCACGCAGCACGCTGCAGCCGGCCGAGCAGAAGGCCGACGAGATCGAGATCGCCAAGAGCAACATCCTGATGATCGGTCCGACGGGGTGCGGGAAGACGTATCTCGCGCAGACCCTCGCCAAGCGGCTCAACGTGCCGTTCGCCGTCGCCGACGCGACGGCGCTGACGGAGGCCGGCTATGTCGGCGAGGACGTCGAGAACATCCTGCTCAAGCTGATCCAGGCAGCCGACTACGACGTCAAACGTGCCGAACAGGGCATCATCTACATCGACGAGATCGACAAGATCGCCCGAAAGGCGGAGAACCCGTCGATCACGAGGGATGTCTCCGGCGAGGGTGTGCAGCAGGCGCTGCTGAAGATCCTCGAGGGCACGGTCGCATCGGTGCCGCCGCAGGGCGGCCGCAAGCACCCGCACCAGGAATTCCTGCAGATCGACACGACCAACGTCCTGTTCATCGTCGCCGGAGCCTTCGCCGGACTCGAGGACATCGTCTCGTCGCGCGTCGGCAAGCACGGAGTCGGCTTCGGCGCCCCGCTGCACGACAAGTCCAAGGACCTCGATCTGTTCAGCGAGGTGCTGCCGGAGGACCTGCACAAGTTCGGACTGATCCCCGAGTTCATCGGCCGTCTTCCTGTCGTCGCATCCGTCTCGCCGCTCGATCAGGATGCGCTGATCGACATCCTGACCGGTCCTCGCAACGCGCTGGTGAAGCAGTACCAGCGCATGTTCGAGCTCGACGGCGTGCAGCTCGAGTTCGAGGAGGACGCGCTGCGCTCGATCGCGGATCTGGCAGTGGAGCGCAAGACCGGCGCCCGTGGCCTTCGGGCCATCCTTGAGGACGTGCTCGGCCCGATCATGTTCGAGATCCCCTCCGCCGAAGACGTGGCGAAGGTCATCGTGACCCGCGCCGCGGTCGACGAGGGAGCACCGCCGACGGTGATCATGGAGCGCAAGCGCAAGAGCGCCTGAGAGCAGACCTCCGATGTCGGAGGCCTGCTCTAGGTTCGCGTCATGCGACCCTTCGAGATCTCCGTATCGGATGCCGTCCTCGCCGACCTGAACGCACGGCTCAGGGGAGCCCGCATGCTTCCCGACTCGCCGCGACGACCGCCCGGTGGTCTTTCCTCCGCCTATCTGGCCGAGCTCGTCGACACGTGGCGCGCATTCGACTGGCGCCGTCGCGAGAGTGACCTCAATCGCCATCCGCAATTCACGGCCGACGTCCATGGGACCCGACTGCATTTCGTCCACCGTCGCTCACAGGACCCGAATGCGCCGGTGCTGCTGATCATGCACGGCTGGCCGCACACCTTCGCCCTGCAACTGGACTTCGCCGACCGGCTGCAGGACTTCCACGTCGTCGTGCCCAGCTTCCCCGGTTTCGCGTTCTCGGATCCGTACGACGGCACGATGACCGAGAACGTCATGGCCGATCTGATGCACGCGCTGATGACGGACGTGCTGGGCTATCAGCGCTATCTGGTCTACGGGGAGGACATCTCGGCGAACGTCAGCGACCTGATCGCCTCCGAGCATCCGGAGCACGTCGCCGGCATCCTCGTGACGCACGCGCACTTCGGTACGGACGCCGAGCGGGAAGCGCTCGACGATGCAGAAGCGCGGGCGTTCTTCGATCGGCTCGCAGCGACCGGCGGCCCGGACGGTGCTTATGGACATGTCCAGGCCACCAGACCGGATACGTTGGCGGTCGCTCTGAACGACTCGCCCGTCGGACTACTGGCGTGGTTGGCGGAGAAGCTGGTCGAATGGAGCGACACACCGGCGGACGAGCCCGCTGCCGTCGAGCGGCGGGTGTCCCGCGAGCGGATCCTGACGGAGGCGACGATCTACTGGGCCACGCAGACCATCGCTTCGTCGTTCCGGCCGTACTTCGATCGTGGGGCCGATGCGTCCATCGCACCTGTCGACGTGCCGGCCGTCGTGGCGATCCAACGGCACGAGCACGACTATCCCGAAGTGCTGGCGCGACGGTTCTACCGCGACCTCCGCTCGTTCGAGCGGCTGGACGAGGGCGGGCACTTCGCGGCAGCCGAGGTCCCGGAGGCGCTGGCGGCACGAGCGCGCGTTCTCGCGCGGCAAGCCGGGCTCGTGAAGAGCAGCTGATCCGCGGAGAATCAGTTCAACGGCAGGATGAGATCCGTGCGCAACCGCTCGGGTGCCTCGGTCGGGTCCGAGACGTAGACCTCGATCGAGATGCCGCGCGGGGAGAGCCCGGCGGCATCCGCGCTCTCCACCAGAGCGGACCATGCACTGCCGAGGTGGTCGTAGGACCCGTGCGTCGTCGTGGCCAGCGCACGCCCGGCGGGCAGAACCGCGGGGGACACGGTGGTGCCGTTCGCTTCGACCGGCCCGGTCAGGGTGACCGCGACGGGAAAGCCGAGCTCGAGGTCGAACTGCTCCATCGGGTTGCCGCGGTAGATCGCGAGCGCAGGGCCTGCCGGCTGGAGCGTGCCGTCGGCGAACAGGCGGCCGATCGCCGCGTAACCCGTGTCGAACGCGGCGCGCACGTCATCGATGCGGATGCTCTCGTGCCGGACCACAGCGAGTGGATGCGGCTCGAGTTCGATCCGATCAGCACTGCCGAACGGGGTTGCGGGGAAAGCGGTCATGCGAGGCTCCTTCGCGGACGGGCGATGCTGGGGACAGCTTAGACGGAGCCGTCTGCCGCCCGCGATACAGCCGCGATCGGGGTCCACTTCGCGATGAGGAGCTCGTCGTCCCCGTCGATCCAGTTCGTGCTGCGCGCGATGGCGAAGCCCGCAGTCTCTGCCGTTCGCTGCAGCCGCTCGAGCGACGAGAACGGGACATGATCGCTGGGATACGGGATGCGCTGCGGTGCGGGAGCAGCCCCCCGATACTCGACGAACGTCGCAGTCAGCGCGTACCCGCCGGGCCTGAGCACCCGCCGCCATTCGGCGAGGGCCGCCGGAGCGTCGGGGATCGCATGCAACGCCGTCACGCACGTGATGAGATCGACGGAGCGGTCCGCGATCGGCAGTGCAGCCGCGTCGGCCTCGACCCACGTCGCGTCCGGCAGGCTGTCGCGCGCGACCTCCAGCATCCCGGGGGAGATATCGGTGCCTGTCAGACGCAGCTCCTCGCGGCGTTCGCGCAGCGCCCGAAGGACGAGCCCCGTGCCCGTCGCGACGTCCAGCACGTCGCGCACGGCGCTCAGATCCGCGTACGCCGCGACGGCCACGGCCAGATCGCGATGCATGCGACTGCCGTCGTACGTCGCAGCGCGAGCATCGAACGCCCGTCTGACCGCCTCGAGCCGGTCGGACCGGCTCACGCCTCCAGCCCGCGGCGTTTCAGCAGCGGCTCGATCTCGGCATCCCGCCCGCGGAAATCGCGGTACGCCTCGAGCGGATCCTTCGACCCGCCGACGCCCAGCAGGCGCTCGCGGAACCGATCGCCGGTCTCGCGCGTCAGGCCCCCGTTCTCACGGAACCACTCGACGGTGTCGGCGTCGAGCACCTCGCTCCAGATGTACGAGTAGTACCCCGCGCTGTATCCGCCGGCGAACACGTGGGCGAAGTACGTCGACGAATAGCGGGTCGGAACGGCCGGGTTGTTCAGGCCGATGGCCGCGAGCGCGGCCGCTTCGAACTCGGCGACGTCTGCGACGGCATCTTCGACGCCGATGCGGTGCCACGCCTGATCGAGCCAGGCCGCTGCCAGGTACTCGCTCGTGGCGTGCCCCTGATCGAAGGTCTCGGTCGCCTTGAGACGCTGCACGATCCCCGCATCCAGGGGCTCGTCCGAGTCGACGTGGCGGGCGTAGTTGTCGAGGACCTCACGCCACATGATCCACATCTCGTTGACCTGGCTGGGGAACTCGACGAAGTCGCGGAAGACGTTCGTCCCGGCGAAATGCGGGTACGTGACCGTGGCGAACAGTCCGTGCAGTGCGTGACCGAACTCGTGGAAGAGGGTCGTCACCTCATCCAGCGTGAGGAGGGTCGGCTGTCCGTCCGCCGGCTGCGAGACGTTGAGATTGTTGACGACGACGGGTGCCGTGCCGCGCAGCCGGGACTGGCTGACGATCGGATTCATCCACGCACCGCCGCGCTTGGAGTCGCGCGTGTACAGATCCAGGACGTACAACCCGAGCGCGCTGCCGTCGGCGTTGAACACCTCGAACACGCGTGCGCCGGGGTGGTACGCGACCAGATCGGTACGCTCGACGAACGTGATCCCGTACAGGCGGGTGGCGGCGAAGAACACGCCGTCGCGCAGGACCCGCTCGGCCTCGAACCACGGGCGCAGAGCCGCCGTGTCGATGTCGAACTCGGCCTTGCGGACCTTCTCGGTGTAGAACGCCCAGTCGTGCGCCTCGAGCGCGAACGGCTCTGTTTCTGTCGTATCGATGATCTGCTGCAGAGCGGCCTGCTCCCGTCGTGCGTTCGCGGCGGCAGGAGCTGCCAGACGGTGCAGCAGATCGGAGACAGCTTCGGGGTCGCGTGCCGTCTCGTCCGAGGTCACGTATGCGGCATGCGAGTCGTGGCCGAGCAGAGCGGCGCGCTCCGCACGGAGGCGGACGATCTCGATCAGCACGGCGCCGTTGTCGTTCGCGTTGCCGCGGGATCCCCGCGATCGCGACGCATCCATGATGCGGCGGCGCGTGTCCCTGTTCGTCAACGAGGCCAGGTACGGATGCCCGGTGAACAGAGGGAGCGCGACCAAATACCCCGCCAGCCCGCGCTCGGACGCGGCGCGGGATGCCGCGGACAGTTCACCGGGTGCCAGACCGTCGAGTTCCGCAGGGTCGTGGAAGAGCACCGCGAGGTCGTTCGTGTCGGCGAGAAGGTTCTTCTCGAACGTCGTCGTGAGCGTCGACAACTGCTGGTTGAGCACGGTGAGCCGCGACTTGGCGGCATCATCCAGTGCCGCGCCGGCGTGCGTCATCTCGCGGTGGTGGCGCTCGACCAGGTAGCGGTCCTCGCCCTCGAGGCCCAGCTCGTCCCGTCGCTCGTGGAGGCTGCGGATTCGTGTATAGAGGGCGGCGTCCAGACTGACGGCATCCTGATGCGCGGCCATGAGAGGGGCGAGTTCCTCGTCGATGGCTTGGATCTCGGCTGTCGCATCCGCCGAGCTGACCGTGTAGAAGGCGTGCGCGACGTTCTCGAGCAGAGCGCCGGCCCGCTCGAGCGGCACCATCGTGTTCTCGAAGGTCGGCTCGGCGTCGGATGCCGTGATCTCCCGGATCTCGTCGAGATGTGCGGTGAACGCGGCGGCGAATGCGGGCAGGTAGTGGTCGGGTCGGATCGCGGCGTAATCCGGCAATCCGTAGGGGAGGGCGGACGGCGAGAGCAGCGGATTGGCGTCGTCGGTCATGACACGAGCCTATGCCGTCGGGTCGGATGGTTGACAGCGGACGTCTCGGCCCGCACAATAATGAAAGTTGTTTCAAAACGGCTATGAAAGTCGATTAGAAATTGAGGTTCGAGGATGTCCGCCATCGACGTGAAGCTCGTCGCACAGTGCTTGTCGAGTCTGCGCGCACAGGATCGGGTGACCATCTCCGACCTTGCGGAGAGCACCGGGCTGTCGCGGCCGACCGTCACGGCGGCGCTGACCGCGCTGATGGATTCCGGTCTCGTCATCGAACACGAGGCGCGAGGTGCGGCCGGTCGCCCGGCCAGGACGTTCTCGCCGATCGCCGGATCCCCGATCGTCGTCGGACTCGATCTGACGCGCAGCACGGTGCGCATCGTGGTCGCAGACCGCACCGGACGTCTGCTGCACCGTCGGGATGCCGAGATCGCTCCCCCCGCGACGGCGCGCCCGAGCCTCGCGCCCGTGCGCTCTCTTCTGCAGCAGACGATCGAGCGGATCGGACGCCGGCCGTCCGACGTCGTCGCCATCGGTGTCGCCGTCGCAGGACTCATCGACGAGGACGGGCTGCTGGTCTCGGCGCCGCAGGTCGCCGAGTGGTCGGGGAAGAACCTCTCCACGATGTTCTCGGACTACTTCGGCGCTCCGGTGGTCGTCGACAACGACCTTTCGCTCGCGGCGGAAGCGGAGTCCAGAGGGGGAGCGCTGTCGGACGCGGAGGCGGGCGTCTACGCCCTGACCTGGCACCATGTCTCGGCGCGCGTCACGGCGGCGGGGCACGTTCTGCGCGGCCGGCGCGGCCGCGCAGGTGAGGTCGGGCTGCTCCGCGCCTTCAGTGACGTTGCAGTACCGCAAGGACCGTTCCTCGAAGCGGTGTCGCGCATCGCTGCGGAACTCAGCCGGTTGCGCGACGATCCCGCGGATTCACGCGGGAAGGCTGCGCTGGAAGCGCTGAGCGCGGCGATGACCCCTGCGATGGCGGCGTTGCTGCTCACCGTCGACCCGGACGTGATCGTCCTGGGCGGCGAACTCGGTGAGTTCGCGGATCTGGTCGCCGAGCCGCTTGCCGAAGGCATCCGCACCGCTGTGACGGGAATCGATGCCGGCCCTTGGGTCATCCGTGGAGGAGCCCTGGGCGCCGACGCGGCAGCGCTGGGAGCACTCGGTCTGGCATTCGAGAAGCACTCCTCCCGCATCTACGGGTTTCCCGGCGTGCCTGCGCCCACCCTCACCACCGATCTGGAGCACGAAGAGATGACCGCTGACACGCCGGCCGATGAGACGACCGAGTTCCGAGCCGCCGTCATCGGCGTCGGGGCCAGGGCAGGAGTGGCGCTGCATGTCAAGGCGGCCGGGGGCGTCGTCGTCGCCGCGGTCGACCCGGACCCGAGCACGCACGAGCGGGCATCCCGACTCTTCGGCGATGTGCCGGTGTTCGCTTCGGTCGCTGATCTGATCGCGTCGGGCATCGACGTGGACGGCGCGTTCGTCACGACCCCCGACTTCACCCACGCCGATGTGGCCGTCGAGCTCTTGGAGGCGGGCATCGCGACCTACATCGAGAAGCCTCTGGCGATCTCGATCGACGATGCGGATCGGATCCTCGAAACCGGGTACCGCACCGGTACGAAGGTGTACGTCGGGCACAACATGCGGCACATGCAGGTCGTGAAGATGATGAAGGACATCGTCGATCGGGGCGAGATCGGCGAGGTGAAGGCCATCTGGTGCCGTCATTTCGTCGGTCACGGCGGCGACTACTACTTCAAGGACTGGCACGCGGAGCGCGACAAGGCGATGAGCCTGCTGCTGCAGAAGGGCGCGCACGACATCGACGTGATGCACTGGATCGCCGGGACCTCGACCCGTTCGGTCGTCGGCGTCGGCGACCTGGCGGTCTACGGCGACGTCGAGTCCCGTCGGGACAACTCCGACCGCCGCATGGGGGACTGGTTCTCCATGAGCAACTACCCGCCGCTCGCGCAGCAGGATCTGAACCCGGTCATCGACGTCGAGGACATCTCGATGATCATGATGCGCACGGACTCCGGGGTGCTGATGAGCTACCAGCAGTGCCATTTCACCCCGGACTACTGGCGCAATTACACCGTGATCGGAACCGAGGGGCGGATCGAGAACTTCGATGACGATGCCGGCGGGGAGATCCGGTTGTGGAACGCGCGCAGCGACTACCTCGAGAAAGGCCATGTGCGCTACCCGATCGAGGACGGCGGCGACGGAGGACATGGCGGGGCGGACCCGCTCACCGTCGCCGAGTTCGTGGAGTTCGTCCGCAACGGCAGCGCGACCCAGACGAGTCCCGTCGCCGCGCGCGATGCCGTGGCAGCAGGGGTGGGTGGCGCCCTGTCCATCCGCTCCGGATCGCAGCCGTTCGAGATCCCCGCGCTGCCGGAGGGCCTGCTGAACTACTACGCCGCGCACCAGCCGACGAGGCACTGATGCTGCGGTACGCCCTGCGCCGCATCCTGATGATGGTTCCGACCCTCATCGGATCGACCTTCCTCGTCTACCTCCTGGTGTTCCTCATCCCGGGTGATCCTGTCGCGCGTCTCGCCGGCGGGGAGAAGCGACTGTCCGATTCCACGATCGCGGCGATCCGCGACCAGTACAACCTGGACGACCCGTTCTTCGTGCAGTACGCCAAGTACCTGTGGAACGTGCTGCAGGGGGACTTCGGGCACGACTTCAACGGGAACTCGGTGTCGACCCTGATCGCCACCGCGCTGCCCTACACCGTGGTGCTCGCGCTGTCGGCCTTCGTCCTGAAGCTCATCATCGGAATCTGCCTCGGTGTCTGGGCCGGATTGCGCCAGGGCAAGCTCCCCGACAAGCTCAATCTGGTCTTCACGATCTTCTTCCTGGCCGTGCCGGGCTTCATCATCGCCTACTTCTGCCAGTACGTCTTCGGCATCGAGCTGCACTGGCTGCCGATCTCCGGCGTTCAGGCAGGGTTCCCGCTCGCGTTCATCATGCCTGCGATGGTGCTCGCGCTTGAGACGGCATCTCCACTCGCGCGTCTCAGTCGGACGAGTCTGGTCGACGTGCTGCGCTCCGATTTCATCGTGACGGCGACCGCGAAGGGACTCGCACCCAGGCGCATCATGTGGGTGCATGCGCTGCGCAACGCCTTCATGCCCGTCGTCACCTATCTCGGGCTGAGCCTGGCAGCGCTGCTCGGCGGCTCCGTGCTCATCGAGACGATCTTCAACCTGCCGGGGCTTGGTGGCACCCTGGCCCGCGCGATCGACACGCAGAACGGCCCTGTCGTCGTCGGCGTGTCCATCTTCCTGCTGCTGTTCTACCTGGTCGCTGCGCTCGTCGTCGACCTCCTGTATCCGATCATCGATCCGCGGGTGCGCCATGTCTGAATCCACCACGACCCTCATCGCCGCGCGGGTACGACGATCGCGCCCACGAAGCGGTCTGCGCGGCCTGTGGAAGAGCCCCTTCTTCGACATCGCGGCGCTGATCATCGTGACCGTGACTCTGATGGCCGTCTTCCCGATGCTGTTCACGCAGATCGATCCCCGGGACTGCGACCTCACCAAGTCACGCGTCGGTCCGGAGCCCGGACACATCATGGGATACGACATCCAGGGATGCGATTACTGGTCGAACATCGTGCACGGCGCCCGCACCTCGCTCGAGGTCGGGGTCTTCACGGCTCTCATCACGTTCGTCGTCGCGCTGATCGCCGGCGCTCTCGCCGGGTATTTCGGGGGAGTCGTGGACTCGGTGATCTCGTGGACATCGAACGTCATCCTGGGCATCCCGGTCGGGATCGCGAGCCTCGTGATCCTCTACCAGTTCCAGTCCAGAACCGTGTGGACGATCGTGTTCGTCCTGGTGCTCTTCAGCTGGGCGGGAACCATGCGCTACATGCGCAGCTCGGTGATGCAGGTGCGCAACCTGGAGTACATCCAGGCAGCCAGGGGGCTGGGCGTCGGTCCGTGGCGGATCCTCGGCTCGCACGTCATTCCGAATGCGGTGACACCGCTGATCGTCATGACGACGCTCTCCGTGGGTGCGGGGATGGCTGCGGAGGCGGGGTTCTCGATCCTCGGAGTCGGACTGAAGCTGCCCGCCTATTCCTGGGGGATCCAGATCGCGTTGGCGAGCCAGGACGGCAATTGGCAGATCGCCCCGCTCCTGATGTTCTTCCCCGCGCTGATGCTCGGCCTGACCACGCTCGCCTTCGTCGTGCTCGGCGAGAGCCTGCGTGACGCCCTCGACCCGAAAGCCCGCCGATGACCGCGCTGCTGGAGGTTCAGAACCTCTCCCTCGAGTTCCGATCACCCGGCAATCCGCCGATCCCTGCCCTGGAGGACGTGAGCTTCCATCTCGACCGCGGGGAGACTCTCGCTGTCCTCGGCGAGTCCGGCTCGGGCAAGAGCATCACTGCCAAGGCCATCATGGGGATTCTGCCGAAGCCGGCGTCGCGTGTGACCTCTGGTCGGATCCTGTTCGACGGCGACGACCTGCTCACCGTGTCGCCGGCCCGACTGCGGAGCGTGCAGGGAGCGCGCATCGCCATGGTCTTCCAGGACGCGCTGAGCGCGCTCAACCCGGTGCAGACGGTCTCCACGCAGATCGCCGAACTGTACCGAGTGCACCGTGGGATGTCGAAGAAGCAGGCGCATGACGCGGCGGTCGAGATGATGCGGGCCGTGCGCATACCGGATGCTGCGAAACGGGCACAGGACTATCCGTTCCAGTTCTCCGGCGGAATGCGTCAGCGCATCATGATCGCGATGGCGCTCGCGCTGGACCCGGACGTCCTCATCGCGGACGAGCCGACCACCGCTCTGGATGCCACAGTGCAGGCGCAGATCCTGGAACTGCTCGCGGAGATCACCCGCGAGCGCCGGATGGCACTGCTCATGATCACGCATGACCTCGGGGTGGCAGGCCAGCTCGCCGACCGCGCCCTCATCATGTACGCCGGTCGCGTCGCCGAGGCCGGCCCGATCGGCTCCCTGTTCGCCAGCCCGGCCCATCCGTACACCAAGGGCCTGCTCGGGTCGATTCCGAGCGCCGCCCACCGCGGCGGTGACCTGCCGACGATCCAGGGCATGCCGCCGGACATCGCCCACCGCCCACCAGGATGCAGCTTCAACCCCCGCTGCGCGTATGCGACGGCCGAATGCCGAAGCGTCGTTCCCGCGCTCGAGATCGTCGCACCGGAGCGTGCCGCCGCGTGTCACCACAAGGAGGAGGTGATCGCCGATGCCGTTGTTGGAGCTTGAATCGGTACGCCGCTACTACAAGCAGAAGCACACGATGTTCTCCAGGGCATCCCACGCACCCGTGCGCGCGATCGACGGGGTGGACTTCACGGTCGAGCAGGGCGAGACCGTCGGCCTCGTCGGCGAATCCGGATGCGGGAAGTCGACGCTCGCGCGCATCATCTGCGGCCTCGAGGACCCGGATGAAGGCACGGTGCGCTGGAGCGGCGCCGACGTCGGCGCCATGACGAGGGCTGAGCGCAAGACTCTGCTGCACCGCGAAGTGCAGATGGTGTTCCAGGACCCGCATGCCTCGCTCGACCCTCGGCGGTCGATCGGCCAGTCGATCGCCGAGGGCATCACCACTCACGCACTACTGCCCGCGTCGCAGGTGGAGCAGCGGGTGCAGGAGCTGCTTGCTCAGGTCGGACTGAATCCGGACCACGCTCATCGCTACCCGCACGAGTTCTCCGGAGGGCAGCTGCAGCGCATCGGCATCGCGAGAGCCCTGGCCGTCGAGCCGAAACTGCTGGTCTGCGACGAGCCGGTGTCCGCCTTGGACATCTCGGTGCGGGCCCAGGTCCTCAACCTCCTGAACCGGCTCAAGCGCGAGCTCGGGCTGTCGATCATCTTCATCGCGCACGACCTCGACGTGGTTCAGCACATGTCGGACCGCATCGTGACCATGTATCTCGGCAAGGTCGTCGAGCAGGGGTCCTGCGACGACGTGTACGGTGCGACCGCACATCCTTACACGCGCGCTCTGCTCTCGGCGATCCCCCGCACGCTGGCGCCGGACGAGCGACTGGAGCGCGTCGTTCTCGAGGGCGACCCGCCGTCACCGATCGATCCGCCTCCCGGGTGCCCCTTCCACACCCGCTGCTACACCGCGATCGAGCGCTGCGCCATGGACACACCAGGACTGCTTCCTGTTCCCGGCGGTGCCGACACGCACCGAGCATCCTGTCACCTCGCCGACCAGGTCACCGTGTCGCTGATCGGCATGATCACGACCGTCGGATCCTCCCCAACCCCCTCCGAAAGGAACCACTGATGAATCGAATGAGGAGTCGCCTCGCGGTCGGCATCGTCGCCGCCGCAGCGACCACCACCCTGCTGACGGGCTGTCTCGGACAGCCTGCAGGAGGCACGGCAGACGGAGAGACCTCGCTGGTCGCCGTGAACAACGGCGAGATCGGTCGGATCACCGGAGCGCAGAATCCGGGCTCGCAGATCGCGATGGCGCTGTGCGAGCCTTTGACAGGCATCGAGGAGGACGGCACGGTCTTCATGCGCGGCGCGGAGTCTGTCGAGAGCGAGGACCAGATCACGTGGACGGTCACGGTGGCCGACGGGCACACCTTCTCGGACGGCACGGAGATCACCGCCCAGACCTATGTGGACACGTTCAACTTCGTGGGCGCCGGCGCGAACGCGATGCCGTCGAACTACGCCTACGGCCCGATCAAGGGATACGACGAGCTGAACCCGGCAGAAGGTGAGCCGACCGCGACGGAGTTCTCCGGCATCACGCTCATCGACGAGAGCACCTTCACCATCGAGATGAAGTCGCCGAACAACGACGTGCCGTACATCCTGTCGCAGCTCGCGTTCTGCCCGATGCCCGAGAGCGCGTTCGCGGATCCGATCGCCTACGACAAGAAGCCGATCGGAAACGGTGTGTACACGCTGGAGAAGCTCGACCCGCAGGTGGAAGCGGTGCTGAAGAAGGACCCGGACTATCAGGGCTGGGTACCGGACGGCGCCGCGGATGAGATCACCTTCCGCGTCTACACGGACACGAACACCGCCTACCAGGACGTCGTCGCGGGCAACGCCGACGTGCTGCGCAGCCTCCCGCCCGGCCTGATCGCCCAGGGGCGGAACGCACTCGGCGAGGAGGGGCTGACGGCGATCGACCGCAACACGCTGCAGACGTACTTCACCTGGCCGACGTATCTGGACGCGACGTTCCCGATCGAGGTGCGCCAGGCGTTCTCCATGATCGTCGACCGGGCGAGCATCTCGACCGACCTCTTCAAGGACGCGACCGTACCAGCGCCGTCGCTGATGCCGAACTCGGTCTCGGCATTCCGTGAGGACGCCTGCGGGCAGTACTGCACGTTCGATCCCGACGCGGCGAAGGACCTCATCGCGAAGTCCGGATTCACCGGCACCATCCCGCTGAACTACTCCTCCGAGAACACGACGGATGCCGCGACGGCGCTGGCCGTGTCGAACTCGGCGAAGGAGATCGGGCTGACCGTCGAACCGAAGCCCGTCCCGGCGGCCGCACTGTCGGAGACCATCAACAGCTACGCCCTCGACGGTCCCGTCATCCAGCTCTGGGGATCATCGTTCCCCGCGCCATCCGAGTGGGTCGCCTCGGTGTACGTCGACGCGAACTACCGCCTGCAGTACGAGGACCCCGAGGGACAGGCGCTCGTCGCTCAGGCGCTCGCCGCCGCCACCCCGGAGGAGGCGGACGAGCTGTGGCAGCAGGCCGAGGACCGCATCCTCGCGGACCAGGTCATCCAGCCGCTGTACCAGCAGGTGATGTACATCGCTCACACGGCTTGCATGACGCCTCATGCCGCAGGCGGCGACATGCAGATCTACCGCACCGAAGTCACCTGTTCCTGAGCAGAGCCCGATGGGGGCCGGGACGGGGTGCTGCTCCGTCCCGGCCCCTCTCAATGCGTCGGCGCCGCCGATTGCTGTCGCTGCTGTGCGCGCGAGATCGAAGGAGATATCGAGACATGAAGGCGCTGTACAAGGAAGGACCGAGCGCCGGGCTCGCGCTCGTCGAACGCCCGGATCCGATCGCGGGAGCGGATGAGGTCGTGATCCGGGTGCTGAGGACCGGGATCTGCGGCACCGATCTGCACATCCGACGCTGGGATGACTGGGCCGCGTCGGAGGTGCGTTCGCCCCTGATCCCGGGCCATGAGTTCTACGGCGAAGTGGTCGAGGTGGGAGATCTCGCGCACGACATCAAGGTCGGCGATCGCGTATCCGGTGAGGGGCACATCGTCTGCGGCATGTGCCGGAACTGTCGCGCCGGTCGACGTCAGATGTGCATCCGGACGGTCGGCCTCGGCGTGCACAGAGACGGTGCGTTCGCCGAGTACCTTTCGCTGCCGGCCGCGAACGTATGGGTGCACCACGCCGATGTCGAACCGGAGATCGGGGCGATCTTCGACCCGTTGGGCAACGCTGTGCACACGGCGCTCGCGTTCCCTCTTGTCGGCGAGGATGTGCTGGTCACCGGCTGCGGGCCGATCGGGCTCATGGCCATCGCGGTCGCACGCCACGCGGGTGCGCGTTACATCGCCGCCACCGATGCGAGCGCTCCGAGACTGGAGCTGGCCGCACGCATGGGAGCCGACCGCGTGATCGACGTCTCGGCGGACGACGTCCGAGAGGCGCAGACGGCGCTCGGCATGAAGGAGGGCTTCGACGTCGGCTTCGAGATGAGCGGTGCAGCATCCGCTCTGCCCACCATGATCGACAACATGAACCACGGCGGACGGATCGCGATGCTCGGGCTGCCCAGCGCGCCGTTCGGCGTCGACTGGGGGAAGATCGTCACGCACATGCTCACGATCAAGGGCATCTACGGCCGCGAGATGTTCGAGACGTGGAACGCGATGGGCGCGATGCTGCAGACCAGCCCTGCGTTGCGATCGGCGATCGGGCACATCGTCGCCGATGTGATGCCCGCATCGGACTGGGAGCAGGCATTCGACGCGGCGGCATCCGCGGGCACAGGGAAGATCATCCTCGATTGGACGCGGCTCTGAGGCCGCACGAACGGAGAACGACATGTACGGTGCGTTTCACGAACATCTCGCCGCTGAACTCGAGCAGATCGAGCGGGCCGGTCTGACCAAGCGCGAACGCGGCATCACCGGTCCGCAGCGGACGGGGATCGTCGCCGACGGCGCTGAAGTGCTGAACTTCTGCGCCAACAACTACCTCGGACTCGCCGACGATCCGCGGATCCTGCACGCGGCGCGGACGGCACTGGACGAGTGGGGCTATGGCCTGGCCAGCGTGCGGTTCATCTGCGGCACGCAGGAGCAGCATCTCGAACTCGAGCGGCGAGTGGCGGGCTTTCTCGGTACCGAGGACGCCATCCTGTTCTCGTCCTGCTTCGACGCGAACGGCGGCGTGTTCGAGACGCTGTTCTCCGCCGAGGACGCGATCATCTCGGATGAACTGAATCACGCGTCGATCATCGACGGCATCCGGCTCTCGAAGGCGCGTCGGCTGCGGTACCGCAACCGTGACATGGCCGATCTGGAGGCGCAGCTGCAGGCGGCACAGGATGCCCGCTTCCGCGTCATCGTCACGGATGGCGTGTTCTCGATGGACGGCTACATCGCTCCGCTCGCGGAGATCTGCGATCTCGCCGAACGATACGAAGCACTCGTGTTCGTGGACGATTCCCATGCGATCGGATTCGTCGGGGAGAACGGGCGGGGGACACCGGAGCTCTGCGGCGTCGAGGGGCGCGTGGACATCTACACGGGCACCTTCGGAAAGGCATTGGGCGGGGCATCCGGCGGATACGTCGCCGCACACCGAGACATCGTCGCGCTGCTGCGCCAGCGGGCGCGGCCGTATCTGTTCTCGAACACGCTCGCTCCTTCGATCGTGGCAGGCACACTCCAGGCGCTCGATCTGGTCGAGCAGTCGGATGACCTGCGTGCGCGGCTGCGTGGGAACGCCGCGCTCTTCCGCGATCTGATGACGGACGCCGGGTTCGATCTGCTCCCGGGAGAACATCCGATCGTGCCGGTCATGTTCGGCGATGCCGCGCTTACCGCTCGCATCGCCATCGAGATGCAGCGACGCGGCGTGTTCGTCACGGCGTTCAGTTTTCCTGTCGTGCCGCGTGAGATGGCGCGCATCCGTGTGCAGCTGTCGGCGGCGCACACGCGCGAACAGATCGAACAGTGCGTGGACGCATTCGTCGCGGCTCGGAGAGCGGCGGTCTGACCATCGATTGATGCAAAGAAATCCTTGCAAAACTCTACTTGCAAAGGTATCTTTGCATGCATGACGGAAAACGATCAGGGAAGAACCCTCGACGCAGGAGCGCTGAAGGCGCTGGCGCATCCGCTGCGCGTGCGGATCTACGACATCCTGAGCGAGCGAGGCCCGCAGACGGCCAGCACGCTCGCGAAGCTGATCGGGGAGACCTCCGGCGCGACGAGCTATCACCTGCGTGCTCTCGCCGCGCACGATCTCATCCAGGAGGTCTCGGACCGCGGCACGACGCGCGAGCGCTGGTGGGAACGCCCGAAGGGGCGCATCAGCCTGCCCGGTCCTGATCAGGCCGCCACGCCGTCGGGGCGCGCCGCCGCGCAGATCGTCACGTCCGAGTTCTTCCTGCTGCGCCACCGGGCGCTCATGGACTACCTGAACAGGCCGGCCTCCGAGACCCCGGCGGGATGGGAGGACGCTGGGCTCGTCGCGACGACGATGCTCGATCTCACCCCCGAGCAGATGGCCGAGCTCAAGGACGACATCAGCGCGTTCGTGGATGCCGTCGTCGCACGCTACAGCGGCCAGGAGAACCTGGCCGGCACGAGGCGCGTCTCGATGCGCACCGACGTCTTCGACGTCGCGACGCGATCCGACGCCATCACCGAGGAGGAATCATGACTGCTGTCAGCCTGCACCACGCCGGGCCGACTCGACTCGAGACCGCGCTGCTGACGATGGCAGATGCTTTGACGGCGTACGTCGCGCACCGCCGCGATCTGCGTTCCCGCCGCCGCGCGCGTGAACTGGCATCGCTGAGCGAGCGCCGGAGCGCACGCGACCCGCGTGAACTCGACATCGCACTGCTGGCGCTCGGCTCCCGCCCTCGGTGAACCGCTCTCGCGTGCCCCGCGACGCCTCAGTCCTGGAACGGTCGGACGACAACCTCGCCGGATGCCGTGGCGAGCACTTCCCACCCGGCATCCAGCTCCGCGATCGGACGGCCTTCGAGCCAGGTCAGAGTCCAGGAGCCGGTGTGCCCGTCCGCTTCGACCGCGGCGATGCCGGGCCGCAGGGATGCGGGAACCGACGCAGGAGGCTCGGTCCTGGCAGCCCAGCGTGTGCCCAGCTGCATCAGCTCTCCTCCACCGGCGCCAGCTCGATCTCCGTGACGGCGAGCTCCTCGCCTTCGACGAGCGACAGCTCGGCGATGCGGCCGACCGCCTGAAGGTCTCCGGCGGCCGCACGCAATGCCTCCAGGGTCGAGGCCGGCGCCGCGATCAGCGCGCGTGCCACCGGCGTCTTCTGCGATGCCTTCGCCTCGGTCTTGGCGCGACGGATGCCGATGAGCGCCGCGCTGGCAGCGGCGAGCACGGCGGGGTCACCGCCGGCCTCGCGGGCCTCCGGCCAGGCGGCGGTGTGGATCGAGCCCTCTTCGAACCAGCTCCATGCCTCCTCGGTCGCGAACGACACGACCGGTGCCAGCAGGCGCAGCAGCGTGGAGAGTGCGATCCGCAGCGCCAGAGCCGCGGACGGCTGCCCGACGTCGGCCTGGTTATAGGCGCGCTCCTTGACGAGCTCCAGGTAGTCGTCGCAGAACGTCCAGAAGAAGGCCTCGGTGACCTCCAGCGCGCGTGCATGGTCGAAGGCGTCGAACGCCTTCGTCGCGTCGCGCACGACGTCGTCGAGTGCGGCGAGCATCGACGCGTCCAGCGCATGCGTGACCTCGGCGTCCTCCGGCACCGGGAAGCCGAGCACGAACTTCGCGGCGTTGAGGATCTTGATCGCCAGGCGGCGGCCGATCTTCATCTGGGTCGGGTTCTGCGGGTCGAATGCCGCGTCGACACCGAGACGGCTGGAAGCCGCCCAGTACCGCACGGCATCCGAACCGTGCTTCTCGAGGATGTCGGCGGGCGTGACCACATTGCCCTTGGACTTGGACATCTTCTTGCGGTCGGGGTCGACGATGAAGCCGGAGATCGACGCGTTGGCCCAGGGGGAGCGCGCGTCCTCGAGCGTCGAGCGCAGCATCGTGGAGAACAGCCAGGTGCGGATGATGTCCTGACCCTGCGGGCGCACGTCGAACGGCGCCACCAGGTTCCACAGCTCCTCGTCGCGCTGCCAGCCACCGGCGAGTTGCGGGGTCAGCGACGACGTCGCCCACGTGTCGAGGATGTCGACCTCCGCCTCGAAGCCGCCGGGCACGCCGCGCTGCTCGGCCGTGTAGCCCGCCGGCACGTCCGTGGTCGGGTCGATCGGCAGGGATGCCGCGTCCGGGACGAGCACGCGACCGAAGTCGCGTTCCCCGTTCTCGTCGAGGCCGTACCAGACCGGGATCGGCACGCCGAAGAAGCGCTGCCGTGAGATCAGCCAGTCGCCGGTGAGACCGCCGACCCAGTTCTCGTAGCGGACGCGCATGAAGTCCGGGTGCCAGGTCAGCTCCCGGCCGTTGGCGATGAGCTGGTCGCGGAGCTCACTGTCGCGCGCGCCGTTGCGGATGTACCACTGGCGCGTCGAGACGATCTCGAGCGGGCGGTCGCCCTTCTCGAAGAATTTCACGGCATGGTTGAACGGCTTGGAGACGTTCAGCAGCTCGCCGGATGCCTCGAGCATCTCGACGATCTGCTTGCGCGCGCTGAACACGGTCTTGCCCGCGAGCTCGGCGTACGCGGCCTTACCGGTCTCGGTCGTGATCGCTTCGGGGGCCTCGGCGATCACGCGACCGTCCTGACCGAGGATGGTGCGGTTGGGCAGGTCCAGCTCGCGCCACCAGATGATGTCGGTCACGTCACCGAAGGTGCAGACCATCGCGATGCCGGATCCCTTGTCCTGCTGCGCGAGGTGATGCGCGAGCACGGGCACCTCGACGTCGAAGACCGGGGTGCGGACGGTCTTGCCGAAGAAGGGCTGGTAGCGCTCGTCATCGGGGTGCGCGACGAGAGCGACGCACGCGGCCAGCAGCTCGGGGCGGGTCGTCTCGATCTCGATGTCGCCGGAGCCGTCGGTCTTGTGGAAGGCCAGGCGGTGGAAGGATGCCGGCTGCTCGCGGTCTTCGAGCTCGGCCTGGGCGATCGCGGACCGGAAGTCCACATCCCACAGGGTCGGCGCCAGTGCCTGGTACGCCTCGCCTCGTTCGACGTTGCGGAGGAACCCGAGCTGGCTCTGGCGGATCGTCTCATCCGAGATCGTCCGGTAGGTCTGGGTCCAGTCCACGCTGAGGCCCATCTGGCGGAAGACGTCCTCGAACTGCTTCTCGTCCTCGACCGTGAGCTTCTCGCAGAGCTCGATGAAATTGCGGCGGCTCACCGGAAGCTGGTCCGCGGCCTTGAGGCTCTTCGCGTCCCCCTGGAACGGAGGGACGAACGCGGCGTCGTAGGGCAGCGACGGGTCGCAACGGACTCCGTAGTAGTTCTGCACGCGGCGCTCGGTGGGCAGTCCGTTGTCGTCCCACCCGATCGGGTAGAACACGGCCTTGCCGCGCATGCGCTCGTAGCGGGCCTTCACATCGGTGTGCGTGTACGAGAACACATGGCCGATGTGCAGGGAACCGGATGCCGTCGGGGGAGGGGTGTCGATCGAGTACACGCCCGCGCGGCCGAGTTCGGCGGCGCGCAGACGGTCGAACAGGTAGGTCCCCTGCTCGGCCCAGACGCCGTCCCACTTCGCTTCGAGACCTTCGAGTGCTGGCTTGTCGGGAATCACGGACATAGGAGGTCTCCTCGAGCGATGTATACGGCACGGTGTGTGCGTGCCTGAGTGTGGGTGGGTGCAGACAGTCTACCGACTGCCCGCGCACGGTGCGTATCGGCGTAGATCGACCCGGTCCAAGAATCGGACGTAGACTGGAACGTCCCCCTTCGCTCGTTCTGAGGATCCGCATGCCTGCCGCTCTCACCCGCCGAATCCTGCCCGTGGTCGCGCTCGCGGCCGCAACCGCTCTGGCACTGAGCGCCTGCGCCGCCCCCGGCGAGGAGAGCGCGGATGGCGGAGAGGTGGTGTGGGCGATCGAGGGTGCGAATCTCTCGGCCGGGCACATGGACCCGCAGACGAGCCAGCTCGACGTCGCCAGCATGGTGCAGCGCGTCGTCCTCGACTCCCTCGTGTTCCAGGAGTCCGACGGCACGTTCTCGCCGTGGCTGGCCACGGACTGGACCGTGTCGGAGGACGCCACCAGCTACACGTTCCAGCTCCGCGACGACGTCACCTTCCACGACGGCGAGCCGTTCGACGCCGAGGCAGTCAAGGCGAACTTCGACCGCATCGCAGACCCCGAGACGGCGTCGGCGCAGGCGGCGAGCATGCTCGGCGGCGAGTGGTACGCCGGCACCGAGGTCCTGGGTGAGTATGAGGTCCAGGTGAACTTCTCGCAGCCGTACGCGCCGTTCCTGCAGGCGGCGAGCACTCCGCTGCTCGGTTTCTACTCACCCGCGGTGCTGGAGACCTCGGCCGACCAGCTCAAGGCCGGCGGCCCGGACATCACGGTCGGCACGGGGCCCTTCGTGCTCACCGACTACACGCCGGACCAGGAGATCGTCTACACCCGCAATGAGGACTATGCCTGGGGGCCGGACGACGCCGGTGCCGCGCAGTTCGAGACGCTGCGCGTCGAGATCCTCCCCGAGGCATCAGTCCGAGCGGGCGTCGTGGAAAGCGGCGAGGCTGATCTCGCCAGCCAGCTGCCGCCGAACATCGCGTCCGATCTGTCCGACGCGCTGACGGTCGAGTCCCTCGAATACCCGGGGCTGCCGTACTCGCTGTACCTCAACGAGAAGTACGGTGTGTTCGCGGACGAGAAGGTGCGCCAGGCGTTCGCGCGGGGCATCGATGTCGACGCGGCGGTCGAGGAGATCTTCTTCGGCCAGTTCCCGCGGGCATGGAGCATCCTGGGCTCGACGACGCCGACGTACGACGCCTCCGTCGAGGGCAGTTGGCCATTCGACCAGGACGAGGCGAACCGACTCCTGGACGAAGCCGGATGGGTCGCACGCGACAGCGACGGCATCCGTATGAAGGACGGCCAGCGCCTGTCCGTGCGATGGATCGCCTGGACGCCGGTGCCGGACGACAAGGCCGCCCTCGGCAACGCCATCCAGTCCGACCTCGCGGAGATCGGATTCGAGGTGAAGCGCGAGGTTCTCGAACCCGGCGCCTACAACGAGCAGTACGGGCCGAAGACGTTCGATCTGACCGACTGGGGCTTCTCGGGCGTCGACCCCGACCTGCTGCGCAGTCACCTGCACACCGATGGCTTCCAGAACGCGTCGCAGGTGTCCGATCCGGAGATCGACGGCCTGCTCGAGCAGGGGGTCGCCACGACCGATCAGGACGCCCGCACGGACGTGTACCAGCAGCTGCAGCAGTGGAACGCCGAGTACACGGCGATCGTCCCGCTCTACAGCCCCTCGCTGATCACCGCGGTGAACGACACCGTGCACGGCCTCGCGTACGACCTGTACGGGCGACCGCTCTTCTACGGCACGACCGTCGACTGACCGGACCGGTCGTTGAAGGAGAAGGCGGCACGGCGCGACCCGCTGGTGCGGAGCATCATCGGCGTCGCGCTATCCGCGATCCTGGTGCTCTGGGGCGCGGCCACGCTCGCCTTCCTCGCGTTCCGCGTGATCCCCGGTGACCCGGTGTCCGTCATGCTCGGGCCTCAGGCGCAGGTCAGCGAGAGCGTCAAGGACTCGATCCGGAACGAACTCGGACTCGACCGTCCGCCCTGGGAGCAGTACTTCGGCTACCTCGCCGGCCTGCTCCGCGGCGACCTGGGGGAGTCGTATCAGCTGCGGATGCCGGTGACAGAGGTGATCGGCCGCCAGCTGGGAGCGACGCTGCAGCTCTCGGCCGCCGCTCTGGTCATCGCCGTCTTCCTCGCGCTCGCCGTCGCGCTACTCGCGCGAGGACGCATCGCCGGCGCGATCGCGACGGGCGTCGAACTGATCATCCTGTCGTCGCCCGTGTTCTGGATCGGGATCGTGCTCCTGAGCGTCTTCGCCTTCGGTCTCGGCTGGTTCCCCGTGACGGGTTCGCGCAATCCGGCGACCCTCGTGCTGCCGGCCGTCACGCTGGCGCTTCCGGTCGCAGCGCTGCTCGGACAGGTGCTCCGGGACGGCATCTCGGAGGCGGAGCGGCAGCCTTTCGCCGAGACCGTCCGCGCCCGCGGCGCGGGACCCGTGTGGCTCACCCTGCGGCACAGCCTCCGCCACGGGGCGGCCGGTGCTCTCACCCTCGCCGCGTATCTGACCGGCTCGCTGCTCGGAGGCGCCGTGCTCGTCGAGACGGTGTTCGCGCGCCCCGGGCTCGGCCGTGTGACGCTCGCGGCCATCACCGATCGGGACCTCCCGGTGATCACGGGGATCATCCTGCTGAGCGCCCTGGTGTTCGTGATCGTGAGCATCATCGTCGAGCTGCTGCATCCGCTCCTGGATCCGCGGCTGCGTCGCGCGCGGAGCGCACGATGAACGCCGCGCGTAGGGTGCTCCTGTCGGTCGCCGTCGCTGTGCTCGTGTGCGTCGCGCTCGCCGCTCTCGTGCCAGGGGTGCTCGCGACGCATGACCCGCTGCAGGTGGATGTGCGCTCGACGCTGCTGCCACCGAGCGCCGAGCATCTGTTCGGCACGGATCAGAGCGGCCGGGACGTGTACTCGCGGGTCGTGCACGGTGCGGCGCGCTCGGTCGGAATCGGTCTGCTGGCGACCGCCGTCGCTCTCGCGGTGGGACTCCTGATCGGATCGCTCTCCGGCGCGTCCCCACGGGTCGTCGATTCCGGACTCATGCGGCTCAACGACGTGCTGATGGCGTTCCCCGAGTTCCTCATCGCGCTGGTGGTGGTGGCGATACTCGGACCCGGGCCCATCAACGTCGCCATCGCGGTCACGCTCGCGGCGATCCCCGTGTACGTGCGGCTGGCCAGGGTGCAGACGCGGACGCTGCGCCTGGCCGAGCACGTCGAAGCCGCGCGCATCCTCGGAGTGCCCCCTTTGCGCGCGTTCACCCGACATGTCGTTCCGGGGGTCCTCGGTTCGCTGAGCGTGCTCGCGACGATCGGCGTCGGCTCCAGCATCCTCGCCGCCGCCGGGCTCAGCTTCCTCGGACTCGGTCCGACCGAGCCGACGCCGGAGTGGGGACTCATGCTCGCCGGCGGGCGCAATGTGCTCGGCCAGGCCTGGTGGATCTCGGTGTTCCCTGGCATCGCGATCACGCTCACCGTGATCGCGGTGACCATCGTGGGGCGCACCCTGCGTGCGAGCGCCGAAGGGCGGCGGGCATGACGGTGCTGGAGGTACGCGGGCTGCGGGTCGCGTTCGGAGCGCGGACGGTCGTCGACGGCGTCTCGTTCGCCGTGGAGTCGGGCCAGTGCGTCGCGATCGTCGGGGAATCCGGGGCGGGCAAGACGCTCACCGCGCGGGCGATGCTCGGCCTGACGCCGTCCGACGCCGTCGTGACCGCGGAGAAGCTGGACGTGGCGGGGACCGACGCGCGCCGACTCGACGAGCGCGCCTGGCGGCGGTTGCGCGGGGACACGATCGCCCTGGTCTCGCAGGACGCGCTCGTGTCGCTGGACCCGCTGCAGAGGATCCGTGCCGAGATCGCAGAACCGCTGCGCCTGCACGAGCCGGCCTTGCGTGGCGAGGCCACGCGCGAGAGGGTCCGCAGCCTTCTGGAGCGGGTGTGGATGCCGGATGCCGAGCGCCGAGCCGAGCAGTACCCCCATGAGCTCTCCGGTGGGCTGCGCCAGCGAGCGCTGATCGCATCGGCGCTCGCCGGATCCCCGACCGTCCTGGTGGCCGATGAGCCGACGACCGCGCTGGATGCGACCGTCCAGGCGCGTGTGCTCGATCTGCTGCGCGACATCGCCGACTCCGGCACGGCCGTGCTGTTCATCAGTCACGACTTCGCGGCCGTGCGACGGGTCGCCGATCGGGTCATCGTGATGCGCGCCGGCCGTGTCGTGGAGGAGGGTTCCGTCGAGCAGATCCTCGACGCTCCTCGCGAGGACTACACGAAGGCGCTCGTCGCCGCGACGCAGCACCGGCCGCGGGTGGCGTCCGGTGCAGCGGATGAGGCGGTGCTCTCCGCTCTGGGAGTCTCGAAGCAGTTCGACGACATCCCGGCTGTGGCGGATGCCTCGTTCTCGGTGGGCCGAGGACGCACGCTCGGCATCGTCGGCGAATCCGGATCCGGAAAGACGACGCTCGCCCGCATGATCCTCGGTGTCGAGCGCCCGGATGCGGGAACCCTGGTGTGGCACGGCGAGCATCGTGTCCAGTTCGTGCACCAGAATCCGCTGGGAGCGTTCGACCCGCGCTGGAGCGTCGGCCGGTCGCTGCGCGAAGCCCTGGAGGCGGCAGGCGTGCCGCGGAATCGACGCGGCGATCGGGTCGCTCGGCTGCTCGAGGAGGTGGATCTCGACCCGCAGCTGGCTGCGCGTCGCCCCGCGGCTCTGTCCGGTGGCCAGCGGCAGCGCGCGGCGATCGCGCGAGCCCTGGCGGCTGAACCGGATGTCCTCGTCCTGGACGAGCCGGTGTCCGCGCTCGATCCGACGGTCCGAGAGCGCGTGCTCGCGCTGCTGCTGCGCCTTCAGCGCGAACGGGGGCTCACGATGGTGTTCATCTCGCACGACCTCGACGTGATCGCCGCGGTCGCGGACGACGTGCTCGTGATGAAGGACGGCGTCGTGGTGGAGCAGGGCGCCGTCGCCGACGTGTTCGTGGCGCCGCAGCATCCGTTCACGCGGGAGCTGCTGGCCGCGTCGGTGCAGCCCTGACCGTGCGGCCTGCTCAGTCCCGCACGTCGATGCCGACACCCGCGGCCAGGGCCGGGGCCAGTTGCTGCACCTGGAACGTGGAGAGGGTCGCACCGCGCAGGCTGTTCGTGTCCATGTAGGCGAGCGCGTCGAGACCGCGGAGGTCGACGTCGGTCGCTCGCAGACCGCGCGGGTCGACCTCGTCGCTGCGGCAGCCGTCGAATCGCAGTCTCGTGAGCTGCGCCTGCGGCATGTCCAGGGCGCGGATGGTGCAGTCGGCGATGAGGATGTCGGCGCCTTTCGCCGCGCCGAGGTTGAGGAAATCGATGCGCAGATCCCGCAGCTCGAGCTCACCGATCCGCGTCGTGCTCAGATCGAGCGTGCCGATGCGCCCGCCGGTGATCCGCAGGCGCCGGATGCCGGCATCCCGCAGCTTCAGCGACGCCGCGCGGATGCCGGTCACATCGACGTCCATGACGTCGGCGCCGGTCATGTCGATGGTGTCCGCGTCGGCGGTCACCACGCACTGCTCGAGCGTCGAGTGGGCCAGGTCCACGTCTCCGGACAGGGCGAGCCGCGAGGCGAGCAGATCTGCGCGGCGTGCGGGCTCGGCCGGTGTCAGGGCGTCGGGGAGATCCGGCGGCGAGACGCGCGGCGCGGCGGGGGTTTCGGAGGAGCGGGCCATGCGTCGAGCGTATGCGCCGCCACGGACAGGCGTGAGCGTCTGCATGCTAAGTTACTAGCATGCAAGCATCCGAACCGAAAGTGCAGTTCAACGTGTACCTGCCGCAGGACCTCGTGCGGAGCGTGAAGCACCGGGCGATCGACGAGTCCACCAGCCTGTCCGCACTCGTCGAGACGGCGTTGCGGGCGTATCTCGAGGGGAAGACGCGATGACCGTCGTGCAGCAGATCCTCTACACCCGCGAACCCGAGCGGTGGTGGGCGCTCGCCGGGGCGCTCGGCTTCGCGGCGCCGTTCGCTCCGTCGCCTGTGTGGGGCGAGTTCCACGCCGACGGGGTGCTCGCCGTGCACGAGGTCACCGACCAGCACGCACCAGGGCGGGTCGACCTCCACCTGTTGGTCGAGGATCTGGATGCTGCGGCATCCGAGCTCTCCGCCTTCGACGTCTCCCGGAGCACGATGGACGGAGTCGGGGAGATGCTGACCGTCCGAGCATCGTCCGGGATCGCGGTGACCGTGTCGGCCGGGGCGGTCGAGAGCACCGGAGAGGTCAGCGTGCAGCCGATCTGGTTCCAGGACGATCTCGCCGAACCGCGGGCGATGCTCACGGCCCTCGGTCTGCGGCCCGTACTGGCGGCCGATCGGGGCGGTTGGGTCGATCTGCGAGGCCGTGCAGGTGCCGTCGGACTGCACACGGGGACGCCGGGCATGGGGCTGAGCTTCGAGGTACGCGGCGACATCGATGCGCTGGCGGCGCGGCTGCGGGACGCCGGATTCGATGCTGCCGTGATCGACGAGGCGTATACGCGCACCGTCCGCATCCCCGATCCGGACGGCGGCGCGGAGATCTGGGTCAACGGCGTGCAGGACGACCTGCACGGCTACCACCGCGAGGGCTGAGGCCGGGCCGCGGCCAGGGCGTACGCCAGAATCGGAGTTGTACGCCAACCGAGGAGCGATTCAACTCACGCCTCCGCCGTTGGCGTATTTCTCCGCGTGAAGCGCCCGCGCGACCCGCCCTGCACAGGGTGGTCTTCGTGGAGGTTATCCACGGTCGCCGTGTTCTCGCGGCTTCTCCGCTCTGCGCTGGTGCCCACAATGGGCACATGAGAGCCCGCACTGACCTCGAGGTCGCCGCCATGGCGACGCGTCTGGGTGGAGTCATCCGAGTCGCCCGGCTCGCCGAGCGAGGAGTGGGACGGCGCGCCATCGAAGCTGCGGTCGCCTCGGGGGTGCTCACACGGGTACGACGAGGATGGGTCGCCGTGCCCGGGGCGGATCCGGTGCTGGTCGCCGCTGCGCGCGCCGGGGTGGTCGTCACCTGCGTCTCGCAGGCCAAGCGGCTGCGCCTGTGGGTCCACGAGGATCCGGTTCGCTTCCATGTGGGAGTGGATCCACGCAGATCGGGCGAGAGACCGGACCGTGCGCACATCCACTGGTCGGCGCCGCTGATACCGCGTTCGCCCGACGCTCTCGAGGATCCGATCGAGAACGTCCTCGCGATCGTCGCGGAGTGCGAGCCGTACGAACAGGCGCTGGCGACGTGGGAATCCGCGTTGAATCAGAGTCTCGTGACGCTCGATGGTCTCGCGCGCTACCCATGGAGACCGTCCGCGCGCAGACTGCTGGCGGATGCGACTCCGTTCGCGGACGCCGGGATCGAGACGTACCTCCGGCCGCGTTTGCGATGGCTGCGCCTGCCGATCCGGGCACAGATCTGGATCGCAGGGCACCGCGTGGACGCGCTCATCGGCGATCGTCTCGTCTTGCAGATCGACGGCGCGAGTCATGTCGGAGATCAACGCAGTGAGGACATCCGCCACGACGCCAAGCTGCGACTCATGGGGTACCACGTGATCCGCATCAGTTACACGCAGATGATGTTCGAGTGGGCGACGGTCCAAGACCTCATCATGCGCGCGGTGGCTCAAGGTCTGCACCTCGCGGCTTGACGGTACAAGCCCAGTCCGGTACGGCGGGCGCCAGCGACGGACGTGTACGCCAACTCCGGAGCGATTCGCCTCGATCGTCCGAAGTTCGCGCACATCTCCGCGCGAAGCGCTCGATCGTCGCATCGCCGTCGCGGCGCCGCGTCGCAGCGCACGACCACGTCCGTCCCGATCCCGCGTAGAATGGAACCAAAGCATCGATCCGGCCATCACCGGGGAGCTCTCGGAAGAACGCTTCTGCACGCTCAGCGCGTGCAGGCGCAAGTAGAACCGAGCGGGGCAGGCCCGTCATCGCCGCAGTGAGAGTGGCCCCGCCGTGAGGCGGCGCACGCGGGGTGGTACCGCGGTCCTTCGCACGACGGGATCGTCCTCGCAGCAGCATCCGCCACCACGAGCACTGCGAGACACGATGACCTATCCACGCCCTTCCGCCTTCGGCCCCGCCGCAGATTCCGTCACGCCCAGCCCCCGGCTGCCCGCGATCGAGCAGGAGATCCTGGAGTTCTGGAAGACGGACGACACCTTCCGTGCCTCGATCGCGCAGCGCGAAGGCGCGGATGAGTGGGTGTTCTACGACGGTCCGCCGTTCGCCAACGGCCTGCCGCACTACGGGCATCTGCTGACCGGCTACGCCAAGGACCTGTTCCCTCGTTTCCAGACCATGCTCGGCAAGAAGGTCGATCGCGTGTTCGGATGGGACACCCACGGTCTTCCGGCCGAGCTCGAGGCGATGAAGCAGCTCGGCATCACCGAGAAGAGCGAGATCGAGGACATGGGCATCGACGTCTTCAACGCGAAGGCGAAGAACTCGGTGCTGACGTACACCCGCGAGTGGCAGGACTACGTCACCCGTCAGGCGCGCTGGGTCGACTTCGACCGAGGGTACAAGACGCTCGACCTGAACTACATGGAGAGCGTCCTGTGGGCGTTCAAGACCCTGTACGACAAGGGCCTCGCCTACGAGGGCTATCGCGTCCTGCCGTACTGCTGGCGCGACGAAACGCCGCTGAGCGCGCACGAGCTGCGCATGGATGACGACGTCTACCAGATGCGTCAGGACCCGTCGGTCACGGTCGCGTTCCCCCTGACGGGTCCGGATGCCGAGGCGAAGGGCCTCGACGGCGTCCGCGTCCTCGCGTGGACCACCACGCCCTGGACCCTCCCGACGAACATGGCGCTCGCCGTCGGACCCGAGATCGCGTACGCGGTCGTGCCCGCGGGGCCGAACGGCGCCGCCGACGGCAGCACGGGCCGCTTCCTGCTCGCCACCGGTCTGCTCGCCGGTTATGCGAAGGACCTCGGCTACGAGGACGCGGCCGCGGCATCCGAGGCCGTCGAGCGCACGGTCGTGGGCAGCGAGCTGTCCGGGCTGGCGTACGAACCGCCCTTCGACTACTACACCGACACCGCGACCTACGGCACCGAGAACGCCTGGCGCGTGCTCGCGGACGACTACGTCACGACCTCGGACGGCACGGGAGTCGTCCACCAGGCGCCCGCCTACGGTGAGGACGACCAGCGCGTCACCAACGCGGCCGGCATCCCGACGATCCTGTCGCTGGACGACGGCGGACGATTCCTCCCTAACGTGACCGACGTCGCGGGCCAGCTCTGGATGGACGCGAACACGCCGCTCGTGCGACTGCTGCGCGAGAGCGGCAAGCTGCTGCGCCTGCAGAGCTACGAGCACTCCTACCCGCACTGCTGGCGATGCCGGAACCCCCTGATCTACAAGGCCGTGTCGAGCTGGTTCATCCGGGTCACGGACATCAAGGACGACATGCTCGCGAACAACGAGCAGATCACGTGGGTCCCCGAGAACGTCAAGCACGGGCAGTTCGGCAAGTGGCTCGAGGGTGCGCGCGACTGGTCGATCAGCCGCAACCGGTACTGGGGTTCGCCGATCCCGATCTGGAAGAGCGACGACCCGGAGTACCCGCGCGTCGACGCCTACGGCTCGCTGGAGGATCTCGAGCGCGACTTCGGCACGCTGCCGCGCAACCCCGAGGGTGAGATCGACCTGCACCGCCCGTACATCGACGACCTGACCCGTCCGAACCCTGATGACCCCACGGGTAAGAGCACGATGCGCCGCATCGAGGACGTCTTCGACGTGTGGTTCGACTCGGGTTCGATGCCGTACGCCCAGGTGCACTACCCGTTCGAGAACCAGGAGTGGTTCGACTCGCACGCGCCGGCGGACTTCATCGTCGAGTACATCGGGCAGACGCGCGGCTGGTTCTACGTCATGCACGTCCTGTCGACCGCGCTGTTCGACCGCCCCGCCTTCACGGGCGTGAGCTGCCACGGCATCGTGCTCGGCAGCGACGGGTACAAGATGTCGAAGTCGCTGCGCAACTACCCGGACGTCTCCGAGGTGCTCGACCGCGACGGCTCCGACGCGATGCGCTGGTTCCTCATGGCGAGTTCCGTGCTCCGCGGCGGCAACCTCGCCGTGACGGAGGAGGGCATCCGCGCCGGCGTGCGCGAGTTCCTGCTCCCGCTGTGGAACTCCTGGTACTTCTTCGCGACGTACGCGAACGCCTCGGGCGACGGCTACGAGGCATCCTGGCGCACGGATTCCACCGACGTCCTGGACCGTTACATCCTCGCCCGGCTCGGCGACCTCGTGCGCGAGGTCCAGGCCGATCTCGAGGGACTCGACTCCACGACGGCGGCTGGACGCCTGCGCGACTTCGCCGAGACGCTCACGAACTGGTACATCCGCCGTTCGCGCGACCGCTTCTGGACCGGCGTGACCGAGGACCCGAAGAGCCGTGAGGCCTTCGACACCCTCTACACGGTCCTCGAGACGCTGTCCCGCGTCGCAGCTCCGCTGGTGCCGCTGATCAGCGAACGCGTGTGGCAGGGCCTGACCGGCGGTCGCAGCGTGCACCTGCAGGACTGGCCGGATGCCTCGGCCTTCCCGGCCGCGGACGAGATCCGCGACGCCATGGATGCCGTACGCGAGCTGTCCAGTGTCGGCAACGCCCTCCGCAAGAAGGAGAAGTTGCGCGTACGCCTGCCGCTGGCACGTCTGACCGTGGTGACCCCGCTGGCCGACTCGCTCGGGCAGTTCGAGGACATCCTGCGCGAGGAGCTCAACGTCAAGTGCGTCGAGCTCGTGCAGCTCACCGCCACCGCCGCGAGCGAGTACGGCATCAGCCACCGGCTGAGCGTCAACGCTCGCGCTGCCGGACCCCGCCTCGGCAAGGAGGTGCAGCGCGTCATCCGTGCGGCCAAGGACGGCTTCTGGACCGAGTCCGACGGCGTCGTGACCGCTGACGGGGTCGTCCTGGAGCCCCACGAGTACGAACTCGCTCTCGAGACCATAGGCCGTCCGGAGGGCGAGGCCCTCGCGATCGTCCCGACCGGCGGGTTCGTCCTGCTGGACACGGCGACCACGCCAGAGCTGGAGGCCGAGGGACTGGCCCGCGACGTCATCCGTGCGGTGCAGGAGACGCGCAAGAACGCCGGCTTCGACGTCAGCGACCGGATCCGCCTTGGCCTGCTCTTCACGGATGCCGACGACGCGGATGCCGTCGAATCGGCGTTCGAGGCGGCGGATGTCGCGGGGGAGACCCTCGCGGTGGAGCACCGCCTGGTACGCGCAGGCGACAGCCTGGACGATGCCGAGTTCACCGCCGAGATCGAGAAGGGCACGTACGCCAACCGCGGCGCCTTCACGATCGCCGTCTCCCGGATCGGAGCCTGACGATGACTGATCGCGACCGCGCCGACGCCGTGTACGAGACCCTGCTGGCCAGAGCGGGGGAGCGCTGGGTGCAGCCCCGCAAGGAGCGCACGGCGCGCATCCTGACGCTGCTCGACGACCCGCAGCGGACCTACCGCGTCGTGCACATCACCGGCACGAACGGGAAGACGTCCACGGCGCGGATGATCGAGAGTCTGCTCCGAGCGCACGGCCTGCGCACGGGACTGTTCACCAGCCCGCACCTGGAGCGCTTCACCGAGCGCGTGATGATCGACGGCGAACCCGTCGACGACGGCGCGATCGCCGACGCGTGGGACGAGGTCGAACCGTTCGTCGCGATCGTGGATGCCGAGCTCGAGGCCGCCGGCGACGCCGCTCTGACGTTCTTCGAGCTGCTCACGGTGCTCGCCTTCGTCGCGGCGGCCGATGCACCGGTCGACGTGCTCGTGCTGGAGGTCGGCATGGGTGGTGCGTGGGATTCCACCAACACCGCCGATGGCGACGTCGCGGTCTTCGCGCCGATCGACATCGATCACGCCGATCGGCTCGGCGACACGATCGCGGAGATCGCCGAGGTGAAGGCCGGGATCATCAAGGAGGGCGCGGCTGTCGTGTCCGCCCAGCAGTCGGAGGAAGCGGCGGAGGTCCTCCGCCGCGTCGCCGCGGAGAAGAATGCGACGATCGCGTTCGAGGGCGCGGACTTCGGTCTCGCCGAGCAGAAGCTCGCCGTCGGAGGTCAACTGCTCACCGTCCGCGGCATCGCCGGCCAGTATGTCGAGGAGTACCTGCCCCTCTACGGCGCGCACCAGGGTCACAACGCGGCTCTGGCCGTCGCGGCCGTCGAGTCGCTGATCGGCGGCGGATCCCAGGCGATCGCCGGCGACATCATCACGGAAGGGCTCCAGGGTGCCACGTCGCCTGGTCGCCTGCAGCTGCTCGGCATCGCACCCACCGTGATCGTCGACGCCGCGCACAACCCGCACGGCGCCGCAGCGCTTGCGCAGGCGCTCGAGGACAGCTTCGACTTCGACGAGTGGGGCGTCGTCCTCGGCATCCTGTCCGACAAGGATGCCGCAGGCATCGTCTCCGTGCTGGCACCGGCGGCCGCGCATGTGTTCGTGACCGCACCGGAGTCCGACCGCGCGAGCGATGCCGATGCGATCGCCGACCTGGTCGAGCAGGCCGGTCACCGCGCGACCGTGCACCCGTCCCTCGCGGAAGCCGCCGATGCGGCGCGCGAGTGGGCGGCATCGTCCGACCGCCGTGCGGTGGTGATCGCCGGTTCCGTCGTGCTCGCCGGTGAGGCGATCGCGCTGGCGGAGGAAGAGGACTGGAAGTCCGGGTGGCGCGCATGAGCGATGCTCAGCCTGCTGCACGGCGAGCCCGCGCACAGCGGACGCTCGTGCAGAAGCTCGCGCCGATCGTGCTCGGCTTCGAAGCGATCGTCGTGTTCCTCGCCGGTCTGACGATCTTCGGCCTGCGCGCGCTCCCCGAAGGCGTCCCCGCCTGGTGGGCGATCGTCGGCGGCGCCGTCGTGGCGCTCGCGTGCATCGCGATCGCCGGACTCATCACGAAGCCGTGGGCGATCACCGCGGGCTGGGTGATCCAGGCGCTCATCGCGCTCTCCGCGATCCTCGTGCCGGCGATCCTCATGGTCGTGCTGGTTTTCGGCGGCATGTGGGGATATGCGACGATCATGGGGGCCAAGTTGGATGCACGACGTCCGACGGGTCCCGAAACAGATTCTTCGACAGAGAGTGAATGACATGGCCACCGAAGAAACCCTCGTCCTCGTCAAGCCGGACGGTGTCGCACGCGGCCTCACGGGTGCGATCCTCGCCCGCATCGAGGCGAAGGGCTACGCACTCGTCGACATCCGCCTGGTCGAGCCCGACCGTGATCTGCTCGCCGAGCACTACGCCGAGCACGAGGGCAAGCCGTTCTACGAGCCGCTGCTCGAGTTCATGCTCTCCGGCCCCTCGGTCGCGATCCGCCTCGCGGGCAACCGCGTGATCGAGGGCTTCCGCTCGCTCGCCGGGACCACCGACCCGACCACGGCTGCGCCGGGGACGATCCGTGGCGACTTCGGACGCGACTGGGGCCTCGCCGTGCAGCAGAACCTCGTCCACGGCTCGGACAGCCCCGAGTCCGCCGCACGCGAGCTCGCCATCTGGTTCTGACACCGCGTGAATGATGAATGCCCGCTCCTCCATCGGAGGAGCGGGCATTGCGCGTCCGGCGTCAGAACAGGATGCGCGCCAGCTCGCCCAGGAAATCGAGGTGATTCAGCTGCGCCATGGCGATGATGATGGCATAGGCCACGATCGTCGCGAGCGGCACCCAGATCATCAGCCGGCCGGCGGTCTGCTGGGCCTTCTCCGAGCGAGTGAGGGTGCCGTTGCGCACGAGATGCAGCATGGTCGCGAAGAACGTCGGGATCGTGACCGCCCAGGTCACCATGCACCACGGGCACAGCACGAACAGGTCGTAGATGCTCTGCGAGATCAGCCAGCACACGAACAGGAACGCGAACATGATGCCGGCCCCGAACGTCGCCCAGAACCAGCGCGGGAACCGTGCGCCCGCGATCAGGGCGACGCCGACGACGAGAGGCGCCATCCATCCGGTCAGACCGAGGATCGGGTTGGGGAATCCGAACACGGACCCCTGCCACGACTCCAGGTTCGTGCTGCACTTGATGAACGGGCTGATGTCGCAGGCGAGGGCCTCCTGCGGATTCTCCAGCAGCGCGAACTTCTCCACCGTGAGCTGGAAGGCGGCCCACCATCCGACCACGCTCGCGATGATCAACCAGATTCCGTACCCGATGTAGCGGGGGCGCTGCTCCGTCATAGCGCCAGTATCTCAGCGATTGCTATGGGTCGTGCGTGAGCCCGGCCGGGACAATCGGAGCGTCGGATGCCGCGATATCTCGCGCATGATGCGATAATGGCGTGTGATGCTTCTCGCGGCGCCGCCGCAGACAGGCATCGACGAAGACTTCGGGGCACACGCCCCACGCGATCAGAGCACACGAGCCGATCGCACGCCGAGTGAGTTCGCGGCCCGTGCCGCATGAGATTTCGCGGAGCACACAGTGCCCGTGCAGGGAGTTCGCCAGAGATGGCCGATGACAACAATGACAACAACAACCCGACCCTCGACGAGAATGCAGAGCCCGCGTTAGACGCGACGCTGCAGCACTCTGACGCCGCAGAGGATGCCGCGCCAGACGCATCAGAGCAGGCGCCGATCGAGGCCGACACTGTGAGCGAGCCTGCGGCCGCTCCAGCCGAGACGGCTGACGTCCCTGCGGACACGGCTGATGCCGCGACGGCATCGACCGAGCCGGCGGCTGTCTCTGAGGCCACCGAGGATGCTCCTGCGGCCGCCCCGGAGGCAGCTGCGTCCGACGCTGTCGCTTCCGACGCGCCGGTCGCCTCGGAAGCCCCGTCCGCCGCCGTGCCGAGCGAACCCGTCTCCGAGGCGACCGACGCTCCCACCGAGTCCGTCGAGGCCACTGAATCCGTCGAGGCCGCGAAGCCGGAGGTGGATTCGGCCCCCGAAGCCGCCTCTACGGAAGCAGCCGAGGATGCGGCGCCCAAGACCGAGCCGGCCAAGACCGAAGCATCCAAGCCCGAGCCGGCCAAGCCGGAGCCGCTCACGGCGGTGTCGCTCGGACTGATCCCGGAGACGTTCGTCTCCCGCGTCTCCACGCAGCTGCACTTCTACGCGCCGGAGATCGTGCCGCTGCCGGCGCGCCCCGGCCGTGATCGCGACCGAGATCGTGATCGTGATCGCGACCGCGAGCAGGAATCCGACGAGTCCGGTGCCTCTGCGCGACGCGGCCGTCGCCGACGCGGAGGCGACGGAGACGACGACCAGCGTTCTGAGCCGCGTCAGCGGCAGCGCGTCGTCGAGTACATCACCGAGCCGAAGGCGATCAAGGGCTCCACGCGCCTCGAGGCGAAGAAGCAGCGCCGCCGCGACGGTCGCGATGCCGGCCGTCGTCGCCCTGTCGTCACCGAGGCCGAGTTCCTCGCGCGCCGGGAGTCCGTCGATCGGATGATGGTCGTCCGCTCGAAGAACGGTCGCACGCAGATCGCCGTCCTCGAGGACAACGTCCTCGTCGAGCACTACGTGGCGCGCAACCAGGACGCTTCGCTGATCGGCAACGTGTACCTCGGTCGCGTCCAGAACGTCCTGCCCAGCATGGAGGCCGCGTTCGTCGACATCGGCCGCGGCCGCAATGCCGTGCTGTACTCCGGCGAGGTCGACTGGGACGGCGTCGAGACGGGTAACCAGCCGCGGCGCATCGAGCTCGCGCTCAAGCCGGGCGACCGTGTCCTCGTCCAGGTCACCAAGGACCCGGTCGGACACAAGGGCGCTCGCCTGACCAGCCAGATCTCGCTGCCGGGACGCTACCTGGTGTACGTGCCGGGCGGATCGATGAACGGCATCTCGCGCAAGCTCCCCGACAACGAGCGTGCCCGTCTCAAGCGCATCCTCAAGGAGGTGCTGCCCGAGTCCAGCGGCGTCATCGTCCGCACGGCAGCGGAAGGCGCCACCGAGGACCAGCTCACGCGTGACGTGCAGCGTCTCACGAACCAGTGGGAGCACGTCCAGAAGCAGGTCGAGAGCCAGCAGGCTCCGGCACTGCTGCACGCCGAGCCTGACCTGCTCGTGAAGATCGTCCGCGACGTCTTCAACGAGGACTTCACGAAGATGCTCATCCAGGGCGAAGAGGCGCAGCGCACGATCCGCGCCTACCTCGAGAGCGTCGCACCCGACCTGCTCGAGCGCGTCGAGGAGTACGAGGACGAGTCGGACCCGTTCGACGCGTTCCGCGTCACGGAGCAGATCGAGAAGGCGCTGGACCGCAAGGTCTGGCTGCCCTCCGGCGGTTCGCTCGTGATCGACCGCACCGAGGCCATGACCGTCGTCGACGTCAACACCGGCAAGTTCGTCGGCTCGGGCGGAAACCTCGAGGAGACGGTCACCAAGAACAACCTCGAGGCGGCTGAGGAGATCGTCCGTCAGCTGCGTCTGCGCGACATCGGCGGCATCATCGTCGTCGACTTCATCGACATGGTGCTCGAGTCCAACCGCGATCTCGTGCTGCGCCGCCTGGTGGAGTGCCTGAGCCGTGACCGGACCAAGCACCAGGTCGCCGAGGTCACCTCGCTCGGCCTGGTGCAGATGACCCGCAAGAAGCTGGGCCTCGGCCTGCTGGAGACCTTCAGCGAGGCGTGCGAGGTCTGCGCCGGCCGTGGAGTCATCGTTCACCACGACCCCGTCGTCAAGCATCGCTCGAACGGCAACGGCAGCACGTCGAACCGACGCCAGCGCGGCGGCGGCAACCAGGCCAGCGCGCCTGCCCCGGCCGGTGGCGTGACCCACAGCATCCCCGAGGGGGCCAAGACCGCCCTCGCGCAGATCGCGGCATCCACGCGGGTCGTCCCGCCCGAGACCGTCGAGGTCGCGCCCGAGGTGCCGGCGGCTGCGGCGGAGCGTCCCAAGAAGGCGCGCAAGAAGCGCTCGGAGCGCGCGAAGCCCGCACCGCGCAGCGAGGCCGAGCAGCTGCTCGACTCCGTGCTTGATGCGCTGCCGGAGCCGAAGGCTCCCGGTCAGGGACGCAACCGCCGACGCGTGACCACGGCGGCGCTCACGGGCACTCCGGTGTCGGTGAACGCCGACTCAGTGGCCGCCGCGCCGGTCGCGAGCGGGGACGCGCAGTCCTGACGCGATCAGCCGTCGCGTGAGCTCTTTGCCGCCCACAGGGGCGGCGCCCGCTGCGACAAGCCGGGGGATCATCTCCTCCGGCACGTCGTAGTGGTCCAGATCGAACGCGCGGGCAGGCACGTCGTTGAGCCGTGCGAACGCGTGCAGCTCCTCGAGGTCCGCATCGCTGACCAGGTGCGCCCAGAGCCGCCCGTGGGCAGGCCAGATCGGGTCGTCGACGAGTACGGTCACCGTGCGATCCTACGGCCCGGCGACTTTCCCGCGACACGGCATCGGCTCGCTTTGCCACATCGTCTCCGATCCGGTAAAGTGGACCCTTGGTGCGCGAGCTGAACCGTCCCCAGGGCGGTCCGGATGAGCCCCGGTGCTCGCACCCGTCAGACCTGCGACGAACGCAGGCACAGTCTTCCCGTGAGATTTCCGGAGCCTTGAGCTCCCCGATGAAACAGGTATCAAGTGGTTTACGCAGTAGTGCGCGCCGGCGGACGGCAGGAGAAGGTCGAGGTCGGCACGATCGTTCAGCTCGACCGTGTTCAGGCTGCCCAGGGTGAGAAGATCGAGCTGGCCGCCGTGCTGCTCGTCGACGGCGCCACGGTGACCACCGACGCCGACAAGCTGGCGAAGGTCAAGGTCACCGCTGAGGTTCTCGGCAACCTCCGCGGCCCGAAGATCGTCATCCAGAAGTTCAAGAACAAGACCGGTTACAAGAAGCGTCAGGGCCACCGCCAGGAGCTCACGCGCGTCAAGATCACCGGCATCAAGTAAGCACGAAGGGGAGCTGAGAAATGGCACACAAAAAGGGCGCGAGCTCGACCCGCAACGGTCGTGACTCCAACGCACAGCGACTCGGCGTGAAGCGCTTCGGCGGTCAGACCGTCAACGCCGGCGAGATCCTCGTCCGCCAGCGCGGCACGCACTTCCACCCCGGCGTGAACGTCGGCCGTGGCGGCGACGACACGCTGTTCGCTCTCGCAGCCGGCTCGGTCGAGTTCGGCGCGAAGGGCGGCCGCAAGGTCGTCAACATCGTCGCAGCTGCCGAGTAACACGCAGCACAGCAACCATCCGAACGGGGCGGGCATTTGCCCGTCCCGTTCGTGCATTCCGCCTTTGATCAGCTCAGGAACCGAGGACATCACATGGTCACGTTCGTCGACACGGTGACGCTCCACCTGCGCGCAGGCAAGGGCGGCAACGGCTGCGTGTCGGTGCACCGCGAGAAGTTCAAGCCGCTCGGCGGACCCGACGGCGGCAACGGCGGTGACGGCGGCGACATCGTCCTCGTCGCCGATCCGCAGACCGGCACCCTGCTGTCGTACCACCACTCGCCGCACCGCTCCAGCGGCAACGGCGGGTTCGGCATGGGCGATCACCGTTCCGGTTTCGCCGGCGAGACTCTCGAGCTGCCGGTCCCGGTCGGGACGGTCGTCAAGAACACCGACGGCGAAGTCCTCATCGACATGGTCGTCCCCGGTGAGCGCTTCGTCGTCGCCCAGGGCGGCCGAGGCGGTCTCGGCAACGCGGCCCTCGCATCCCCGAAGCGCAAGGCGCCCGGTTTCGCGCTGCTCGGCACGCCGGGGTTCGAAGGCGACGTCGTCCTCGAGCTCAAGACCGTCGCCGACGTCGCGCTGGTGGGATACCCGTCCGCGGGCAAGTCGAGCCTGATCGCCGCGATCTCGGCGGCTCGCCCCAAGATCGCGGACTACCCGTTCACGACGCTGCATCCGAACCTCGGCGTCGTGCAGGCCGGCGACGCGCGCTACACCGTCGCGGATGTGCCGGGACTCATCGAGGGTGCCAGCGAAGGACGAGGACTCGGACTCGAGTTCCTCCGCCACGTCGAGCGCTGCTCCGCACTGCTGCACGTGCTCGACTGCGCGACCCTCGAGCCCGGTCGCGACCCGATCAGCGACCTCGACGTCATCATCGCGGAGCTGGCTGCCTACGAGGTCCCCGAGGGGCAGGTGCCACTGCTGGAGCGTCCGCAGCTGGTCGCTCTGAACAAGATCGACGTTCCCGAAGCGCGTGAGCTCGCCGAGATGGTGCGCCCCGACCTCGAGGCGCGCGGATTCCGCGTGTTCGAGATCTCCACCGTCTCGCACGAGGGACTGCGTCCGCTGACGTTCGCGCTCGGCGACATCGTGGAGAAGCACCGGGCCGAAGCGGCCGTCGTGGTCCCGCAGGAGCGTGTCGTGATCCGACCCAAGGGCTCCCAGAAGGAGTTCACGGTGCGGGTCGAAGGCGGCACGTACGGCAACGTGTACCGCGTGCTCGGCGAGAAGCCGGTGCGCTGGGTGCAGCAGACCGACTTCCAGAACGAAGAGGCCGTCGGCTACCTCGCCGATCGCCTCGAGCGTCTCGGGGTCGAGGACGAGCTGTTCCGCCTGGGTGCGACGCCCGGCGCCACCGTGGTCATCGGCGAGGGCGACGGACTGGTCTTCGACTGGGAGCCGTCGATGTCGTCGGCGGCGGAGCTCATGGTCGCTCCCCGAGGCACGGACCCGCGTTTCGCGGCGACGAACCCCCGTCGGACCACGACCCAGCGGCGCGAGCAGTACTACGAGCGGATGGATGCCAAGGCGGCGCTGCGCGCCGAAGCCGAGCAGCGCCGGATCGTCACCGAGGAGGACCTCGACGGAGACGAGGCATGACGACCCGCACACGGGAGGAACTGGCCACGGCCGCCCGTATCGTGGTGAAGGTCGGGTCATCCTCGATCAGCGGCGAGTCGTCCTGGCGGATCCCGATGATCGTGCACGCGCTGCAGAAGGCGCACGGTCGGGGTTGCGAGATCGTCCTCGTCTCTTCGGGTGCGATCGCCACCGGCATCCCGTTCCTGAACCTGGAAGCCAGGCCGACGGATCTCGCCACGCAGCAGGCGGCCGCAGCGGTCGGTCAGAACATCCTCGTCTACCGCTACCAGGAGGCGCTTCGCCCGTTCGGCATCGTCGCCGGCCAGGTGCTGCTGACGACCGGAGACCTCGAGCACCCCACCTCGCGCAGCAACGCGCGGCGCGCGATGGAACGGCTGCTCGGCCTGCGCATCCTGCCGATCGTGAACGAGAACGACACCGTCGCGACGCAGGAGATCCGCTTCGGCGACAACGACCGGCTCGCGGCCCTGGTCGCCCAGCTGATCCAGGCCGATGCCCTCGTGCTGCTCAGCGATGTCGAGGCGCTCTACACCAAGCCGCCGACGGATCCGGATGCCCAGCCGCTCGACGTGATCGCGGCCGATGAGGATCTGTCGGCGCTCGAGTTCGGATCGACCGTCGTCAACAGCGTCGGCACTGGGGGAGCGGCGACCAAGGTGTCGGCCGCTCGGCTGGCCGCGGCATCCGGTATCGGCGTGCTCGTCACGGGTGCGGACCTCATCGACCGCGCCCTGTCGGGCGATCGCATCGGCACCTGGTTCGAGCCGGCCATCCCGGCCTGACCGGGCGCGCTGGCCGGCCGTAATCCCGGCCCCTGGTCGATCCCCGCTCGATAGGCTGGGCGGATGAGCGCCGACACCCTCTCCGTACCCGTCGATTCCGCCACCGCGGACGTCGAGGGCCCGCAGCAGCGACTCGCCCTGGCGAAGGACGCGTCGCGCATCACCGCGCAGCTGACGAGCGACGCCAAGGCGCACGCACTCGAGGCGATCGCACGCGCGCTGGAGGCGGGAGCGGATCGGATCATCGCCGCGAACGGCCGTGACGTCGCCCGTGGCGAAGCGGACGGCATCAGCACCGCGCTCGTCGACCGTCTGCGCCTGGATCGGAAGCGGGTCGCCGCGCTGGCCTCCGCGGTCCGGGAGGTCGCCGCGCTGGCCGACCCCGTCGGTCAGGTCGTCGGCGGACATCGGATGCCCAACGGCGTGGCGCTCGAACAGGTCCGCGTGCCGTTCGGTGTGGTCGGAGCGATCTACGAAGCACGGCCGAATGTGACCGTCGACATCGCGTCGCTCGCGCTGCGGTCGGGGAACGCGGTCGTGCTGCGCGGTGGCAGCGCGGCACGGGAATCCAACACCGTCCTCGTCGAGATCATGCGCGACGCCCTCGCGGGCATCGGCGTCACGCCCGAGGCGATCCAGACGGTCGACGACTTCGGCCGCGACGGTGCGAAGGCGCTCATGCACGGTCGCGGGTTCGTCGACGTGCTCGTACCGCGCGGCAGCGCTTCGCTGATCGAGACGGTCGTGACCGAATCCACCGTCCCCGTGATCGAGACGGGTGCCGGCAACGTGCACATCGTGCTGGACGAGACGGCACCGGACGACTGGGCGACCGACATCGTCGTGAACGCGAAGGTTCAGCGGCCCAGCGTGTGCAACGCGGTCGAGACCGTCCTCGTGCACCGTCAGGCCGCGCCGAGGCTGATCCCGCTGGTGGCCAGCGCGTTGCAGAGCGAAGGCGTCGCCGTCCACGGCGATGACATCGTCGCCGGGCTCGTGAGCAACGTGATCCCCGCCACGGAGGAGGACTGGGAGACGGAGTATCTCAGCCTCGACATCGCCATCAAGGTCGTCGACTCGCTCGACGATGCGCTCGATCACATCCGCCGGTACAGCACGGGGCACACCGAGGCGATCATTACGACCGATTCGCGCAGCGCCGAGCGGTTCCTCGCCGAGGTCGACTCGGCCGTGGTGGTCGTGAACGCGTCCACCCGGTTCACCGACGGCGCGGAGTTCGGCTTCGGCGCCGAGGTCGGCATCTCGACCCAGAAGCTGCATGCCCGGGGCCCGATGGGCCTGTCGGAGCTGACCAGCACGAAATGGCTCGCGCGTGGGGCAGGGCAGACGCGCGGCTGACCGATAGGATGGGGGAGCGCGTTCGCGCCCCCGGTCACGAAACGGAGTAAGGATGAATCTCGTCGCACAGTTCGCGATGGCAGCCGCAGAGACCGAGCACCACGGAAACGTCGCGCTCGAGACGCTGATCTTCGGGGTCATCGCCGCGATCGTGTTCGCACTGCTCGGCCTGGTGACCTTCTCGTACCGCCACGTCGCCAACCGCCACTCGGCCAAGGCCGACGCCTGGGCGGCACAGCACGGCAAGGACGGCCACGGGGCAGGGCACGGCCACTGAGCCGCGGATGGAGCACACGACGTCGCGGGCGCCGCGTATCGGGGTGATGGGCGGGACGTTTGATCCCATCCATCACGGTCACCTCGTCGCTGCGAGCGAGGTCGCGCACGAGTTCGATCTCGACGAGGTCGTCTTCGTTCCGACCGGACGACCGTGGCAGAAGCGCACCGTGACGCCCAGCGAGCACCGGTACCTGATGACCGTGATCGCCACGGCATCCAACCCCCGATTCACCGTCAGTCGCGTCGACATCGATCGTGAGGGCGACACCTTCACGATCGACACCCTGCGGGATCTGAAGGCGGAACGTCCGGAGGCCGAGCTCTTCTTCATCAGCGGTGCGGATGCCGTGGCGCAGATTCTCAGCTGGAGGGACCATGATGAGTTGTGGGATCTGGCCCACTTCGTCGCGGTCTCGCGTCCAGGACACGTTCTGAGCATCGACGGCCTCCCGAGCGACGACGTCAGCCAGCTGGAGGTGCCGGCGCTGTCGATCTCGTCGACGGATTGCAGGCAGCGCGTCCACGAGGGCGAGCCGGTGTGGTACCTCGTCCCTGACGGAGTCGTTCAATACATCGCGAAGCATCATCTGTATCGGAGCAAGGCATGAGTACATCGGACAGCGAGGGGAAGGAACCGCTGACGCGCAAGCAGCTGCGGGAGATCCGTCTGACTGGCGCGACACCGGTGATCACCGAGGAGGAAGCGAGCCCGCCCGCCCCGGCGCCGCAACCGCCTCTGCCTCGTGCGGCAGAGCCCACGCCAGTGCCGCCGGCCCCGACGGCAGATGAGGCCGTCGACCTCGGCGCGCTGCCGCTGACGCGCCGTCAGGCACGCGAACAGGAGCGCATCCGCACCGCTTCGGTGCCGGTGATCGGCGCCGACGAAGCAGCCGCGCACGCCGCAGCGCAGGAGGATGCCGCGCAGGAGGACACCGACGTCCGCGAAGACGCCGATGGGCCGGACGAGACCGGTTCGGACGACGTGCCGGTGATCGTGTCGGCGGTTCCCGCGTTCGCGCCCGTCGCCGCGTCAGCCCCGCAGACCGCAGCTGAGGACGACGCCGGTGACGAGACGGATGACGACACCGACCCTGCCGACGACGTCGACGAGTCCGACGAGACCGTGGAATCCGATGAGCCGGAGGACGCGGATGAGCCCGAGGACGCCGACGAGCCCGAGGACGAGGACGCCGACGCGCCCGAGGACGAGGATGCCGACGAGGACGTCGAAGCGGACCTGGTCGACCTGGGCGTCGACGCCGACGCGATCGAGGACCTCGACGAAGGCGCGGCACCGGATGAGCGTCCGACTGTGAACCCGGCTTTCGGCCAGAGTGTGCTCTCCGACGAGAAGACGACACCGTCGTTCGCCCCGTCTTTCGATGAGCTCATCACGGTCAGCGACTCGACCGGGTCGCAGCACATCGCGCCCAGCGCACTGATCTTCAACCCGCCCCCAGGGGAGGGATCGCTTTCCGGACCGGTCGCCTCGACCGGCGAGGTGCTGATCACCGGATCCTATGATCTCCCGGAGGGCCTCGGCTCTCGGGGACACGCGAAGGGGACGACCGACGGCAAGGACGTCGACGCTGTCCTCATCGACGGTGAGCTGCCGCCGGCATCCTCTCCGACGCCGATCGCGGCGAGTTCCGCGGTCAGCACCATCAAACCCGCAGGCGAGGTCATCCGTCCACCGGCTCCCGAGAAGGGCAACAAGCTGATGCTGATCCTCGCGATCACCGCCGGCGGTCTCGCTCTCGCGCTGGCGGCCGCGCTGATCATCGCCTTCTCGACGAATGTGCTGTGATGCAATCACCTGAATCCGCGGAGCAGATGCTCCAGATCGCCGCTGCCGCGGCGGTTTCCAAGGGCGGCGAGGATCTCCTCGCGCTCAACGTCTCCGAGCCGCTGCCGCTCGTGGACATCTTCCTCCTCGTCACCGGAAACAGCGAGCGCAATGTCGCCGCGATCGCCGACGAGATCGAGGACAAGCTCATCGAGGCCGGGCACAAGCGTGTCCGCCGTGAAGGCCGCGCCGAGGCGCGCTGGGTCCTGATGGATTTCGGCGATCTGATCGTGCACGTGTTCCACTCCGAGGAGCGCGTCTACTACGGACTCGAGCGCCTCTGGAAGGACTGCCCCGTGGTCCCGATCGAGCTGGCGGAGTCCGCCGACCGCGCCTGACATGGCTGTTCATCTGCTCACCGGAGCCGGGTCGGGAATCGGCGCCGCGCTCGCGCGGCGCCTCCTGGCCCGAGGTGACGACGTCATCGTGGTCGCGCGCGATGTCGGACGAGCACGCGAGATCGCAGAGGCGCTGCCCGGTGCCGGCACCCTGGTCGGCGACCTTTCGCAACCGGGGAGACTGTCGTGGGCGCTGTCCAAGCAGCATCTGCCCGACCGGATCGACGCGCTCGTGCACGTGGCCGGCGTCGTCGATCTCGGCCCGGTCGCCGACCTGCCCGCGACGCTGTGGGAGCAGCAGCTCGCCGTGAACCTCGTGTCGCCGGCGGAGCTCACACGACTCCTGCTTCCCGTGCTGCGCGTCTCCCGGGGACAGGTCGTGTTCGTCAACTCCGGCGCAGGGCTGCACGCGCACGCAGGGTGGTCCGCGTATGCGGCATCCAAGCACGGGCTCAAGGCGCTGGCCGACGCGCTGCGTGCGGAGGAGGCCGAGCACGGCGTCCGCGTGACCTCGGTGTACCCGGGCCGCACGGCGACGCCGATGCAGGCGCGTGTGCACCAGCAGGAGGGTCGCGAGTACGAACCGGAGCGGTTCATCGATCCGGATTCCGTCGCGACCACGATCCTCACGGCGCTCGATCTGCCTCGGGATGCCGACATCACCGATCTGACGGTGCGCCCGGGCGCCTGACGCCGTCGCTGGCCTGGGAACCGCCAGGCTCGTCGTGTCAACCCTCGTGCGCGCGGTGCGTCCGTCGACCAGCATGGTCGTCATCCGTCGAGACAGGAGGACCGCATGCCCGTTCGTCCATGGACGCCTGCGTGAACCGGACGCGGGTTTCCCTCACCGAGCGCTCTCGGAGGGCAGGCACGTCCGCGCGCGAGGCGGTGACCGGCGCCCGACTGCTCCTGGCGGTCAAGACGGCGCTGGCGGTCGGCATCGCGTGGACGCTGGCGCACTTCACCCCCGGGGTCACGGACGAGTACCCCTACTACGCGCCGCTCGGAGCGCTCATCAGCATGCACCCCACGCTGATGGACTCCGTCAAATCCAGCGTGCAGACGCTCGCCGCCCTCGCGACGGGGATGCTCCTCGCGCTCCTCATCGTGTTCACGGTCGGTCCGAACATCTGGACGCTCGCGCTCGTCGCAGGTGTCGGGGTGCTGCTGTCCGGCACAGGGTGGTTCGGCGTAGGGCGCGAGTACGTCGCCGTCGCCGCGGTGTTCGTGCTCGTCATCGGAGGGCAGGACGCCGAGATGTACTCGCTCGGCTACCTCGTGCAGATGGCGGTCGGTCTCGGCGTCGGCCTGGCCGTGAACCTTCTCATCGCACCCGGGACGTTCTCGGCCACGGCGAAGGCCAAGGTGAGCGCCTACCAGAGCGCGGTGGCCGAGCACCTCGCGGGGATCGGCGACGCGCTCGAGGGGCCATGGCCACCGGAGCGGATCGAGTGGACCAGAGGCGCCGACGCGCTCGAGACCACCGCGCGAGAACTCCGCACCGCGCTGGCCGAGGCGGACCGGAGCCGGCGGGGCAATCCCCGCGCGGTGGGCGGCCGCCACGAGACGCAGTCCGCGCACCGGCAGCTGGAGATGCTCGAGACGATCGCGGTCAGGGTGCGCGACATCTCGGACGCGCTGGAGGACGTGGTGCGCGAGCGGCCCGGTGCGTTCCCGCTCGACCGGGAACTCATCCCCGCCATCGCGGCCGGCTGCTCGTCGACGGCCCGTGCGATCGCGACCATCGGCGAGGACGACCCCGAAGCGCATCGCGCACGGTCGGAAGCTGCGCGCGCCGTGCGCCTGCTCGTCGAGGCGCTCGAGGCGGGAAGCGAATCGGCGCGGAGTATCCTCGGGCCAGGTGTCCTGGTGGCCACGCACCTGCGGCGCATCGTCGTCCTCGTGCATGTCCAGGCCGGGGAGGAGTGACCATGGCATCGCGTTCTCGGGGCGAGAGATTCGCCTCGCCGCCCCCTTGGCGCCTCGGCCGCGAGGCCTGGGCGCTGGCCGGGCGTCGGGCGATCCGCAAGTTCGGAACCGATCGGTGCCCGGACGGTGCGGCGGCGCTGACGTTCTACGCGGTGCTCGCGGCGGTGCCCGCCGCCATCGCCGTCATCTCGACGATCGGGCTGCTCGGTCGCGACGGTTCGCGGTTGGAGAACCTGATGCGCGCAGCGGACGCCATGCTGCCCGAGGGCACCGCGGCCGCGTCGCGGCAGTTGCTGCCCGAGCTCGCCGAGGCGACGGCAACCGGCTGGGTGCTCGTGTTCGCCCTCGCCGTCACCGTCTGGTCGGCCGGGCGGTACGTGACATCGTTCAGCCGTGCCGTGAACGGCATCTACGGAGTCGAGGAGGGACGCCCGTTCTGGAAGTCGAAGCCCGCGCACCTCCTGCTCACCACCGTCATGATCGTGCTGGTCGCGATCGCCGTGCTGATCGCGGTGACGGGTCAGCGCGTCTCGCGCGGCATCGGAGAGGTGTGGGGCGTCGGGGAAGCGGGCCTGCTCGTGTGGTCCATCGTGCGCTGGCCCGCGCTGGTCGTGGTCACGGTCCTGCTGATCGCGATCCTGTACTACTTCGCGCCCAATGTGGCGCCGCGGAGTTTCCGGTGGATGAGTCTGGGCGCGGCTGCGGCGCTCATCGTCTTCGGCATCGCGTCGGCCGGCTTCGGCTTCTATCTAACATCCATCACGGACTACGAACGGCTCTACGGCCCGTTCGCCGGCATCCTCATCTTCCTGCTGTGGCTGTGGATCGCGAACATGGCGCTGCTGCTGGGCGTCGAGATCGATGTGGAGCTGGAGCGCGTACGCGAACTGCGCGCCGGCGTGCCTGCGGAGCGGCAGGTGCAGGTCGAGCTGCGCGACACCCGCGCCATCGCAGCCGCGGTTCGCCGGGACGGGCATGAGGAGCGCAGCGCGGCACGGATTCGGCGGCGGCGTGGCGACGACGACGCTCACGCGAGCGAGCGATAGCGCAGCTCCGGCCGCCCGACGCTGCCGTAGGTCGGGCTGCTCTCGGCGATCCCGGACTCCACCAGCCGCTCCAGATACCGCCGGGCGCTCACTCGGGACATGCCGAGGGCGTCGGCGACCTCCGTCGCCGACATCGGCGCCTTCTGCCCATCCAGAGCTGAGGCGACGCGCTGCAGCGTCGCGGGGGAGACGCCCTTGCGCTGCGCGGCGATCGTCACCGCGTCATGACGCATCAGGGCGTCCACCGTCACCTGGTCCAGTTCGCCGGTCCCGGTGAGCTCGGCATCCCGTGCGATCACGCGCCAGATGTCATCCAGCCGCTCGTGGAGGGTCTGCATCGGGAACGGCTTCACCACGTAGTGGTGAACACCGTGCGCTCTGGCCCGGCGAACCGTCTCGAGGTCTCGAGCCGCGGTGACCGCGATGACCTCGACGTGCGCACCCGCGGCTCGGGCCCGGCGGAGCACCTCGATTCCGGACATATCAGGGAGGTAGACGTCCAGCAGCATCACCTGCGGCTCCAGTTCGTGGACGGCGCGCAGCGCGTCCGCACCGGTCGATGCGACGCCGACGACCTCGAAGCGCGGATGCCGCTCGACGAAGCCGCGTGTCACATGCGCGACCGCGAAGTCATCCTCGACGATCAGCGTGCGCAGCCGTGTCATCGTGCCGCTCCCGCGTGCTGCACGGCCGGTAGGCGCACCGCGAAGCGCGCCCCGCCCGTCACGGACGGTCCGAGATCGATGGATCCGCCCCGGCGCTCGACGATGCGCGCGACGATCGTCAGACCGTAGCCGCGCTGCCGATCGCCCGGTTTGGTGGAGAAACCGAGACGGAACACGTCACCGCGTCGCTCGATCGGCACACCGGGACCGTCATCCTCGACCACGATGCGGATGTCGCGGCCCTGCTCCTGCGTGAGCGCGATGCTCACATGCCCGCCCTGCCCCGCGGCATCCAGAGCGTTGTCCAGGAGGTTCCCGACCACGATGCTCAGATCGTCGCCGCCGCAGTACGCCGGCAGTCGGGAGTCGTCAGTCACCGTCAGCACGATGCCCAGCTCGCGTGCGCGGGCGCGCTTGGCGAGTAGGATCGCCGCGAGCTCGATGTCCTGCACGCCGGTGGGTGCGTCCAGACGATTGAGGGCACCGCCGTCACCGGCCCGCTCGACCACGCGACGAGCGGCCTCGACCTCGCCCAGCTCGATGAGCCCGCCGATCGTGTGGAGAGTGTTCGAGAACTCGTGCTGCTGAGCGCGCAGCCCCTCGGTGAGGCTCTGCGCGCCGGCGAGCTCGCGCAGCGCGTGGTCGATCTCGGTCCGATCCATGAGCGTGACCACGGTTCCCACGCGCTGTCCCTTGACCTGCACGGAGGCGGCACGGGCCAGCAGAACGCGTTCACCCGACAGCACCAGCCGTTGCGCCGGGTCGTCGTCGGCATCCGCTTCGGCGATGACCTGCGTCAGATCGTCCAGCAGCTCTGATGCCGCGCGCCCGGTCGCGTCGGCGGGTGATGACAGTCCCAGCAGACGCGCGGCCGAGTCGTTGCACAGCGAGACGCGTCCTTCCTCGTCGAGGGCGAGCATGCCCTCCCGGATACCGTGCAGAGTGGCCTCGCGCGTCTCGAGAAGGCCGCGGATCTCTTCGGGCTCCAACCCGAAGATGCGCCGACGCACGATGCGCGCGACGCCGGTCGCGGCGATGACTCCGACCACGGTCGCGGCGCCGAGAGCCAGCAGGAAGCCGGTGATGTCGCCCAGGAAGTCCGCGCGCAGATCCGACTCCAGGATGCCGACCGAGACCTGACCGATGACCTCTCCGTCCTCGTCGAACACGGGCACCTTCACGCGCCAGGACTCGCCGAGGGTGCCGGTCTGCGTGCCGGTGTACATCTCGCCCGACAGGGCGACGCTCGGGTCGGTCGACACCGGCTCGCCGATGCGATCGGGATTCGGATGCGAGAAGCGGATGCCTTCGCCATCGGTGACGACCACGTACGCGACGTTCGACGAGTCCCTGATCAGTTCGGCGATCGGCTGGATCACGGCCGCCGGGTCCTCGTCGTCGAACGCGTCGACGACTGTCGGCAGCTGCGCGACCGACTGCGCCACGGCGATCATGCGCTCCTGGGACGCCTCGCGGATCTGACGCTCCTGCATGAGCATCGCTGCGAGGCCGACCGTCAGGACGATCGCGAGCACGATGACGACCTGCAGCAGCACCAGCTGCGTGCGGAGCGTCATCGCCTTCACCACAGCTCCCATGCTATGCGTGCGCAGACGGAGCGACCGCATGACCGAAATGACCACAATCGCTCGTTACGAACACAACCCGTGCTCGGATGACGCGCGGATCTAGGTTGGCCGGACACGCACCCGGCGCCGTCGCCGGGTTGAGGACTCGAGGAGGAGTTCATGACACAGCACACCCGCATCCGCACCCGATTCGTCTGGGGCGCCGCCATCGGCGTCGCAGCGCTCAGCCTCGCGGCCTGCTCCGGCGAGACCCCCTCCGGCGGCGACGGAGGAGGCGGCGGCGACGCCGTCACGATCGACAGCGTCGCGGTGATCGCGCCGGCCGACCCGGGTGGCGGCTGGGACCAGACCGCGCGTGCGTTCGCCCAGTCGCTCACGGCCGACAAGCTCGTCTCGTCCGCCCCGGTGAGCAACATCGGCGGTGCCGGCGGAACGGTCGGCCTCGCGTCGCTCGCCACCGAGACCGACCCGAACACGCTGATGATCACCGGAAGCGTCATGGTCGGAGCCGTCGAGACCAACGCCTCGGACGTGCGCATCGAGGACACCACGCCGATCGCCAAGCTCACCGAGGAGCCGCTCGTCGTGGTCGTCCCCAAGGACAGCCCGTACGACACGATCGAGGACTTCGTGGATGCCTGGGTCGACGAAGGCGCCGACATGGCCGTCACCGGTGGCTCGGCGGGAGGGATCGACCACATCCTGGCCGGACAGCTGCTCACGGAGGCGGGCGTCGAGGCCGCCGATGTCCCCACCACTCTCAACTACATCGCCAACTCCGGTGGCGGCGAGGCGCTCACCCTGCTGCTGGGCGGTCAGGTGCAGGCGGGGATCTCGGGTGTCGGCGAGTTCGCCCAGCAGGTCGAGGCGGGAGAGCTCAAGGCGTTGGCCGTGTCATCCGACGAGCCCGCCGCACTCCTGCCCGATGTGCCCACCCTGACGGACGAGGGCATCGACATCGTGGTCACGAACTGGCGCGGCCTCATCGCGCCGGGGGACATCTCCGATGAGGAGAAGGCGGCGCTTGAGGAACTCGTCACGACGACGCACGACGGGGATGCCTGGGCAGAGGTGCTGGAGACCAACGGCTGGACCGACGCTTTCCTGGTGGGGGAGGAGTTCTCCTCGTTCCTCGATGAGGACATCACCACCACGCAGGAGACGCTCAAGACCATCGGGCTCATCGAATGACCGAGCCCCTCACGACGGGGGCGCAGACGGTCGTCGGCGCTGCCCGCTCCCGACGGATCGGGGAACTCGTCTTCCTCGCGGTGATCGCGGCGTTCTCGGTCGTGGTCCTCGTGATGACGGGTTTCATCCGCGAGCCGATGGGGTCGTCGAACGTCCTCGGTGCGCGCGTCGTCCCGTATGCGGTGACCGGGCTGATGCTGCTCGCCTCGCTGGGTGCGATCATCGCCGTGCTGCGGGGCGACGTCGGTCAGCCGGATGAGGCGGAGGACATCGACGAGGAAGCCCGCACCTCGTGGAAGACGGTGCTGCTGCTGGTGGTCTCGTTCGCCTCGCTGATGGTCGTGATCCCCCTGCTCGGCTGGCCGGCGGCGGTGACGGTGCTCTTCACCGGTGCGGCGCTGGCCCTGGGGGCCGCGCGCTGGTGGATGGCGCTGATCATCGGTGCGAGCCTCGGCATCCTCACGCAGCTGCTGTTCGGCACCCTGCTGGGGCTGTCGCTTCCGCCGTTCGGCACCGTTCTGCCGGGGGTGTTCGGTGGATAGCTGGCAGCTTCTCATGGAGGGCTTCGCGACGGCCCTGCAACCTCAGTACCTGCTCTTCGCGTTCATCGGGGTGCTGCTGGGGACGGCGATCGGTGTCCTGCCCGGTATCGGGCCGGCGATGACCGTTGCGCTCCTGCTGCCCCTGACGTACACGCTGGACGTCACCAGTGCGATCATCATGTTCGCCGGCATCTACTACGGGGGCATGTACGGCGGATCGACCACATCGATACTGCTGAACACCCCGGGGGAGTCGGCCTCCATCGTCACCGCGATGGAGGGCAACAAGATGGCCAGGATGGGCCGCGCGACCGCCGCCCTGGCGACCGCCGCGATCGGCTCGTTCATCGCGGGGACGATCGCCACGGCACTGCTCACGCTGTTCGCACCGTTCATCGCGGACTTCGCGGTCACGCTGGGCCCGGCTGACTACTTCGCGCTCATGATCGTGGCGTTCCTCACCGTCGGCGCCCTGCTTGGTTCGAGCCCCGTCCGCGGCATCGTGTCGCTGTCGATCGGGCTGTTCCTGGGACTCGTCGGCACCGACACGCTGACCGGCCAGGCGCGGTTCACCTTCGGCATCCCGAACCTCGGCGACGGCATCGACGTCGTCATCATCGCGGTGGGCCTGTTCGCCGTCGGCGAGGCACTGTACGTGGGGTCGCGGCTGCGGCACGGGACCCTGCCGATCATCCCGGTGTCGGGGAGCTGGCGGACGTGGATGTCGAAGTCCGACTGGAAGCGGTCGTGGAAGCCCTGGCTGCGCGGCACGGCGATCGGGTTCCCGATCGGATCGATCCCGGCGGGCGGAGCGGACGTCGCGACCTTCCTGTCCTATGCGACCGAGAAGCGGCTGGCGAAGGATCCGTATCGCAGACAGTTCGGCAAGGGCGCGATCGAGGGCGTGGCAGGTCCGGAGGCGGCGAACAACGCCGCGGCCGCCGGCGTGCTCGTACCTTTGCTGACCCTCGGGCTGCCGACCACGGCGACCGCCGCGATCATCATCTCGGCCTTCCAGACCTATGGGATCCGTCCCGGTCCGCTGCTGTTCGACAGCCAGCCCGCACTGGTGTGGGCACTGATCGCGAGCCTGTACATCGGCAACGTCGTGCTGATCATCCTGAACCTGCCCCTGGTGGGCATGTGGGCGAAGCTGCTGCGCATCCCGCGGCCGTACCTGTACTCGGGAATCCTGGTGTTCGCAGGGCTCGGAGCCTACGCCGCGAACTTCACGGTCTTCGACATCGGTGTGCTGCTGCTGCTCGGTGTCATCGGATTCTTCATGCGCCGGCACGGGTACCCGGTGTCGCCCATGGTCGTCGGCGCGATCCTCGGCCCGATGGCGGAGGAGCAGCTGCGCAAGGCGATGGCCATCAGCCAAGGCGACCCGCTGTACCTGGTCCAGAGCCCTGGTTCGATCGTCATCTACTCGGTCATGATCGTGCTGATCGTGCTCGGGCTATGGCTCAAGCGCCGTCAGGCGCGCTTCGAAGCGGCACTCCCGGACATCGACACGGCGACCATCCGAACTGTGGATGCCGAGATCGCGGAGCAGCTGCGGGAGAGGTGATGCCGAGCCGGGTCAGTGCACGAGTGCCTTCAGGACCACGAAGACGATGCCGAAGCAGGCGGTGCCGATCGCGCCGACGATGCGCACGATCAGCGAACTGCCGCGACGCAGAAAGGCGATGTAGCCGAGCAGCGCGAGGATGACGGTCCCCGACCATAGCGCGAGATCATTCGCGAAGTCGTCGGGGATCACCCGCGTCACGCCGGCGAGCAGGATCGCTCCCGGCACAGCGGCGGAACTCAGCATCCCGAACGAGTGACCGAGCGAGCTGCGCAAGGCGGTGCCCACCCCGATCACGTGACCTGACTCATCTTCGTCCCCGACGCGGGCGACCGTGCCCGCATAGACGTGCGCCGACCAGAACACCACCACCGTGATGCCGACCGTGAGGAGGACGACCGCTGAGGTCTCGCCGTGCGCGGAGGAGACCGCGATCAATCCACTCATGAGGATCGTGCCGTACACGGCCGCCTCGGTTCCGAACCCCGGTCGGAGGACCCGGTGGATCTTGAGCAGGCCGTGTTCGCGCTGAGGAGGAGACGACGACATGCCGTCAGTTTAGAGCGATCCGCACGAACGCTTCCGGCGTGACCCGTCCTCCGTGCAGAGCATGGGCCAGCAGCGCGCCTCCGGCACCCAGGACGCGTGGGATGCCGTGACCAATCCGGATCGCATCGCGCGTTGGTTCCTCCGGGTCGCGGGGGATTTCCGCGTCGGTGGACGCTACCAGCTCGAGTGCGACGCCGGCGCGGAGATCCTCGAGTGCTGCCCGGGCTCATGCAGGCATCCTCGCAGGTGCACCACCGGCGGGCGGGCGCGCTGAGCACCGGCCGGCAGCAGGCGGGAGCAGAATGGACAGATGACCGCAACGCTCGAGGAGATCGCCGCGGAGCTGTACGCTCTTCCGCTCGAAGAGTTCACCGAGGCTCGCAACGAGCGGGTCAAGACGGTCGCCGACCGCGATCTGGCCGCAGCGGTCATGAGGCTGCGCAAGCCCCTCGCGCCGGCGTGGATCGTGAACCTGTTCGCACGCGAGCGACCCGATCAGCTCGCGCAGGCGCTGGAGCTGGGGGAGTCCCTCCGGGAGGCGCAGGAGGAGCTGGACGCGAAGACGTTGACGGCGCTCACCCGCCAGCGGCGCACGCTGGTGAGAGAACTCGCCCGAGCGGCGACCGACCTGGCCGAGCACGCCGGCGCGCGCGTGACCGCGGCGACGACCGAGGCGGTCGAGCAGACGCTCAATGCCGCGATGCTGGACGCCGGAGCGGCCGATGCCGTGGCGTCAGGGCGGCTCATCCGTCCGCTGGAACCATCCGGTGGCGACACGATCGACGTGTCGGACGCTGTGGCCGGCGTCCTGGCGTCGCGTCCGGTGCGGGAGACGCCGCCCGACGAGCTCTCGCAGCGGCGGGCGCGCAAGGATGCCGAGAAGGCTGTGCGGTCTGCGGAGCAGCAGGTCGAGCGTGCGGAACGGGAGCTGCGGGATGCGGAGCGCGAGTACGAGGCGGCGTCGACACGCCTGGACGGGCTTCGACAGCGCGAGGTCGAGCTCGAGGCGGAGCTCGAGCGGGCGCGTGGTGAGGTCGAGCAGGCGGCGGAGGCGCTCGCGGGTAGGGAGAAGCGCCGCGACCGGGCGCGTCACGAGCTGAACCCCGCGCGGCAGGCGCTCGACCAAGCGCGCGCGACGCTCGAGAAGTGACTCGGCGGAACCGGAGCATGGTGCCGCCCGGCCACGGTTGTCAAGGACCCCGCCGATCCTTCGGAACGTCGCTACCGTCGACGGCACGCGCGCACCGACCGTGCGCAGCGCCTGCCGAAAGAGGACGGAGAACCGCCATGGACACGGACCGCAACGACATCAGCACCGAACCATCCCCCGGGCCGGAGGAGCACGACAACCTCGGTGCCGAGGATGGCAAGGGAACGCCTCCGACGGTGCCGCCCACCGATCGCTCGGACTCCGATGAGGCCGAGGAGCCGGAGGTCGACGCTGCCGAGTGAGACGCTCGTCGCGCAGAGGCGGGGCGCATCGGGTTGACCCTCACGCGACGTGAGGCGCGAGGGTTTCTGTCATGACAGATCACTTCAATGCGTTCGAGATGAGCCCGGTGCCCGACGGTCCGGATGCGGTCGCGCCGGGGCCGTTCCTGGGCGTCTACGCGATGCCGATGTTCGTGAGGGTCGCGACGAAGGACATGGCTGCGTCGACCGAGTTCTGGGTCCGCGGGCTCGGGTTCGTGGACTTCTTCAGCATCCCGGGCCAGATCGTGCACCTGCGACGGTGGGCGTTCCAGGACGTCCTGCTCGTGCCGGCGGACGACGATCCGACGACACCTGCGCCGTCGACCGTGCAGATCTTCGTCTCGTGCGCGCTCGGCGAGATCGAGTCCGTCGCGGCCGCCTGCGCGGAGCTGGCACCCGGATCCGTGACGGGACCGTATGACACGGCGTGGCGGACGCGCGACATCGCGGTCGTCACTCCGGAGGGCACGCACGTCACCTTCACCGCGGCGACGCCGTTCGTACCGGACAGCGAGGTGGGACGGGATCTCGCATCGGTCGGAATCGTCGCGCCGGAGTCCGGTCGGGGTGGACAATGACTTCGATGATCGACGACGAGCTGGATGAGGATGCGACGGTCGGTGTGGCAGCGGACCTCCTCGGGCTGACCGTGCGCACTCTGCACCACTGGGACGAGATCGGTCTCGCGTCGCCATCCCGGCGGACGTCGGCGGGCTACCGCCTGTACACGTGGGACGATCTCGAGAGACTGAGCCGGGTCGTGTCCTACCGGGAAGCGGGCCTCACCCTCGACGCGATCCGCGAGGTGCTCGACGACGCGACCTCGGACATCGGGCAGACGCTGCGCGCGCAGCGCGCTCAACTGACCGAGCGGATCCATGATCTGCAGCAGCTCGATGAGCGACTCGAGCGCATGACGGAGGCGCACGAGCGCGGCATCCTGTTGAGCGATGACGAGCAGCGCGAGCTCTTCGGCGAGCAGTGGAATCCTCAGCGGTCGCGCGCGGCACGTTTCGCGTGGGGCGGCTCGAGGCAGTGGGCGCAGTTCGCGGAGCGCTCGGCATCGCGGTCGCCGGGGCAGTGGCGCGTGCTGTCCGAGGCCATGGCCGCCCTCCAGGACGACCTGGCCGACGCGGTGAGACGCGCCGTCGAACCGGGAAGTGCCGAGGCCGATGGGCTCGTCGAACGGCATCGGGAGCTGTTCTCGAACTTCTTCCCGCTGACGCGACAGATGCAGGTGTGTCTGGGGCGGATGTTCGAGGCGGATCCTGGGTTCTCGGCGTACTACGACGGGATCGGCGACGGGCTGGCGACATGGTTCCGTCGGAGCATCGACGAATCCGCGCGCCATCACGGCATCGACCCGGACGCGGCAGCCTGGGAATAGCCGTTCGGATCGACGTCACCGGCTCTTCATGCGTCCGAAGGTCGCGTCGATGTCGGCCATCTCCATCGCGGCCGTCGCCTCGATCAGCGCGCGCAGTTCGGCATCCGCGCCCGGTGAGAACTCCTCGAGGCGCTCCGGGGCGATCGTCATCGGTGACCCCACCGGGGCCTGCTCGCTCGCATCCAGCTCGGTTCCGTCGCCCGAGGGCGAGGCGCCCTGGAAGATCTTGCCCGCCTCGGACTGCGCGGTGAGGTCGAACGAGTACTGCTTGCTCTGAAGTCCCAGATCGAGGAGTCGCTTGACTTCGGGGAACTGCTCGGCATTGGTCTTAGGGATCGGCAGCGACGTGCGCCAGTTCACTCCGAGGGTTTCCAGCGCCTTCGCGTAGGCGTTCTCGTGCGCCTGATCTCGGACGATCAGGTACGAGATCGTGCTGCGCGCCGTCTTGTTGTCCGTCATCTCGTACAGCCGGCATTTCTGCAGTCGTCCGGTGGATTCGAGCATCAGGTTGTAGAGCAGATCGAGCACGAGGTTGCCCGAGTTGTACACGTAACTGCCCATCCACGGGTTTCCGGCGGCGTCCACCGGGAGGGCGCCCTGAGCGCCGACGAGATAGTGGTGGATGTTGCTCGTGTCCACCGCGATGCGCAACGGCGTCGCGCCGCCCGCCCCTGGCTCGTCGACCGGATCGGTCGGCTTGCCCTGATACTGCGGCGAGCCGTCGAGCAGACGCGAGATCGTCGTGCCGATCAGTTCGACGTGACTGATCTCCTCCGTGCCGATGCCCTGGATCAGGTCCTTGTACGGCTTGCCCGCTGGCCCTCGGAAGTTGATGCTCTGGAAGAGATACTGCATCATCGTGCGCATCTCGCCGAACTGTCCGCCCAGCCCCTCCTGGAGCGCGTTCGCCGCTGCCGGGTCCGGCTCGTCCTGTGCGATCTCGTTGATGAATTCCTGTACGTGGAAGTACATGCGTCGCCTCCGTCGGTTGTTCGAGAATGTGCGCCCAGCGTGCGCGTGAGTGCGACATCCCTGCAGGCCCTCGACGAAGCGGCTGCGGCGCCGTACCATTGCGCCTTCATGCGGCATCCGGTGTCAGACGGGTGAGTCTCAGTCGTAGGAGGTCCAGGGGTCGGCGCGGACCCGCTCGTCGACGGCGGTTGCGTCGTCTCCGATGACGACGCGCCAGTCGCCGCGCTCGATCGCGCCCAGGATGACTTCGGCGGCCGATGTGCTCGAGGCCGGCTCGTAGTCCGCGAACAGCGAGCCGAGCGCGCGGCGCCAGCTGCGCGGGGGAGCGGGCATCGCTGTGCGCACGTGACCGGGGAGCACGAGGACGGCGGAGAGATGCCGGGCGTTGCGCTGGAAGTCGACCAGGAGCGACTCCGTAAAGCCTCGTACGGCGAACTTCGCGGTCGAGTATGCCGAGTGCGGGGTCTTCGTCCCGAGGGCGGCCCAGAGCGCATTCACGGATGCCGTGTTGATGACGGCGCCCTGATCGGCCGACATCAGCATCGGCAGGAACTCCCTGGTGCAGTTGTATGTGCCGTTCCAGGACACCGCGAACGCGCGCTCCCACTCCTCCTCCGGCGAGGTCACGAACGACATCCCGCCGACGGCGCCGGCGTTGTTGAACAGGAGGTGCAGGACGTCCGTGTCGTGAGTACGGGCGACCTCGCGCCGCAGCCGCCGTACCGCGTCACGATCGGCGACGTCGCAGACGTGGCTGCTGACGACGACGGCGGGATCGAACTGCTGGGCCTCGTGCACCGCGGCATCCAGCGCCGTGGCGTTCACATCGACCGCGGCGACGTGGACGCCCCTGCGCACCAGTTCGAGCATCAGCGCTCGTCCGATACCCGATGCAGCGCCGGTGATGACTGCGCGGCGGCCGGAGAAGTCGTCGAAGGGCGGCATGCGGCTCACGTTAGCCGGTGAGGGCGAAGGGCGGCAGGGGGAAGCGGACGACGTCTCGAGAGATGCGCGTGCTCAGGAGCCCCCGCCCGTGTCGTCCAGGTAGGCGAGGGCGGCGAGAACACGTCGGTTGTAGCCGTTGCCCGGGGCGATCTCGAGCTTCGTGAAGATGGTGTTGATGTGCTTCTCTATGCCGCTGAGGCTGATGAAGAGCCGTTCGGCGATCCTGGCGTTGCTCTGGCCCTGGGCGATGAGTTCGAGCACGGATCGTTCGCGGTCCGTGAGTGTCGAGAGGCGCGCGTCGGGTGCGGAGCGTGCGGCGATGAGCTGCCGGATCACTTCGGGATCGAAGGCGGTACCGCCGTCGGCGACGCGTTGGATCGCGTCGAGGAAGCCCGAGATGTCGGAGACGCGATCCTTGAGCAGGTATCCGACCCCGCCGCGTCCGTCGAGCAGTTCGCGCGCATGTCGCCGCTCCACGTGCTGGGAGAGCACCAGGACGGCGATGCTCGGGTAGGTCTCGCGTATCTCGAGGGCGGCGCGGATGCCTTCGTCGATGTAGTCCGGCGGCATCCGGACGTCGACGATCACGAGATCCGGCACAGTGACGGCGAGCGCGGCCAGAAGGTCTTCGGCCGTTCCGACCGCAGCGGTGATCGTGTGGCCCTCGGCGCCGACGAGCTGGGCGATGCCCTCGCGCAGCAACGTGGAGTCCTCGGCCAGCGCTATCCGCACGGGATCACCGCCTCGATCCTCGTCGGGCCTCCCACGGGACTGTCGACGAGCAGTCGACCTCCCTGTGCTGCGACGCGCGAGGAGATGCCCGACAATCCAGGGCCGCTCGGGTCCGCCCCGCCGACGCCGTCGTCGATGATGGTGATGACGAGCCGCCGGTCGTCGATTCCGGAGCGGATGTCGACCCGGGATGCACCGGCATGCTTCACCACGTTCGTCACGGACTCGCTGGCCACGAAGTACGCAGCGGTCTCCGCCGCACGATCCGGGATGCGGTCGTGGTCCACCTCGAGCAGCACCGGGATGGAGGTGCGGTCGCGGAGGGCTTCGAGCGCGGCGGCGAGTCCGTCCCGGGTGAGCATGGCGGGGTAGGTGCGCCAGGCGACGTCCCGGAGATCGTCGAGGACGTGCTGCACCTCTTCTCGGGCCCGGCACTGGAGCTCGATCCGCTCGTCCGGATCGGGAGCGCGCTCGGCCCGCGCCAGCAGGATGGACAGCGCCACCACGCGCTGCTGGACGCCGTCGTGGATGTCTCGCTCGATGCGCCGTCGTTCGGCGTCGACGGCGGCGACGACCTCGTCGAGCGTCGCGCTCAGTCGGGTCACCTCCTGCGCGAGCTCGTCGGCACCGGGGCGGGTGAAGGTCTTCCACGTCTGCCGTTCGAGCCAGGCGATGCCGGCGATCCCGGACACGGCGAGGAAGAGCAGGACGAGGCCGGGGAGCGCGAAGATCGCGACGGTCGACCAGGTCACCCGTCCAGGCTCCGCGTCGAACGCGTCGACGGGGCCGCCCGTGATCGCCGCGATCGTGATCTGCGTCGTGACCACGACACCGAGCACGATGAGCGCGACGATGCAGGCCGTGAGGATTCCGAGGAGCGCCGAGATGGCGAGCAACCCGAACCGGCGTCCTCCCCGGGGCAGCTCGGTGCGCGCTTCGCCGTCGATCCAGGTGAGGCGCCGCCCGATCCAGCCGGTCACAGTTCCCGCGGGCTCGATCGGCAGCACGGCCAGCGCCACGAGGAGCACCGGCACGAACACGATGCCGGCGACCGTGCCGACCGCGGTGCGAGCGACCCGAGCCACCGGCGCCCGCTCGCGAAGGCCGGTCGCGGCAGCCGAGGGGGACGTCATGACACCATTGTGCCTCGCGCGCGCTGTCGCAGCCGGAGTACGACGAAGGCCGCCAGTGCGGCGACGACGGCGACCACGACGACGAGTTGAAACACGTCCGCGTAGCGCTCGACGCTCGACCAGTTCTCGCCCAGGAAGTACCCGGCGAACACGAACACACAGTTCCAGATCCCGCTGCCCGCTGTGGTCAGCACGGCGAATCGGAGCAGCGGCATCCGCTCGATCCCGGCCGGGATCGAGATGAGACTGCGCACGATCGGGATCATGCGACCGAAGAACACGGCCTTCTCGCCGTGCCGGGCGAACCACGCCTCGGCACGGTCGACATCCGACACCTTCATGAGCGGCACCCGCGCCACGATGCGGCGCAGACGATCCGCTCCCAGCCAAGCGCCGAGACCGTAGAGAGCGAGTGCGCCGACGAGCGAGCCGAGCGTCGTCCACACCAGCACTTCCCAGAGCGCGAAGGTGCCGCGGCTGGCGGTGAAGCCGGCCAGAGGCAGAATGATCTCGCTCGGGATCGGCGGGAAGAGGTTCTCGATCGCGACGGCGACGCCTGCGCCGACGCTGCCCAGCGCCTCCATGAGGGAGATCGCCCACTGCGCGAACAGGTTGAGGTTCTCGGATTCGTCCATGCTCACCACGCTAGGAACCGATGCGCGGCACGTCACTGCGGGAAGCCCTCCTCACGGGTGCGGAAAACCCCACCATGGAGATCGCGGCCGCCGTCGGCGGGCCCTCCGGCGGCTCGAGGCCTGATCCGTGCTCAGGTGGATTGCCTGGGAACAAGAAAGCAGTCGACGGTGCGGATGCCGCCGGAGAGGCTTTCGCCCTGGATCATCCGGGTGAGCAGGTCGGCCGCCTTTCGGCCGACCTCTCGCAGATTCAGGTCGACCGACGTGATGCTCGGGCGCGCTGCATCCGTGATCACTCTCCAGTTGTCGACGCCGACGACGCCCACTTCGCTCGGTACGCCGACGCCGTTGTCGCGGAAGCAGTCGATGACGCCACGAGCGATCTGGTCGCTCGCGCAGAACACGCCGTCGACGCCGGTGCCCAGCAGTCGCGTCGCGGCCTCGTAACCCCACCGCTCGCTCCACTCTCCGTAGAGCGCATCGCCGCCGGACAGGGTCGCTCCCGCAGCGACGATTGCTCGCCGTGCGGCATCGACGCGGTGCGCGGCCGCGGTGTGGCGACGCGCGCCGGCGATGACCGCGATGGAGCGACGGCCGGTGCCGATGAGATGGTCGATCGCGCGGACGGCGCCGCCCTCGTCGTCAGGGACGACGGACACATCGCGCGTGTCGTTCGAGGGGGAGAGCGCATACACTGCGGGAACTCTCAGCAGGTCTGAGATCGACCCTCGCGGATCGCTCGATCGGCCGGTGACGACGATGCCGTCGACCCGCTGATTGAGGAATGTGGTGATGTAGTGCTGCTCGCGGATCGCGTCGCCGCGACTCTCGGCCAGGAGCATCGACATCTCGCCCGGTCCGAACGTGTCCTCCGCGCCCGTGAGGATCGGGATCGTGAATCTTCCATATTCATCCGTCGAGAGCACACCGATCAGATACGAACGGCCGGGATGTGAGGCGGGCGCCTTGATGCGCGCGTTCAACCCCAGCTCGGCTGCGGCTGCAGCCACGCGTTGGCGGGTGCCCTCCGCGATCTGTCCGCGCCCGTTGAGCACTTTCGACACGGTGCCGACGGACACACCGGTCCGTTCAGCGACATCCGCCAAGGTCACCTCTCGTCGCATCACCATGGGTTTCCCCCTCGTGGTAATGCGACGTTCAACACGTCTTCCATAAAGCAAACTTTGCCGCACTCATTCCGGTTTGTCGAGTCTTGACACGCTGATTACCAGCGGATATCGTCGGCAACTGCAGCAAAGATTGCCGCAAGGATGCGGCAAAAGAAGCGTCAAGGGAGACAGCAATGAAGATATGGACGACGCGCCGGGCATCCGTCGCGGCAGCAGGTCTGACCATCGCCGCGTTGGCGCTCACCGGGTGCTCATCGGACGGTGCGGCGGACAGCGGGTCCGCGGACGGCACACTCACGCTCTGGCAGCGCGACGGCGGTGTGGACCTCACAGAGCAGGTCGCGGCGTACGAGGACGCGAACCCTGGAGTCGAGGTCAAGGTCTCGACGATCCAGGCCGACCAGTACCTGACGAAGCTTGCGAACTCCGCGCGCGCAGGTTCGGTGCCCGACCTTGTGAGTTTCGACATCGTCAACACGCCACTGCTGTCGACCCAGGGCCTGCTCGCCGATATCAGCGACAATGTCGACGCCCTCTCCAACAAGGGCGACCTTGCACCGGCCGGTGTGGAAATCGGAACCCTGGACGGCAAGAACTACGGCTTGCCTGTCGCGTTGACCGGCTCGCAGATGTTCTGGAACAAGGATCTGTTCACCCGAGCCGGGCTCGACCCCGAGGCGCCGCCGACGTCGCTCGCCGAGGTGAAGGTCGCGGCGGAGAAGATCTCAGCCCTCGGCGATGAGATCACCGGCTTCTCCACCCTCGCAGGCGTAGGGCAGGCCTGGACGGGGTTCCCGAGTGCGTGGGCGAACGGTGGCAGCGTCCTCACCGAGCCCGGCCCTGATCAGAAGGCCGCGTTCACGTCGCCTGAACTCGAAGGCATGGTCACGTGGTACCAGGACATGTGGGAGTCCGGCCTGATGCAGAAGACCGACCAGCCGAACCAGGATCCCGGCAACGTGGGGCAGGAGAATGCGCTGAACGGCAACGTCGGCATCATCTTCACCGGGGCGAACACGCTGACGGCGAAGAAGGACCAGTTCGGCAGCGGCATCGGCATCCCGGGCGTCGAGGGCGGCTCCGGATCGTTCCTCGGCGGAGATGAGATCGGAATCACTGCAGGCGCGAAGAACCCCGACGAGGCTTGGGATCTCATGGAATGGCTGCTCAGTTCCGAGGAAGCGGCGGAGATCACGCTGTCGCAGGGCTGGATCGCGCCGGACCTCGTGATCGCCGAGAGCCTGGCCACCGACAAGTGGTCGCAGGACATCGTCGCTTCTCTGGGCATCGGGCAGCTCCCGAAGAGCATCGCCTACAACGCGGTCATCAACGACCCGAACGGGCCGTGGGCGCAGCAGTCGCAGAAGGTGATCTTCGAGGGTGCTGACGCGTCGATCGCCCTCGCCGATGCGCAGGAGCAGGCGAACGGTCTCATCGAGCAGGCATACAGTCAGGTCGGACAGTGACAACCGTCACCTCGCCGGCAACTCTTCGTGGCGCGAGCGAGGGAGCACGCCTGCGCCCCCGACGCGGGTCGAGCCGCCGCCAGATCCTCGCCTGGTCTCTCATCGCGCCAGCGCTCGTGCTCGCGCTCATGTTCTTCGTCGTACCGATGGTCCTGCTCGTGGGCATGTCGTTCGCGAACTGGCCGTTGCTCGGCGACGTGTCGGCGGCGGGTGTCGCGAACTACGCTCGGGTCTTCCGCGATGCGGCTTTCTGGCAATCCCTCGGGTTCTCGCTGCTGTTCACCATCGTCTCCGTTCCCCTCGGGATAGCGGTCAGCTATGCCGCCGCCGTCATGGTCCGCGGGGAGGGGCGTTTCGTCTCGTTCGTCCGGACCTGCTTGTTCATGCCGGTGGTGATCGGGTTCACCGCTGCCGCCTACATGGCGAACGTCATGCTCGTGCCCGACACCGGCGTCATCAACACGCTGCTCCGCGCGGTGGGGATGAGCGACGGACAGACCGCATGGTTCACCGCACCAGGGACGGCGTTCTGGGCCGTGATCGTCCTCACGGTGTGGAAGTCGATGGGAGTCGCGATGATTCTGCTCATGGCCGGTATGCAGGCCGTACCCACCGAGGTGATCGAGGCGGCGAAGATCGATGGCGCGGGGTGGTGGCGTCGCGAGGGGTCCGTGGTCTTCCCTCTCGTGCGCCGCCAGTTCGCGCTGTGCATGCTGCTCGCCGTATCCGGTGCGATCCTCGTGTTCGATCAGTTCTACGTCCTCACGAAGGGCGGACCGAGTGGCTCCACGACGACCGCCGTCATGTACACATATCAGCAATCGTTCGTGCGGTACGACCTCGGGTACGGTGCCGCGCTTTCGATGGTGCTGACCGTGATCATCCTGGCCGTCGCCGTCGTGCAGCTGAGGGCTTTGAGATCGACCGGCGCGGAGGATCAGAGATGAGTGCCATGACCGCATCCCGACACGAGACCGACACGAGAACGGCGATCCGTGCCATCACGACGCGGCCACGGCGGACCGGCGTCTCCGGCGTGATCTATGTCGCAGTCGGCACTGTTCTCGCCATGCTGTTCGTCGCTCCGGTGCTCTACATCGTGCTGCGGTCGTTTCTGCCTGCCGCAGCGGATGCGGACGGCATCGGCTGGAACTCGCTCGCGACGCTGACGCTCAGCAATTACGACAAGGTCTTCGATCCTTCGGTGGATCTGCGGCAGAACATCGTCAATTCGCTCATCGTCGCAGTTTCGGTGGCGGTCATGGTGGCGATCGTCTCGACGCTCGCCGCGTATGCGCTCTCCAAGATCCGGTTCCGCGGTTCGAGCGTCGTCTTCGTGCTTCTGCTTGCGCCGCTCGTCGTTCCGTTCCAGGGACTCCTGACGCCGCTGTCGATCGTGCTCGGCAAGACGGGTCTGCTCGATTCCTTGGTCGGCGTCGTGCTCGTTCTGGTCACGCTGCAGTTGCCGTTCTCGGTGTTCGTCATGCGCAACACGCTCGACGCGATTCCGCCCGAGTTGGAGGATGCCGCCGCGATCGATGGAGCCGGTATCTGGCGCATCCTGCGCTCAGTCATGCTGCCGTTGTCCTGGCCAGGGCTCGTCACCACCGCTCTGTTCGGTTTCATGGCCGGCTGGAACGATCTGCTCAGTTCGGTCACGTTCCTGTCGACCGACAGCAAGTACACGCTCCCGCTCGCTCTGGCGAGCATCAGCACCTCTCTCAAGATCCCCGGCGTGCCGGTGATCGATCCCGGACTCCTGACCGCTGTCGCGTGCGTCGCGACCGTGCCCGTCGTCGTACTGTTCCTGGCGCTGCAGCGCTATTACACCAAAGGCTTGATCGGAGGATCAATCAAATGATCGAAACTACTGCTCGCACCACCGCCGCGTCTTCGCTCGGGCGTCGCCACCGGCCCATCCGCCTCGGCGAGATCACCCCTCGCGGCTGGCTGCTCGACCAGCTCCGGCTGCAGGCGGACGGGATCACCGGAAAGCTCGAGGAGATCTGGGCGGACGTCGGGCTCGACAGCGGATGGCTGGGTGGTGCTGGCGAGAACTGGGAGCGGGGTCCGTACTACCTCGATGGACTCGTTCCGCTCGCTCACGTGCTCCACGATGAGCGTCTGCTCGGCCTCGCATCCAAATGGATCGAGTGGATCCTCGGATCTCAGCGCGACGACGGATTCTTCGGTCCCGCAGGCAACGACGATTGGTGGCCGCGCATGGTCGCGCTCAAGGTCCTGACCCAGCACGCGGACGCGACGCGCGACGAACGCGTGGAGCCGTTCCTTCAGAGGTACTTCCGACACCAGCTCGACGCCCTTCCCGCACGACCGCTGTCATCCTGGGGGCGTGCTCGTGGGGCCGACAACGCTCTCTCGGTCTGGTGGTTGTACGAGCGGACCGCGGAAGCCTGGCTGCTGGAGCTGATCGACCTGCTCGCCGCGCAGACCACGAGATGGGATGACTACCTCGAAGGGGACCTCATCACCGGGCCGGCCCGAACGTTCTCACACCGTACACACGGTCCGAACGTCGCGATGGGGCTGAAGGCCGGTGCTGTCCAAGCGCTGCGGGACGGCGACGTCGCCGGACATCGGGCGCGCACCGAGCGGTCGTTCGCGAACCTGCTTCGCTGGCACGGGCAGGCCCACGGCTGGTTCTCCGGCGACGAATGGCTCGGCGGACGCGAGGCGACGGCGGGCATCGAGACCTGTCAGGTCGTCGAGATGATGTTCACCGAGGCAGTGCACGCGCAGGTGTACGGGCGTGGTGTCGACGGCGACCGGCTCGAGTCCCTCGCCTACAATCTGCTGCCTGCCTCGAGCGACCCTCGGATGCTCGGGCACCAGTACCACCAGCAGGCGAATCAGGTCGAAGTGTCGGTCGCGCGGCGCGAGTGGTCCTTCTCCTCGGACGATGCCGGCGTCTTCGGACTCGAGCCGCACTTCGGCTGCTGCACGGCGAACCTGCATCAGGGCTGGCCGAAATTCGTGATGCATTCCTGGCTCCGAGACGATGACGGCCTGAGGGTCGTCGCCTACGCGCCGGTCGAATTGGAGACGGAGGTCTCTGGTGACCCTGTGAGGATCATTGTGGAGACCGCCTACCCCTTCGATGAGACGATCACGATGCGGGTGGCGACCGGGCGCACGGCGCCTTTCGCGCTGCGCTTGCGCATCCCGGAGTGGGCGTTCGGATCGGCGCAACTCAGTGTGGGAGGCGTGACGGTGGAGGACGCAGAGATCGTCGACGGCTACATCACACTCGTGCGCGACTGGTCCACGGCGGGTGACGTCGTGCTCGTGCTGCCGATGAAGGCGCGGGTCGTGCGTCGTGAGCGCCAGGCTGCCAGCGTGTTCCTGGGGCCGCTTTCGATGGTCTACTCGCCCGGTGAACGCTGGATCGAACAGGAGGGGAATCCTGGGCTCGGTCAGTGGGAGATCCACCCCCGCGGATCGTGGAACTGGGCGCTCGACAGCGTGCGAACGGCATCCACCTGGGACGTCACCCGGTCGCCCGTCGACGCGGTGCCGTGGTCGCTGCAGGGCTACCGGGGCGCGCCGACGACGCTGCACGCGCCGGGAGCACGTGCCACGCAGTGGCGCATGGCGGGTGCCCAGGCCGACGTTCCACCGCCGAGCCCCGTGCTCGACTACGGCCCGGACGAGGATCTCCGCCTTGTGCCGTACGGAAGTGCCCGCCTGCGTGTAACGGAGTTCCCCGTGATCGGCACCTGGTTCGACGTCGACGATCAGGACGAGCCGCGGCGCGGCTGACGTGCAAGCAGGGCCGGTGGCGCGGAGTTCTCGCGTCGCCGGCCCGAAGTCGTTCCGACGTGGGCGGCCTCACCCGCTCCGAAATCGATAAGGTGTGCAAGATGCGCGACCAGACGCCACGGTTCTCCCATGAGCAACCCGCGGAGCCGGTGCTGTTGCGCACGCTCGAAGCGGCCGGGCTGCCGACGAACGGGAGCTTCACGCCCAAGGCCGGCTGGGTCAGTCGTGCCTGGATCGGCGACGACATCATCGTCCGGGTCAACAACCGTGAACAGTTCCGTGATGCCTATCGCCACGAGGCCAGGGTGGTCGACCTGCTCGACGGAACCGAGGTGCCCCACGCACGGCACATCGCTGACGGCGATGGTCCGGACGGGACCTGGTACGTCTCCGAGCGACTGCCAGGACGGACCCTGCACGAAGCATGGCCCTCGATGGACTCGGGGACACGTCGATCGACCATCGAGAGCCTTGGCGCCGCTCTGCACGCGCTGCATCGCGTTCCAGCGCCGGAGGGCCTTCGTCCGCCGTGGATGATCGACGCGCTCGCCGGAGATCCGTGGCCCGCGTTTCATCCGCCGACGGTGGATGCCGCGCTGCACCACCTCGACGCGGCGCAGCAACGACCTGATCGGGACGAACAACTGCTTGCGATCGTTTCCGACTGGATACATGACAGGCTCGTGCTGTTCGCCAGGGATGAACCCGTGCTCGTACACGGTGATGTACACGGCTCGAATGTGATGGTCGACCAGGGCCGGGTCACCGGGCTGATCGACTTCGCCGAAGCGTTGGCCCAGGCCGCAGACGCCGAACTCGACACGATCCTGCGTTGGTGCGCCTTGGCATCTGCGTACCCGCCCACTCCCGCCGGGCAGGGTCTGAGCCCGTCCTCCCTCGCACAGGTCCCCGAGTGGTTGCGCGGTGCGTACCCTGATCTGTTCGCGAGCGGGCACCTGCGAGAACGCCTGAACTTCTACGACATGAATCGGGAACTGGCGCTGTACGCTCAGCTTCCTCTGCCTGACGGACGCTCAGCTGCACGTGAGCGCATCCTTCGTGTGCTCGACGGTCGAAACCACCTGACCGAGCTGTTCGAGTCAGGCCCGTCAGCTGGATCATGAAGCACGAAAAACCCTTGGTCACCCAAGGGTTTTCACGTGGACCTGAGGGGACTCGAACCCCTGACCCCCTGCATGCCATGCAGGTGCGCTACCAGCTGCGCCACAGGCCCAGATGCTGTCCCGTACCAGCCGGGGCAACTCGAAAAGAATACAACAGGATCGGCGCTCGGCGCGAATCCGAGCCGGATCCCGGGTGTTTCGCCGAGGACGCCGGGAACAGCCGGGTCGTCAGCGGCGTTGGATCTCGACGTGGACATCCTCGACAGCATCGTGATCGGCGCCGGCCAGGCCGGGCTGTCGACCTCGTACCACCTTCAGCGGCTCGGCATCCGTCACATCGTCCTCGACGCCGACAGTGCCCCGGGCGGAGCGTGGCAGCACCGGTGGGACGCGCTGACGATGCGTGACGTGCACGGGGTCGCCGAGCTCCCAGGATCGACGCCTCCGGTGCGCGACGGGAAGCGTGCGAATCAGGCCGTGCCGGCATCCTTCGACGTCTACGAACGCGAACACGGCCTGCCGGTCGTCCGACCTGTCAGCGTCGATCGCGTGACGGACGATGCGGGAACCCTCGTCGTCCATGCGGGCGAGCGCGAGTGGCGCACACGCACGATCGTGAACGCGACCGGGACGTGGACGCACCCGTTCCTGCCTCACTACCCGGGGATGGAGACGTTCCTGGGTGAGCAGCTGCACACCGTTGACTATCCCGGCCCTGAGCACTTCCGCGGAAAGCGCGTCCTCGTGGTCGGCGGGGGAGCGTCGGCCGTGCAGTTCCTCGGCGCGCTCGCACCGATCACCGACACGCTCTGGGTCACTCGGCGCGAGCCGGTCTGGCGCACCGACGACTTCACCCCCGAGGCCGGAGCCGCGGCGGTCGCGCTCGTCGAGCAGCGCGTCGCGCAGGGTCTGCCGCCGCAGAGCGTGGTGAGCGTCACCGGCCTCATGCTGCGCCCGCAGGAGCGCGAGGCCGAACGGCTCGGCGCCTACGCTGCCCGCCGTCCGATGTTCGCGCGCATCGAGCCGGACGGAGTGCGCTGGGCGGACGGCTCGTTCGAACGCGTCGACGTCATCCTCTGGGCCACGGGCTTCCGACCGGCCATCGCCCATCTCGCACCTCTGCACCTGCGCGGTCCCGCCGGGGGCATCCAGCTGGATCGCAACGGTCGCGGCACGACCGCCGTCGCGGATCCTCGCGTTCAGATGGTCGGGTACGGGCCCTCGGCGAGCACGATCGGCGCGAACCGCGCCGGCCGGACGGCGGCGAAGGGCGTGCAGCGCGCGCTGGCGTCGCTCGCCGCGCCGGTCACCACCGGTTGAGGACGTCCTCGGCGAAACCCTCGAGGCCGTCGACCGAGACCCTGCCGCCGCCGTCGTCCAGCACCCATCCCGACCATGTGCCGAACAGCTGGTCCGTGCGCGTCGCGATGAGCAGCACGTTCGTGCGAGACCTCTTGTCGTGGAACGGCGTGAACGTGAGGTCGGCGCTGCGTCCGTGGATGCGCCACGGCCGCAGCCAGTCGGCGGGCGTGTAATCCCAGACGAGTTCCTCGCTGATCTTCGACAGATGTCCATCGACGACGACTGCGTTCTCTGTCGCCCCTGAGCCGTCGGTCCATTTCGAACCGAGCTGCAGACCGACCGCACGTCCGTCGACGGTGCCGCTGCCTGCGGCCCAGTTCCAGTGCACGCGGTAGGGCCACCGTCCTCGTCCGTGATCGAGAACGGCCCAACTGCCCTCGGGCACCGCGTGCAGCGCGCCGTCGATCGTCACGGTCCCCACCGCAGGACGCGCGACATCCTTGACCGTGTACTGGAAGTGCCGGATGCGGCCCGCTCGCCGCCACGGGACCACGACGCCCAGCGATTCATGACCCTCCGGACGTTCTGCCACGACGTCGATCGCCACACGAGGCGCCGAGCCGACGAGCCGGGTGCCGCCGTCGATCTCGTCGATGTCGAGCGTGACCGTCCGTGTGCGGGCGCGGGTCGGCCCGTCGCCGAGAGATGCCGGCAGTGTCGTGCCGCTCCCGCCGGGCGAGAGCGCGGTGGCGTCGATCGACTCGCCGGTCGTTCTGTCGTAGACCCACAGCGAGTGCAGCGACAGGTAGTCGATGCAGGAGACTGTGAGCGAAACGATGTGCGTCGGAGTGATGACGTTCCAGTACTCCCAGCGCTTGTTGCGCCCCCAGCGACCGCGTCCGGGGATCCCGGACGTGTCGTGCATCGGCATGCGGGTGAAACCGAGCGCCGCCGGGTTCAGTCCACCGGCCGCGGTCGTCAGCGAGACGTGCTGACGGATCTCTCGTTCCTGCATGACGGCCTCTCTGACGTCCGTCCACTCTAGCGATCGGCACCCTGGACCCCGATCGTCGGCGCACCGTGCCGATAGCCTGGGGACCGTGGTTCGGATCATCGTTCTCATCGTTTGGCTCCTGCTGTCCGCCTGGCTTCTCGTATGGGTCGGGGAAGGGCTCTTCGGCGTCGACCAGAGCGCGTCGATCCTGCCGTTCGCCGCCGCGGCCGACGGTCTGGCCGCACCCATCATGATCGGCGTCGCCTGGGGGCTCATCCTCACCTTCGGCGGGTTCATGGGCGCTGCGACCGGCCGAGCCAAGCCACGCGGCGAGACGGCGATCGGCGTCGGCCGGATCGTGGAGACCTCGCGCACCGGCCTCACCGTGAACGACGTCCCGCAGTACGACCTGTACCTGCGCGTCGCCCCCGTAGGAGGCGGCGAGTTCATCAGCAGGCTCCGCACGCTCGTCCCGCATTCGGATGCCGCGGCCATGCAGCCGGGCGCACCGCTGCCCGTGCGCTACAGCGCCACCGATCACGACGCCGTGGAACTCGCCGACATCACCGACCCGAAGGTCCGTGAGGCGATGCTCGACTGGCGGATCGCCCGTGGACTCATCGACCCGCACCAGGTCCGGGCTCGACGCCACGGTGTGCAGTCTCCGGCATCCGTGCTGTCGATCCGTCCGACGGGAACGCGGCGGGACGGACAGAGCGAGCTCGCCGTGCGACTGCTCATCACACCGGAGGGGCGTCCGAGCTGGGAGACCGACACCACCGTCTTCGTGTATCCGGAAGCGCTCTCGCGCGTTCAGGTCGGCTCGCCCGTGTGGGCGCACTACATGCGCGAGGATCCGCACACCGTGGCCCTCACGATCGAGGAGGACCTCGGGCGATGAACATCATGGACACGATCATCTGGCTCGCCAACTTCCCGGTGACCCACGGGTATGCGATGGTCTTCATCGCTGCCTTCTCGCTGATGGGACTGTTCGCGCAGTCCTTCCGCGCGGTCGGCAGGAGCTCGCAGCTGTCCGTGATCCGACAGCGCGAGGGGCTTCCGGAGCCGTCTCCCGCCGGGTCGGGTCGCATCGTGTTCGCGCATGCGCAGCGGATCTTCTTCCGCGTGCTCACCGCGGTGATGGCGGCGAGTCTGGTTCTCGGCATCCTCGGACTGATCGGGGTGCCCGTCACGTCCGCGTACATCTTCGCCAACGGTGAATCCGCCGCCGCGACGCTGGAGGACGACTGGGTGACGTTCACCACCTCGACGGGCGAGACCTACACGCTGCCGAACGATTTCTTCACCCCGTCGATGTACCCCGATCGGACGGCGTGGGTGTCCACCGGAGCCGACATCGCCGTGCGGTACCTGCCCTCGCACCCGCAGGCCTATGTGATCGACACGACGCAGCTGGCAGACTGAACTCACACCGAATCTCGGAGGCAGCATGTCGCGCATCATCGTGTTCGGCGGCCACGGCCGCATCGCCCTTCTGCTCGCTCCGCTTCTGGTCGAGCGCGGCGACGAGGTCACGGCGGTGATCCGCAATCCGCAGCACGCGGACGAGGTCGCGGCGACAGGAGCGCACCCCGTCGTCGCGGATATCGAGAACGCGGATGCCGAGGAGCTCACGGATCTCATCTCCGGTCACGATGCCGTCGTGTGGTCCGCCGGAGCGGGTGGTGGCGATCCGCACCGGACGTACGCGGTCGACCGGGACGCCGCGATCCGCACGATGGATGCCGCGGCGACCGCCGGCGTGCGTCGCTACGTCATGGTGTCGTGGACCGGCTCCCGTGCCGATCACGGCGTCGACCCCGATAACAGCTTCTTCGCCTATGCCGACGCGAAATGGCAGGCGGACGCGCACCTCGCGGGCACGGACCTGGACTGGACGATCCTCGGCCCGGGCACACTCACCTTCGACGCACCGACCGGACTGATCCAGCTCGACGAGCCAGGGCGCGCCGCAGTCGCGAGGGCGGACGTCGCAGCGGTCATCGCCCGAGCACTCCTCGAGCCGGCCACAATCCGTCGCACGATCCGGTTCGGCAACGGTCTGGACGGCTCACCGCAGCCGATCGAGGCGGCACTGCGCGACTGACGGTCAGGCCGCGGCGTCCAGCCACGATTCGAGGATCCGCGCCCGGAGCCCGTTGCCCCGCTCGGCGAATCCGCGTTGCCGGCGCACGTACTCGGCCTTGCCGTCCGCCGTCTCGATCGGCACAGGGACGACGCCCCATGCGCTCAGGTCGTACGGCGCGGCCTGCATGTCGAGCTCGCGGATGTCGCGGGCGAGTTCGAAGCAGTCCAGCAGCAGTTCACCTGGTACGAGCGGCCCGAGCTTCATGGCCCACTTGTAGACGTCCATGCCCGCGTGCAGGCACCCTGGCTGCTCCATCGCCGGCTGACCCGCTCGCGTCAGTGGCGACCGATTGCGGGGCACGGCATCCGGAGTGAAGAAGCGGAAGGCGTCGAAGTGCGTGCAGCGCAGCTCGTGCGTCTCCACCACGGCATCCGTTCCGGCCTGGCCGAGTCGCAGCGGCGCCGGATGCCGGTGCTCCTGCTCGCGGTACACCATCGCCCATTCGTGCAGGCCGAAGCATCCGAACTGCCCTGGACGCGCCGCCGTGCGCCGCAGCATCCGCTCGACGAGCGCGGCGAGCTCAGGCTTCGCAGCGGCGAACGCCTCGGCGTCCGGCGCGGCCGAGTCGACGGACGGGCCGGGGGAGTACCACCGCCACTCGAGCCGCTCCGGAGCATCCTCGAGCACGACGCCGGCGCCCGGGTGCCACCGCCGCAGCCGGGCCGGCTTGTAGCTGTAGTAGGTGAACAGGAAGTCCTGCACCGGGTGCTTCTCTGCGCGCAGCGCACGCTCGCGGTGAGCCGCGGTCAGAGCATCCGCGCGGTCGTGATGCGCCTGTTCGCGTGCGCGCCACTCGGTCGAGCTGAGCGCGGTCGCCATCAGCGCAGGATCCCCACTTCGCCGAGGCGCTCGCGCAATCCTGCGCCGTCCGAGGCGGTCACCCACGGCGCCGCGTCGTCGGAGTGGTCGTCCGAGGGGGCGCGCCCACCGGCGAGCATGGCCTCGGTCGTGGACAGCTGACGGATCGCGACACCGGCGACGGACTGCGGATGCTCCTGCTGGAACGCGGTGTAGATCGCCTCGTCGTGTTGACCGTCGTCCCCGATCAGCAGCCACTTCACGTGCGGGAACTCCGCCGCCAGACGGCGCAGGTTCGTCAGCTTGTGCTCACGTCCGCTGCGGAACCACCGATCGTGCGTCGGACCCCAGTCGGTCAGCAGCATCGAGCCGGACGGGAAGAGGTGGCGGCTCAGGAACCGGCTCAGCGTCGGTGCGATGTTCCACGCGCCGGTGGAGAGGTAGATCATCGGGCATCCGGGATTCTGGCGCATGATCTGCTCCAGCAGCACGGCCATCCCAGGGACGGGGAGCCTGGCGTGCTCGTCGACGACGAACGAGTTCCACGCTGCGATGAACGGACGGGGGAGCGCCGTGACCATGACGGTGTCGTCGACGTCGCACACGACGCCGAAGTCAACGGACTCATCGACGATGAAGACGGTGCCTTCGACAGGCGGCTGTCCGTCGACCGACATCGTGACCGACTGCCAGCCGGGCTCGAGATCCGCCTTGACGACCGTGTCGACGACCCCGCCGCGGTCGGCGGGGACGACCTGGGTCCGTCCGCCGATGGTGACCTCGACGTTCGCGAATCCGACAGGGATGCCGACGAAGCTGCGCCAGCCGCGGATGCTCGCGTACTGGCCGTTGGCGTCCTGCCGCTGCGGTGGGACGATCAGTACACGGCCGACCACACGCACCCAGCCCGCGCCGCCGTACCCGGGGAACGGAAGGATCGTCGCCGTCCGGCCGCGCCGACGGGCACGGCCCTCGCGCCAGACATGGAGTCGGTGCTCCAGTCGGGCGAACCAGTGGATCCTGGCCGGATGGGCGGGCTGATCGGGCATCCTGATCAGTCTTTCATGCCCTGGCCGGTGCCCTCGCCCCCGTTCGAAGGAATCCTGTCGGTGGCATCGGGGCTCGGGTGCTCGTGCATGTGCCGGCTCTCCCAGGCCGAGAGCGCCTTCTTGCCGATGAGCAGCACCACGAGGAAGAGCACGATCACGCCGACGAAGATGTACCCGGCGAAGTGCACGCGGTCGACGAGTTCGCGGAAGCTGCCGGCGGCGAGCGAGGTCACGCTCACGTAGGCGGCGGCCCACAGAATGCACGCCGGGGCTGTCCAGGCCAGGAACCGACGGTAGGAGTAGCCGCTCATCCCGACCGTGAGCGGCACCAGCGAGTGCAGCACGGGCAGGAAGCGCGAGAGGAAGATCGCGAGTCCGCCACGGCGCCGCAGATAGATCTCGGCGCGTGCCCAGTGAGCCTCGCCGATGCGGCGTCCGAGCCAGGAGTGGCGGATGTGCGGACCGAGCCAGCGGCCGAGCGCGAATCCGATACTCTCGCCGATGAGCGCCCCGATGACGACGGCGACGCCGAGCGCGATGCCCTCGGTGAGGCTCGTCACCCCCATCGCGGCGATGATGACGATGGTGTCGCCCGGCACGACGAGTCCGATCAGGATGCTGGTCTCCAGCAGCACGGCGACACCGGCGATGAGCGTGCGCGCGACCGGATCGACCGACTGCACGGCATCCAGCAGCCAGAGCAGGAAGTCGTCCACGATCACGAGAATACGCTGAGCCGGTCGGCCCTACGCTGGGAGCGTGCCGCACATCTTCGCCCTCTGCGCCAGAGCGCTGACGGTCAGCGCCGCCCCGGAGCAGTTGTTCCTGCGCGAGGAGGCTGCGCAGGCGGCCGTGTTCTGGCTCGACGCCGGCGCACGAGCGCGTGACGGATGGAGCATCATCGGCTCCGGCGAGGTGGAATCGGATGCCGAGGCACCGCACGCCGTCAGGATCGACGACGTGCCGCACCGGGACGCGACCCGTCCGCCGTTCACCGGCGGCTGGGTCGGCTGGCACGATTACGAATCCGGTGCCGAGGCCGCCGGCGCTCCGATCGCGGTCGACGGACGGGCGGATGCGGCGTGGCTGCGGGTGCGTCGTGCCGTCGCGATCGATCACGCCACCGGAGTGCTGTGGGCCCTGGCCGCCGACGGGGAGCTGGACGACTGGGCCGCGGAGATCGAGCGGTGGTGCGCCGCGGCATCCGGCCAGGAGGCCTCCCCGGACCTGCCGAACTCCGTCGCTCTCGGGCGGCACGCGCCGGCGGAGTACGCCGCACTCATCGAGCGCTGCCGCGACGCGATCCGCGCCGGCGAGGCCTACCAGCTCTGCCTCACGACGCGGTTCGACGTGCCCGGCGAGCACGACCCAGTCGCGGCGTACCGGCGCTTGCGGGAGCAGACGCCCGCGCATCACGGCGGGTTCATCAGGATCGCCGGCCGCGCACTGCTCAGCGCGAGTCCGGAGCAGTTCCTGTTCACCGATCGCGGAAGGGTGGTCACGCGCCCGATCAAGGGCACCCGACCGCGCGCCGCCGATCCCGCGCACGATGCCGCTCTCGCAGCCGAGCTGCTCGCCAGTGCCAAGGAGCGCGCGGAGAACGTCATGATCGTCGACCTCATGCGCAACGACCTGTCGCAGGTCTGCACGCCGGGGACCATTCGCGTCGACGGCCTCTGGCAGGTGGAGAGCTACCCGGCCGTGCACCAGCTGGTGAGCACGGTGAGCGGGGTGCCCGCGGGCGCGACGACCGTCGCCGACCTGTTCACCGCCGCCTTCCCCGCCGGGAGCATGACCGGTGCGCCGAAGCTGTCGGCGATGACGATCCTGCACGCGCTCGAGCGCGGCCCACGCGGCGTCTACAGCGGATGCTTCGGATACGTCGGCGTCGACGGATCGATCGATCTCGCGATGGTGATCCGCAGCATCCTGATCGACGACCACGGTGCGCATGTCGGCGCCGGGGGAGGGATCACCTGGGGGTCGATGGTGGATGCCGAGGTCGCCGAGGTCGCGATCAAGGCGCGGGCCCCGTTGGCGGCGCTCGGAGCCCGTCTGCCGGACGCCTGGAGCGCGGAATGATCCGATAACCTGGAACTTCGCGATCTCCGCGATCCCCTGCGTTCCAGATTGGCCGTTGCTCTTGTCCGAGACCACGTTTGAAGAAGCATCCGCTCTGCCCTCTCCGCACGCCCTGCAGGCGAAGTGGCAGAAGTACTGGGCCGAGAACGAGACCTTCCTCACGGGCGGTGCCGACGACACGCGCCCGCGCAAGTACGTGCTGGCGATGTTCCCCTACCCGTCCGGCGACCTGCACATGGGCCACGCCGAGAACTACCTCTACTCCGACATCGTGGCGCGCTTCTGGCGTCACCGCGGTCACAACGTGCTCAACCCGATCGGCTGGGACTCGTTCGGTCTGCCCGCCGAGAACGCAGCGATCCGTCGCGGTGCCGACCCGCGTGAGTGGACGTACGCGAACATCGCGCAGCAGAAGGCCGCGTTCCAGTCCTACGGGGTGTCGTTCGACTGGTCCCGGGTGCTGCACACGTCTGACCCGGACTACTACCGCTGGAACCAGTGGCTGTTCCTGAAGCTGCACGAGCGCGGTCTCGCGTACCGCAAGAAGAGCGCCGTGAACTGGTGCCCGAACGACCAGACGGTGCTCGCGAACGAGCAGGTCGTCGACGGGCGCTGCGAGCGGTGCGGCGCCGAGGTCGTGAAGAAGAAGCTCACGCAGTGGTACTTCAAGATCACCGAGTACGCCGACCGTCTGCTGGACGACCTGAACCAGCTGGAGGGCTCCTGGCCGCACAAGGTTCTGCAGATGCAGCGCAACTGGATCGGCCGCTCGGTCGGTGCCGACATCGACTTCGTGATCGAGGGTCGGGACGAGCCCGTCACCGTCTTCTCGACGCGCCCTGACACGCTCCACGGTGCGACGTTCTTCGTCGTCGCCCCCGACTCCGACCTGGCGTCCGAGCTGGTCGCCGATGCTCCTGAGCAGGTGCGGGAGCGCTTCGCGGCATACCTCGCCGACGTGCAGAAGACCACGGACATCGACCGGCAGTCGACCGACCGCCCGAAGACGGGCGTGTTCCTGGAGCGCTTCGCGATCAATCCGGTCAACGGCGAGAAGCTGCCGATCTGGGCGGCGGACTACGTGCTGGCCGACTACGGCCACGGCGCCGTCATGGCGGTGCCCGCTCACGATCAGCGCGACCTCGATTTCGCCCGGGCGTTCGACCTGCCCGTCAAGGTCGTCGTCGACACGACGGCACCGATCACAGGTGCGATGCCGGTGATCGAGGTCGACGAGGACGGCGTCCCCGTCGACACGCTGCCGGGCTTGGACGACCAGCACCCCTCCGTCACGGGAACCGCGCTGACCGGCGAGGGGCGTCTCATCAACTCGGGCGAGCTGAACGGCCTGTCCAAGCGGCACGCGATCGCCCGCACCATCGAGAAGCTCGAGGCCGCAGGCACCGGACGTGCGGCGAAGAACTACCGCCTGCGCGACTGGCTGATCTCGCGTCAGCGCTTCTGGGGTACACCGATCCCGATGCTGCACGCCGAAGACGGCCGGATCATTCCGGTGTCCGAGGACCAGCTGCCGGTGAAGCTGCCCAGCGTCGAAGGTCTCGACCTGGCGCCCAAGGGCGCTTCCCCGTTGGGCGCGGCCGAGAGCTGGGTACGCACGACCGACCCGCAGACGGGCGAGCCGGTGCTGCGCGACCCCGACACGATGGACACGTTCGTGGACAGCTCGTGGTACTTCCTGCGCTTCCTGTCGCCCGGCAACGAGCAGGTGGCGTTCGAGCCGGCGCAGGCGGACCGCTGGGCTCCCGTCGACAACTACATCGGCGGTGTCGAGCACGCCATCCTGCACCTGCTGTACGCGCGCTTCATCACGAAGGTGCTGTTCGACATGGGGTTGATCGACTTCACCGAGCCGTTCAGCAGCCTGATCAACCAGGGCATGGTGATCCTGAACGGCCAGAAGATGTCCAAGAGCAAGGGCAACCTGGTGCTGTTCGAACAGGAACTGTCCGCCCACGGCGCCGACGCGCTGCGCGTCGGCATGGCGTTCGCCGGGCCCGCGGAGGACGACAAGGACTGGGCCGATGTCTCGATGACCGGCGCCCAGAAGTTCCTCGCGAGGGTCCTGCGGGTCGCGCACGACGTGTCGAGCCCCGTCGACGTGATCTTCGCCGGTGGCGATGCCGCGCTGCGTCGCGCCACCCACCGCCTGCTGGCCGATGCGCCGGCGCTGGTCGAGCAGACCAAGTTCAACGTTCTGGTCGCGCGACTGATGGAGCTGGTGAACCTGACGCGCAAGACGATCGACACGGGTGCCGGCGCTGCCGATCCCGCTGTGCGCGAGGCGGCCGAGACCGTCGCCGTCATGCTCGACCTGATCGCCCCGCACACCGCCGAGGAGATGTGGGAGGTCCTCGGACACGAGCCGTCCGTCGGGCTGGCCCAGTGGCGCTCGCCCGACCCGGCACTGCTGGTGGAGGACTCCATCACCGCAGTCGTGCAGGTCGGCGGCAAGGTGCGCGCTCAGCTCGAGGTGTCGGCCAAGATCGGCGCGGAGGAGCTCGAGAAGCTCGCTCGCGCCGACGAGCGGGTCATTCGCGCCATCGGCGACAAGGAGATCCTGAAGGTCGTCGTGCGCGCGCCGAAGATCGTCAGCATCGTCGTCAAGGGCTGAGACCACTCGTCCTGCACCGATCCCGGCATCCGTCGAACTCTCCACGGATGCCGGGATCGCTGCGTTCCGGCGGCGCTCGCGTGCATAGCGTGGCGGAGTGCCAGCGGAATCCGAGACACCCCAGCCGCGCCCACGCGCACGGCTGAAGCTCGGCGTCGGCGCCGCCGTGGTGCTCGGGCTCGTCGTGCTCTCCGCCGCCGTGGGGCTGGGCATCCTGCGCGGTCAGACGTCCGGGTCGCAGGTCGTCGACATCGCGGATGCCGGGACCGCGACCGTGGCACCGGCCGAGGTGTACGTGCATGTGCTCGGACAGGTGACGCGTCCTGGCCTGTACCTGCTGGCGCAGGGCACGCGCGTCGCGGACGCGTTGGCCGCGGCCGGCGGCACGCTGGAGGACGCTGATCTGCAGGCCGTGAACCTGGCGCGGCTGATTTCCGACGGTGAGCAGATCGTGGTGCCGCAGATCGGCGCGGCGCCGGCGCCGGGGGCCGGATCCGCTGCCGCGCCCAGCGGCGACGGCGTGATCGATCTCAATGCCGCAGATCAGGCCGCACTGGAGACGCTGCCGCGGATCGGACCCGCTCTGGCGGAGCGGATCATCCAGTGGAGGGACGAGAACGGCCGGTTCGCTTCGGTGGACGATCTGCTCGCGGTGCCCGGGATCGGTGAGAAGCTGCTGGAAGGTCTGCGGGACAAGGTGCGGGTGTGAGTCGCTGGTCACCAACCGGCAGCGCGTTTGACAGCCTCTGCCGCGGCCTGGAGGGGGAGATCTCGCGTGTCGACGCTGAGCTCGCCTTCGCGCTCGGGCAAAGTCGACTGCGAGTCGGCGGCCAGGAGGATCTGCTCGAGCTCAGATTCGGTGGCGTCTGCGACATCGTCGCCGGCGAGGGATGGACCATCGCCGCTCCTGCGCAGCCGCGCATGCCTCCGGATATCGGAGGCGGACGGCGCGAGCCGGACGAATGACAGGTCCGACGCCGGGAGTGCGGCGCGTACCGCCGCGGGCTCGACGTCAAACGGAGCGACGACGACGAACCGGTCGGTGCCGACCTCACGGAACGCCCGTTGCAGTCGCGCGAGGTTCGCCAACCCCACGAGCGTGCTGTCGACGTTCCAGGCGAACGACAGTTGCGCGAGATCGATGAAGCCGGCACGCCGGCCTTCCGTCCATTCCCGGCTCACGATCTCCCAGCCGATTCGCGATGCGCCCGCCAGGCGAGGTCCGGTGATCCACAGCATCCGATCCGTCGCGGGAGCGGCCGGTCCGGTATGCGGCTGCACCGCGTCGGATTCCGCATTCGGGTCGGCCGGCTGCCCGAACTCGAGAACCTTCTCGACGGCGTCGGCTTCCGAAAGGCCGTCCGTGGCGATCCGCCCCCAGGCGGAATTCACCCGCCCCGCCTCAGCGGTGCCGGCGGAGAGGAACTGAAGAAGCTGCTCACCCGTGTCGCCCCGCATCGTCAAGCGCCTGCGCCGTGTCTGCTCTGTGGCGTCCAACCAGAGCGACTGCACGGTGATCCCCGGGATCTGCGGCGGCGGGTCGTCGGGCCACGCGACTCCGGAGACGACCAGGCGGTCGATTCCCGCGAGGGCGAACTGTCGAGCGACGCCGGCGAGGGCGCGTTCTTTGAGGGCCCATCGGTCCGGGTCGTCGTCGGGTGCGGGATAGCACATGCCGAGCTGATCGATGTCGACGTATCCCGTGGCGACGCCGGCGCCGGCGAGTCTGTTCGCGACAGCCCACGCCGTTGTGGATTTGCCGACGCCAGGGGCTCCGGCGAGTCGCAAAAGGTGCATGGGTGGAGCGTAACCTCGTATCTCCGCAGGCGAGTGTTCCGCCACCGGCCCGGCGTCCGAGACGTAGAGCGCGGTCAACGCAGACGTTCGGCGCTCTTGACCGCCGCCTCCGTGAGCGTGCAGAACGGCCGCCTATCGAGCTGCAGGCTGCGCGAGGGAGGGGAGCTCTCGGACCGACGGGAGAGCGGATGTCAGGACGACGAGCAGCTGCAGGGCGAAGACGACGACCGCTGCGGCGATGCACCAGGCCATTCCGACCGTTGCGGCTATGACGACGCCGAGTCCGGCGCCGATCGGACGGGCGCCATACGTGGAGACCACGACCAGAGAAGACACCCGGCCGATCATCGCGGCGGGCGTGACGGCTTGGCGGAGTGAGGTGGTGGATATCGTCCAGAGGACAGGCCCGAGACCGAAGAGGAAGAACGACGCGAGCGCGAAAGCCGGGGCCGGGATCCAGAGGGTGGCGACCATCAGGGCGGCAGCGATGAACCCGCCGGCCGGGCCGAGCACGGTCAGCAGGCCGAACCGGAGGCGGCGTGACAGGGGGCCGGAGAGGGCGGCGCCGATGACCATTCCGGCTCCGTAGGCGCCCAGGGTGATTCCGACCGTGGTGGGTGTCATCGTCAGGTGTTCGAGTGCGTAGACGACGAAGACGGATTGGATGAGAAACCAGCCGATGTTGAAGACGGTCGAGGTGAGGATCATCGGTCGGAGCAGCTGATGTCCCAGCGCGTAGCGGATGCCGTGGGCGGCGTCGCTCCACGGCGATGTGTGGGGCGACGTTGTGGTTCGGGGGATGTCGAGTCGGATCAGCAAGGCGGCAGCGGCGGCGCAGGCGATGGTGGCGAGAACGAGTGCGGTGCTCGCGTTGGTCGCTGAGACGATGGCGCCGGCGAGGATCGGGCCGGAGATGAAGGCGGCGCTTCGTCCGAGCTCTAGCCATCGGTTGGCGTCCATCAGGCGCTCGGACGTCACGAGCCGGGGGACCGCGGAGGGGACCGCGACGCTGACGCCCACGGTGCCGATCGCTCCGATGAGGCCGAGGGCGAGGAGCGCGCCGAGGGAGAGAGCATCGAATGCGATCAACACGACGATGCTGCCCAGCGTGATCATGCGCAGAAGCTCCGAGGCGAGGAGGACTCGCCGCGGGGACGTGCGATCGATGATGAGCCCGAATGGGAGTGCGAGGACGAGGAACGGGAGCGTCTGCGCGACCTGCAGCAGTGCCGTCTCCGTTGCTCCGGCGCCGAGCAGGAGAACGGCGGCGAGGGGCACAGCGACCAGCGCGATCTGCTCTGCCATCTGGGTGGTCACGCTCGACCATGCGATGCGCGTGAACGTGCGCGGGAGCGGCGCACGGCGGGATGATCTCATGGTTCGAGTCCATCAGTGACGAGCCTCCAGTTCCGGCGGAAATCGGACGTCGCTATCCAGGTCCAGATGCGGACCGATGAATCGTGCGCTTCCCTCGATGCTCGAAGAATCGGACCGGCCAGCGCGAGTGCGCGAAGAACGCGACGGCGCCGCTTTCGAGCTCTTCTAGCTCGTGGATCAGTCAGCGGGGCTGTCGGGTAGTAGCTCACCTTCGAGGCAGACTTTAGAACCCCAATTTCGTGCGGGATCACATGGCGATGGCGGATCTGGAGGACGCGGAAGTTGTCGTCGGAGTGGCAACCATGGTCTTCGGACTCCTGCTCTTGGTTTTTCGGCGAGCGCTTATGCGAGCGATTCGCTGGGGTCGTCGTTCCCATCGGTTTCATCGCGATCGGCCTGTTGACCGCCCTGGACGGATGGCTTTGGCGAATCTGATTTCGTGGTGTGATCGGAGAACCACGCGCGACGTTAGGGACTGCAGTCGGTTTGGTTGATTCTTGATCTGTGCGGATTCCGGTTCTCGCGGAGGATGGTCAACATGCCCGACGTCTCCGAGCGGTACCTGCAACAGTGGTCGAAGATCGAGGACGTCGACGACGGCATGAAACCCGGTGTGACCCAGGCCGACACGGCCGAGCTGCGTGAAGCGAAGAAACGCATCCGACTGCTCGAGCAAGAGAACGAGAGTCTGCGGAGAGCGGCCGCCGATCTGTCGCAGGCGTCACTCCCCAAATGATGTTCCCGCTGGTCCTCGACCTTGCCGCAGATCAGATCCCTGCGCCTCGGCGAAACAGGCGGTTCTGAGCGCCCTAACCGAGCCGATTCGCTCTCAACGCCGGAAAAAACGGGCTGGGCTCCGATAGCGCGGACAATGGTGAATTTCGGCGGTGAGAAGCACACCCCTTGAAGTGAGATGGGGCTGAGCACGAGTTCAACAACCCGGGCGCTCGAAAACGAGTGGATGAGCCGTTTCCACTCGTCACTGGCGGTGAATGCGGCCACACCAGTAATGTCGTGAACGCTGCGCACCCCACCGCGCGATCCCTCTCTGACCGGAGAATCATGAAACTCAGATCCCGTCATGCACTGGCTCTTGCGACGGCGATCGCGCTGGGCTCCGCAGGTCTATCCCCGGCCGCCGCAGCCGCTGCTGTGCCTGTCGCTGCGCCCGTCTCTGGGATACAGACTGCCGTACCCGCGGCGACGACCTTCGTGTTGCCTCTCGCGTCGAAGTCATACGACGTTTCCGCGTGGCAGGGTCCGCGCTGCATGCCGATGCCAGGAGCCACCACGTCGCACGGCGGCGTCGACCTCGCGACCAAGAACGGTTCGCCGATCTATGCCGTCGCCGCAGGCGTCGTCACGGCGACCGTATCGGGAACCAGCTCGGTCGCCGGGCACATCGACATCCGTCACACCGTTGGCAAGACCACGTACACGACGAAGTACCTGCATGTCTGGTCGGCGACGACCCACGTGAAGGTCGGTCAAATCGTCAAGGCCGGGCAGCGGATCAGCTCGGTGGGCATGAGCGGAAACACCAACGGCCCGCATCTGCACCTGGAGCTCTGGGAGCACGCTGCGTCGGGCGGGTACAAGCAGCTCGATCCAGTCCCTTGGCTGAAGAGCCGCGGCATCGACGTGGCGGGGAAGGCTACCCGGATCACGGCCAAGACGGCACCCAGCACCTGCACGTATTACACGACCGGAGCGGTGAACCTGCGCGCAGGGGCATCGACTTCAACGGCCGTCGTCGTGAAGCTCGCCGCCGGCACCATGGTCACGGCGGTACCGGGCCAAGTCTCCACCTCGTTCCTGCCGGTCAAGGCGGGTGCACGCAGCGGATGGATCGCGAACTGGCTGCTCAGCCCGACTCGCCCCGCCGTCACGACGCCGAAGCCTCCGGCGCAGGCGCCGGCGCCGGCGCCTGCGCCGGTTCCGTCCAAGGTGACGTACAAGACAACGGCGGCGTTGAACCTGCGGCCCACGGCATCGACGAGCCAGAAGCCACTGCTGACGATCCCGAAGGGCAAGGACGTGGGCCAGATCCTCGCGTCGAGTGGTTCGTGGCGCAAGGTCGCCTACGCCGGGAAGACCGGCTGGGTGCAGAGCGACTATCTCGCGAAGTCGACCGCGACGTCCCCGGCGCCGAAACCCGCGCCTGCCCAGCAGCCGGCCACCTACAAGACCACGGCGGCGCTGAGCCTGAGGCCCACGGCATCGACGAGCCAGAAGCCACTGCTGACGATCCCCAAGGGCAAGAGCGTCGGCCAGATCCTGGCGTCGAACGGTTCCTGGCGCAAGGTCACTTACGCCGGAAAGACCGGCTGGGTGCATAAGGACTTCCTCACGAAGCAGTGAGAAGCCGGTACGTCAGTCCCGCTGAGGAAACTCGCCCAGGTGCCATTCCCACAGTGAGCGCCAGTTGCGGCGAAGTTGTCTCCTGCGCGGTGAGCGCGATCGATGCCACCGGGAGGCGGATCGGCAAGCGGCCGCGCCGCTGGTGCGCGCCTATCGCGTCCCCGAAGGCGGCGACGAGCTGCGGCACCTCCAGCAGTTCGGCCCTGATGCTCGCGACGAATCCGCCGGCTGCTGCGGCGATGGTGGTCGGGAGGTACGCGATGGAGTCATGTTCGTCGGCGTCGCGCTCGGCTGCCGTGCGGGACTCGTACGGGCGTCGGCGTCGGATCTGCCACTTGAAGCGCTGGCGTACTGGCGGGCTGGTTGTGTGCGCCCTGCGAGCGTGGCCACGGCGAGGGAGACGCCAGCGAAAGCGAACGAAGTTCTTCGCCTTCACGGCATGATTCAGCATCGCTCCGATGCTGAATCGACGTGTCGAGACGGGCGACCGCTGACGCAGAAGTTTCCGTCGGATCAGGAGAGCAGCGTTACCCGAACCACTCGTCCTGCACTGCTCCCGGCATCCCTGGAGCTGTCCACGGATGCCGGAATCGCCGGATCGCTGGCCCGAACGTGTGCGTACCGTGGCGGAGTGCCAGCCGATTCCGAGACGCCCCAACCGCGCCCGCGGGTAGCGGCGAGGTCGCGGGTGCGGGTGTGAGCCGGCGCGACCTGCGCCTCGTACCCGTGGCTGCTGCGGCATGGGCGGTCGCGCTCACGTGCGCGTTCCTGCCCGCAGCAGGCTGGTGGTTGGTGGCAGGCGCGTTTGTCGTCGGCACGGTACTCGTCGTGGTGGCGTGGAAGTCGTATCGGCATGGGTGGGCGCCACTGGCGGCTCTGGCCTGTGCCGGCGCCGCGGCGGTCGCGTTGACCTGCGCTCTCGCCGCGCCGGTGCGCGCGGATGCGGCCGCGCTCGACGGCCGGATCGTCAGTGTGGAGGCGGAGGTCACGTCTTCGAGCACGATCGGATCGGACGGGCGCAGCTGGTTCGACGCGCAGACCGTGCTGATCGGGCCGACCGGATCGGAGCGCGCTCTGTCGATCCCGGTGCGAGTCGGCATCGACGGGCTGGACGGCGCCGATCTCGGCGCGCGGATACGGGTGCTCGGGCAGGTGATGGCCAGCGAGCCGTCCGAGCGCGCCGCTCTCGTGGTGTTCGCGAGCTCGGCCGAGGTGCCCGCGCCTGCTCGCGGCCTCTTCGCCGTCGCCGCAACGACCCGGGCCGAGTTCGTGGAACGCGCTGCACGGCTCCCAGAGCCCGGCGCCGCCCTGCTGCCGGGGCTCGCCGTGGGCGACACGACCGCGGTGTCCGCCGAGCTGAACGATGCCATGCTCACCAGCGGTCTCTCGCACCTGACCGCTGTCAGCGGCGCGAACTGCGCGATCGTCGTGGCGGCGGCGTTCTGGCTCGTCGCGCTGTGCGGTGGTGGGCGCCGCCTGCGTGTGCTCGTGGCACTGGGCGCGCTGGCGTCCTTCGTGGTCCTCGTGACTCCGGAGCCGAGTGTGATCCGGGCGGGAACGATGGCGGCGCTGGGCATGCTGTCCATCCTGCTGGGGAAGCCCACGGCCGGTGTGAGCGTGCTGTGCCTCGCGATCGTCGGCATCCTCGTCGCCGATCCATGGCTCGCCGCGACGCCGGGTTTCGCCCTGTCGGCGGCGGCGACAGGAGCGCTCATCCTGCTCGCGCCGTCGATCGCGCGAGGGCTGGGACGCTGGCTGCCGCAGGTCCTGGCGCTCGGCATCGCGGTCCCGATCGCGGCACAACTGGTGTGCGGGCCGATCATCGCGCTGTTCGCCGAGCAGCAGTCACTGATCGGCGTCGCGGCGAACATGCTCGCCGCGCCGGCCGCACCGATCGCCACGGTCGTCGGACTGCTCGCGTGCCTGGCCGCACCGGTTCCTGCTGTCGCTGATGCCTTGGCTGCGGCCGCCTGGCTCCCCGCCGCGTGGATCGCGACGACGGCCACCACCACCGCACAGATCCCCGGAGCCGAACTGCTCGTGGTCCCTGGCCTGGCGACGTCGGCCATCGTCCTCGTGCTCAGCGCGGCCTGCGCGATCGTGCTGTGCCGTGGTCGATCTGGCTCGGTGCCGCCTCGCAGCCTGCTGCGCTCCGCGAGCGCCGTGCTCGTCATCGCCCTGGCGCTGGGCGGCGCCCGAGTCGTGCTGGACGGACCGCTCGCGGTCGTCGCGGTTCCTGAGCACTGGTCCATCGCGGCGTGCGATGTGGGTCAGGGCGACGCACTGGTCATCCGCTCGGACGCGCGCATCGCCGTGATCGACACCGGGCCCGAACCCGAACCGCTGTCGCGGTGCCTCGGCTCCCTCGGCGTCGACCACGTCGACCTGCTCGTCCTGACGCACTTCGATCTCGATCATGCCGGGGGCGCTGCTGCGCTGATCGGGCGCGTCGACACGGTGCTGCACGGACCCGTAGGCGAGCCGGAGGACAGGCACCTGCTGAGCGAGCTCATGACCGGCGGTGCAGCCCTGGTCGAGGCATCGGTAGGGCAGAGCGGGCAGCTCGGTACGGCTCAGTGGCGGGTGCTCTGGCCGCGGGCGCAGCAGGCGGCGTTCCCGTCCGGCAACGATGCGAGCGTCGTGATGGAGTTCGAGGGCGCGGACCTGCCGCGGTCGCTGTTCCTCGGCGATCTCTCGGCGACACCGCAACGGCTGCTCGCCGCATCGGGCATGCTCCGCCCGCCGTATCCGGTGGTCAAGGTCGCCCACCACGGCAGCGCGGATCAGGATGCCGGACTGTACGCGCTCCTGGATCCTGCCATCGCGATCGTGAACGTCGGGATCGACAACGACTACGGGCATCCACGGGAGGAGACTCTGGACCTCGTCGCGGCCGCTGGAGCGATCACGCTGCGCACCGACCTGCAGGGGCGCGTCCTGGTGGGCAGGCGCGACGACGAACTGGTCGTCTGGTCGGAGCGTTCGGATGCCGGTGACGCACCGGCCGAGGTCGGTGGCCCCGGGTAGGCTGGAATCTATGGCAGCCGCTCGCACCCCCGCACGCAAAGCGGCGGCGAAGATCCCGCAGGTATCCTGGCGAGAGCCGCGTCCGGCGCCTCTGGTGCTCGTCTCCGGACCCGAAGAGGTATGCGCTGAGCGCGCCATCGCCGGCATCCGCGAGTATCTGCGCGCCGAGGATCCGGCACTCGAGGTGAGCGACATCCGTGCCGACGACTACGCCGCAGGAACGCTGCTGGCCGTCACCTCGCCGTCGCTGTTCGGAGAGCCGCGGTTGGTCCGCGTCTCCGGCGTCGAGAAGTGCTCCGACGCCTTCCTGCAGGAGGCCGTGTCCTACCTCGACAACCCACAGGAGGGGGCGACCGTCGTCCTGCGCCACACCGGCGCGAGCGTCCGCGGGAAGAAGCTCCTCGACGCTCTCAGAGCCGGCACCGGCGGGGGCATCGAGATCGCGTGCCCGGCCGTCAAGCGGGACGGCGACCGCTTCGACTTCGCCGCCGGCGAGTTCAAGGCCGCTGGCAAGCGCATCCACCCGCAGGCGCTGCGTGCGCTGGTCTCCGCCTTCTCCGACGATCTCACCGAGCTCGCCTCCGCGTGCCAGCAGCTGATCAACGACGTCGAGGGCGATGTCTCCGAAGACGTGGTCACGAAGTACTACGGCGGACGCGTCGAAGTCTCCGCCTTCGTGGTCGCCGACACGGCGATCGCCGGACGCTACGGCGAGGCGCTCGTCTCGCTCCGGCATGCCCTGGCCTCCGGCGCCGATCCGGTGCCGATGGTCGCCGCGTTCGCTATGAAGCTGCGCACCATGGCCAAGGTCGCCGGCATCCGCGGTTCGAGCCGCGAGATCGCGACCCGCCTGGGCATGAAGGACTGGCAGATCGACCGGGCCCGGCGCGACCTGGCCGGATGGAACGAGCGATCGCTCGGACTCGCGATCCAGGCGACCGCGCGGGCGGATGCCGAGGTGAAGGGCGCCGCGCGCGACCCGATCTTCGCGCTGGAGCGCATGGTGACGGTCATCGCCACGCGCGCGCCGTTCGCCGAGTAGCGCAGCGATCCCGGGGCGAGCGAAGCAGGCGGAACGACGAAAGCCCGCCCCGCGAACGGGACGGGCTTTCGGATGATGCGGCTCAGAGAGCGGCGACCTGCTTCGCGATCGACGACTTGCGGTTCGCGGCCTGGTTCTCGTGGATGACGCCCTTGCTGACGGCCTTGTCGAGCTTCTTGGTCGCCTTCTTCAGCGCGGCCTCGGCTGCGGCCTTGTCGCCGGCGGCGATGGCCGTGCGGGTCTGGCGGACGGCGGTCTTGAGCTCGGACTTGACAGCCTTGTTGCGGGCCGTCGCCTTCTCGTTGGTCTTGATGCGCTTGATCTGCGACTTGATGTTTGCCACGCGTGGAAGCTTTCGTTCAGAGATGGGATTGGGAATGCCGGGAGCAGTAGAGGGGCTGCTGTCCAGCGGTCGTGAGGGGTTCACCCACACGCAAGCCAAGAAGCAAGCTTACCAGGTTTGTCGCGAAGAGCTGTCCGCAGCGTCCCGCTCGAGGGTCGCGACGGCCAGATCCAGCAGCGCGTTGAACACTACAGGTCGCATCGCCGTGACGAGGTGCGTGGTGCGCGGCACGACGATGAGCTCGGAATGCGGGGCCAACTGCTGGAAGAGCCGCTCGTGCATGCGCAGCTGATCGAACTGTCCGTTGATCCACCACACCGGGATGCGGATGCGGGGGAGCGAGGTCGTGAGGTCGAGGTCGGCCAGGCTGGCGAGCGCCACCCCCTGGGTGTCGAGAGCGTAACCACCGGCCTCGAAGTCGGCGCGCGTATCCTCGGGCAGCGTGGCGTACAGCACCCGCTTGGTCAGCCACATCCCGCGATCGGGAAGAGCGTCGAACTGCTGGGCGAGGAAGCGATAGGTCGTCAGTGCGACACCCCGGGGGAGCGCCGTGCAGGACGCCCCGATCAGCCCGGCGAGAGGCGGGGCATCCTCCTGCCCGCTGTACGCGACCGAGAGCAGGCCGCCCATCGAATGGCCGACTAGGAGGACCGGCCCGTGCGCCGCGGCATCCCGCACCGCCGTGTCGATCGTCGCGAACGCCTCCGCCAGAGTGAACGGCTCAGCCATCCGGCTGCCGTGACCCGGAAGATCGACCGCGACGCTCTCGATCTCGCGCTGCGCCAGGTGCTCGAGCTGACTGCGCCACATCGTGCGAGAGGTGCGGATGCCGTGGACGAAGACGACGCGGGGCTTCACGATCATCAGCTTAGGAACTCGCCGGCTCGAGCGCACGAAAACGGGGCCGGTGGATAAACCACCGGCCCCGTTTCAGGGCGCCTCGACCGAGCGCGGCGTCCTGGAGGGATTACTCCTTCTCGTAGCCGACGTTCTCGACCGGCGTGATGCCGAAGAGGTCGAGGCCGACGTAGGGCTCAGGCGTGAGGTTCGCCAGGCCCGCCTTGACGGTCCAGATCTCCGGGCCGTTGAGGACGGGGATGATGCCCCAGGTCTTGGAGAAGATCTCTGCTTCCATCTCCATGGCCTTCTTGGTCTGCTCCACCGGGTCCGAGATCGTCTCGAGCTCCTCGTGGATCATCTTGTCGATCTCTTCCGTGCCGGTGCCCGACAGGTTCAGACCGCTGTCCGAGCAGTACAGCTGGCAGAACCAGGCGGCACCGAACGGGTCGGACGAGGTGAAGTTGAGGAAGAACAGGTCACCGTTCTGGGTGTTGTAGTCCTCAGCGAACTCCGCCGACGGGCGCTGGTCGATCTGCACGTCGACGCCGACAGCCTTGAGCTGCGACTGCACTGCGAGCGAACGCGCACGAGCGGTCTCGGTGTCGGAGTGGACCGGGAAGACGATCGAGAGCTTCTGACCGTCCTTCTCGCGGATGCCGTCCTCGCCCAGGGTCCAGCCGGCCTCGTCGAGGAGCTTGTTGGCACCCTCCGTGTCGCCGTCCTTGCGTCCGGCCTCTTCCAGCGCGTTGCTGTAGTCGGGCTGGAACGAGAACAGGGTGAGCGAGCCGGCGGGCTCCTCGGTGTAGTTGAGACCGTTGAAGACGATCTCCTTGACCTGCTCGATGTTGATCGCCTCGAAGATCGCCTTGCGGACGTCGAGCTCGGCGAGCACAGGGTTCGCAGCGTTCAGCGTGAAGATCGCGTTCGCGGTGGCCTGACCCTTGTAGGTCTCGACGCCCTCGAGGTCTTCGACCTGGGCGAGCAGCTCGGCGCTGCCGGTCTCGGCCATGTCGACCTCGCCGTTGCGCAGCGCGTTCACGGCAGCGGTCGGCTCCATCTGGATGAAGGTGACCTTGTCGAGGAGGGGCTCCTCGCCCCACCACTTCGGGTTCGGCGTGAGCGTGACGACGCCACCGGTCTTGTCGTAGTCCTCGACCGTGTAGGGACCTGCGCCCCACTCCGGGTGCCAGTCACCGAGGAACGCGGTGTTGAAAAGCTCCGGCGTGTTGACGGCCGGGTGCAGCAGCTGCGAGTAGACCATCTCCGGCCAGGCGAACTCGCCCTTGAAGGTGACGATGACGTCGCGGTCGTTCTCGCCGGCCTCGACGGACTCGATTTCCTTCCAGCCGTCGGTCGCGTTCGGCAGGTAAGCCTCGTTCGTGCCGTTCTGGGCCTCCCACGTCGCCTTGAACGCGGTGACGTCGATCGGCGTGCCGTCGTTCCAGACAGCCTTCTCGTTGACCTTGAAGTGCAGAACGGTCTTGCCGTCCTCGACACCGAAGGAGTAGTCGTCGAGGTACGCCGGGTTCGGCTTGACCGTGCCGTCCGGGTCCATCAGCAGGACCTGCGGGCGGAACCACGTGCCGATCTGCGTGACGCGTGCGTCACCGTCGCCGTGGAAGTAGTTCAGCTGCTCAGCGATGTTCGAGACGGGGATGCGCAGTTCACCGCCGGCCTCGAGGTTCTCGCGGGGCTGGGGGTTGTAGTCTGCGCCTTCGACGGTCTGGGGGCCTTCGCCCTCGCCTTCGTTGCCGCCGCCATTGCCCGCTGGTGCACATGCGCTCATGGCGAGTGCAAGGGCGCCGCCGAGAGCGGCGATGCCCATCAGCTTCTGATGCCGTTTCATGGTACTCCTTAGTGCCTGTCGGCCTTACTTGGGATAGGGGCAGACTATTCCGCCCCCGGGGAGCAGATCGCATCGCACGACGTTTCGTTATCGGACTGTGCAGAAAGCGTCACATGACTGTTTCACAAGCGTCATCCGATCGTGTGCGATGCATCCGCAGCTCAGCCGGCGGCGACCGCCGTCGCGTCGAATCCTTCGACCGGAAGGATGATCCGCTCGCGCGTCCGTTCGATGTCCGGGTCCGGAATCGGGATGGCCGAGAGCAGGGCCTTGGTGTACGGATGCTGCGGGTTGTCGAAGACCTGGTCGACGTCGCCGTGCTCGACGAACGAACCGCGATACATGACCGCGACGCGATCCGCGATGTGCCGGATGACCGCGAGGTCGTGCGCGACGAACAGGTAGGACAGTCCGAGCTTCGACTTGAGCTCATCGAGCAGGTTGATGACACCCGCCTGGATCGACACGTCCAGCGCCGAAACCGGCTCGTCGAGGACGACGACCTTCGGGTTCGTCGAGAGAGCGCGTGCAATGCCGATGCGCTGACGCTGGCCGCCGGAGAACGCCTGTGGGAAGCGGTCGCTGTGGGCCGGGTCGAGCCCCACGAGCGCCATGAGCTCCTCGACGCGGTCGAAGACCTCGTCCTTGCCCATCCCGATCGCGAACATCGGCTCGGCGATGATGTCCCACACCGTCATGCGAGGGTCGAGGGCGCCCATCGGGTCCTGGAAGACGATCTGCAGGTCGCGCCGCAGCTGACGCTCCTCCGCGCGGGACTTGATGTCCGCGACGCTCTTCCCGCCGATGCGGATATCGCCGTCCTCCTGCTTGACCAGATCCATGATCTGCAGCAGTGTCGTGGTCTTGCCGCTGCCGGACTCGCCGACGATCGCCAGCGTCTCGCCCTGCCGCACGTCGAAGCTGATGCCCTTGACGGCGTGGACCTCGCCCACCTTCCGCTTGAACAGCGCGCCCTTCATGAGTGGGAACGTCTTGCTCAGGTTGACGGCTTCGAGCGTGATCGGACGCTGCTCGCGCGGCGTCTGCACGAGTGCGCTCTCGGGGATGTCCGGTACCGGGAACACCGGCATTCCGCCGATGTTGCCGTCGTCGTCGATGTCCTCGGCACGGATGCACGCGACCGTGTGGTCGTCGCCGCCGCCCGTGTGGATGGGCCGCAGCGCCGGTTCGCCGTCGCGGCACGCGTCGATCGCGATCGGGCAGCGGTCGGCGAACGGGCAGGCATCCGGCAGATCGATCAGCAGGGGAGGGTTGCCCTTGATCGGGATCAGCGGAACCTTCTCCGCCTTGTCGACGCGGGGGATCGCACCGAGCAGGCCGATCGAGTACGGCATCCGGGTCCGGTAGAAGAGCTCGCGGACGGCCGCGTGCTCGACGGGCTTGCCCGCGTACATGACGAGCACGTCATCGGCGGTCTTCGCGACCACGCCCATGTCGTGCGTGATCATGATCATCGCGGCGCCGGTCTCCTCCTGCGCCTTCCCCATGAGCTCGAGGATCTGCGCCTGGATGGTCACGTCCAGAGCCGTGGTCGGCTCGTCGGCGATGATGAGCTTCGGGTTGTTCGCCATCGCGATCGCGATGACGACGCGCTGACGCATTCCGCCGGAGAACTCGTGGGGGAACGCCTTCATGCGCCGTTCCGGCTCGGGGATGCCCACGAGCGAGAGGAGCTCGACCGAACGCTCCCACGCATCCTTCTTCGACAGACTGCGGTGGACGGTGAGCGCCTCGATCAGCTGGTCGCCGATCGTGAAGACCGGGGTCAGCGAGGTCAACGGGTCCTGGAAGACCATCGCCATGCCGTTGCCGCGGATGACCGAGAGCTGCTTGTCGGTCTTGCCGATGAGCTCCTGGCCGTCGTAGACGATGGAGCCGGTGACCTTGGCGTTCTCATCCAGCAGGCCCATGATCGCGAGCGACGTGACGGACTTGCCCGAGCCGGACTCGCCGACGATCCCGAGCGTCTTGCCGGATTCGAGGTCGAACGAGACGCCTCGGACGGCGTCGACTCGTCCGGCCTCAGAGGGGAAGCTGACCTTGAGGTCGCGGACGGACAGAACTGTACTCATGCGCGACCTCCAGCCGCCGAAGTCGGATCGAGGGCATCGCGCAGACCATCGGCGATGAGCGCCATCGAGACGGTCAGCAGCGTCAAGGCGAGCGCGGGGAAGTAGAACAGCCACGGAGCACTGACGAGCGTGCTCGAGCCGTAGCCGATCAGCGCGCCGAGCGAGACGTCAGGCAGCTTCACGCCGAAGCCGAGGAACGACAACGCCGTCTCGGTCAGCACCGCGGTGACGACGCCGAGCGTGAAGTTGATCACCAGCAGCGAGCCGATGTTCGGCAGCATGTGCCGCGTGACGATCTTGAGCCCCGGGAGGCCTGCGTAGCGGGCCGCGTGGATGTACTCGCGCTCGCGCAGCGAGAGCGACAGGGTCCAGATGATGCGCGCCGGCATGAACCAGCCGACGACGAAGACCATGACCAGCGAGATCACGATCCAGTTTCCACCGGCGTCGTTCGAGATCATCGCGAGGATCAGGAAGTTCGGGACCACCATCATGAAGTGGATGACGGCGAGCATGATGCGCTCGTACGGTCCGCGGAAGTAGGCCGCGGTCGCACCGACGATGGCCGAGACGGCCGTCGTGCCGAACGCGACGACGACGGCGATCATCATGGATCGCTGCAGGCCGGTCGCGACCTGCGCGAAGTTGTCGTTGCCCGAGCCGTTGGTGCCGAACCAGTGCTCGGCCGACGGTCCCTGGCGGAGCGCCAGGAAGTCCAGATCGGACGGGCTGTACGGCGAGATGAGCGGACCGACGATCGCGAAGAGAACGAGCAGCGCGAGGACCACGATGCCGATCATCGCGCCGCGGTTGCGCATGAAGCGGCGTGTGTACAGCGTCATGAGCGACGTGCGCTTGCGCGACTTCAGCTTGTTCTCGATCTCCGTGGAGACTTCGATTGCTTCCAGAGACATCAGCTCACCCGCACTCTCGGATCGAGGACGACAACGGTGATGTCGGCAAGGATGGCGCCGATCGCCGTCATGAGGGCACCGAACGCGGCGACCGCGACGACGCCGTGGATGTCGTTGCCGTTCAGGGTCTGGATGAAGTACCGCCCCATGCCGTTCCAGTTGAAGATGGTCTCGGTCAGCACCGCGCCGGTGAAGACCGCCGGGATGGTGAACGCGACCTGCGTCGTGACGGGGATCAGCGACGTGCGCAGCGCGTGCTTGCGGATGGCCTGCTGCTTCGTCAGACCCTTCGCGCGGGCGGTGCGGACATAATCCGCCTTGATGTTGTCCAGCAGGAGCGAACGCTGCAGGAAGTGGATCGACGCGTAGCCGGTGATGACGAGCGCGAGAGTCGGCAGCGTCAGATGCTGCAGCACGTCGACCAGAACAGGGAAGAACCCTTCGACACCGGGGCTCGAGGAGCCGACGACGTAGAAGACCGTCGTGCCGACGGCGTTGTTGAAGCCGATCGCGAGCAGCACGAGCGCGAACCCGGCCACGACGGTCGGGATGTTCATCGTGATGATGCTCGTGCCCTGGCCGATGCGGTCGGCGAGCTTGTACTGCCGCGACGCGGTGTACACGCCGAGCGCGATGCCGATGACGGTGGTGATGATGGTCGCACCGAGGACGAGCTCCGCACTGATCCAGACGCGGTAGGCGACCTGCTCGTTGACGGATTCGCCGGTCGGGCCCATGCCCCAGTCCCAGCGGAAGATGATGCCGGAGAGCCAGGTCCACCACCGCTCGAACAGCGGCACGGAATCGCTGAGATTCCGCGGGAGGAGGAGGGCGTCGATCTGCTCCTGCGAGAGCGGGGGACGCCGCCCGACGTAGTTGTTCGCCGGGTCCAGGTAATTCCACGCCAGGAAATAGGTGATGTTCGTCGCGATGACGATCATCAGCACCCACCCGAGTAGGCGGCGCACGAGATACTTGATCAAGGTGATGAGTCTTTCTCTATACAGACGCGCGCGGGATCTGCCGACGCAACGCTGGGTCGGGATGATATTCAAGCACCATCCGCAGTCTTGCGCGATGCAACACCGTCACGGTGTCTGTTACGGAGTCGTATCACCTGTGGAACTCAGTGTCACTGAGAGAGCCAAGGCAACTTCGCGAGACTATCACTGGTTCGGGCGAATCGGGGATTAGGGACTGCTGACCGTAGAATCGTCGAGACATGTCACCACGCGCTCACACCCCGCTCTCGCCTGCCGCGACGCCGCCCTCGCAGATCCGGAACTTCTGCATCATCGCTCACATCGATCACGGCAAGTCGACCCTTGCCGACCGGATGCTGCAGATCACCGGCGTCGTCTCCGACCGCGACATGCGCGCACAGTATCTCGATCGGATGGACATCGAGCGCGAGCGCGGCATCACGATCAAGAGCCAGGCCGTGCGGATGCCGTGGGAGATCGCCGGCGAGACGTTCGCGCTGAACATGATCGACACACCGGGTCACGTCGACTTCACCTACGAGGTGTCCCGGTCGCTCGCCGCCTGCGAGGGGGCGATCCTGCTCGTCGACGCCGCCCAGGGCATCGAGGCCCAGACGCTGGCGAACCTGTATCTCGCGCTCGAGAACGACCTGCACATCATTCCGGTGCTCAACAAGATCGACCTCCCCGCCGCCGATCCGGAGAAGTACGCCAAGGAACTGGCGTCGCTCATCGGAGGCAAGCCGGAGGACGTGCTGCGCGTGTCGGGCAAGACCGGTGTCGGCGTCGAGGATCTCCTCGACCGGCTCGTCCAGGAGATCCCCGCGCCGACCGGTGACGCGGAGGCCCCGGCCAGGGCGATGATCTTCGACTCCGTCTACGACGCGTACCGCGGGGTCGTCACGTACGTCCGCATGGTCGACGGCAGCCTGAGCCCGCGCGAGCGCATCCAGATGATGTCCACGGGTGCGACGCACGAGGCGCTCGAAGTCGGCGTGTCGAGCCCGGAGCCTGTGCCCTCCAAGGGCCTCGGTGTGGGCGAGGTCGGTTACCTGATCACGGGCGTGAAGGACGTGCGGCTGTCGAAGGTCGGCGACACGATCACCACCGCGCGCAAGCCCTCCACCCAGGCGCTGCCCGGGTACACGGACCCGAAGCCGATGGTGTTCTCGGGGATCTACCCGATCGACGGCAGCGACTACGCCGAGCTGCGCGAGGCGCTGGACAAGCTGAAGCTCTCGGATGCGTCGCTGCAGTACGAGCCGGAGACCTCCGTCGCGCTCGGCTTCGGTTTCCGTTGCGGCTTCCTCGGTCTGCTGCATCTCGAGATCATCACCGAACGCCTCGAGCGGGAGTTCGGTCTGGACCTCATCACCACGGCGCCGAGCGTGATCTACGAGGTGCTCACGAGCGACACGGGCGAGACCGTGACGGTGACGAACCCGAGCGAATACCCGGACGGCCGCATCGGCTCGGTGTCGGAGCCCGTGGTGAAGACCGCGATCCTGCTGCCCAAGGACTACGTCGGCACCGTCATGGAGCTGTGCCAGTCGCGCCGCGGTTCGCTGCTCGGGATGGAGTACTTCTCGGAGGAGCGCGTCGAGCTGCGCTACAACATGCCGCTCGGCGAGATCGTGTTCGACTTCTTCGATCAGCTCAAGTCCAAGACGCAGGGGTATGCGTCGCTGGACTACGAGCCCGCCGGACAGCAGGAGGCCGACCTCGTGAAGGTCGACATCCTGCTCCAGGGCGAGAAGGTCGACGCGTTCAGCTCGATCGTGCACCGTGACAAGGCCTACGCCTACGGCACGATGATGGCCGAGCGCCTGCGCAAGCTCATCCCTCGCCAGCAGTTCGAGGTGCCGATCCAGGCGGCCATCGGCGCCCGCATCATCGCGCGCGAGACGATCCGCGCGATCCGCAAGGACGTGCTCGCCAAGTGCTACGGCGGTGACATCACCCGCAAGCGCAAACTCCTCGAGAAGCAGAAGGAGGGCAAGAAGCGCATGAAGATGGTCGGTCGCGTCGAGGTCCCCCAGGAGGCGTTCATCGCCGCGCTCTCGGGAGACGTCGAAGGCAAGGACAAGAAGTAGGGATGCCGCTGCCGCCGTATCCGCGCGGGATCACGCGGCATCCGGTGGTCGACGTTCCGCAGGGGCTGCGTCTCGAGGAGAACTCGGTCATCGTGCCGACCGGTGCCCGCGCCGCAGTGGCGGAGTTGATCGGCGGCTGGGAACTCAAACGGCGGGCAGGATTCGAGACGCCGGAGGCACCTCCGTCTTCGGATGCAGAGGGCGTGCTGGCCAAGCGCGTGCTCGGCATCCGTTTCGCGGAGCCGGTGCGCGTGGTCTGGGCCGACGCATCGGGGTTCGGCTATGAGACGCGACCCGGGCATCCACTGCACGGGGAGGAATCGTTCGTGCTGGATCCCGACGGCGTGTTCACCGCACGTTCGGTGTCGTGCCCGTCGTCGCTGCGATGGCGGATGGTCGCGCCGGCATTGCGGATCCTGCAGCGATCCACGCACCGTCGCTACATACGGATCGTGCAGGACGCCGTGCGTCGCCAGGGCGCTCCCAGGCAGGATGGGTAGGCTGGAGAACATGCGGCGCGGTACCTTCCGAGACGACACGGTGGACTATGCGGCCGTGGGGGCGACGCATGCCCCCGACCTCATGCAGTACCCGCCGGAGAACAGCATCCCGGCCGAGGAATCCTGGCGGATCGGCAGCGGAGTCGAGCGGTTCCGCACCGCCGGTGACGCTCTGCTGTCGTGGACGGCGCAGCGCGCGGCCGGGCTCTCCGTCGAGGATGTGCGACCGGCATCCGGTCCCTCCTACGCGGGCGTCAGCTTCGATGCCGAGGGCAACGCCATCGCCCCCAGCCGGCGCGACGTCGAGCAGCGGTTCGACTCGGAGGGCCTGCCCTACGCCGGCGCGGGCATGACCGTGCATCTGCGCGGGCGCGTCGCCGGCATGCGAGCGGATGCCGAACTGCGCGTGATCTCGGTCACCGAGGAGGCGCGACGGGTGGGCTTCGTGCTCGGCACGGTGGGCGGCTCCGTCGTCCGCGGCGAGGAGTCGTTCGACGTCGAATGGCGCGAGGACAACGACGAGGTGTGGTTCACGGTCCGGGCGTTCGACGCGCCGAACGGTCTGCTCTACCGCACGCTGCCGACGCTGGTGAAGCGCCGTCGCCGCGAGCTGTTCGCCCGGTACCTGCGGGCGATCTCGCCGCTGTACGCGACGCCGCTCTGATGGCCGGACCTCTTCCGATCGGCGACCCCGCGCCGGTGGACGGGCGTTTGCCCGCCGATCTGACGATCGATCCGCAGACCCCGTTCTCCGCGTATCTGCATGTGCCGTTCTGCCGGGTCCGTTGCGGCTACTGCGATTTCAACACGTACACCTCGAGCGAGCTCCGCGGCGCCAAGCAGGAGGACTACGCCTCGACGCTGATCGCCGAGATCGATCTCGCGCGCCGTGTGCTCGCCGAGGCCGGTGCGCTGCGCCCCATGGACACGGTCTTCTTCGGGGGAGGAACCCCCACGCTGCTGCCGCCCGGGGACCTGGCACGGATGCTGACCGCAGCGACCGACGCCTTCGGCCTGCGTGACGGAGCCGAGGTCACCGTGGAGGCGAATCCGGACACGGTCACCCCGCAGGTCGCTCGGACGCTGGCGGATGCCGGCGTGACGCGCCTGTCGATCGGCATGCAGTCCGCCGTGCCGCACGTGCTCACGGCGCTCGACCGCACGCACGAACCGTCGAACGTGCGGACCGCGGTGGACGCGGCGCGCGGGGCCGGGCTCGCGGTGAGCGTCGACCTCATCTACGGCGCGCCGGGGGAGTCGCTGGAGGACTGGGAGCGATCGTTGGACGCCGCCCTCGGGCTGGACCCTGACCATATCTCGGCGTACGCCCTCATCATCGAGGACGGCACGAAGCTCGCACGCCAGATCCGCCGCGGCGAGGTGCCGACGCCGGACGACGACCTGCAGGCCGACATGTACGAGCTCGCCGATCGACGCCTGGCGGACGCCGGATTCGACTGGTACGAAGTGAGCAACTGGTCTCGGACCCCTGACCAGCGCTCCCGCCACAACCTCGCCTACTGGCGCGGCACCGACTGGTGGGGCTTCGGGCCAGGGGCGCACAGCCACGTCGCGGGGCTGCGGTGGTGGAACGTCAAGCATCCGGCGGCCTATGCGCAGCGGCTCGCGGCATCCGAGTCGCCCGCCGCCGGAACCGAGCGCCCCGACGACGAATCCCGGATGCTGGAGCGTGTGCTGCTGCTCAGTAGGATCCGCGAGGGGATCGCGATCGCCGAACTGCCGGAGGGCAATCGATCCCGTGTCGCCGGCCTCATCGCCGATGGACTCGTCGAGGCGGCGCCCGCTCTGCGCGGCCGGGTGCAGCTGACGCTCAGGGGCCGCCTCCTGGCCGACGCCGTGGTGCGCGAGCTCACCGACGAATCCGGTCGGTGAGCGACGTCGCGCGCGCTGTCACGCCACCGAGGGATAGAATTGGCACTCTGAAGCCGTGAGTGCCAGCGGGAGGGAGACGGGTCATGGTCAGTGAGCGCGGTCTGCAGGTCCTGCGGGCGATCGTGCAGGATTACGTCGCCACCCACGAGCCGGTCGGCAGCAAGTCCATCGTCGATCGCTACTCGTTCGGCGTGTCGGCGGCGACGATCCGCAACGACATGGCACTGCTCGAGGACGAGGAGCTCATCACCGCTCCGCACACGTCGTCCGGCCGCGTGCCGACCGACAAGGGCTACCGCGTGTTCGTCAACCACCTCGCCCAGCTCCGGCCCCTCTCGACGGCGCAGCGCAGCGCGATCGAGACATTCCTCGCGGACCCGGCCGACCTGGATGATCTGATGGCGCGCACGGTGCGCGTGCTGACCCAGCTCACCGGCCAGGTCGCCCTGGCGCAGTACCCCTCCTTCGCGCGCGCGCATCTGACACATCTCGAACTCGTCGCGCTCGCGCCGAACCGGCTGCTGGTCGTGCTGGTGACCGACGCTGGTGGGGTCTCGCAGCGCATCGCCGGGCTCCCGGTCGATCTCGACGAGGCCGAGGTCGCCGTGCTCCGCGCCCGGCTGTCCGCCTCGATCACGGGGCGCGCCGTGAGCGAAGCACGCGAACTGGTCGGCGGCCTTGCCGCGACCGTGAAACCTGGGCGGTCGGACATCGCCCAGAGCGTTCTGGCCGGCGTCATCGCGGAAGAGCTGGACGAGTTCCGGCAGGAGAAGCTCGTCATGGCAGGCGCCGCGACGTTGGCGCGGCGCGGACAGGACTTCCGCGGCAGCATCCATCCCCTCCTCGAAGCGATCGAGGAGCAGGTGACGCTGCTGCGGCTGATGAGCGAGATGGTGACCGACGAGCAGGGGCTCGCGGCCAGCATCGGCACCGAGAACGAGCCGTTCGGTCTGGGTGAGGCATCCATCGTGGCCAGCAACTACGCCACCCCCGGTGGGATGGCGCGCGTCGGCGTGATGGGTCCGACCCGGATGGACTATCCGAGCAATCTGGCAGCAGCGCGGGCCGTGGCCCGTTACCTGTCCCGGCTGCTCGACGAAGACGAGAGGTGACTGTGGCGGACCACTATGAGGTCCTCGGGGTGGCGCGCGACGCGTCCCAGGACGAGATCAAGAAGGCGTATCGGCGGCTCGCTCGGCAGCTGCACCCGGACGTCAACCCGGGTGAGGATGCATCCGAGCGGTTCAAACTCGTCACGCACGCCTACGACGTGCTCAGCGACGAGGAGTCCCGCCGTCGCTACGACATGGGCGGCGATGAGAACGGCGGGTTCGGCGGCGGCTTCGGCGGGTTCGGCGACATCTTCGAGACGTTCTTCGGGGCGGCCGGCGGCGGACGCAGCGCCCGTCCGAGATCGCGTCGAGAGCGCGGTCAGGACGCGCTGGTGCGCGTCAACCTGGACCTCGGTGACGTGGTCTTCGGCGCGCACCGTGACATCGAGGTCGACACGGCGGTGTTGTGTGAGACCTGCAACGGCTCCTGCTGCCAGGAGGGCACCTCTCCGGTGACGTGCGACATCTGCGGCGGCTCCGGTCACGTGCAGCGTCAGGTGCGCAGCCTTCTCGGCAACGTCGTCACCTCTCAGCCCTGCGGGACCTGCGAGGGCTACGGCACGACGATCCCGTACCCGTGCGCGACGTGCGGCGGTCAGGGACGCGTCCGGTCGCGCCGCACGGTGTCGCTCGACATCCCGGCCGGTGTCGAGACGGGCCTGCGTCTGCAGCTGCCCGGCTCCGGCGAGGTCGGCAAGGCGGGTGGCCCCAACGGTGACCTGTACGTCGAGGTGACCGTGGCCCCGCATCCGACCTACAGCCGTGAGGGCGACGACCTGCTTGCGACGCTCGAAGTCGCGATGACGGATGCGGTGCTGGGCACCGAGACGACGATCGATGGCCTTGACGGTCCTGTCGAGCTCGAGATCCGTCCCGGCGTGCAATCCGGTGACGTCCTGACAATCAAGGGCCGCGGCATCACGCCGCTGCGCGGCACGCAACGCGGCGACCTGCGCGTCGGCGTCCAGGTGCTGACGCCCACCAAGCTGGACTCCGCTCAGCGGCGGCTGATCGAGGACTTCGCCAAGAAGGCCAAGGCGCCGGAGCCGCAGCTCGCGCAGTTCCAGCAGGGACTGTTCTCGAAGCTGCGCGACCGGTTCCGCGGACACTGAGCCATGGCGCTGCATTTCGTCGTCGAGTCGGCATCGGACGTCGCTGAGGGCGGCATCGTCTCCCTCACCGGGGCAGAGGCGAAGCATGCCGCTGTCGTGCGTCGCGTCCGCGTCGGCGAGGCGATCACCATCGGCGACGGCGGCGGCGTCTGGCTCGACGGGAGGGCGGTCGATGTGTCGGCATCGCGTGTCGACGTCCAGGTCACGCGTCGTACCGTGATCGACGCACCAGCGCCGCGACTCGTGCTGGTGCAGGCGCTCGCGAAGGGCGACAGGGACGAACTCGCCGTGCAGGCGTCGTGCGAGCTCGGCGTGGATGAGATCGTGCCGTGGCAGGCGGCTCGGAGCATCTCCCGTTGGGAGGGACCCAAGGCTGCGAAGGGTCGAGAGCGCTGGGCGACGATCGTCCGCGAGGCGGCCAAGCAGGCGCACCGAGCATGGATCCCGGAGGTGACGACCGTCGTCTCGACCGGACAGCTCGCGCAGCGCGCCGCCGATGAGTGCGTGCTCGTGCTCGATCCGACCGCCGAACTGCGTCTGTCCGCGATCGACCCGGACGGACGGGACCTCGTTCTCGTCGTCGGGCCGGAGGGCGGCATCGCCCCGGACGAACTCGAACGGCTGTCGGCTGCCGGCGCCGAGCGCGTGCGCCTGGGGGACACCGTGCTGCGGACGTCCACGGCCGGTCCAGCGGCGATCGCAGTGCTGTCCGCGCGTCTCGGACGCTGGTGATCTGAGCTCTTCGCCGCGCCGCTGGTGATCTGAGCTCTGCGTCTCGGACGCTGCGCTGCCCAGGCGCAACCGCAGCATCTGCTGCATCCACCGGAGCAGCCGTGTGTCGTCGGTCCCGGTTGTCAGACGAACATGACCCGCGCGGGCGGGCGGTCGACGTAGGAACGGCCGAGAGGGCTCGTCCACTCGATGAGTCCGCCCGCGAGCTGCCTGGCCGTCCATCGGGTGTCGTCGTCGAGGTCCGGATGCTTGAGCGGATGGTGTCCGGTGCAGAACAGGGCGAGGTTCGCGGTGTCCGTCGGACCGCCTTTCGCATGGTCGAGATTGTGGTCATGCTGGCAGACGTGTGCGGGGCGGCGGCAGCCGGGGAACCGGCAGTGCTGGTCGCGGGCGCGCAGGAATCGCTTCATGTTCATCGTGGGCGTGTAACTGTCGGTCGCGGTGACATGCCGGCGTGGTCCAGGAACAGCCGGTCCAGGCTCGGGGCGCAGCCGGCCAGCTGACGCACCCATTCCGGGTCGATCGGACCGATGCCGTCGAGCTCAGCGGCGCGGTCGTCCTGCCCGAGCAGGGTCGTCGCTTTGATGGTGACCTGCACGGTCGCGCGGATCGCTTCGAGTCCGCTGCGTGTGCACAGCGAAGGGTCGGCTGTGAGAAGCATGTCGGCGAACACATCGGCGCGGATCTGGTCCATGGTCCGATCGTCGTGTTCGAGGATGCCGAGCGGAGCCTGTGGAAGCGAGTGATCCCCCGTGTACAGGCGCTCTGGTGGCGGAGGGAACGGATCGACAGGAATTCCATCCTGCAACGCAGCGACGAGCGCTTCGAACTCTGCGTCCAGAGCAGGGATATCCGGGTCGCCGCCGATCCAGACGGCGTCTGCGGGCGGACAGATGCGAGCGCACGGGTCCCATGGCGCCGGCTCGGAATCCGACAGGCGCCTCTCGAACGCTTCCGCCTCTACGGAGAAGAGTCCGAGATCGACGATGTCGATCACTCCGGGTGGCGCTTCGTCAGAGCGAATACTTGATTCGGCTGCCGGATCGCGCCCATAGGCCGAGGAGATCGTGCTCGAGGCGTGCGTTGGGGCGGCATCCGCCTCCCGCGCCGACTTCGCGACCCGCCGCGCCAGCGCATCCAGACGGTCCTTGATCGCATAAGCCTCGATTTCCGGCAGCAATGCGGTCAACAGTGCCATGCCGTCGCCGTCCGGCGTAACCGAGACCATTCGGCGTGCCCGGCCCCGCCGATGCGACGCGGTGATCCGATCGGGTGCCAGCGCGGTCGCCACACCGCGGGCGTGGGCTCGCGTCCGTGCAGCGGTGTCGTGCTCGGCGAACGGCACTACCTGGGCCTCATAATCCTGTCTCAGCAAGCTCGCGTCCTGGTCCGTCGCCGGCTCGGGCGACTCCGTCAGGATCACGTCCACGTGGCGTCGGCTGATCCTTCCGTCGGCGAACGCCGCGAGAGTCGCCGGAAAACGGTGCGTCAGAACCCAGGCATCCGTCAGTCGTGCTGCTGCCGTCGACGGCGGGATGTGCGCCGCCGCACCGTACTCGGCTGCCAGTGAACGCAGACACACGTCACCGCCCTGCAGGCCGATGTCCGGATCGTCGGCGAGCGCATCCATCCGCTCAGCCAGCAGTACTGCCTGCCGGGCCTGCAACCGCGCGATCTCGCCCTCGAGCGCAACCCATTCGTCCAGCAGTGCACGACGCCGCGCGAGTTCCGTCTCGCGGGTTTCAGCTGCGGTGATGGTCATGACGCGATATTAGAACAAAACTACGAAAGAAGCAAGAGTCTCTTGCTCGTTCGAGGTGCGTGATCAGAGGCGACGGCGCCAGGGCCGTCGTCGCGGCCCGCCGGATAGACTGAAAGCATGACGGAACCCTCCATCTTCACGCGCGTCCTCAATCGAGAGATCCCGGGGGAGTTCCTGCTCGACACCGAGCGGGTGTTCGCGATCCGGGACATCAACCCGCAGGCGCCGCTGCACGCGCTCGTGATCCCCAAGACCGAGCAGTACCGTGACGTCACGGAGCTCGCAGCCGGCGACCCGGCGCTGCTCGCCGAGATCGTCGCCGCGGCGAAGTCGATCGCCGATGAGCACGCGAACGGCGAGTACCGACTGATCTTCAACAACGGCGCCAGTGCCGCGCAATCCGTCTTCCACGTGCACGCCCATGTGCTCGGCAACCTCGAAGAGAGTGACCTCGTTGGCTTCTGACGACTCGAACGGCGCCATCGAGCGCATCTACGCCGACGGCGTCGCCATGGTGCAGCTGCTCGGCCCGCAGGATCGACTGCTCCGGATGCTGGAGAAGGAGCATCCAGACGTGCAGGTCCTGGTGCGCGGCAACGAGATCACCTTGACCGGCGACGCGGACCGCGTGGCCGCGGCCAAGTCCCTCGTGGAGGAGCTGCTCACCATGACCAGGCAAGGGCATGACCTCGCCCCGAGCGATGTCACCAGCTCCGCCCGCATGCTCAGGCAGGAGGGCGGTCCTCGGCCCAGCGAAGTGCTCGGCGAGGCGATCCTCTCCACTCGCGGCAAGGTGATCCGCCCCAAGACGCTCGGTCAGAAGGAGTACGTCGACGCGATCGAGGAGAGCACGATCGTCTTCGGCATCGGCCCTGCCGGAACAGGCAAGACCTATCTCGCGATGGCCAAGGCCGTCCAGGCTCTGCAGCGCAAAGAGGTCACGCGCATCATCCTGACCCGCCCGGCCGTCGAAGCGGGGGAGCGGCTCGGATTCCTGCCGGGGACCCTGACGGACAAGATCGATCCATACCTGCGTCCGCTCTACGACGCGCTCAACGAGATGATGGACCCCGAGATCGTCCCCCGGCTGATGGCCACGGGAACGATCGAGGTCGCACCTCTCGCCTACATGCGCGGCCGCACGCTCAACGACTCCTTCGTCGTGCTCGACGAGGCGCAGAACACGACGCCGGAGCAGATGAAGATGTTCCTGACCCGTCTCGGGTTCGGGACGAAGATGGTGGTCACTGGCGACATCACGCAGGTGGACCTCCCGCAGGGCGCCTCCGGCCTGCGCCTGGTGACGCGCGTGCTCAAGGACATCGAGGACATCCACTTCTCGCGGCTCACGAGCGCCGACGTCGTCCGCCATTCGCTGGTGGGCCGCATCGTCGACGCTTACAGCGAGTACGACGAGCAGCGCACCGCCGCGAAGGTCGAGCGCGATCAGGCGCACGAGTTCGCGAACCGCGCCGAGCGACGAACGGGTCTGCGACCCGGACCCAGAGACCGGATGCCGAAGCGAGGATTGTCATGATCGAGATCAACGGGCCCGGAAAGGGCCCGATCCGTTCGGGACTGGGCGCAATGGAGCCGAAGCGAGGATTGTCATGATCGAGATCAACGGGCCCGGAAAGGGCCCGATCCGTTCGGGACTGGGCGCAATGGAGCCGAAGCGAGGATTGTCATGATCGAGATCAACAACGAGTCGGCGATTCAGGTCGATGAGACCGTGCTGCAGCGCCTCACGGACTTCAACCTCGCCCAACTGCACGTGAGCCCGGACGCCGAGGTCGCCATCGTGCTCGTGGACGAGGGGGCGATGGAGGCTCTGCACGTGCAGTGGATGGACGAACCGGGTCCGACCGACGTGCTGAGCTTCCCGATGGATGAACTGCGCCCCGGAACCGAGGATCGCCCCACCGCCCCCGGTCTCCTGGGCGATATCGTGCTGTGCCCGCAGGTCGCCGAGACCCAGGCGCAGGCGGCAGGTCACACGCTGATGGACGAGCTGATCCTGCTCACCACCCACGGGCTGCTGCACCTGCTCGGATACGACCACGCGGAGCCGGACGAGGAGCGTGAGATGTTCGGGCTTCAGAAGGAGCTGATCGCCGGGTTCGCCCGCGCCGAACGCGGCCGATGACCGAGACCCTGCTGCTGATCGCCGCCGTTCTCCTGGTGGCGTTCGGCGGCCTCATGTCGGCGATCGACGCGGCGTTCGGCGTCACCTCGCGATCGGATCTCGAGGAACTCGGTGAACAGGGCCGCAACGCGCCTTCGCTGCGTCTGATCGCCGAGGACCCCGACGTCCACGTGAATGCCGTCGCGTTCATCCGAGTCCTGGCGGAGACGACCGCCGCCGTGCTCGTCACCGTCGCGTTCACGAACATCATCGGCAGCATCTGGTGGGCCATGCTCGCCGCTGCCGTCCTCATGACCGGCATCACGTTCGTGCTGGTCGGCGCGAGTCCGCGTTCGGTCGGGAGGCACCGGGCTCCGGGGCTGCTGCGCGCGTGCGCGCCGATCGTCCGCGGGCTGCGGATCATCCTCGGACCGCTCGCCCAGGGGCTCGTCGCGCTCGGCAATCGCGTCGCTCCGGGAGCGGGGCGCAGCTCGTTCACGAGCGAGGACCAGCTGCTGAGCATGGTCGACGAGGCGGCGTCGAACGATCTCATCGAGGAAGACGACCGCGACCTCATCCACTCGGTGTTCGATTTCACAGACCAGTTCGTCCGGGCGGTCATGGTGCCACGGACCGAGATGCTCGCGGTCGACGCGGCGGCCACGACGAGCGACGCGATGGAGCTCTTCCTCAGCCGCGGCGTCTCGCGGATGCCCGTCGTCGACGACGACGCGGACGATGTCGTCGGCGTGCTGTATCTGAAGGACCTCGTCCAGTTCGCCTACCGCGACGAGAACGCATGGCGCGGGGTCCCTGTCCGCCCGATCGCCAGACCGGCGACGTTCGTCCCCGAGTCGATGCGCGCCGAGACGCTGCTGCAGAAGATGAAGCGCGAAGCCGTGCACGTCTGCATCGTCATCGACGAGCACGGCGGCATCTCGGGCCTCGTGACCCTCGAGGATCTCATCGAGGAGCTCGTCGGCGAGATCGCTGACGAGTACGACCACGGGCCGGCCGAGGTCGTTCCGCTCGGCGATGGGCGGTATCGTGTGAGCGCCCGCCTTCCTCTCGAGGACGTCGGCGATCTGTTCGGCATCGAGCTCGAGGACGACGATGTCGACTCGATCGGCGGACTGCTCGGCAAAGCTCTCGGTCAGATCCCGCAGCCGGGAGCGACGGCCGCCCTCGACGGCCTCGTGCTGACCGGCGGCGCGTCGCGAGGGCGCGGACGCGGCATCGCGACCGTGTTCGTGGAACGGTCTGCAGAACCCGATGAAGGAGACAACGATGACTGACAACTCTCGAAGCGGGTTCGCGACCTTCGTCGGGCGCCCGAACGTGGGCAAGTCCACGCTCACCAACGCGCTGGTCGGAGAGAAGATCGCCATCACGAGCGAGAAGCCTCAGACGACGCGGCGCGCGATCCGCGGCATCCTCAATCGTCCGGACGGCCAGCTGGTGATCGTCGACACCCCCGGCATCCACAAGCCGCGCACCCTCCTCGGCGAGCGGCTCAACGACCTGGTCGAGCAGGTGCTCGGCGATGTCGATGTGATCGGCTTCTGCGTGCCGGCGACCGAGAAGGTCGGGCCAGGCGATCGGCGCATCGCTGCCTCGCTCGACGGCTATCCGCGTGCGAAGAAGATCGCGATCGTGACGAAGACGGATGCGGCAGGCCGCGACGAGATCACGGAACGTCTCATCGAGGTGGACGCGCTGCGCGAGGACTGGGCGGCCGTCATCCCGCTCTCCGCCTTCACCCGTGAGCAGCTCGACGTGCTGTCGGACGAGATCCTGCAGCTCATGCCGGAAGGCCCGGCGCTCTACCCCGAGGGCGTCACGACCGACGAGTCGACGTCCGACCGCATCGCGGAGATCATCCGCGAGGCGGCACTGGAAGGCGTCCGCGACGAGCTGCCGCACTCGATCGCCGTGGTGGTGGAGGACATCGCGCCGCGCGAGAACAGCGACCTGACGGACGTGCATGCGCAGATCGTCGTCGAGCGCGACAGCCAGAAGGCCATCATCATCGGGCACAAGGGTTCGCGCCTGAAGGATGTGGGTGCACGCTCGCGCGCCGGGATCCAGGACCTGCTGGGCACGAGGGTGTTCCTCGGGCTGCACGTCAAGGTCGCGAAGGAGTGGCAGCGCGACCCGAAGCAGTTGGGACGGCTGGGATTCTGAGCGCCAGGTCGGAGCAGCGTCAGGCGGAGAAGCGACGCGTTTTCGACCAGCTCTTCGCCGAGCACTGGCTGTCTGTGAAACGCCACGTCGAGTGCTACCTCGAGGTTGATGCCGACGTGCACGAGGTCGTGGCCGAGGTGTTCCAGCTCGCCTGGGAGGGACTGCGCGTCGCGCACCCCCGCGGGCTGACCTGGCTGCTGCGTATCGCGGACGGAGTGCTCCGCAGTCGCACCCGTTCCGGCGCCGTCCGAGGCACCGTTGTGGAGGCTGTCCACAGGAATGTCGTGACGGAATCGGTCGAGAGGAGTACTCTCGACCGTCGGGACGTCTTCCGTGCAATGGCGCAGTTGAGTCAGCGCGAGCGCAGGGTCGTCGTTCTGACCTATTGGGACGATCTCTCCGTCGGGGAGGTCGGGGAAGTGATGCGCAGCCGACCGGGGGCGGTGCGCGCCACGCTTCGGCGGGCGCGAGACAAGCTGCGTGATGCACTGGAGGGTGAGTCATCGTGGTGACAGTTCTGGATGATGATGCGTTGGCGCGTCTGCTGACCGAGGCGAATCCGGCGAGGACGCCGAGGGACGCCGAACCCGACGCCGCCGCGCTCCGACTGCGCGACAGCATCACCAGGACCGGTCGTGCCTCGTCTCAGCGCGTGCGCACAGGGAAGACCCGCGTCGCGTGGGCTACGGCTCTGGCATCGGCTGTGGCCGTGGGGGCGGTCGTATTCGGTCTGGTCGCACCGGCCGGCCAGGCCGTGGCCGTCACCCCGGAGCCCTTGACCTTCACCGACGTGGGGAGCACGCAGTTGATCGTGGAGCGATCGACCGCGCTGCTGGCGGCAGGATCGGGGCCGGCCGACCCGCAGCGGATGGTCGAGTCCGCCATCTGGGCGCTGTCGGTCGACGTCGACGAGCAGCAGATGGCCGTGACCCCGCAGTTCTCGACGCTGACCTGGAACGAGGATCTCTCCGGACGCCTCGTCACCGTGGAGGGCGAGTCCTACTGGCCGGGTGCCACCGGTGCGAGCGAGGCCGAGGCAGTGCCCGGCGACACCGTGCTCGTCGACCTCGTGATGGAGCCAGGGCAGTTCAACACGCCCGTCGTCCTGCCCCCAGGGGACAGCGCCGCCGACGTGGAGGCGATGCTGATGGCCTTCGGAATGCCGGCGGACCCGGATGCCTCGCAACTCGTCGATGCCGTCGTGACCGCGCTCGACCAGTGGACGCTGACCGACGCGCAGCACGCTGTTCTGCTCGAGATGCTCCAGGCCGAGGAAGGCATCCATGTCCTCGGTGCCAGCACCGACCGCCTCGGCCGGCCGGTATACGCGCTGAGCGTTCCTGCCGCGGGTGACGGCACAGACGAGACGGTGCTGATCAGCTCGGATTCCGGCAGGATCGTAGGAGTCGAGTCCGAGCAGGCCTCGTCGGACGGCATCATCCCGGCGGGTGCTGTGGTCATGTACACGCTGTGGGTCTGAACATTAGAGGAGTTCTCGATGAAGCGAACGATCACGACCGCCATGATCGGCGCGGCCCTTCTGATCGCCGGCGCATTCGCCGCTCCGGCGGCCGCGGCAGCCGACGGTTCGGTGCAACCCGATCCGCAGATCGCAGCCATGCTCGAGTCGATTCCCGGCGGCACCGCCGTGGACGCGTACCACGCGGTGTGGCCGGAGTTGGACATGGAGATGAGCGTCGCGACGCCGAAGCGAGATGCGGCCGCAACCCGTTCGTCGGCGTCGATCGCCTCGGTCGGGGCGTGCGCCACGGGGAAGGTCTGCGCCTTCTCCCTGTCGGGGACGAACGGCGCCAAGCTCAGCTGGGGCACGTGCAACACCTCGTTCCCGGTGGGAACGTTCACGGTCCGCTCGATCGCCGACGCGCGTTCGACCGGTTACGTCCAGGCCAAGTACGGCACGACGGTGCGGGCGACCGCGTACGCCGGCAGCTGGACGAACGTGTACGGCTCGGTGAGCCGCATCACCTGCGTGTCCTGACCTCACTCGACTTCGCGCAGTGCGGGGCGGATGACCACGGCATCCGCTCCGTATCGCTCATCGGCCGCCTGCTGCAGCGTGCCGTCGTCCCAGACGACGTCGACGACGAGCACGCCGTCGATCGGGACGGATCCCAGCAACGTGCCGGGTGCGTTCGCGAACAACGACGCGATGTCGCCCTGGATCCGTGTCAGCTCGTCCGTCGTCTTCAACCCGGCGACGGGTTGCTCGTCGTGCGGGAGCGAATCGTAGAGCGCGAGCAGGACGGGCGTCTCCGTCACGGCGAAGATCGTGCCGTCGTACTGTCCTGTCACGGCATAGGCTCCCCATCGCACCCGGTCGACCTGCTCACTGCCGTCCACGCCATCCCAGGTCCATCCCGACATGGGGATGCCGGAGCACTGCGGCGGATACGACTCCGCGATCGGGCCGAGGCAGAGTTCGACCGCGCCGTCGACGTCCATCACAGTGCCCGTGGCGATGACCGCGGCATCCGGCGGCGCCGGCAGATGCGAGCCATGGCCAGCCGGCGCGTCCGAACTCGTCGGAGCCGGGGAAGCCGGTGCGGCGACGCACGCGCTGACAGTGAGCATTCCGATCAGGATGAGCCCGGCTGCGCACGGGCGGTTGTGCATTCTGCGCATACTTCTGAGTGTCGACACGCAGAGGATCGTCTCAGGTCCCGTTAGAACCCGGCGCACGATCCTGCTAGCATGACGACATGCCTTTCGGCGGTCTGCTTCTTCTTAGCTGCCGCGACGAGTCCTGAAAATAGGGCCTTCCTCGTCGCGGCGCTTGTGTTGGCCCGATCACATCGACGAAGAGAAGAAGCCCATCATGCAGAACACTCAGCGCCCGTCTTCGATGCCGGTCCACAAGTACCGGCCGTTCCACGAGCAGATCCGTGTCGACCTTCCGGACCGCACCTGGCCGGATGCTCGCATCACGAAAGCACCCCGGTGGTGCGCCGTCGACCTCCGTGACGGCAACCAGGCCCTCATCGATCCGATGTCGCCCGAGCGCAAGCGCGTCATGTTCGAGCTGCTCGTGCAGATGGGCTACAAGGAGATCGAGGTCGGGTTCCCGTCGGCCAGCCAGACCGACTTCGACTTCGTGCGGCAGCTGATCGAGGAGGATCTCATCCCCGATGACGTCACCATCCAGGTCCTGACGCAGTGCCGCGAGCACCTGATCGCCCGCACGTACGAGGCGATCGCCGGCGCCAAGCAGGCCATCGTGCACTTCTACAACTCCACCAGCGTGCTCCAGCGCGAGGTCGTGTTCCGTTCCGACCGCGAGGGCGTCAAGCAGATCGCGCTCGAGGGCGCACGGCTGTGCCGGGAGTTCGAGAAGCGCATCCCGGAGACGCAGGTCTACTACGAGTACTCGCCGGAGAGCTACACCGGCACGGAACTGGAATACGCGGTCGACGTCTGCAACGCCGTCATCGAAGTGCTCCAGCCGAGCCCCGACCGCAAGGTCATCATCAACCTCCCGGCGACCGTCGAGATGGCGACCCCCAACGTGTACGCCGACTCGATCGAGTGGATGAACCGCCACCTCGCGCACCGCGAGAACGTCATCCTGTCGCTGCATCCGCACAACGACCGCGGCACCGCAGTGGCAGCGGCCGAACTCGGCTACATGGCCGGTGCCGACCGCATCGAGGGGTGCCTGTTCGGGAACGGCGAGCGCACCGGCAACGTCGACCTGATCACCCTCGGTGTGAATCTGTTCACGCAGGGCATCGACCCGCAGATCGACTTCAGCGACATCGACCAGGTCAAGCGCACGGTCGAGTACTGCAACCAGCTGCCGGTGCCCGAGCGCAGCCCGTGGGGAGGCGACCTCGTGTTCACGGCGTTCAGCGGTTCGCACCAGGACGCCATCAAGAAGGGCTTCGAGGCCATGGCTGCCCGCGCCGAAGAGCAGGGCGTGACCGTCGACGAAATCGAATGGGCCGTTCCGTATCTGCCGATCGACCCGAAGGACCTCGGCCGCTCGTACGAAGCCGTGATCCGGGTGAACTCGCAGTCCGGCAAGGGCGGCGTCGCGTACCTGCTGAAGGCCGACCACTCGCTGGATCTGCCGCGCAAGCTGCAGATCGAGTTCTCCGGTGTCGTGCAGGCGAAGACGGATGCCGAGGGCGGCGAGGTCACCAGCGACGCGATCTGGTCGATCTTCAGCGACGAGTACCTTCCCTCCGCGGACATCGCCGACAAGTGGGGCCGGTTCGAGCTGCTCGCGACGCGCACCGCGAGCGAGATGACCGGCGATGTCGAGCTGAACGTTCGTCTGCGCGACGGCGAGGAGGCGAGCGACGAGGTCGGACACGGCAACGGTCCGATCGCGGCGTTCCTCGAGATCATCCGCTCGCGCGGGTTCGACATCTCGCTGTACGACTACGTCGAGCACACCCTCTCCACGGGTGGGGATGCGCAGGCAGCGGCTTACGTCGAGCTGCAGGTCGAGGGCGATCGCCTGTGGGGCGTCGGCATCGACGGCGACATCTCCACGGCATCCCTCAAGGCGATCGTGTCGGCGGTCAACCGCTCGATCCGGGCGCGTGAGGGCGTGCAGGAGCTCGCCGCAGTCTGACCGTCCTCAGGGCTTCACGATCGGGATCGTGCCGGTCTCCGCTGCGACCTTGCGGCGGTAGATCCGGCGCTGCTCCGGCAGCGACAGATCGAAGATCACCGCGAGCACGCGGATGATCGCCGTGACCACGATCCCGATCACCCCTGCGGTGACGATGTCGACGCCGACGACGTGCAGGAGCACGATCGCCGTGCATCCGACGCCGGCGGCGACCGCGTAGAGCGAGCCGACGTGCATGATCGCCACGGGCAGCCCCATGATCACGTCGCGCAGGATGCTGCCGCCCACGGCGGCGCACACCCCGATGAAGACCGCAGGCACTGGCGGAACCCCCAGACCCAGTGCCTTGCTCGTGCCAAAAGCACCGAACATGCCGATGACCACGGCATCGAGACCCACGATGATCGCGTTCGCCCGGTTCAGCAGGCCTGCCAAGAGCATGCCGATGATGGCGGCCCCGGCGGCGGTGACCAGATACCAGTTGTTCTGGAGCGTCGCCGGGGGCTGCCCCAGCAGCAGGTCGCGGATGAGACCACCGCCCATCCCGATCAGTATTCCGATGATGGTGACGCCCAGCAGATCCAGGCGTCGTTGACCCTGGAAGCCGGAGGCGAACATCGCCCCCTGGATGCCGCCGAGGCCGACTCCGAGCAGATCGGCCCAGAGCGGAATGGTGAAGAGCGGTTCGGTCACGCGTCCATTCTCCCGTGAGCGGAGGATAATCGGACAGTGCCCACCTATCGAGACGAAGCGGTGATCCTGCGCACCCACAAACTCGGTGAGGCGGATCGCATCGTCACGATGCTGTCCCGACGGCACGGGAAGATCCGTGCGGTGGCCAAGGGCGTCCGGCGGACCTCGTCGAAGTTCGGCGCACGGCTGGAACCCTTCATGGTCGCCGATGTGCAGCTGTACCAGGGGCGAACGCTCGACATCGTGCAGCAGGCCGAATCCCTCGGCTCCTACGGCACCGACATCGCCGTGCACTACGACCGGTTCACCTCGGCGAGCGCGATGGTCGAGACGGCCGATCGGCTGAGCGACTCCGAGGCGACAGGTGATCAGTACCTGCTGCTGGTCGGCGGCCTGCGCGCGCTGTCGCGCGGAGAGCACGCGCCCCGCAGCATTCTGGACTCGTACCTGCTGCGCGTGATGGCGCTGTCCGGCTGGGCGCCCTCGCTGACGGACTGCGCCCGATGCTCGAAGCCGGGCCCCCATCCGTCGTTCGTCGGCCAGCTCGGCGGCGTGGTCTGCGCGGACTGCGCACCGGCCGGAAGTCCGCGTATCGCCACGTCGACGTTGGGTCTGCTCAGAGCGCTGATGGCGGGCGAGTGGGACGTGATCGACGCGGCGCCCTCGCCGGACGGTGCCGCGGCATCCGGTGTGATCGCGGCGTACGCGCAGTGGCACCTCGAGCGCGGGATCCGCTCGCTCGCCCACGTGAGCAGCACGACAGGAGAAGGAGCACGGTGACCCCGAAGCCCTACACGCACAAGGATGCGGTCGCGTATCGTCCGCTGGACTGGACCGGGATCCACCCGCCCGCCTTCGCCAAGGTGCCCGAGCACGTCGCGATCGTGATGGACGGCAACGGCCGCTGGGCCAATCGCCGTGGCCTCAACCGCATCGAGGGGCACAAGGCGGGCGAGGAGGTGCTGCTGGACGTCGTCGCCGGCGCGATCCAGGCCGGCGTGAAGCACCTGTCGGTGTACGCGTTCTCGACGGAGAACTGGGCGCGTTCGCCCGAAGAGGTCCGCTTCCTGATGGGCTACAACCGGGACGTGCTGCACCGTCGGCGCGACCAGCTCAACGAGTGGGGCGTGCGCGTCCGGTGGGCCGGGCGCAAGCCGCGGCTGTGGGGCTCGGTCATCAAGGAGCTGCAGTACGCCGAGGAGCTCACGCGAGGCAATGACGTGCTGACGCTCACGATGTGCGTGAACTACGGCGGACGGATCGAACTCGTCGACGCCATGCGGGCACTGGCCGAGGACGTGAAGGCCGGACGCGTGAAGCCGAGCGCGATCAGCGAGAAGACGATCCGGCGGCACCTCTACGTGCCCGACATGCCGGACGTCGACCTGTTCCTGCGCAGCTCCGGGGAGCAGCGCACCTCGAACTTCCTGCTCTGGCAGTCGGCCTACGCCGAGATGGTGTTCCTCGACACTCTCTGGCCCGACTTCTCGCGAGCGGAGCTGTGGCGGGCGATCGAGGTCTACCTGTCGCGGGATCGGCGCTTCGGCGGGGCTGTGGACGCGCCGACCGAGTCTCAGTGATGCGCTGACGCACGCATCTCGTAGAACAGCACGCATATCGCATGTTTCGCCGCGATCCCTGCGAGATCCGTGCGGTTCTGCGAAGTGCCTGTCGTGGATCAGGGACCGACGTGAGCCAGCCAGGCATCCGCCTCGCGAGGATGCCGCAGGCGCACGATCCTCAGATGCGGGAAGCGGTTCGTGATCTCCGGCATCCGTTCGTCCCACTTGTGCCGCGTTTCGGATTGCCAGCGCAGGATGTCGTTCTCGCCGGTCCAGGCGGTGAGCTTCCACATGGGCGGCTCGACGTTGCCGTTCCACAGCGGGGTGCGCAGCATCCGGCGCTTCACCGTGCGGCGAAGCAGCCGTCCGCGCACGAGCCGCCACGGGTAGTCGAGCCAGATCAGCAGGTCGGCCCGCGGGGCGAGGATCTCGTCGGTCCCCTTGCTCGTGTACTGCCACTCGGTGACCCACCGCTCCTCTGCCGCGAAGGCGCGCACGTCGTCGAGGAACTCCGGTCGCGGCGTCCAGTTCGGGCCGTGGAAGAGGGCATCGATCTCGACGTGGCGCAGGCCCCATGCCGATGCGAGACGCCGTGCGAGCGTCGTCTTCCCCGATCCCGTGACACCGGCGATCAGCACCCGATCGACGTCTGCGGGAACCGGGTCGTCGAACGAGAGCATCCGAAGATCGTAGCAACGGAGACCGCTCGGGACGGATGACGGATGCACTGACGAATCACGGACGTCTCGGCCCGATCGTTCCGTGATCCGTCATGGGATCCGCGAAACGTCACATGCGGCCCGTGGAATACGTGCCGCCAGCGGCGGGTTGACCTCTGGTGTGACTGAACCCATCTCCATCGACATCTGGTCCGACATCGCCTGCCCCTGGTGCTACATCGGCAAGCGCAATCTCGAGAAAGGGCTCGAAGCCGTCTCCGCAGACGCCGACGCCCCCGCGGTGACGGTCACCTTCCACTCCTTCGAACTGTCTCCCGATACCCCGGTCGACTTCGACGGCGACGAGATCGACTTCCTCGCCGGTCACAAGGGGATGCCGCGCGAGCAGGTCGAGCAGATGCTCGCGAACGTCACGGGCGTCGCGCAGAAGGCCGGGCTGGAGTACCGCTTCGACCTCCTGCAGCACACCAATACGGTCAAGGCGCACGAACTGCTCCACCACGCCAAGGCTCACGGCCTGCAGCACGAGATGGAGGAGCGGCTCATGTCCGCGTACTTCACCGAGGGCAAGCACGTCGGTCGCATCGACGACCTCGTCGAGCTCGCGGTCGAGGTCGGGCTGGACGCCGCCGAGACCCGCCAGGCACTGGAAGCGGCGACCCACCTCCCCGCTGTGCGTCAGGACCAGGCGCAGGCCCAGGCCTACGGTATCCAGGGCGTGCCGTTCTTCGTGCTCGACGGCCAATACGGCATCTCGGGGGCTCAGCCGCCGAGCACCTTCGAGAGCGTGCTGCGCGACCTCTGGGCCAAGCGCGGCCAGAGCGAGCCCGAGACCGCCGCGGCGGTCTGAGGCCGAACGCGGTCAGCGGGTCAGGGCGGCCTCGATCGCGGAGACGATCTCGGGGTCGTCCGGCTTCTGCTTGGGACGGAACCTCTGGACGGACCCGTCCGGGCGGACGAGGAACTTCTCGAAATTCCACTCGACGCGTCCGGCCTTGCCGCCGGCGTCCGGCGTCTGTTTCAGCCGCTGGTACAGGTCATCGGCGCTCCGGCCGTTGACCTTCACCTTGTCGTTGATCGGGAAGCTGACGCCGTACGTCGTGGAGCAGAACTCGAGGATCTTCTCGATCGACCCGGGCTCCTGACCCATGAACTGGTTGCACGGGAAGCCGACCACGCTGAATCCGCGATCGCCGTACGTGCGCTGGAGCTGCTCCAGCTGCTCGTATTGCGGAGTCAGACCGCACTTCGAGGCGACATTGACGACGAGGAGCACATCGGCCGCGTAGTCATCGAGAGTCTTGACGACCCCCTCGGCATCCGAGAAGGGGATCTGGCGCACGCTCTGATCGGTCATATCCACAGCCTAGGACGCCTGTGCCTCACCGGCCGCGGAGGATGGGAGAATAGAGGAGATATGAGTCTCGCCACCGCACCAGCGCGTTCCCTGCGCATCGGCCCGATCGACATCGACGTGCCCGTCGTCCTCGCCCCCATGGCCGGGATCACGAACACCGCGTTCCGTCGACTCTGCCGCGAGTACGGTGCCGGTCTGTACGTCAGCGAGATGATCACCTCGCGCGCACTGGTCGAGCGCAACGACGTCACGATGCGCCTGATCCGACACCACGAGTCGGAGACGCCGCGTTCGATCCAGCTCTACGGCGTCGACCCGAAGACGATCGCCGAAGCCGTGCGCATCATCGTCGCCGAGGATCACGCCGATCACATCGATCTCAACTTCGGCTGCCCTGTTCCCAAGGTGACCCGCAAGGGCGGGGGAGCGGCGCTGCCGTGGAAGACGAGGCTCTTCTCCGACATCGTCGACCAGGCGGTCAAGGCCGCCGGTCCCATCCCGCTGACGGTCAAGATGCGCAAGGGCATCGACCGCGATCACCTCACGTTCCTGGACGCCGGTCGCGCCGCGGAGGATGCCGGAGCCGCCGCCGTCGCCCTGCACGCCCGCACCGCGAGCGAGTTCTACTCCGGGCACGCCGACTGGAATGCCATCGGCGAGCTGAAGCAGGCCGTCACCAGCATCCCCGTCCTCGGCAACGGCGACATCTGGAGTGCGGATGATGCCGTGCGCATGATGGCCGAGACCGACTGCGACGGCGTCGTGGTCGGCCGCGGCTGTCTCGGCCGCCCCTGGCTGTTCGGCGATCTGGCGGCCGCGTTCGGTGCCGAGTCGCGCCCCGTCGATGCGACGCTCGGCTTCGTCGCCGACGCTTTCCGTCGTCACGCCGACCTGCTCGTGGAGTTCTTCGAGGACGAGGACCGCGGATGCCGTGACATCCGCAAGCACGTGTCCTGGTATTTCAAGGGCTACCCGGTCGGCGGGGAGCTTCGGACGGCTCTGGCCAAGGTGGAGAGCCTCGCGCAGATGGACGACCTGCTCGGTCAGCTCGACCGCGATGCCCCGTATCCCGGTGCGGATGCCGAGGGCCAGCGCGGTCGCGCGGGCCACCCGAAGCGTCCGGCGCTTCCGGACAAGTGGCTGGACTCGCGCGACGTCGCCGAGGACACCCGGCAGATGCTGCGCGGAGCGGAGATCGAGAACAGTGGCGGGTGACCTGCCGGGCGACGCGCAACCGGATCGACTGGGCCGCGTCGACGGCTACGACGCGCACGACACCGAACGCTTCTTCGCCGAGACGCACCGCTCGGAACGCGATCACTTCGCCAGGGACCGCGCCCGCGTGCTGCATTCGGCCGCGCTGCGGCGCCTGGCCGCCAAGACCCAGGTCCTGAGTCCGGCGAGCACGGCCGACTTCGCGCGCAACCGCCTCACGCATTCCCTCGAGGTCGCTCAGGTCGGGCGCGAACTCGCGATCGCGCTCGGCGTCTCCGCTGACGTCGTCGACACCGCCTGCCTCAGCCACGACCTCGGCCATCCGCCGTTCGGCCACAACGGCGAGAGAGCTCTCAACGAATGGGCCGAACCCATCGGCGGCTTCGAGGGCAACGCGCAGTCGTTGCGCATCCTCACCCGTCTCGAGGCGAAGGTCCTCGACGATGACGATCGGTCGGTGGGGCTCAACCTGACCAGGGCGAGCCTGGACGCCACGTGCAAGTACCCGTGGACCGTCGACAGCCCGCTCCCGGACCCGGGCGGCCGGCTCAAGTTCGGCGTCTATCCCGAGGACGAGGACGTTTTCCGCTGGATGCGCGACGGTGCCCCTGGTCGCCTACGCTGCATCGAAGCCGAGATCATGGACCTGTCCGATGACATCGGATACTCGGTGCACGATTTCGAGGACGCGATCGTCAACGGCTACCTCGACGTCGCGCAGCTCTCGGACCCGGCCGAGCATCATGCGCTCGTCTCGCGGATCCAGCAGTGGGTCGGATACGACTACACGCGCGAGGAACTGGCCGACGGGTTGTACCGCCTGACCCGGCAGCCGATGTGGCTGCGGTCCTTCGACCGCTCGCGCCGCGATCTCGCCCGCCTGAAGAACCTCACGAGCGACATGATCGGGCGCTTCGCGCGCGCCGCGGTCGCCGCCACGCGAGAGGCGTACGCCGGACCTGCGCTGGCGCGCTACAACGCGCACGTCGTCGTGCCGCGCGTCATCGAGGTCGAGATCGCTGTGCTCAAGGGCATCATGGGGCAGGCCATCGTCACGATCGACGCGCGCCGCGGCGTCTACAAAGAGCAGCGCCGGGTGCTGAAGCGTCTCGCTGATGCGCTGTGGTCGACGGACACGCTCTGGACCGCTGGGGCGGACGTCCTCGAGCCGGCTTTCGCCGCCGACTTCCTGGATGCACCGACGGATGCCGCTCGTGCCAGGGTCGTGGTCGATCAGATCGCGAGCCTCACCGACCAGACCGCGCTGGACTGGCACTCCCGGCTCGTCGGCGACATCGACCCCGCCGAGGTGGGGATCTGGTCGCCGCGTCACGCGCGGGCCCGCGCGCACACCGCGACGCCGATGGTCGCCGAAAAGGCGCGCTGATGCCGCGCATCCGTCAGGCCGACGTCGACGAGGTCAAAGCCAGGATCAACATCGCGGACATCGTGGGGGAGCGCGTTGCACTGAAGTCCGCAGGCGTGGGGTCGTTGAAGGGGCTGTGCCCGTTCCACGATGAGAAGAGCCCGAGCTTCCACGTGCGTCCGCAGGTCGGCTACTACCACTGCTTCGGCTGCGGTGCGTCCGGCGACGTGTACTCGTTCCTGCGGGAGATGGACCACGTCAGCTTCACCGAGGCAGTCGAGCGTCTGGCGGGCCGCGTCGGATACACGCTGCATTACGAGGACGGCGGTGCAGCCCCGGAGACGAGCGGTCGCAGCCGGTTGTACGCGGCGAACACGGCGGCGGCGGAGTTCTTCCGTTCGCAACTGCTCACCGCGGATGCCGAGGCCGGACGCCGCTTCCTCGGCGAGCGCGGATTCGACGCTGGGGCCGCCGCGCATTTCGGTGTCGGTTTCGCGCCGCGCGGATGGGACGGTCTGCTCAAGGCCATGACGGCGCAGGGCTTCAGCCGCGAGGAGCTGCTCTCGGCCGGCCTGCTGTCGCAGGGTCAGCGCGGTGTCTACGACCGCTTCCGCGGACGCCTCGTGTGGCCCATCAGGGACGTGACCGGTCAGACGATCGGATTCGGTGCGCGGAAGCTGTTCGACGACGATCAGGGGCCGAAGTACCTGAACACCCCGGAGACGCCGATCTACAAGAAGGCGCAGGTGCTCTACGGCCTCGATCTCGCCAAACGGGACATCTCCCGTGGCGACCCCCGCCGCGTCGTCGTGGTCGAGGGATACACGGATGTCATGGCCTGCCATCTCGCCGGACTCACCACGGCGATCGCGACGTGTGGCACGGCATTCGGAACCGAGCACATCAAGGTGCTGCGTCGCGTCATGGGCGACGACTCCGGAGCAGGCGAGGTCGTGTTCACGTTCGACGGCGATGAGGCCGGTCAGAAGGCGGCTCTGCGCGCCTTCACCGAGGACGACCGCTTCAACGCGCAGACCTTCGTCGCGGTCGCACCAGACGGACTCGACCCGTGCGACCTGCGGCTGCAGCGCGGTGACGCGGCGGTGCGCGGTCTCATGGACGCCAAGCAGCCGATGTTCGAGTTCGCGATCGACCGCAAGCTCGCCGGCTACGACCTCTCGACGGTCGAAGGACGCGTCGGTGCTCTTCGTGCCGCCGCACCGATCGTGGCCGAGATCCGCGACCGTCTGCTGCGGCCCGGTTACGAGCGCGTGCTGGCACGCCGGCTCGGCATGGACCCCACGGACGTGCACGCCGAGGTCGAGCGCGCCGCGCGCGGCATCTCGCACGCGCCCGCTCGGCGCGAGACGCAGGCCCCGGCATCCGACGCGCCGGCGGGGGCACCCGTGGTCGCTGCCGTGACACTCGCGAGTCTGCCGAGGACCGCCGATGTCGCGCTGGAGCGCGATGCTCTGATCGGCACCCTGCAGTACGGGCATCAGGTCGATGCCGCCCTGCTCACCAGGGCGCTGACACCGGCGTTCCGCCACCCTGCGCTCAACGCCGTCCGCGAAGCGGTCGTCGACGCAGACCGCGCCAGACCGGGCTGGGTCATGGATGCCGTGAACTCGGTGCGCGAGCCGTATCGCTCGCTCGCGGGCGAGCTGCTCATGACGGCTTTCCCGGCTCGAGACGAAGAGGGAGCCGTCGCTTCGACGACCGACCTCGCGAGACGACTGATCGTCCGCGGCCTCGAACAGGAGAAGCAGGAGCTGCTGGGCGCAGTGCAGCGGGTTCCGGCGGAATCCGACGGAGGCCGGGCGCTGCGGGTGCGTCTGCGGGACATCGACGTCGAACGTCGTCGTTTCACCGAGTCGTAACGGCACGGCATACCGAAGCCGGGGGAGGATGGGGTCATGTCTCGCAGGTCTCCCTCTCCGAACGTGATCGACTGCTCGGATCTGGTGATCGACCGGATCGGGCACGGCGGTGCCACCAGAGCCGTCGACGGTGTGACGTTCCAGATCGCCCCCGGCGGTCTGCTCTGCGTCGCCGGTCCCACCGGGTCGGGCAAATCGACGCTCGTCGCCGCGCTGGCCGGCTCCACCGATCCGTCAGTGCGGATCGTCGGAGGCAGCGCTGAGGTGTGCGGCGTCAATGTGCGAAAGCCTGGGCGGCGGCACCGTGAATTGACGTACCTCAGCGGTTTCGTGCCGCAGGGAGCGGGGGCATCCCTGCCGCCGAGCCTGACGGTCACCGAGGTGATCGCCGAGCCGATTCTCATCCGGGAGAAGAAGGTCAACACCCGCGCGCTGTCGATCCGCATCGCGACGCTGCTGGACGAGTTGCACCTGCCGCTCGGGACGGCCGACAAGTTCCCGTACGAGCTGAGCGCGGGGATGCGGCAGCGCGTCGCGATAGCGCGCGCCTTCGTGCTGGAGCCCAAGGTGCTCGTCGCCGACGAGGTGCTCGCCAATCTCGATCTCGAAGTGCGGCCGGTCGTGTTCGATGCGATCACCCGGCGTCGCACCGAGCAGGGCATGGGAGCGCTGCTCGTCACGAACGATGCCGCTTTCATCCGCGAGCTGAAGGCCGAGACGCTCATGCTGCGCGGCGGTCACGTCGTCGCCCGCGGCGTCGGCGACGATCTGCTGTGGGTGCCGAACGCCGAGGCGGACTCCCAGCGATGAGCGCGACACACCCGGCGTCACGGAAACGCCCGCCGATGTCATTCGCACACCTGGACCTTTGCTAAGCTAGTGGAGTTGCTTCGGCAGCATGCCTGATCCTCGATAGCTCAATTGGCAGAGCAGCCGGCTGTTAACCGGCAGGTTGTTGGTTCGAGTCCAACTCGGGGAGCAAGAAAGGCCCGGAATCCTGGTCCGGTCGAGAAATCGACCGGGGGTTTCCGGGCCTTTTGCTGTGTCGTCGGTCCGTGGTCGGCGTCTCGCCGTGAATCCGATCACGCGCCGGCGTCGACGATGCGGACCCTTTCGCTCAGTGCACGCACGACATCGGAGCGCCGGTCGGCATCGGTGATCAGACCGGCGGCGTCCTCGAACCCGATGACGCCGTACGGAGATGCCGCCCCGACCTTCTCGGCGGACCCGAGCACGTAGGTCTCCGCGGCACGCGAAGCCAGCACGCGCTTCATCGCAGCCTCGTCCGGATCCCCCGTGGTCAGCCCGTTGTCGGGATGGATGCCGGTGACGCCGAGGAAGAACATGTCTGCGGAGATGCGCTCCGCGGCTTCGACGGCGGCCGCGCCGGACGCGACGGCCGAGTGCTTGAAGAGACGTCCTCCGATGATGAACACGTCGACGCTCGGATGCTCGACGAGCGCGGACGCGACCGTCGGGCTGTGAGTGACGACCGTGCACTGCAAAGACGACGGCAGAAGCCGCGCGAGAGCCAGGGCGGTCGTACCGCCGTCGATGATGATCGTGCTGCCGTGATCGATCAGTTCGAGGGCCTTGGCCGCGACGCGTTGCTTGCCCTCGACCGAGACCAGCTTGCGCTGGTCGTATCCGACCACCGCAGGCGAGAGGGGAAGCGCGCCGCCGTAGACCCGTTGGCAGAGTCCCTCTGCGGCCATCTCCCGCAGATCACGGCGGATGCTGTCCTCGGAGAGACCCAGTTCGGCGGCGATATCCTTCGCGACGACCTTTCCGTCGCGACGGAGCGTCTCGAGAAGGTAGGCGCGCCGTTGTGCACTGAGCATTCGTTCCCGTTTCGTCGTGTTCCTGCATGTCCAGCGTAGTCACGTGGTCACCCGGCCACGGCACACGGCGGTCCGCCGGGACGAACGTCACACGGCCCCATCGGTCGGAGACTCTGCGACGATGGAGCGATGACTGCGCATCACCTCGGTCGTTCGCTGCACTGGCGAGGACGCCGCGTCGCCTGGGATCGTTTCGGTGCGGGGGAGCCGCTGGTCTTCCTGCACGGCACACCGTGGTCATCGGCGCTGTGGCGCCGGATCGCGGACGCCCTGTCCGCGCGCTTCACCGTCCACCTGTGGGACATGCCGGGCTACGGTGCGTCCTCGAAGGACGCAGATCACAGGGTGGATCTCGGATTCCAGGGCGAACTGTTCGCGTTCCTGCTCGAGCAGTGGGGTCTCGACCGGCCGCACATCGTCGCGCACGACATCGGCGGCGCGGTCGCACTGCGCGCGCGTCTGCTGCACGGCGCGAGGTATGCGTCGCTCTGCCTGGTCGATGTGGTCGCGCTGTCGCCATGGGGCTCGCCGTTCTTCCGCCTCGTTCAGGAGCACGCGGACGTCTTCGCACAGCTGCCCGCCGCCGTGCACCGCGGGGCGGTCGAGGCCTACATCCGCGGCGCCAGCCACACCGGCGTGAGCGGCAGCGACTCGGCGATGCTGATGTTGCCGTGGAGCGACGCGCAGGGGCAGGCGGCCTTCTACCGTCAGATCGCGCAGGCGGATGAGGGCTTCACCGACGAGATCGAGCCACGGTACGGCGAGATCGACGAACCCGTGCACATCGTCTGGGGCGCGGAGGACACCTGGATACCGGCGGATCGAGCCTCACGTCTCCAGACGCGGATCGCGGGGGCCTCGCTCGCCGTCGTCCCGGACGCGGGCCACCTGATCCAGCTCGACGCACCCGAGGCGCTCACCGCGGAACTCGCACGCTGGCTCGACGGACGCTGAGGGGCTCAGGTCTGAGCCGGTGCGTCGCGCTGGTCGCGGATGAACGCGACCGCGAGAAGTCCAACGATGATGACCGCGATGTTGCCGAGGCCGGCGATCGCCGTGAGCGACCCCGCGGTCGGAGCGAGCCCGAGCATCGAGATGCTGGGATCGGTGGTGGCATGCAGCAGGATCGGCCAGACGATGCTGCCCGTCACGCGCAGCGCGAGGTACATGCAGATGCCGAAAGCGAAGGTGTAGGCCAGCTGGATCAGCGTGGGCACCAGTGCCTGGCCCGTCAGCAGGTTGCCGGCGTGCAGTGCGGCGAAGATCGCGGCCGAGACGACCGCCACGACGATCTCACGGTGACCAGCCGCGCGCATGATGCGGACCACATAGCCGCGGGTGAGCAGCTCCTCGGCGAAGCCGATCAGCAGGCCGGTGAGCAGCCAAGCGATGACCACACCCGCGCCGAGCTCCGCATAGTCGGTCGCCAGAACTGCTTCCAGGCGTTGGTGCTCTCAGGGGCGTCGACGTCGGGACGGGTCACGATGCTTCCTCTCGGGCCGCATCTCTCACGCGAACCCCGTCTCCGAGAGTACCGCTCGCGATCCGTCAGGCCTGTCCCTCGCCGCGTGACGCCCCCAGCGCTCACGGCTGAGGAACGCCAGCTGGCCCGTCTTGTGCTCGAGCTCGACCTGCTGCCCGAGCTCGAACCCGCTCTTCACCGCTCGCGCGATCGCCCGCTCGTTGCGGACATCCGGTTCGATCACCAGCCGGTCGACCCCCGGACTCGAGAAAAGGAACGCGGCGAGCACATCGGCCACACGGGAGGAGAACTGCGGCGTGGGCGCCCCGCGTGCGCCCAGCAGGAAGTGCAGACCCGCGTCGCCGGGAAGAGCGTCGTACGCCTCTCCGAGCGGATCGTTCTCGGGCTCGTATGTCTGCAGCAGGACGATGGGCAACCCGTCCCGACGCACGAGAAAGGCATGGTGACTGGGCAGCGAGTCGACGAACAGGTAGGTGTCCCGCAGCTCGTCGCGCGACTTGTCTCCGAGACCCCAGAACCGCGAGGTCGGTCGCGCCGTCCATTCGTGCAGCACGTCGAGATCCGCGACCGGGTCGAGCACTGTGAAGTCGATGCGTCCGAGGACGGGGGAGTCGATGACGTGGACGAGCGCCCCTGCGGGACCGCTCAGCAGACGGGGCGCTGGTAGGGCGGTCATGCGGCTCCTGCCGGATCATCGATGGCGAGAGCACTCCAGTCGGTGATGATCCGCGTAGGGCGCACGTCCACCCACGCCGGATGCTGGTCGCCGAAGTGCGGCGAGGTCGGATCACCGGACGCGCCGAACGGCACGCTCCACAGGCTCTCCTCGCGGTCGGCGAGATCCCACGCCCATCGCGCCACGGATCCGCGCCAGCTCCGGTCTGTCACGCCAGGGGAGGAGCCGGTGCAGCGTACGGTGTCGTCGTCGCCGGACAGCGGCACGTCGAACTGCGCACCCGGTGGATCGATCCCGGGGATGCCGTCGAGCACATGCAGCGGCAGCATCCGATGCGTCGTGCCCCATGTCGGCGCATCCGCGCCCTCCGTCAGGGCCTCGACGACGAACGCGCCGATCGCGGATCGCAGTGCAGGATGCGCGAGGAGTCGGGGGAGCGCACCGGCGATCCGGCTCTCGACGCCCATCCACGGGTCGAAGACGGATCCGAAGCCGTGCGGGGTGCGCAGCGGCGCGATCGCCGGATGCGCGCAGACCGCTCGGACGAGTGCCGCGCGGACGGCGGCGTAGACGCCGGCGCCGGTCGAGTCCGCGTCCATCCGGCCGTCCCAGTCGAGGAGCGCGTCGCGGGCCGCCGAAGCCGCCGGCGGGAGGTCTCCCGTGGGCAGGGCCGCCCGGATCGCCGCCGGCACGCTGCCATCCGTGTCACCCCAGACGGCGACGAGGTCCGTCGGCTGCGGGGGACGCAGGGAATCGATGAGGTGGCGGATGCGGCGCGCGCGATGCGACGAGGGATAGGCCCACCCCAGGTCGATGCCGGAGACGGAGGGGCGCTCGTTGGCGTCGACGGCGACGTCGGCCACGGACCGTGCCTCGCCGGGGGCGCGGTCGGGTGCCGGGGTGACGACCTCGGCGGCGAGCGCACGTCGACGCTGCGACCTCGGCCGCTCCGGAACCGTGCCGACGGTCGCCGAGAGCACCTGACCGTCGCGGTCCGCGGCGAGCACGCGGTTCACCGGATCGACCCACGAGCCGAACGCCGTCACCACGTCACGGGCCGTGCGTGCGCGCAGCAGCGGAAGCAGCGCGCGTGCGCCGAGGTCGGAATCTGCGCGCGCCGGGTGCCGGATGCTCCAGCCGCGCAGCTCGTCGCCGTGCGACTGCAGATCGGTGACCACGCATCCGCGGGACGTCTCGAGCGCCTCGACCTCGACATCCGCGCCGCCGCGCACCCGCACGACGGATCTCTGCACGTCCACGGGCTCCCACCCGTCGAGGCCGAGCGCCTCGTAACCGCCGCCACGGCGGCGCAGGCGCTCGGCGAACACGTCGACGTTGTGCGCGATCGCGTTCGTGATGCCCCACGCCGCCTGCCCGGTGTGGCCGAAATGCGGCACCCCCGGTACTCCGGGGAACGCGAAACCCACGACGTCGAACTCGTCGCATGCGAGTCGGATCTGCTGGTACACACCGGGGAGTTCGAACATCCGGTGCGGGTCGCCGGCCAGCAGGGGCCGTCCGCTCGCCGTTCGGGAACCGTGCAGCGCCCAGGCGTTGCTGCCCGAGGTGGGGACGGCAGCCTCGCCCGAGAACACATCCACCCATTCGTCGCCGATGGTCTGCGCGACGTGCTCGCGCCACAGCACCGCCGGGAACGTGGAGAACAGGGCGTGCGCGACATGGAGCACGCCGAGCGGATCGTGATCCTCCCACGGCGTCAGCGGAACGGCATCCCCGAAACGCTCGTCGAGTGCGGCGAACTCGGCGGCCCGTCGCCCGAGCGCCATGCCCCTGCGCACACCGGACGCGTAGTCCGCGACGAAGTCCCGCGTCTCTCCCTCGAGCAGAGCGAATGCCCGGCGTGCGGTGTCGTCCAGCCGCGCACGGCGGGCGAACACATCCCATGCGCAGCCGGTCTCGCCGATCAGCTCGGACAGCCGGCCTGCCGTGCGCAACCGGTCCACCTCGACCTGCCAGCCGCGGTCCCGTGCCGTCACCTCGCCCTGCGCGCGCGCGAGGTCGCGGATGTCCGTGGCACGGATGTGCGGGATGCCGTGGGGATCGCGGAAGACCTCAGCCATCGGATCAGCTTCCCACGCCGAGCAACGGTGCGAAGGCCGACCGTCCGGCCGGGTTGCGCAGCGTTCCCGCGTACATCAGCGATGCCGACTGATCCGCGAGGTCCACCATGCGCAGGGTGTTGCGCAGCTGCAGGCGGTTCAGGCACGAGTGCGCGAAGGTGTCGGCGCGCAGGTCGACGCTCGAGTCGAGGTCCGGGTGATCGGCCGCGTGCGCGTCGACGGTCTCCGCGACGAGGCGCCAGAACTCCGTCTCGGGCAGAGTGCCGTCGACATGCAGGATGCCGGCGAGATGCCGCAGCACGCCGTCGAACACATCGGTGAACACCGCGAGTGCCTTCTCCGCGTCGTCGACCGGCGACAGGGTGCGCCGCACCTCGTCGGGCACCGAGCGCTCCGCGAGGATCGCGATCTCCTCGCCGATGTCCTTCATGAAGGCGCCGGTGGGGACGTGGCCGTCGAGGACGAGGATGACGTTCTCGCCGTGCGGCATGAACGCGAGGTCGTGCGCGAGCAGGCAGTGCACGACCGGACGCAGGTAGGCGTCGAGGTAGGCGCGCACCCACTCGGTCGCCGGGATGCCGGAGGCGCGGATCAGCGCGGTCACGAGCGCCGCACCGTCGCTGTCGCGGTGCAGGAGCGCGGCCATCGTCGCCAGGTGCTGGGTTCCGGAGACGAGCGGCGTCGGGCTCTCCCGCCAGAGGGCGGCGAGCATCTTGCGGTGAGCCGACGGTTCCGTCGTGCGGTGGTAGGCGTCACCGGTGTAGCCGATCGATGCCCGCTCACGCAGCACGCGGAACCCGGATGCCCGCAGCGTGTCATCGCGCGCGACGAGATCGGCGACCCAGTCGTTGATGGCCGGGGTGACCCGCATGTAGGCAGGGGACAGTCCGCGCAGGAAGCCCATGTTCTGCACCGCGAGCGCGGTCTTCACATAGTGGCGATGCGGATTGGTGATGTTGTACATGGTCCTGACCGACTGCTGCGCGCGGTACTCGTCGACGCTCTCGCCGACCAGGACGAGATCGCGACGGGCCAGGTCAGGGGCGAACGTGATCGTGACGCGGTTCTCCCATTGCCAGGGGTGCACGGGGAGCAGGTGGAACTCCGACGGATCCTCACCGAGATCGCGCAACCGCGAGTCGAATCGCTCGTGCTCGAGGTCGCTCAGTTCGCCCGCGAGCAGGGTCTCCTCGTCGAGCCCTGCGCCGAGCGCGAGGTGCGAGGCCGAGCGCCGTGCGGCGACCCAGAGCAGACGGAACGGGCGACCGCTCTCGGGCGCGTACGCCGCGTGGTCGACGATGCCGAAGCCGATGCGTCCGTTGTTCGCGACGAAACCCGGGTGTCCCTCGGTCATCGCGGACTCGATCGTCTGGAAGTCGGCGCTCGCGAGCGCGTTCGCCGTCGGGCCCTTCTCCGCGATCTTGAACATCGCACCGGCCAGCGTCGACGCGATCTCCTCGAGGTAGAGCGGGAGGAGCCCGTCGGACAGTCCGAGCGCGGGCTGCAGCTCGAGGATCAGGGCCTGCGCGTCCAGCGCGGCATCGTGCCCTCCGATGATCCGGCGGAGGCCGGCCTCGTCGATGATCCAGTGCTCGAGCTCGGTGCGCACCGCGGTGAACCGGTACTCGGCATCGCCCCGCGGCGGGACGAGACGCCATCCGCCGTCGAAGGGTTCCGGTGCGATCAGCCGCTCGTGGCTGAACTCGGCGATCGCCTTCGCGACCAGGTGCCGCTGGGCCGTGTCGAGCGTGTCCGGCGCCAGGTGGTCGGCGGGGGGCGGAGTGGTCATGCGTGTCCTTCGATCGAAGAGCGGGAGAGGGCGGTCTCGGACTGCGACGTGGTGTCCGGTGCCAGGGCGGATGCCGCGAATCCTGCACGGGTGCACACCGACAGCATCGCGGTCTTGATGCCGCCGCCGTCGGCGACGGCGACCTCGCGCAGCTCGGTGAAACCGGCTCGCATGTTCTTGCGGCGGACGCGATCGTTGCGCACATCCGGTTCGACGACCACGCGCCGTGCTCCGCGTTCGTCGAAGCACCACGCCATGACGGTGGCGAAGACGGCGTCGGTGAACCCGTGCCTCGGCTCATCGGTCGGAGCTGAGATGAGCACGTGCATGCCGAGGTCGCCGGGCGACACGTCGTGGATGCCGTCGAGCAGGACACGCGCCGGATCGTAGGTCTCGACGTAGAACGCCGGTGCACCGTCGATCAGCCCGAGCCAGGCATCCTGCCACGGGTCGGCGGTGATGTCACCGATGTATCCGGCCACAGTCTGGACGTCGAGGTCGGCCATGCCCCAGAACGCGGCATGGGGATCGGCCAGCCACCGTTGCAGGACGGCGGAGTCGCGGTGCGCGTCTGCGGCGATCAGTGCGATCTCGAGGGCGGCCGTCGTCACGGAGTCACCCCGGCGCTCGTGAGAACCGCATCCTGAGGCACTCCGAAGTCCTGGAATGCGATCCGACGCTCGATCGGATAGACCTCGCGACCGATGATCGAGGCGAGGATCGACGAGTTGCGCCACGCACCGAAACCGAGGTCTGGGGCGGTGAGACCGTGCGTGTGCTCCTCGCCGTTCTGCACGAACACGCGTCCACGGCCGCCGTCGACGCTGTAGTCGCGGGCGACGGCGAGCCGGCCGAGTGCGTCCCACTCGAGACGGTCGGCGATGCCGGCGAGGAACGGCGGGGTCTCGGCGGAGTATCCGGTCGCCAGGATGAGCGACTCCGTCTCGCGTTCGTGCTCGGCGCCGAGCTGGCCGTGGCGAAGGCGCAGCCGGTGCCTCGCGCCGTCCCACTCCGCCGACGTCACCTCGGTGTCGGTGAGCAGCATGGTCGACACCGGTCCGTCCGCGCTGAGGCGATACAGCGTGTCGTAGATGTCATCGATCAGATCAGCGGATATCCCCTTGTACAGCGAGCGCTGCTGCCTGCCCAGAGTCTGACGCAGATCGAGCGGAAGGGCGTGGAAGTGATCCGTGTACTCCGGGGAGGTCATCTCCAGCGTCAGCTTCGTGTACTCCATCGGGAAGAACCGCGGCGACCGCGTGATCCAGTCCAGCCGATAATTCCGAGCGCCGGCGCCGTCCAGCAGGTCTCGATAGATCTCCGCGGCGGACTGGCCGCTGCCCACGACGGTGATCGACTCCGATGAGCGCAGTCGATCCCGGTTCTGCAGGTAATCGGAGCTGTGCACCGCCGTGCCGGCGACCGCGCGGAGGGAGTCCGGGACGGTGGGCCGGGTGCCGACGCCGACGACCACGTGGCGTGCACGGAGGGTGCGCTCCTCGCCGGTGTCGGAGCGCATCGCCCGCACGACGTGCACATCGGCAACGTCATCGTGGTCGATCGCGACGACCTCGTGGTTCCAGTGCAGGTTCGGCAGGCGGTTCGCCGCCCAGCGGCAGTAGGCGTCGTACTCGGCGCGCAGCGCGTAGAAGCTCTCCCGGATGTAGAAGGGATACAGGCGGCCGGCCTGCTTCAGCCAGTTCAGGAACGAGAACTCGGACGTCGGATCCGCCATGGTCACGAGGTCGGCGAGGAACGGCACCTGGATCGTCGCGCCCTCGATCATCATGCCGTGGTGCCAGCGGAATCCGTCCTCCCGGTCGAGGAAGACGGCGTCGAGACCGGTCGGCTGGGCGAGACAGGCGAGACCGAGATTGAACGGGCCGATCCCGATGCCGATGACGTCGTGGACGTGCGCGCTCATGCCTTCGCTCCGACCACTCCGAGTTCGTCGTCGATGCCGGCCAGCGTCGTGGCGGCATCCTTGACGGTACCCAGGATGATCCGCACATCGTCGAGGGTGGTCTGCGGATTGAGCAGTGTGAGCTTGAGGCAGGGGCGGCCGTCGACCACGGTCTTCGCGACGAGCGCGCGACCAGACTCGAACAGCACACGGCGAACGGCGGCGACCAGCCGGTCCTGCTCCTCGGTGCCCACGCCCTCCGGACGAACGCGGAACAGCACGGTGCTGAGCTGCGTGCGGCCGACGAGCTCGAGCTCGGGATCCTCCTCGACGAGATCGCTCGCTTCCGCAGCGAGGTCGATCACCGCGTCGAACATGTCGCCCACGCCGTGCGGTCCGATCGCCCGGAGCGTGGACCACAGCTTGAGCGCGTCGAAGCGCCGCGTGGTCTGCAACGACTTGTCGACCTGGTTCGGCTCCTCGTTCTCGAGCGGGTTGAGATAGTCGGCGTGCCAGGCGCCGGCCGCGAGGTCGCGGGGCTCGCGGACGAGGAGGGCGCTCGAGGACACCGGTTGGAAGAAGCTCTTGTGGAAATCGACCGTGACCGAGCTCGCGCGGTCGATGCCGGCGAGGAGGTGTCGATAACGCCGTGACACGAGCAGCCCGCAGCCGTACGCCGCGTCGACGTGCAGCCAGAGGCCACGCTGGACGGTCACCTCGGCGATGGACGCGAGGGGGTCGATCACGCCGCGGTCGGTCGTTCCCGCTGTCGCGACGACGGCCATGGGCACCCGACCATCCGCGGATGCTGCGGCGATGGCCGCGTCCAGCGCCTCCGGCAGCATCCGGCCCTCGCCGTCGTCGCCGACTTCGATCACCGCGTCCTCGGCCAGTCCCAGCAGAAACGCGGACTTGCCCACGCTGAAGTGGCTGGATGCCGTGGCGAAGAGCACCAGACGCGGGAGCGCTTCGGCGCGGGTGAGGTCGCTTGTGGCGATCGCAGCCTCTCGGGCGAGGAACAGCGCGTGCAGGTTCGACTGGCTGCCACCCGAGGTGAACACGCCGTCGCCCGATTCGAACCCGACCCAACCGGCGGCTGTCTCGATCAGGCGGCGCTCCATCAGCGTGCCGACGGTCGACTGATCGTAGGTGTCGACCGACGGGTTCACCGCGGCGAGGATGCTCTCCGCCGCGACGGCGGGGAGGACCACCGGGCAGTTCAGGTGCGCGGCGTATCCCGGGTGGTGGAACCAGACCGCGTGCTCGAGGAACAGCTCGTCGATCTCACGGATCGCGTGCGAGGCCCCCACCCCTGGTCCGGCGAGATCGACCGCCGCGACGAGCGTCTGCAGCTCGGCGCGCGAGGCGCCGGATGACGGTCTGCCGACCTCGGCGAATCGGGTGGCGATGCGGGACGCGGACTGCGAGATCAGGGCGCGGTACAGATCGACAGTGGACGAGGTGAGCAGCTCAGACACCGGATCGACTCCTTCAGGTTAGGTTTGCCTATCCTATCCATGGGTCGAAGAGAGCGCTGTAACAGTCGGTCTCCGGCATTCCTCGGCGCGTCGAGCGAGGGGCCGACTCAGAGCGTGCCTGGCGATGCCAGCGGGGGAGCGACCGGGCTGTCGGTCACGACGGACGGGATCCCGGCATCCTCCAGTGCAGCGGCGACCACCGTGACGACCGCCGAGGTCACCGCGACCGCGTGCAGCGGGTGGTGCCAGAACCGCACCCGCAGGATCCAGCGCTCGTCCGAGACCTCTCGCACGAGCGCGGTCACGGACTCCCTCGCATGCACGCCCTCCGCGCGCGAGGCGGCATCTCTGACGAGCGCGAGCACCGAAGACAGCTCGCGCCCGTCACCGCGGCCTACGCGGACCTGGACCTCGCTGCGCCGCGCGCCGTGACGCGAGTCGTTGACGAGGATGTCAGAGAGCAGCTTGATGTTCGGCACGTGCACGGTGCGGCCGTCGGCTGTCGTGACGATGACGGAGCGGCCGTTGAGATCCTTGACGACGCCCGAGAGGGGACCATCGGGTCCCTCGAACAGGATCTCCTCACCGAGCTTGACCGGTTGACGCGACTGCACCAGGACGCCGGCCGCGAAGTTGTCCGCGACGCCGCGCAGGACGAGGACGATGACGACCGCGGCGATGATCGTGACGGCCAGCACCGGCTGGATGCTGGCGCCGAGGAATCCGAGAGCGATGCCGACACCCAGGAAGACCAGCACGTACTGGACGAGACGGGCGGCGATGTCGACCATCGTGTCGGAGACACCCGGGGCCCTGCGCCCGAGCGTGAGCACCCCTTTGCGCGCGTAGTGGGCGGCGATCCAGCCGCCGATCACCGCCAGAATCGCGAAGACGACGTCCCACGCGGTGACGTTCGTCGGGATGAGTTGCGTCAGATCCACTGCGGCTCCGGTTCTGGGCGCCACGGCGTGCGGCTGCCCGGGGTTGCGCTTCATGGTAACGGCGCATGCGCCACACTGGTGGTATGTCAGGACTCCGCTCCGCGTCGGAACGATCGATCGAGACGCTCGGCCTGTGGGCCGCCATCATGGCGTTCGTCCTGAGCGCCGGAGTCGCGATCCCGGTGTTCGGGCTGGGGTCCGCGCCGATCGCCGGCGGGGGCTCGGTCGGACAGTACGCCGCCATCGCCTCCGCCGTTACGGCCGTGGTCGTCTTCGTCTGCGGACGCCTGGTGGTCGACGACGCGCTGCGTGCAGGGCGCGTCGGAGTGCTGGATGTCGTCGACCTCGCCGCATTCGCCTTCGCACACGCCGTGATCGCGCTGCTGGGCTGGACGCTCGTGGCGACGATCCTCGAACTCGGGTTCATCGATGCCGTGGTCTACCCGCTGCCGGTGCTGCTGCTCGCCGGTGCTGCGACCTCGCTGACCGCCTATGCGGTGTTCCTCTCCGCGACGCATCTCGACCTGCAGCTGCTGGCGATCGTGCTGGCGACGTTCCTCGCCTTCGGCATCATCGCGAGCACGCTCACGGCGAGCGACCCCCACTGGTGGCAGGACAACCTCAGCGCGCTCGGTATGACGGATGATCTGTCCGCCAGGACGTTCAACCTGACGCTCATCGTCGGAGGCATCCTCGTCACCACACTGGCGCGGTATGCGACCCATCAGTTGCCGACGCCGCACCCGCACGGTGTCGTGCGCGTGCGCACCTGCCTGGTGATCGTGGGGATCTTCCTGGGGCTCGTCGGCGTGTTCCCGGTCGACCAGTTCTTCGGCATCCACACCGGGGTCGCCAGCGGCATGGTGGTGGCGTTCGGCGTGCTCGTGATCGCGCTTCGGCGCTGGGTGCCGCGGATGCCGAGCACGTTCCTGCTGCTCGGATACCTGTTCCTCGCCGTCATCGTGACGCTGGCCGTGCTGTTCGCGATCGGGTACTACACGCTCACGGCCGTCGAGCTCGTCGCCGGTCTGCTCGTGTTCACCTGGATCATCCTCTTCATCCGCAACGCGGACGCCCTGCGCAGGGACGCCGAGAACGGTTCACCCGTCCGGGATTAGGGGCTTCCAGCCAACGTTCAGGTCTGCAAGACTCGCCGGGAGCGGGCGTGGAGGCTGACACCCGTGACGAACGGAGCGGGTGGGATGAGAACGACGAAGGCACACGGTTGGCGACGTCGGATGGCTGCGGGGCTCACCGCCGTCGTCCTCGGATTCAGCACGGCGCTCGTGGGCATCGCACCGGCCGCGTTCGCGGCCGACGGCGACGTCGAGGTCGACAAGACCGCGAGTGTCGATACGGTCGCGCCGGGGGAGTCGTTCAGCTACACCATCACGGTCTCGTGCACGTCGATCACGACCGGCTGCGTGAACGCGGTCCTCGACGATGTCGTGCCCAGTGAGTTCGAAGTCCTCGACGCCGCCGTGGGGACCGGCCTCCAGGGAGACGTGACGATCGACGGGCAGAGCGTGCACGTCGACTTCACCATGCCGATCCTTGCCGGCGGACAAGGCCTGCCGGGCGGAACGACCGGTACGGTGACGATCCAGGTCCGACTGCCGGAGAACGCGCCGTACGAGCTGAACGGCATCCCGATCACGAACACGGCGACGACGAACGCCGACACGCAGACCTCCGGTCCGCTGAGCGATTCCGACGAGGTCACGCCGGTCATTCCGCTCGAGCTCGACCCCGTCGTGACGAAGACGATGGATCCGCCGAGCGCTGTGGCCGCTGCAGGAACGCCCGTGACGGCGACTGTCACGACGGAGAACGCCTCCAACGCCCAGCTCGACCAGATGGTGATCACGGACCCCGCCGATCCGACAGCACCGGGCAACCCCTTCGAGACGCTGCCGTTCACCGGTCTCGGCACCGTCACCTATCCCGAGGGCGCCGAGCAGGCGCAGGTCGAGGTCTGGAACGGGACCGAGTGGGTGGCCGGCCCGGTGGCGACCGCCCCCGACCAGCCCACGACCCCGGAGTCCGTGCCGAACGACGACGTGCTCGGCGTCCGGATCACGTTCACGGACACCGACGGGAGTCGCATTCCCGTCGGTGCATCCGGAGGTGCCGAGATCGGCATGGAGCAACCGGAGGACGTGGGAGAGCTCGGTGACGTGACCGTCACCAACACCGTCGACGGGGCCATCTCACGCGACGGCACCACCGAGAACGCGACGGCATCGGCGACGCACCAGATCGTCGCGGAGGACATCGAGATCGCCACGACCAAGGCGTTCGAGCCGGCCGAGGTCGCCGCCGGCGACACGAGCACCGCGACTATCACGTCCACGAACAACAGCGCATTCGCCCTGCCCGAGATGACCGTCACGGAGCCGGCGCTGACCGGCGATGACCCGTCGGCCGGCGGCTTCGACGAGTCGATGCAGTTCGCCGGCTTCGCTGGCCCCGTGACGTATCCCGCCGGTGCCACCGGCGCCACGATCACGTACTATTACGCGGACGGCTCGACGGAGGGACCGACGGCGTTCGACGACGGGGCGAGCCCGCCCGCCCCCGCCGGGGATCCGGTCCGGTTCCAGATCACGTTCACGGGTGAGATCTCGCCCGGCGCACAGTTGAGCATCCCGTTCGACGTCCAGACCGACGAGGATCAGGCGGGATACCCGGCCACCATCACGAACGTCGCCACGACGACCGGCGTCGGGCCGGCCGGCGGCGTCGTCGACGTCGACGCCGAGGCCGATCTGCTCGTCTACGAGAAGCACCTCGAGACGACCACGACCAAGTCCATCTACCCGGGGACGATCATCGACCGCCCTGGCGAGTGGGTGCTCGTGACCCTGAACGGTTCCGTCGATCCGTTCCCGCAGTCCACGACCGATGCGACCGAGATCGTCGTCCAGGAACCGGCGACCGTTCCATTCGGAGTCGACGGCAGCTTCTGGGATCTGTTCGATGCGACGGAGATCACCGAGACGGCGGTCCCGGCGAACGCGACGCTGACGATCAACTACTGGAACGGCGAGGACTGGGTGCCTCTGCTCGACGCCGACGGAGAGCCCGTGGTCGTCGAGGGGCCGACGGTGTTCAGCATGGACATCCCGGCATCCGAGCAGGACGACATCCTCGGTCTGCAGTTCGTCTACACCGCCGAGGACGGCACCTCCTTCCCTCCGGGGACGACGCTCGCACCGCACTTCACGGCGGAGATCCGTGAAACCGAGCGAGAACCGGCCACCGAGACGACCGCTCCGGTCGACGTCCAGAACTGCGGAGTGACGGATGCGTCGGGCGCCGAGGGACTGCAGGCGACGCCGAGTGCCGACTCCGTGGGCTGCGCGCAGGTCCATCTCGACCCGTTCGACCCCGACGAGGGACCGGACGTCCTGGACAAGGCGATCGACCCGAACATCGTCACCTCTCGGTCCGGCGCCGAGGTGACCAGCCGTCTGCAGTGGTCCACCGGTGGCTACAGCGGGATCGATCAGGTCGTCATCCAGGATGAGGCGACCCCGCCCAGCACGGACCCCGCGTCGCTCGCCGGCTCCTTCTACGACGCGTTCGATCTCGTCGGAGTCGCTGAGATCACGTCCGCCATGGATCCCTACCTCCAGTACGACCAGATCACCGCGGTCCAGCTGTGGGACGGCGAGTCCTGGCGCGCACTGTCGAACGACCCGTGCGCGGATACCTGCGTCGGGGGCTTCCCCGGCGTCACGCTCACCGACGAGGATCGGGCTGATGCGCTCGGCATCCGCCTCCTGGTCGAAGAGAGCGAAGATCGCGAGGCGGCCTCCGCCGGTGATCCGACGGCCCCGCCGGTGGGAAGCGGCGTCGCCCGCTCCACGGGCAACGACCGCACGGTGAACCTGGTGTTCGAGTTGCGTGACGAGCGTCGCTCGGACGGTCAGCCCGCCATGGGCGACCTCGACTACAACTTCGTCGAGGATCCGGACGACCCCGCTGTCGGAACGGTGCTGAACGTCGCGAGTGTCACAGGGACGACCGACGGAGAGCAGATCATCCAGTCCGACGACGCCGACACGATCGGAATCGTCGACGTGCCGCTGAACGTCGACATCACCAAGACCTGGTCGAACAGCCCCTTCGGCATCCCACCGGACGGCACGCCGGCGGAGCAGTTCCCGACCGGACGCGTGACCCTCGAGGCGACCAACCTGACCGCCACGCGCGTCGACACGATGTCGATCACCGATCCTGCGCCGGGCAGCGCCCAGAATCCCTTCCTGTACTTCACCCTCGACGACGTCATCTCGATCTCGGAGCCGAACGGTGCCGAGAGCGCCGAAGTGGTGCTCTCGCACGACGAGGACGGTGACGGCGCGGCGGACGCGGGCGGCGACACCACGCACACGATCGATGAGGTGCTCGCGATGTCCTCCGCGGATCTGCTCGACGTCGTCGGGATCGTCGTCACGTACGACGGGCGGATCGAGCCCGAAGCCACGGGCAGCATCCAGATGGACCTCCGCATGCGCGAGTTCGTGCGCGGTGAGCCGGACAACCGCGTCGACGACGAGGCCGGCAGCAACGAGAGCCCCGTCACCAACGTGGCGGAGGCGGCCGTGGCCGACGCCGGTGGCGGTACCGCCGAAAACACGCCGACAGCGCAGGACCAGGCCACCGTCGTGTTCGAAGACCTGTCGCTCGAGGTGGAGGCCGGCAAGTCGTTCTCCGTGCCGTCGCAGACCGAACCGGATGACGCGCCGGTCGTCATGACCCTGACCGGCCAGCCCACCGGCTCCGCCCGTGTGCAGGGGATGCAGATCGTCGACGACGAGGCCACGTTCTGGAACGCCTTCGACTACGTCGGCATCGACCCGGCCTTCGCCCTCGCGACGCCGATCAACATGGTCAAGATGGACGTGCTCACCGGTGGCACGTTCACGCCCTCGGCGGACGGGACGTCGGTCGACAACGTCGGGGGAACGTGGGTCGAGGGGGAGTACCGCACGCAGGCGGACTTCCTGGCGCAGCCCCTGCCCGACGGCACCACCGCCGACCAGGTGCAGGGCGTGCGATTCACCTTCGCGAACATCGTCGACGGCGAGTTCCAGCAGTGGGAGAACCCGATCACGCCGCTGCAGGAGGTGCCGATCTCCGTTCAGCGACGAGCGGACCTGCGCAGCGGAGGCGAGGTCCCCAGCGACCGCTCCGACCTCGCACCCGCCCCGGGGGAGACCGCGGCCGGCGTGTTCAGCAACAGCACGACGGCGACGGCCTGCGCGAATCTGCAGTCCGCGTGCGAGGAGGGCGAGGTCGGCGTGGTGTCGGACTCCGCCGACGCGCAGATCGCCTATCTGCACGCGATCTCGGCTGTCGAGATCACGAAGACCCCGACCGAGGGCAGCCAGTTCGCCCCGGGCGAGGTGATCCCGTACGAGCTCACGGTCACCAACACGGGGGCCTGGCCGATCGAGAACCCCGTGATCGTCGATGATCCGGCGGCGGACGGTCAGCTCATGCTCGATCCCGAAGCCGGGGTCGAAGGACCATACGCGTACGCGTCCACGACCGCATCCATGCCGACGGATCCGTCGGACGTCACGGTCGCCGACGCGGACGGCACCTGGACGTTCACGTTCCCGGAGGGAAGCCAGATCGAGCCTGGTCAGAGCTACACGATCACGATCGACATGGTGATCGTGCCCGGCGTCCCAGGCGGCACCCAGATCGCGAACACCGCGACCGTCGGCGGGGATCGTCCCTTCGACACCTGCAACGAGGCCGCCGGTCCCGTCGACGAGTGCTCGACCGACACCTTCATCACGGTGCTCGCCGCAGGCGCGGTCCGCTCCGCGAAGGCCGTTCGGGCCGTCGACGACGAGCTCGGTGCGTTCGACACCGGCAGCGGCGAAGCCTGCGAACCCAACGTGCCGGCGGAGTTCGACCCCGCCGACGAGGGCTTCTACGCACTCTCCTGCATCCCGATCGCGAAGCCCGGCGGGGAGCTCGAGTGGCGGTTCGCGATCGCCAACACCGGCAACATCCCGATGGACCGGATCGTGCTGACCGACCGGCTGCCGGTCCCCGGTGACACGGGCGTGCTGAGCGAGCTGGCGCGCGGCAGTGAGTGGATCCCGGTCTTCGCCGAGGGCGTCGAGCTCGTGCAGGCGCCCGCCGGTGCCACGATGAGCTACGAGGTCACGACCGGCGCGGTCTGTGCGGACGATCTCGCCGACACGCTCGCCCCGGCCTGCGCCGAGGGGGACTGGGTCGACCCCGGATCCGTCGACCCGGCCGACGTGACCGGCATCCAGCTCACGATCGAGCTGCCGACTCCTCTCGAGCCCCTGGGCGTGATCCTCGCGGACTTCGCCACTCTCGCCGCGCCGTACGCGCCCGGCGAAGGCCCCGTGCTCGTGAAGGAGAACCCGATCGCGTGGAACACGGTCGCCACCGGGGCGCACCTCACGGCGGACCAGTCCAGCGGCTCCGACGACATGGTCCCGACCGAGGGTGTGCGCGTCGGCGCGGCACTCGCGACCGGATCGCTCACGGTCGAGAAGACCGTGAGCGGGGATGGCGCCGCCTTCGCTCCGGAGACGTTCTCGGTGCAACTGATGTGCGTCTCGGCCGAGGGCACCCCGGTCGAGACCGAGTTGCCACCCATCGACCTCACGCTCTCCGCCGGTGAGGCGCAGACGATCGACGGCCTCCCGTGGGGCGCGTCGTGCGAGCTGCTCGAGGGCGACAACGGCCAGGTCAGCGCCTCGGGCACGGGCGGGGTCGTGACGGATGTGGAACCGTACGGCACCGCGACGCTCGACAATGTGTACGAGCTGGCGTCGCTCGAGATCACGAAGGACGTGACGACAGATGCCGTGGACCAGAACGGCGAGGCCGTCCCGTACGGCCCGTTCGAGGTCACGGTGGTATGCACTTTCCTCGGGGAAGAGGTCTTCGCCGAGGGCTACGGACCCGACGCGCCGATGGTGATCGAGATCTCCGACGGCGAGACGGTCGAACTGACCGGCCTCCCGGCCGGCGCCGAGTGCACGGTCTCGGAGACGGACACCGCGGGTGCCGTGACGGTCACCACGACCGGATCCACTGCGGACGGTGCCGTGCCGGACGGCGACGCCGCCGGCATCACCGTGGTCCTGACCCCCGACGAGGACGGAGCGGCGACCAACGAATCCGGCGTCGAGAACGCCTTCGGTGTCGGACAGCTGCAGGTGCTCAAGGTGCTGGAGCCCGCCGACTCGCCGTTCGCCGGCGGACCCTACGTGGTCGCCGTCGAGTGCGTGCTCGGCGAGGTGACGACGTGGTCGGGTGAGCTCGTCTTCGACGCCGAGGCGGACGATCCGGCGACGCCGGACGACGACACCGACCTCGAGGCCGTCGTCGAGAACATCGCCGCCGGCAGCGTCTGCACCCTCGCCGAGACCGACGACGGTGTCGCGACCGGTTCGGAGATCTCGCCGAACCCCGTGACGATCCCGCTCGGCGACACGGTGACGGCGACGGTGACGAACACCTTCGCCGAGGGCAGCGCGACCGTCACGAAGGAGCTCGCCGGAGACATCCAGTGGGCCGACAGCTCGTTCGACGTCTCGCTGACCTGCATCGACACGGACGGCGTCACGCTCATCGTCGACATCCCCGGTGGCGCGGATCGCACGCTCGACGAAGCGGGCGACTTCACCACGACCTATGACCCGCTTCCGGCTGGTGCGCTCTGCATCCTGCAGGAGACGGATGCCGGCTCCGCGGCCAGCACCCAGATCCTGGATGCGAACGGCGAACCGGTCGGATTCTGGCGGGTCCAGGCGGGTGTCGAACTCGAGTTCACCGTGGTGAACACCTTCGAGGTCGGCAGCATCGAGGTCACCAAGACGACGTCGGGTGACGGAGCCGAGCTCTGGGGCACGGGGGAATTCGCCGCGAACCTGCAGTGCACGGCCGTGATCGATGGCGTCGAGGTGCCGATCGACATCCCCGGTGGCGCCGACCGCACCCTCCAGGTCACCGACGACCCGACCACGGCGACCACCGTGTACGACGGACTCCCGATGGGAGCGGACTGCCAGGTCACCGAGACGGATGCGGCGGGCGCGAGCGCCGCGACCATCACGCCCGACGACGGCGCTGTGACGGTCGGCGGCCCCGAAGAGCCCGTCGAGGTGACGATCGACAACACCTTCGACATCGGCGAGATCGTCGTGTCGAAGGAGATCACCGGTGACGGTGCCCGGTGGGCGACCGGCGAGTTCGAGATCACGCTGAGCTGCACATGGAACGGCGAGAGCATCGAGATCCCCGGCGGCGCGGTGCGGACGCTCTCCACGGCGACGGAACTCGCCACCACGTACTCGGATCTGCCTGACGGAGCCGAGTGCCAGGTGACCGAGACCGATGCGGCCAACGCCTCGGCGGTCACGATCACGCCGGATGACGGCGCGGTCGTCGTCGAGCCGGGGGCATCGGTCGCCGTCGAGGTCGAGAACCGTTACGACGTCGGATCCATCGTCGTCGACAAGATCGTCACCGGGGCCGGGGCGGACCTCGGCGGCGACACGACGTTCCGAGTGAGCCTGAGCTGCGAGTGGATGCTGCAGGGCGAGCTGGTCTCGCTGGACATCCCCGGCACGGCGATCCGCCTGCTCTCCGAGCGCAACGACTACCGGACCGTGTACGAGGGTCTGCCGAATGGCGCCGAATGCACGCTGACCGAGACGTACGATGGCGGCGCCGGCACGACCACGCTCGTCCCTCAGGACGGCATGGTGACGGTCGAGGAGAATGCCGAGGTGCGCATCGAGGTCGTGAACCACTTCGACGCCGGCTCGCTCGAGCTGCTCAAGGTGATCGAGGGCCCCGGTGCCGAGTACTTCGGTGGCGGCCCGTTCACCCTGAACGTCGTCTGCGTCCTCGACGACGGGACGGCCGATGGTCGGATCGTGTACGAGAACGACGTCATCCTGGGCACCGAGGACGGTATGGACGCCACGATCGACGGCATCCCGACCGGCTCGGTCTGCACCGTCACCGAGACGGATGACTCGGTCGCCGATGCCCAGGCGATCGAGGGGTCGCCGGCGACGATCGGCGACGGCGACACCGTGACCGTGACCGCGACCAACACGTTCCTGGCCGGAAGCGTCGCCGTCACCAAGACGGTCACCGGCGACGGCGCGGCAGACAGGGGCACCGGGCCCTTCGAGGTCACCGTCCAGTGCATCGACCCGGCGAACGGGCGGGAGCTGGTGGACATCCCCGGTGGAGCCGTCCGCGAGCTGAACGCCCAGAACGATTACCGCACGGAGTACGAGGTGCTGCCCGCCGGCGCACTGTGCGGCATCGCGGAGACCGAGGACGGCGGTGCGGACAGCAAGCAGCTGTACGACGAGAGCGGTGAGGAGATCGGCCTGATCGAGCTCGCCAGCGGCAGCCGGCTCGGATTCTTCATCGTGCGCGCGGACGTCGAGCGCAGCTTCGAGCTGGTCAACACGTTCGACGGCGAACCGCCGCTTCCCGCGACCGGCATGGACCCGTGGGCGACGCTCGGCATCGTGGCGCTCGGTCTCCTGTTGCTGGGCGGCGGAGCGTTCCTGGTGATCGCCGTCAGGCGTCGCTCGTAGCCCGCTCCGAGGGTGCTTCCGATCAGCGATCGGAAGCACCCTTCGCCCGATCCGGAGGTCATCTGCCATGGGTGAGTCGCGACGGCCCCGGCACGGGTGAAAGGTAGCGTGCACAGCGTGAGTGATTCCGACCCGGTGCCTTCGGTCGTCGACGCCCCCGCCCCGGCGTCGCGGCGCGCTGGGCTGCTTCGCCTGGTGCCGGCGCATCCGCTCGTGTCCGGCTTCACCGTCGCGCTGGGCGTGATCCTCGCGATCGCACTGTCCGCGACCGTCGCTTCGCTGTCGACCGTGCTGATCTCGGTGTTCCTCGGCATGTTCCTGGCGCTCGGTCTCGACCCTGCCGTGCAGGCGCTCGAACGTCGTGGCCTCCGGCGTGCCTTGGGCATCGCCATCGTCGCGGTCGCGTTCCTCGCGCTCATGCTCGTGATCCTGTTCGTGGTGATCCCCGCCACCGTGCGGCAGTTCATCACGGCTCTCGAAGCGGCCCCCGAGGCGATCGCCGCGATGCAGGGCGCGGAGTGGTACCTCGCCCTGGAGCAGAATCTCGGAGTCGATCTCGGTGCGGTGATCGCGGAGGGCGTGAAGTCGGTCGCCAACATCTCCTCGTTCCTGGCGATCTCCGGCGGAGTCCTGCGCGCCGGGTTCGGCATCGTCGGAGCGATCTCCAGCTTCGTGATGGTCGTGGTACTGACGCTGTACTTCGTCTCGTCGCTGTCCGCGATGAAGCAGACGGTCGCGAACCTGGTGCCCGCCTACCAGCGCAAGCGCTTCTCCGAGCTGCTCGAGCAGATCACGGGATCCGTCGGCGCCGTCGTCGCCGGCGGCGTCACGCTGTCGACGTTCAACGCCCTGGTGGTGCTCGTCATCCAGCTCCTCATCGGATCCTCGGTTCCTGCGGTCATGGCGATCGCGGCGTTCTTCATCACGTTGGTCCCGCTCATCGGTTCGCTGATCTTCCTGCTCATCGGAACCGTCGGCGCGCTCTTCATCAGCCCGGGGGCCGCGGTCGTATTCCTGGTGCTGTACTTCATCTACATCCAGCTCGAGGCGTACTTCGTCACGCCGCGGGTCATGGGCAGAGCCGTCGCCGTGCCGGCCGTGCTCGTGATCATCGGCGCGATGGTCGGGGCCACGCTCATGGGCCTTCTCGGTGCGCTGGTGGCGATTCCCATCACGGCATCGATCCTCATCATCATCCGTCAGGTGGTCATCCCGCGTCAGAACGCGATCACCCGCGCGCCAGACGCCTGATCTCCTGATCCACACCAACCGCATCATCGAAGAAAGGAACCACATGGCCGACTTCCGTTTCGGTCCCGTCGAGTTGTACCTCGTCGGGTTCGAAGGAGAGCGTCCCGATCCGGCGACGCTCTCCGCTCTCACCGACCTGCTCGCCAGCGGGCTCGTCCGCCTTCTCGACTTCGTGCTCGTGTCGAAGTCGGAGGACGGCGACCTCGAGGTCATCGAGGTGGATGCCGAGGCAGACGCCCTCGGACTCGGTGGCGTCGAGATCCACGCGGCAGGAATCGCCGGCGGCGAGGACATCGACGAGTTCGCCGACCTGATCCCGCCGGGCGGATCCGCGGCGCTCGTCGTGCTCGAGCTGAGCTACGCCCGCACCCTCGCCGAACGCTTCAACGCATCGGGCGGCGTCCTGCTGCGCAGCGAGCGCGTACCAGCCCCCATCGTCAACGCGATGGTCGACATCCTCGAGAACGAAGGAGAATGACATGCCGCTTCGCAGAATGGGGCGCCCCGGACTGATCGGTCTGGCCGCACGCACCGCGGTCGTCGCGGGGACGGCCTCCGCCGTCTCCGGTGGTATGGCGCGCAACCAGCAGGCCAAGGCGCAGGCGCAGTACGAACAGCAGCAGTACGAGGCTGCGCAGCAGCAGGCTCAGCTCGACGCCGCTGCGCAGGCAGCGGCAGCGCAGTACGCGCAGCCAACACCTGCCGTTCCGACTGCTCCCGCGCCGGCCGGCAACGACATGCTGGCCCAGCTTCAGCAGCTCGCCGCGCTCAAGGAGTCCGGCGTGCTCTCGGAGGAGGAGTTCGCCGCTGCCAAGGCGAAGCTGCTCTCCTGACGCGCTGATATGAAGAAAGGCCCCGCCGGACGGCGGGGCCTTTCTTCATATCAGCGCTGTGACTCAGCGCGCGGCGCCCTTGAGGGTGCCCTCGACGTCACCGGCCGCGTCGTACACGAGGCACTGGACGAGACGATCGTCGGCCTCGGTCCAGCTGTCCTCCGTGGGCTCATACCACGTGATGTCCAGCGCGGACTCCTCGAACGTGAGACCGATGAAGCTGTCGAACGCGGGGAGGCACTGCGCCTCGACCTCGGCCTGGATGGCGTCCGCTCCGGGGAACTCGCCGTCGGCGAGCTCGAACTCGTGGTAGACCTCGTATCCGTGCGGCTCGGAGCAGGGCACCACGTCCGCGTCGCTCTGCTCGGCGCCCGACATGGCGTCGCCCGGCATGCAGTCGCCGACCTTGAGCGAGAAGATGTCGATGTTCGACTCCTCGGTGACCTCTCCGGTCTCCTCATCGCGCGGCGCATCGCCCGAGATCAGGTTCGTGATCGTGCTGCACCCCGTCAGCGCGATGCTCAGCGCGACCGCCGAGCCCGCCAGCGCCAACGCGCGGCGCGTACGAAGCTTCATCATTGTTTCCCCCTCCAGAGATTCGACGCGCGGAAAATCTCCCCCGCCTCTGAACGCTATCCAGCGCGAAGGCTGTGACGCAACTCGGAGAAGCCGATGAAACTGCTGAACGGCTCGGCGCTCACGCCGCCTTACGCCTCCAGGTCGTCGACCCCCGGGGTCCAGCTGCGACCCGGCTTGCCCCACCCGCGTTTGCGCGCGATCTTCTGCACCGTCTTCCAGTCGCCGTCCGAGAGCCGGTCGACGTACAGGATGCCGTCCAGGTGATCGAACTCGTGCTGCATGATCCGCGCCCGCCATCCGTCGACCTCGATCCGCACGGTCGCGCCGTCGAGATCGATCCCGGTCACCAGTACGCGGTCGGCCCGGCGGAGCGGGAACCGCTCGCCGGGGAAGGACAGGCATCCTTCGGACTCCTCATCGGGGTCCGGGGAGCCGGGCTCGGGTGGGCTCATCCACAGCACCGGATTGATGATGACGCCTCGCCACGGACGGTCATCGTCGTCCACGTACGCGTACGTGTAGATCCGCAGCGCGACACCCACCTGGGGGGCGGCGAGCCCGACACCGGGTGCGGCATCCATGGTCTCGAACATGTCGGCGACGAGGGCACGGATCTCGTCCGTGATCTCATCGACGTCGACGGCAGGGGAGTGCAGGACGGGGTCGCCCATGATGCGAATCGGAAGAACAGCCACGCCACAACCCTAATGCGCGTGGCCCGCCCGGTAAGGTCGTACTGTGAGCGCGGGGGTGTGGATGGCGGAGATCGACGTCAGCGACCAGTTGGTCGGCGTGTTCGCGAACCCCGGCCTGCTGCTGGGCATCCCGCTGGCCCTGGCCGGCGCCGTGTTCATGTCGCTGGGCGCGCAGTATCAGCACCGCGGCGTCGAGAAGGTCGAACGCCTCAGTGGCGCCGACGGCACCACGGGCCTCAGCATGAACCAGATCAAGCGTCTGCTGACGCGGCCGTCGTGGCTGATCGGCACGCTGATGCTGGGCCTCGCCGTGATCTGCCAGCTCGCAGCGCTGGCGGTCGCGCCGCTGATCGTGGTGCAGCCGCTGGGCGCGATCGCGCTCGTGATCACGACGCTGCTCAACGCCCGCATCTCGGGCCATGCCCCGACCAGGCAATCGCTCACGGCGATCTTCGCCTGCGTCGGCGGCATCTTCATCTTCGTGTTCTTCGCCGCGATCTACGCCGTCGAGAAGGAGATCACGAACACCGAGCTCTTCACGATCCTCGCGATCCTGCTCGTCGTGATCATCCTGCTCGGCGGCTGCTGGCTGATCCTGCGACACCGCATGCGCGCGCTGTTCTACGTGGTCGGCGCCGGCATCCTCTACGGATTCGTCGCGACGCTCGCCAAGGCCGTCATCACGCGGGTGCAGCAGGGCGCGTTCGACTGGATCACTCTCGTGTGCGTGATCGCGTTGATCGCCGCAGCGGCCGTCGGCGCCTACTTCGTGCAGACCGCGTACAGCTCCGGCCCGCCGGATCTCGTGATCGCGGGCCTCACTGTGGTGGATCCGCTGGTCGCCGTCCTGATCGGCGTCATCGTGCTCGGCGAGGCGGACGCCGCTCCGACCTGGGTGATGTTCGCGTTCCTGATCTCCGGCGCCATCGCCGTCTGGGGAGTGATCGGACTCGCCCGCTTCCATCCGCAGCTGCTCAGCGAGAGCCAGGAGCTGGGCATCAAACGCGGCAGCGACGGCGGGACGGCGGCGGATGCCGCACCGGACGCAGGGGACGAGCCGCCGGCACCGCAGCGCGATCAGTAGCTCTGATCGAAGAGGTCAGGGGAGACCTCGGAGGCCGCCGCCTCGTCGACGAAGAACACGGTGCGCTTTCGGCCCTTGGCGCCCGCCACGGGGACGTTCGTGTAGCTGGCGCCGGCAAGGGCCAGACCGAGCGCCGAGGCCTTGTCCGCACCCGTCAGGACGAGCCAGACCCGCTTGGAGGCGTTCAGCACGGGACGCGTGAGCGTGACGCGCTCCGGCGGGGGCTTGGGGGAGTCGCGCACCGCCAGGGCGGCGGCATCCGTGACCGTGACCTCAGGGCGGTCGGGGAACAGCGAGGCGATATGGCCGTCGGGGCCCACACCGAGGAAGCACACCGCGAACGACGGCCACGGCTGGTCGTCAGAGCCGTAACGTGCGAGTTCGGTGGCATAGGCCGCCGCCGCGTCGTCCAGGCTCAGGCCGCTGTCGGATGCGGCGACCTCGTGCACGTTCCCCGCGGGGACCGCGATGTGGTCCAGCAGCGCTTCACGCGACTGCAGGGCGTTGCGATCGGCATCCGCTCGGGCGACGAAGCGCTCGTCGCCCCACCAGAAGTGCACGAGCGACCAGTCGATCTCGTCGAGGCGGGGATGCGCGCGAGCGGCGCGGAGCACGGCGGCTCCCATCGAGCCGCCGGTCAGCGCGATGTGCGCGATCCGACCGTTCCTCGTCCGGGCGCGGACCCGGGCGAGGAAGCGGTCGGCCACGCGGTCGGCCAGTGCCTGCGGTGTCGCCTCGACGACGACGGTCTTCTCCACGGCAGCAGCCTCCATGTCATTGCTCACGCTGCGGTCTCGGGCGGACCCAGCTTCTCCCAGCCCTCGGTGATGACTCGACCGTACAGCACGTCGGGGTCGAGGCGACGCAGCTCCTCCGCGAGGCATTCGCGCAGCGTGCGCCTCGGCAGGTGCAGGTCGTGGTCGGGCTGACCCGGCTGCGTCAGGACGGCCGTACCCGGCTCAGGGCGCTCGAGCAGGATGTCACCGGACGCACGGCTCAGCCGCACGGACTTGATGCCTTCGGACCACTCGTTCGGGTCCTCGTAGGCCCACGTCACGGGGAGGTCGAGCGCGAGGCCGAGCCAGCCGGCGAGCAGAGCGGTGGACGGAGACGCGGCAGCGCCGCGCACCTCCACGGCGGTGACGGACTCGAACGGCGGCTGATCCAGCACCGCGGCGAGCTGCTCGCGCCAGTGGGTCAGACGCGTCCATGCGAGATCGGTGTCGCCGGGGGAGTGCGTGGATCCGAGCTGCGCCAGGCGGTCGCGGACGTCAGGAGCGGTCGCGGCATCCGTGATCCTGCGCTGGGCGATGCGCCCGAGCGGCGAGGATGCCGGGTCGGCCGGCGCTTCCTCCGGCCACCACGCCACGACGGGCGCGTCCGGGAGCAGGAGACCCGTGACGAGGCTCTCCGCGTTGCTGGCAGCGTCGCCGTAGGCGCGGAGCACGACGACCTCGCTGGCACCGGCGTCTCCGCCGACGCGGATCTGCGCATCCAGGTGCGCGTCGCCGTCTCCGGTGGTGAGCACGATGACGCGCATCGGGTGTTCGCGCGACGCGTCGTTGGCGGCGTCGATCGCGGCTTCGGCGACGCCGTTGCGCGCGGCGATCACGAGCGTCAGCACGCGGCCGAGGGCGACGGCGCCGCCCTCCTCGCGCACGCTGACGAGCTTCTTGGCGACCTGGCTGACGGTCGTGTCGGGAAGGTCGATGATCACGGTCGTCTCCAGACTCGTCCGTCGCGTTCCAGCAGGGCGTCGGCGGATGCCGGACCCCACGAGCCGGGAGCGTACTGCTCCACGGCGCCGCTCTGCGCGGCCCAGTACTTCTCGAACGGGTCGAGGATCTTCCAGCTGAGCTCGACCTCCTCGTGGCGAGGGAACAGCGGCGGGTCGCCGAGCAGGACATCGAGGATGAGGCGTTCGTACGCCTCGGGGCTCGCCTCGGTGAACGCGTGCCCGTAGCCGAAGTCCATCGTGACGTCGCGGACGTTCGTCCCGTTGCCGGGGACCTTCGAGCCGAATCGAATCGTGACGCCCTCGTCGGGCTGCACGCGGATGACCAGCGCGTTCTGTCCGAGTTCGGCGGCGTTCGACCGGCCGAACAGATGCTCGGGTGCGCGCTTGAACACGACGGCGACCTCGGTCACGCGGCGTCCGAGGCGCTTGCCCGTGCGCAGGTAGAACGGAACGCCCGCCCAGCGGCGCGTCGCGATCTCGAGCTTGATCGCGGCGTACGTCTCCGTGGTGGACTGCGGGTGCATGCCCTCCTCGCCGAGGAAGGAGTTCACCTGCTCGCCGCCCTGCCAACCGCCGTCGTACTGACCGCGCGCCTGGGCGAGGGACAGATCATCCGGAAGGTGCACGGCCGCGAGGACCTTCTCCTTCTCCGCCCGCAGATGCTCGGCGGACAGGCTGATCGGCTCCTCCATGGCAGTGAGCGCGAGCAGCTGAAGGAGGTGGTTCTGGATCACGTCGCGCGCCGCACCGACGCCGTCGTAGTACCCCGCACGGCCGCCGACGCCGATGTCCTCGGCCATCGTGATCTGCACGTGGTCGACGTAGTTGCGGTTCCAGATCGGCTCGTAGAGCTCGTTCGCGAAGCGCAGCGCCAGGATGTTCTGGACCGTCTCCTTGCCGAGGTAGTGGTCGATCCGGAAGATCGAGTCGGCGGAGAACGCCACTTCGAGCGCCTGGTTCAGCTCACGGGCCGACTCGAGGTCGTGGCCGAACGGCTTCTCGATCACCACGCGCCGCCAGTGGTCCTCGCTCTCCTCGTCGCCGACGAGACCGGAGTCCTTCAACTGACGCGCCACCACGGGGAACGCCTTCGGCGGGATGGAGAGGTAGAACGCGTGGTTGCCCATCGTGCCCCGCTCGACGTCGAGCTTCTCGACGGTCTCGCGCAGGCGGGCGAACGCGGCGGGGTCGTCGAACTCGCCCGACACGAACCGGATGCCCTGCAGCAGCTGCTGCCAGGTCTCCTCCCGGAACGGGGTGCGCGCATGCTGCTTGACGGCGTCGTACACGACCTTCGCGAAGTCCTGATCCTCCCAGTCGCGGCGCGCGAAGCCGACCAGGGCGAACCCGGGCGGCAGCAGGCCGCGATTGGCCAGATCGTAGACGGCGGGCATGAGCTTCTTGCGCGACAGGTCACCGGTCACACCGAAGATCACGAGGGCGCTGGGCCCCGCGATCCGGTTGAGACGGCGATCGTCGGGATCGCGCAACGGGTTTTGCCCGCGCGTAACAGGGACAGACATCGGTGGGGGATTCTCCTGTGAGCTACTTCTGAGCGGCTTCGAAAAGGGAGAGCACGTCGGCGGAGGAGTCCGTGATCGTCAGGGACACCACCGGTCGACCGTGCTCGGCGAGGACGGCGGCATCGCCGGCGGCCTGCGCCTCGATGAGCTGTCCAAACGTGAAGGGACGCTCGGGGATCTCCAGATCCACATCCGTGCGCTCCAGGATCTGCAGGAACACGCCCTGCGTCGGTCCGCCCTTGTGATACTGACCCGTCGAGTGCAGGAAGCGGGGTCCCCAGCCGAACGTGGTCGGCCGGCCGGAATCGGCGGCGACCAGCTCGCGGAGTCCCTGCAGCTGCGCGAGCTCGAGACGGTTCACGTAGGCCTGGATCGACACGTAGCCGTCCTCGGGCAGCTGAGCCCACAGGGCGTCCAGGACGCCTTCGACGGTTCCGGAGGATGCGAGCGCCGGATCGGTCACCCGGACCTCGACGCCGTTCTCGACGAACGCCGGCGCGGCCGGCTCCGGACGCGCGTCCAGCAGGCCGCGCGCGGCGATCTTGGCGGATTCCACGTCAGGCTGGTCGAACGGGTTGATGCCGAGCAGATGGCCGGCGATCGCGGTGGCGTACTCCCAGACGATGAAGTTCGCGCCCAGCGTTCCGCTGACGAGGATCTCACCGGGGTGGCGTTCGTGCAGGTGGAACTCGTTCGCGTCATCGACCAGGCGCACGATCTGCACGTCGGCCGGCACCGGGTCCAGCTCGGGCGATACGGGCAGCAGCACGACGGGCAGGATGCCGGTGCCCTCTTTGCCCGTGGACTCGGCGATCAGCTGCTCGATCCAGTCGGGCAGGCCGTCGATGTGCGTGCCGTCCGTGATCAGGCCCAGCTTGTCGCGGCGCGGTGACGTGCCGGCGATCGCGGCGGCCAGACGCAGTGCCGGGTTGGAAGCCTCGTCGACCGCGACCTCCAGCAGCGAGGCCTCGGCCTCGCCCAGGAGTTCGGCGATGTCCACACCGGCGAGGCCGGACGGCACGAGACCGAACGCGGTGAGGGCCGAGTAGCGGCCGCCCACGTTCGGGTCGGCGTTGAAGACGCGGTAGCCGGCCTCGCGGGCCGACACGTCCAGAGGCGATCCTGGGTCGGTGACGACGACGATGCGCTCGGTGGGATCGATGCCGAGGTCGCGGAACGCGGCTTCGAACGTGCGGCGCTGCGAGTCGGTCTCGACGGTCGAGCCGGACTTCGACGAGACCACGAGGACGGTGCGCTCGAGTCCCTCGTCGAGTGCCGCGAGCACCTGGCCCGGCGCCGTGGAATCCAGGATCGTGAGCGGCACGCCGGCGGTCTGCGCGATGACCTCCGGGGCGAGCGAGGAACCGCCCATGCCCGCGAGGACGACGCGGTCGACGCCCTTGGCGTTCAGCTCGGCACGCAGCGCCGTGATCTCGGCGACGAGCGGGCGGGAGACCGAGACGGCCTCGACCCAACCGAGGCGGACCGAAGCCTCCGCCTCCGCGGCCGGGCCCCAGAGCGTCGCGTCGCCGGAGGTGATGCGGGAGGCGACGAGGTCGCCGACGAGGCCGGGGACGACCTCGTCGATCGCGACCTTCGGCGCGCCGGTGGCGTGCAGCGAGAACGTCATCGCTGGGCCTCGAGACCGGCGGCGACCTGGGTCAGCAGGTCGTGCCACGAGTCGATGAACTTCGACACGCCCTCGTCCTCCAGGACCTGGGTGACGTCGTCGAAGTCGACGCCGACCTCCGCGAGACCGGCGAAGACGGCCTTGGCCTCTTCGTAGCCGCCCGTGATCGTGTCGCCCGTGATGACGCCGTGGTCGAAGGTCGCCTCGAGCGTCTTCTCCGGCATCGTGTTGACGACGCCCGGAGCCACCAGCTCGGTGACGTAGAGCGTGTCGGGGAGAGCAGGATCCTTCACCCCGGTGGAGGCCCACAGCGGACGCTGCAGGTTCGCCCCGGCATCCAGCAGGGCCTTGGCGCGGTCGCCGGCGAACGTCTGCTCGTAGAGCTCGTAGGCCAGGCGGGCGTTGGCGAGCCCGGCCTTGCTCTTGAGCGCGAGAGCCTGCTCGGTGCCGATCTCGACGAGACGCTTGTCGGTCTCGGTGTCGACGCGCGAGACGAAGAACGACGCGACCGACTGGATCGTCGACAGGTCGATGCCGGCGGCCTTCGCGGTCTCGAGACCCGTGAGGTACGCGTCGATGACCGCCGCGTAGCGCTCCAGGCTGAAGATCAGGGTCACGTTGACGCTGATGCCGGCGCCGATGGCCTGGGCGATGGCGGGGAGGCCGGCCTTCGTCGCGGGGATCTTCACGAGCAGGTTCGGGCGGTCGATCTTCGCCCACAGCTCCTTGGCCTGCGCCACAGTCCCGTCGGTGTCGTGCGCGAGGTCGGGGGAGACCTCGATCGAGACGCGGCCGTCCACGTGGCCTGAGGCCTCCCAGACCGGGCGGAACACGTCCAGTGCCGCGGCGACGTCCTGGGTGGTCGCCGCGAACACGGCCTCCTCGGCGGTCGCGCCGGATGCGGCCAGCTCGGTGACCTGCGCGTCGTAGGACGTGTCGTCGGGGTTCGTGATGGCGTTCGCGAAGATCGTCGGGTTCGTGGTGACACCGGTGACGTTGCGCGAGTCGATCAGCTCGGCGAGGTTGCCGGAGTTGATGCGGGTGCGCGAGAGGTCGTCCAGCCAGATGCTGACGCCGGCGTCGTGAAGCTGTGCCGTGGGGGTGCTCATGCGTTCTCCTTGATGGTCTCGCGAGCCGCCTCGACGACGGCCTCGGCGGTGATGCCGAACTTCTGGAAAAGGGTCTTGTAGTCGGCGGAGGCGCCGAAGTGGTCGATGCCGATGGAGCGGCCCCGGTCGCCGACGATGCCGCGCCAGCTGAGCACGGACCCGGCCTCGACGGACACGCGGGCGGTGACGGATGCCGGCAGCACCGACTCGCGGTACTCGGCGTCCTGCTCGGCGAACCACTCGAGCGACGGAGCCGACACGACGCGCGCGTTCACACCATCGGCGGCCAGCGTCTCGCGGGCGGCGACCGCCAACTGGACCTCGGAGCCGGTCGCGATGAGGATCACGTCCGGGGTGCCGCTCGGCGCCTCGGCGAGCACGTACGCGCCCTTGGCGGTGTTGTCGGCCGAGGCGAAGACATCACCGGAAGCCGCGCCCTCACCGCGTGCCACGTTCGGCACGTTCTGGCGGGTCAGCGCGATTCCGACCGGGCCGCCGTGGCGGCGCAGGATCTCCAGCCAGGCGGCGGCGGTCTCATTGCCGTCGGCCGGGCGGACCACCGTGAAGTTCGGGATCGCGCGCAGGGTCGCGAGCTGCTCGATCGGCTGGTGGGTCGGGCCGTCCTCGCCGAGCGCGACGGAGTCGTGCGTCCAGACGAAGATGCTCGGGATGTCCATCAGTGCGGCCAGACGCACGGCGGGGCGCATGTAGTCGCTGAAGATCAGGAACGTGCCGCCGAAGGCCCGCGTCTTCCCGTGCAGCGTGATGCCGTTGAGGATCGACCCCATGGCGTGCTCGCGGATGCCGAAGTGCAGGACGCGGCCGTACGGGCTTCCCGACCAGTCGTGCGTCGACCACTCGGCGGGGATGAACGACGCCGCCGGTGCGATCGTGGTGTTGTTCGAGCCGGCGAGGTCGGCCGAACCGCCCCACAGCTCGGGCAGCTCGGGGGCGAGGGCGTTGATGACCTTCCCGGATGCGGCGCGGGTGGACACCTCGGTACCGCCCTCGAACACGGGCAGCGCGTTCTCGATGCCCTCGGGGAGCGCGTCCGCCTCGAGTCGGTCGAGCAGAGCCTTGCGCTCCGGGTTGGCGGCGGCCCAGGCGTCGAAGTCGGCCTGCCATGCGGCGCGCGCCTCGGCGGCGCGGCCGGCGAGCTCGCGGGTGTGCGCGATCACCGCATCCTCGACCACGAAGCTCTTCTCCGGGTCGAAGCCGAGGACCTCCTTGGTGGCGGCGACCTCGTCAGCTCCCAGCGCGTTGCCATGGACGGACTCGGTGCCCTTCTTGTTGGGCGCCGGGTAGCCGATGATCGTCTTGAGGATGATGAGCGTGGGCTTGCCGGTCTCGGCCTTGCCCTCCTCGATCGCGTTCAGCAGCTCCTGGGTGTCTTCGACGTACTCGCCGGTGCGGGTCCAGTCGACCTCGAGCACCTGCCAGCCGTAGGAGCGGTAGCGGGCGGCGACGTCCTCGGTGAACGAGACGTTCGTGTCGCCCTCGATCGAGATCCGGTTGGAGTCGTAGATGGCGATCAGGTTGCCCAGCTGCTGGTGGCCGGCCAGCGAGGACGCCTCGCTGGTGACGCCCTCCTGCAGGTCGCCGTCGCCGGCGACGACGTACACGTAGTGATCGAACGGGCTGGTGCCGGCTGCGGCTTCGGGGTCGAACAGGCCGCGCTCGTAGCGGGCGGCGTAGGCGAAGCCGACAGCCGAGGCGAGGCCCTGACCGAGCGGACCGGTGGTGATCTCGACACCCTTGGTGTGGCCGTACTCCGGGTGACCAGGCGTGAGGGAGCCCCACGTGCGCAGCGCCTCGAGGTCTTCGAGCTCGAGGCCGAAGCCGCCCAGGTAGAGCTGAACGTACTGGGTGAGCGACGAGTGGCCCACGGAGAGGATGAAGCGGTCCCGTCCGAGCCAGTCGGTGTCGGTCGGGTCGTGGCGCAGGACGCGCTGGTAGAGGAGGTAGGCCACGGGCGCGAGGCTCATGGCGGTGCCGGGGTGACCGTTGCCGACCTTCTGAACGGCATCAGCCGCCAGAATTCGCGCGGTGTCCACCGCGCGTCGATCGATCTCATCCCACTGCAGTTGCGACACGGTCATGCCCTTTCCGACAATTTCGAGGGCGCCCGAATTCCCTGGCGCATCCGCATCGTCACGGAGAGGTGCACAGCGCCGGGCGCGCGAGTGGTTTTCAGCATAGCGGTGATGATTCGCTCACAATGCGTGTCTTACGGAGTGAGGTAACAAAGAGGTTCGCGGCCCGGAACACGGCGCGGAAACGGCGTGGCGGCACGGTTGACGTAGACTGGATCCGGTATGGCGCTTTCGCGCGGAGGAGGGGATCGAGATCTCGACGCACACGCAGTCGGTCGCACCTGAGCGGTCGCTCGGACGCACGGTGAAGGCGTATGTCGCCCTCACGAAGCCCCGCGTCCTCGAGCTTCTGCTCGTGTCCACCGTCCCGGTGATGTTCCTGGCAGAGGGCGGCCTCCCCGATCTCTGGCTCGTGCTGGCGACGGTGATCGGCGGCGCGATGAGCGCCGGCTCGGCCGCCGCGTTCAACATGTACCTCGATCGCGACATCGACGCACACATGCACCGGACCGAGAACCGGCCGCTCGTCACCGGCGAGGTCACGCCGCGAGGCGCGCTCATCTTCTCCTGGACCCTCGCGGTCGTCTCGACAGTGTGGCTCCTGCTCACGACCAACTGGCTCGCGGCGACGCTGTCGGCGGTCGCGATCTTCTTCTACGTCGTGATCTACACGATGATCCTGAAGCGACGGACAGAGCAGAACATCGTCTGGGGCGGCATCGCCGGCTGCTTCCCGGTGCTCATCGGCTGGTCTGCGGTGACCGGCTCGCTGGACTGGCCCGCCTTCATCCTCTTCGTCCTCGTGTTCCTGTGGACGCCGCCGCACTACTGGCCGCTGTCGATGAAGTACAAGGACGACTACAACGACGTCGACGTGCCCATGCTCGGCGTGACCCGGCGCGCGTCGCAGGTCGGCCTGCAGGTCATCCTGTATGCATGGGCGACGGTCGCGTGCTCGCTGCTGCTGATCCCAGTCGCGGACATGGGCCTGGTCTACTCGGTGTCGGCTCTGGTCTTCGGCGGCTGGTTCATTTACGAATCGCACCGTCTCTACAACCGCGCCGTCCGGGGGACCGAGCCGCGTCCGATGCGCGTGTTCCACGCGTCGATCACGTACCTCACACTGATCTTCGTCGCCGTCGCGGTCGATCCGCTGCTGCCCTTCTGACTCACACGCAGACGCGCCCGCATCCGATCGGATGCGGGCGCGTCTGCGTGTTCGGCGGATCGCCGTGATCAGCGGGTGGCGTGCGCCGGCTCGTCGACGTCCGCGGCCGTCGACGCACGAGGGTCGACGGCCGATTCGACCGTGTCCTCGCTGTCGGTGTCTGCGCTGGTCCAGTCGATGGTCTCGACGACCTCGACGCTCGGACGCGGGAGGAGAGCCTTGGCCGCGGCGAGGGCGAGGGCGAGGAACAGTCCGATGATCCCGCCTGCGACGAGCGCGCCGCCGAAGACGACCCATGCCTGGCCGGCGTACACCTCGACCCCGGTGGCCGTGCCGTCCAGGAGCGTCGTGGTCATCACCCCGATTTGATCCGTGGTGATCCATGCGCCGAGTCCCAGTGCGGCGAGGGAGAGCACCAGCAGAAGCCAGTACGGGATGCTGCGGGTGAGTGCGGTGTTCTTCATGTCAGCCACTGTGGGCGACGCGACCATGAGCGGGTTATGTCCCCGCTATGAGCCAGGTGTGCGTCCGGCGCTCAGGCCGCGTCGGCGACGGGACGCTTGAGGTTCAGCACGACGACGGTGTAGGCCGCGGCGGAGAGCGACGCCAGCACCATGTGGATGCCCACGAGGATCTCGGGAAGCCCGTCCCGCGCCTGCCACACGCCGACGGCGATCTGCACGACGATCGCGCCGGCGAGCACGAGCAGCCAGCCGCGGACGGGGAGCCTGCGCAGCCACGCCCACGCGGTGAGCACCACGACGAGCGCGGCGAGGATGTACCCCGGCCAGGAGTGCACGTGCGCGAGGACGGTCGCGTCGAAGCCGGTGCGGATGATGCTCGCATCGCCCGAGTGCGGGCCGGATCCCGTCGTCAGGACGCCGAAGAAGATCGTCGCCGCCAGCGCGAGCCCCGTGACGTGCGTGACGACCGCGAACGGCCGGGGCACCGCGAGCGTCCGTGGTCCGGGGGCCGCATACAGGCGGACGAGGTAGGCCGCGGTGACGCAGACCAGCAGGAGAGAGGAGACGTAGTGGAAGCCGACGACGAAGGCGTTCAGGTCGGTCACGACGGCGAGTCCGCCGACGACGGCCTGAGCCATGACCCCGGCCAGCACGACCCACGCGAGCGTCACCAGGTCACGTCGTCGCGTGGTGCGGCGCAGCGAGTCGAACATCGCGATGACCACCGCGATCAGCAACGCGCCCGAGAAGAATCCGAACGCCGGCAGTCCGAACGGCGCTGTCACGGCGAAAGCGATGACGGCAGCGACGATGCCTCCGCCCGCGAACCAGAGTGCGCGCTTGACGAGCGCCGCGCCGCCGATCGCCGCGAGAGTGAGCAGGAGCACGGCCAGCGCGAGCAGACCCACCACGCCGGTCATGGTCCGGTTGCCGAACTCGATGATGCCGTGGATGCCCTGTTCCGGCAGCGGCACGAGGGATTCGGGGGTGCACAGCGGCCATTCCGAGCATCCGAGGCCCGAGCCGGTCAGCCGCACGGCGCCGCCGGTGCCGATGATGATGACCTCGGCCAGGAACGAGAGCCAGGCGAGCACGCGCAGCGGCCTGCCGATCACGATCCGGGTGTCGGCGGACGGCGTGGCGGAACTCGTGAGCATGGTGCCTCCGGCTCGCGCTCTGTCACCGGCGGCCCGGAGGACAGGGGGAACCTGTAGAATCGGATTGTTGCGATGCGCGCATACCGCGCGAGATGCATCACCAACAGTTTAGGCGCGATGAACGCGTCGTGATGAGGGCCCCGCAGCGGCATCCAACCCCCGGTCACTCGACGGGGCTACGGCATGCCGGAGCGGATGACACCGCCAGGGCCCGACAAGGAGAGTGTGAGATGTCGGATGTGCTGATCGACCGCCCGGAGCTGGATGGCCTGGGGGTGTACGAATTCGGCTGGCACGATGAGGACGCCGCCGGTGCCGTGGCCAAGCGCGGTATCTCCGAAGAGGTGGTCCGCGGGATCTCGGCTCTCAAGAGCGAACCCGAATGGATGCTGAAGACCCGTCTCAAGGGGTATCAGCTCTTCGGGCGCAAGCCGATGCCGACCTGGGGCGCCGACCTCAGCGACATCGACTTCGACAACATCAAGTACTTCGTCCGCTCCACCGAGAAGCAGGCGCAGACCTGGGAGGACCTCCCGGCCGAGATCCGCGAGACGTACGAGCGCCTCGGGATCCCCGAGGCCGAGCGCCAGCGCCTGGTCGCCGGCGTCGCGGCGCAGTACGAATCCGAGGTCGTCTACCACCAGATCCGCGAGGACCTGGAGGAGCAGGGCGTCATCTTCATGGACACCGACACGGCGCTGCGCGAGCACCCCGAGTTCTTCGAGGAGTACTTCGGCACCGTCATCCCGGCCGGTGACAACAAGTTCGCGGCTCTGAACACGGCCGTCTGGTCAGGCGGATCGTTCGTGTACGTCCCCAAGGGCGTGCACGTGGAGATCCCGCTGCAGGCCTACTTCCGCATCAACACCGAGAACATGGGTCAGTTCGAGCGGACCCTGATCATCGCCGACGAGGACAGCTACGTCCACTACATCGAGGGTTGCACGGCGCCGATCTACAAGTCGGACTCGCTGCACTCGGCGGTCGTCGAGATCATCGTGAAGAAGAACGCCCGCGTCCGTTACACGACGATCCAGAACTGGTCGAACAACGTCTACAACCTCGTCACCAAGCGTGCCGTGGCCCACGAGGGCGCGACGATGGAGTGGGTCGACGGCAACATCGGCTCCAAGGTGACGATGAAGTACCCGTCCATCTACCTGATGGGCGAGCACGCCAAGGGCGAGACGCTCTCCGTCGCCTTCGCCGGCCCCGGCCAGCACCAGGATGCCGGCGCGAAGATGATCCACATGGCGCCGTACACGCAGTCCTCGATCGTCTCCAAGTCGATCGCCCGCGGCGGCGGCCGCGCCGGTTATCGCGGCGAAGTCCGCGTCGACGCGAACGCGCACCACTCCGCGAACACGGTGCGCTGCGACGCACTGCTCGTGGACACCAAGTCCCGCTCCGACACGTACCCCGCGATCGACATCCGCGTGGACGACGTGCAGCTCGGCCACGAGGCCACGGTCTCCAAGGTCAGCGAGGAGCAGCTGTTCTACCTGCAGTCCCGCGGCATGCCGGAGGACGAGGCGATGGCGATGATCGTGCGCGGCTTCATCGAGCCGATCGCGCGCGAGCTGCCGATGGAGTACGCGATGGAACTCAACAAGCTCATCGAGATGGGCATGGAAGGATCGGTCGGCTGAATGGCGGCCCAGGCGACAGCGCCCGCTGAGGCGCAGGACACGAACGCGCACATCGACCCCGCCGCACAGGTCGCGGACGCCGGATTCGTCCCGGTCCAGACCCGCTCGGAGCGACCGCGGTCATTCGAACCCGACGACTTCGGCATCCCCAGCGGCCGCGAGGTCAACTGGAAGCACACGCCGACCGCGCGTCTGAAGCCGCTGTTCGCGGTGGCGGCGCAGAACGACGGCGTCACCTACGAGACCCTCAGCGGTGCCGAGTTCATCTCGACCCCGTTGGCGGCGGGCACCGCACCGCGCGGGGAGTTCTTCACCCCGGAGGACGTCGTCTCGGCCATCGCGTGGCAGGGCTCGGCCGAGGGCCTGCACGTGCGGATCCCGCGCGAGCAGGAGGTCGCGGAGCCTGTGGTCATCTCGATCACCGGTCAGGGCGCCGAGCGCCGCGCCGACGCGCACATCGTGATCGAGGCGCTCGAGCACAGCTCTGCCACCGTCGTGCTGCGCCACTCCGGTTCGGCGCAGTACGCGCAGAACGTCGAGATCATCGCCAGGGCGGGTTCCCGCCTTTCGGTCATCACGGTGCAGCAGTGGGAGGACGACGCGGTGCACGCGGCATCCCACCAGGCTCGTGTGGACGCCGATGCGCAGCTCAAGCACTTCGTCGTCACCTTCGGCGGCGGCGTCGTCCGAGTGAACCCGAACCTCGAGCTGAGCGGCAACGGCTCTGAGGGCCGGATGTACGGTCTCTCCTATGCGGACGCCGGGCAGCACTTCGAAAGCCAGGTGTACCTGCATCACAAGGGCGCGCACACCGCCGGCGACGTGCTCTACAAGGGCGCGCTGCAGGGCGAGAGTGCGCACAGCGTGTGGATCGGCGACGTGCTCATCGGACCGGATGCCACCGGGACCGACTCCTACGAGGCCAACCGCAACCTGGTGCTCACCGAGGGCGCCCGCGCCGACTCGATCCCGAACCTCGAGATCCAGACCGGCGACATCCTCGGCGCCGGCCACGCGAGCGCGACGGGTCGCTTCGACGACGAGCAGCTGTTCTACCTGCAGGCGCGGGGGATCACCGAGGAGGAGGCGCGGCGGCTCGTCGTGCTCGGCTTCCTCAGCGACATCGTCCAGCGCCTCGGCATCCCCGCCCTGGAGGCGGAGCTGCTCGTGGCCGTCGAGGCCGAGCTCGCGGCGGTGAACGCATGAGCGCGCAGCGTGCGTGCGGTCTGAGCGAACTCGAGCCGGACGCCCCGAGGCGCGTCGAACTGGACGGCGTGCCGATCGCGATCGTCCTGGACTCGGAGGGCACGGTGCATGCCATCGGCGACACCTGTACGCACGGCGACATCTCGCTGTCCGAGGGCTTCGTCGAGGGCGACACGCTGGAGTGCTGGGCCCACGGCTCCGCGTTCTCGCTGTGCACCGGCAAGCCGCTCAATCTCCCCGCCTTCGAGCCCGTTCCGGTCTACGTCGTCGAGATCGACGGCGACGACGTGCTCATCGACCCCACTGTCATTAAGGAAGTCTGAATGTCTGTTCTCGAGATCCGCGACCTGCACGTGACGGTCGAGACCGATGCCGGGACCACCCCGATCCTCAACGGCATCACGCTCACGATGCGCACGGGCGAGACCCACGCGATCATGGGGCCCAACGGCTCCGGCAAGTCCACGCTGGCGTACACGATCGCCGGCCACCCGAAGTACACGGTGACCTCTGGCTCCATCACCTTCGACGACCAGGACGTCCTGGCCATGAGCGTCGACGAGCGTGCGCGCGCCGGCCTCTTCCTCGCCATGCAGTACCCGGTGGAGATCCCCGGCGTGACGGTCACCAACTTCCTTCGCACGGCCAAGACCGCGCTGGACGGCGAGGCGCCGTCGATCCGCTCCTGGACCAAGGACGTCAAGGCCGCGATGGGCAACCTGCGCATGGACCCGAAGTTCGCGCAGCGCAACGTCAACGAGGGTTTCTCCGGTGGCGAGAAGAAGCGTCACGAGATCCTGCAGCTCGAGGTCCTCAAGCCCAAGTTCGCCGTGCTCGACGAGACCGACTCCGGTCTGGACGTCGACGCGCTCAAGATCGTCTCCGAGGGCGTCAACCGCGCCAAGGAGTCCACGGGCCTGGGCGTGCTGCTGATCACGCACTACACCCGCATCCTCCGCTACATCCGCCCGGATTACGTGCATGTGGTCGTCGCCGGCAAGATCGTCGAAGAGGGTGGCCCAGAGCTCGCCGACCGTCTCGAGGACGAGGGCTACGACCGCTTCCTCGACCCCGCGGCACCCATCGAGGCGTAGGCTGAGGGCATGACCGCGACGCTTGCCCCAGAGAAGTACGACGAGGTCACCGAGGCTCTCAAGGACGTCATGGACCCCGAGCTCGGGATCAACGTCGTCGACCTGGGCCTGATCTACGATCTCGCCTGGGATGACGAGAACGATGCTCTCGTGATCCACATGACGCTCACCAGCGCCGGCTGCCCGCTGACCGATGTGCTCGAAGAGCAGACCGCGCAGGCGCTGGACGACGTCGTCGAACGGTTCCGCATCAACTGGGTCTGGATGCCGCCGTGGGGCCCGGAGCGGATCACGGACGACGGCCGCGACATGATGCGCGCCCTCGGCTTCGCCATCTGACATGGTGCGGGTGACCGCGCTCTCCCTGGAACAGCTGCGCGAGCGCTCCAGCGAGAAGTGGCGGGAGTACCCCGCAGACGTCCTGCCGCTGTTCGTGGCGGAGACGGACTTCCCGCTGGCGCCGGAGATCACGCGCGCTCTCGAGCGCGCGGTGGCCATCGGAGACACCGGCTACATCGCCTCGCACACCCCGCTGCCCGACGCGTTCGCGGGTTTCGCATCGCGGCGCTTCGGGTGGGCCCCCGACCCATCGCGGATGCGGCCGACCGCTGATGTCAGCATGGGGATCGTCGAGATCCTGAGACGGGTGACTTCCCCCGGCGACCGCGTGATCGTGAATCCGCCGGTGTATCCGCCCTTCTACGAGCTGGTGACCGAGGCGGGCGCCATCGTCGAACGCGTTCCGCTGAAGGACACGGGCTCCGCCTGGGAACTCGATTTCGACGGCATCCGGGATGCTCTGGTCGCCGGTGCACGCGCGATCCTGCTCTGCAATCCGCACAATCCGACCGGAACCGTGCACAGTGCCGCCTCGCTCGCCGCCCTCGCGGAGCTGGCCGCGGAACACGGCGCCGCGATCGTGTCCGACGAGATCCACGCGCCGCTGGCGCAGCCCGGCACCGGGTTCACGCCGTTGCTGTCGGTGTCGGACGCCGCGCGGCAGATCGGCTACGCCGTGGTCAGCGCGAGCAAGGCGTTCAACCTCGCGGGCCTCAAGTGCGCGCTGATGGTCACGGCATCCGATCCGACGACGCGCGTGATACGGACTCTGCCCGTCGAGGTCGAGTGGCGCACCGGGCAGTTCGGCCTGCTCGCCGCGGTGGCGGCGTTCTCCCCGGCCAGCGATGACTGGCTCGACGGCCTCCTGGTCACACTCGATCAGAACCGGCGGCTGCTGGCTGATCTGCTCGCCGATCGTCTTCCCCGAGCCCGCTATCGGATCCCGGATGCCGGGTACCTGGCGTGGATCGATCTTACCGACCTCGGCTGGGGCGAGAACCCCTCCCGTCGGATCCTGCGCGAGGCCAAGGTGGCGCTGCACTTCGGACCGGCCTTCGGCGCAGAGGGGGCCGGGTATGTGCGGCTGAACTTCGGCACCGGTCCCGAGATACTCACCGAGGCGATCGAACGGATCGCGGCGCTGACATGAGCGGTCCGGAGGCAGCTGCGGACGTGGAGGCGTCCATCTGGGATCGGCATCGCCGCTGGGTGACCCTCGGCGCCGTCGCACTCATCTTCCTGGCGGCGATCGAGGCGCTGGCGGTCACGACCGTCATGCCCGTCGTCAGTGCTGCCCTCGACGGCGAGTCGTTGTACGCCGTCGCGTTCGCCGGCACCCTGGCGACCAGCGTGATCGGCATGGTCGCCAGTGGTGCGGCCTCCGATGCCAAAGGTCCGCGCGGCGCGCTCTACGTCTCCGTCGCGCTGTTCCTCGTCGGGCTCGTCGTCTCCGGGGCCGCCGTGACGATGCACCAGTTCCTGATCGGGCGGCTCATCCAGGGCCTCGGTGCCGGTGGGCAGACCGTTGCGTTGTACGTGGTGGTCGCGCGGCTGTATCCCGCGCATCTGCACGGACGCGTCTTCGCCGCCTTCGCCGCGGCCTGGGTCGTGCCGTCGATGATCGGGCCGTTCCTGGCCGGCGCGATCGCCGACTACCTGGACTGGCGCTGGGCGTTCCTCGGGGTCGCCGTGCTCACCGCCGGCGCCTTCGCGATGATCGCGTTCCGGCTGCGCGGCGTCGAACTGGGCGGCGGCGAGCCGTTCCGGCGGAGCGTCGTCGCGGTCCGGCTGGCGCTGTCGGTCCTGGTGGCCGTGGCGGCAGTCGTCGTCGCGTTCTCGGCGGATGCGCCGCCGTCGGTCGGATGGCCGGCGGCACTGGTCGCCGTCGTCGTGATCGGGTTCGCGATCCGTCCGCTCGTCCCACCGGGAACGCTGCGAGCGAAGCGCGGCCTCGCGAGCGTGGTGCTCCTGCGGGGCGTCGTCGCCGGTGCATTCTTCGCCGCGGAGGCGTATATCCCGTACCTGCTCATGGAGCGGTTCGGGTTCTCCGCGACGCTCGCCGGCATCGCCCTGACGTTCGCGGCGTTCGCCTGGGCCGGAGCGTCCGCCCTGCAGGGGCGGTACGGCGATCGGCTCGGCAACACCAGGATCACGGCCATCAGCCTCGGGCTGATCCTCGTCGCGCTCGTGGTCGTGCTGGCGACGGCGGTGCTCGGCCTCTCACCGATCATCGTGGTGATCGGCTGGGCGTTCGGCGGGGGAGGGATGGGCCTGCTGTACCCTCGCCTGACCGTGCTGACGCTGGCGTACTCCGACGCGGGCAACCAGGGCTTCAACTCCTCGGCACTGTCGATCTCGGACGCCGGCGGCTCGGCGGTCGTGATCGCACTCGCCGGCCTCGGCGTGGCGACGCTGGGCGGTGGTGCGGACGCGTTCTGGATCGTCTTCGTGTTCGCCATCGTGCTCGTGGTGCTCAGCGCCATCCCCGGATTCCGCCTCGGGCATGCCGCGGAGCAGCCGTGACCCGACCGGTGGTGCTCGGTGCCGTCGTCGACGCGCAGACGCGCTGCGTGCACTACCGCGGCCCCCTCGACATCGTCGCGATCCGCTTCGCCTGCTGCGGCGGATGGTACCCGTGCCTGCACTGCCACGATGAGGTCGCCGACCACGCCATCCGCCCGTGGCCGCTCGACGCCCGCGACGAGCAGGCCGTGCTCTGCGGTGCCTGCGGGGCCACCCTCGCGATCGGCACGTACCTGCGTGTCGAGCAGTGTCCGTACTGCGCCGCGCCGTTCAACCCCGGATGCGCGCTGCATCATTGCGTGTACTTCCGGATGTGACCGACGCGCGCGCCGTCCGCAGCGCGAGCAGGATGAGCAGCACGGCGATCAGCGCTGTCAGGGGATTCGTCCCGACGACGAGCAGCAGGACGACGGCGTTCAGTCCGATCAGCGTCGCCACGGTCAGGCGCCTGCCGGAAGCTGCCGCAGGGGTGCGCCTGGTCTCGAGCACGGCGAGCGGGACGGAGACGAGCGCGGTGATGCCCAGGACGGTCGCCAGCCACAGCGGGCGGGTCAGCCACCATTCGGAGCCGCTCGGTTCCGGCAGTGCCGTCTGGGAGGCGATCGCGAACAGCGCGGCGCCGCCGGCCATCGCCAGCAGCACCGGCATGTGCCAGAGGTAGACCGTCATCGCGCGCGCGTTCACGAACCGCTGGAACGCCGCGAGGCCGGGACGACGGCTCCACGCCGACAGGCGATCGCGGAACAGCGACAGCAGCATCGTGTGCGCGATTCCGACGAGCAGCAGCGCGGTCGTCGGCGGATTGATGTTCGCGATGAGATCGGGGGAGTGGATGCCAGCGGCCATGGTCGTCGCCAGGACGACGACGCCGGTTGCCGCGACCACGATCCGGGTGCGGCGGTCGAGCGCGTCGATCCGGCCGTCGGCGAGGAAGAAGCCGAGTTGCTGCAGCGCCAGCCACGCGAACGCCAGGTTCAGGAAGCCGAACCCGTCGACTCCCGTCGACAGCCGCAACGCATCGACGGCGATGGCCGCAAGTGTCAGCGTGCCGATGGTGACCAGGGGGAATCGTTCATGGGCGGCGGCGAGAGCCGGCAGCAGCGCCTGGCAGAGCAGGAACACGCCCAGGAACCACAGCGGCTGGCCGTAGCGGTACCCCGCGATGTGCAGCAGATCGGCAGGGACGCCGACCGCGGCCAGCACGAGGAGCGCCGCGCCCACGGTCGCGATCACGGCGAGGGCGGGGATCAGCAGCCGCTGCAGCCGCCCGGCGACGAATGAAGAGGCCGTGCCGCCCTGTGCTCGCGCCCTCCGGTACGCGGTCCACCCCGCGAAACCGCCGATCACGAAGAAGAGCGGCATCACCTGCATCAGCCAGCTCAGCGGACTGATCCACCACGTCCCCTCCGAAGCGTTGGCGAACAGCGGGCCGTCGTCGGTGACGGTCACACCGACCATGAGGGCGTGCAGGACGACGACAGCGACCACGCAGAGGGCGCGCACGAGATCGATTCCGGTGTCGCGCACCGAGGGGAACGACGGGGCGGGTGCGGCAGCGGTGCGCTGCTCGACGGTGGTCACAGGGGGCCTCCTCAGGTCTGTCCCAGGAGGCTATGGAGCCGGTGACCGGCTGCACATCACCCCGTGGTGTCGACGGACGCCCTACGGAGGGGTGAGGTTCTCAGGCAGGTTCCACCAGGCCCGCGTCGTACGCGAAGATCACGGCCTGCACGCGGTCGCGGGCGCCGATCTTCGCGAGCACCTTGCCGACGTGCGTCTTGACGGTCTGCTCCGCGATGAACAGCTCCCGCCCGATCTCGACGTTGGACAGCCCCTGCCCGATGTGAACGAGGACTTCGCGTTCGCGCTCGGTGAGATCGGCGAGCTGCGCGCTCGCGCGGGAGGCACGCGGCTTCTGGGCCGCGAACTGCGCGATCATCCGCCGGGTCACGCTCGGGGCCAGCAGGGCGTCACCGGCGGCGACGACGCGGACGGCCTGAACGAGCTCCTCCGGCAGGGCGTCCTTGAGCAGGAACCCGCTGGCGCCGGCCTGCAGCGCGTCGTACACGTAGTCGTCGATGTCGAACGTCGTCAGCATCACGATCCGCGGGATCTTCGCCGCGGGGTACGACGCGCCGAGGATCCGTCTGGTGGCCTGGATGCCGTCGAGCTCCGGCATCCGGACATCCATGAGGATGACATCGGGATCGAGGCGGGCGGAGAGCGCGACGGCTTCAGCGCCGTTCGCGGCCTGCCCCGTCACGCGGATGCCCTCGTGCGCGTCGAGGAGCGCGGCGAAGCCCGCCCGCACCATGGCCTGGTCGTCGGCGATGAGGACCTCGATCGTCACGCGGAGCCTTTCTGCGGGGGAGAGGAAGGATGACGGGGGAGCGCGGCGGTCACGGTCCAGCCGCCCTGGGCATCCGGCCCGGCTTCCACGCTACCGCCGAGCAGCGCTGTGCGCTCGCGCATGCCGCGCAGCCCGTGGCCGCTCGATGACGGCGCCGTTTCGGCGACAGGGCTGTTGCGGACCGCGACCGTCACAATGTCCTCATCCGCTGTCACGACGACGGTGACGGTCGAGCCCGGCGCATGCCGGACGGCGTTGCTCAGCGACTCCTGGGTGATGCGGTACGCCGCGATCTGCGTCGCGGCGGCGATGTCGCCGCTGATCGCCATCGACAGGCCCACTTCGGCCCCGGCACGTCTGGTGGTCTCCACGAGACCGGGGATGTCGTCGATCCCGCGCTGCGGGGTCAGCTCGGCGGTGTGGTCGTCCGTGCGCAGGATGCCCAGGATACGGCGCATCTCGACGAGTGCGGAGCGTGCGGTGCCGGCGATGTCGTCGAACTCCTCCACCGCCTGCGGGGCGAGGTCGGGCACGCGATAGCGCGCCGTGGAGGCCTGCACCTGGATGAGGGACATGCTGTGCGCGACGACGTCGTGCAGTTCCCTGGCGATCCTGGTCCGCTCTTCGACGAGCTCGCGCTTCGCCTGCTCCTGAGCGGTGAGCGCCCGCTCACGGGTGAGCTCGTGTCCGACGCGGAGCCGCCCGGTGATGAGCACGGCGATCAGGTACAGGCCGCCGACGACCGAGGTCGTCACGATGAGCGAGTTCCCGCTCGTGAAGCCGGGAAGCATGAGCGCGGCAGTCAGCCCTGCGGCTGTCCCGGAGGCGAACATCACCAGTCCGGTGCGCCAGCCGTGCTGGAACGTGGGGGCGACGACCGCGACGACGAACGCGAGCAGCATCGGCACCGACCACGGCCACGGCAGGGCGAGCGAGACGTCCCGCGGCACCATCAGCGCCATCAGCAGCGCCGAGGCCGCGAACAGGATGATCGCCAGGGTCGGCTGACGCGTCGAGACCAGCGGGGCTGCGACCAGCGGCGCGGCGAGAAGCATCGTGAAAGCGACGGGACTGCCGTACTCGGCGGCATGCACAGGGACGAGCACCGCGTACAGGGTGACGGCGATCACCGACAGGATGACGAGCATCACCGTCTGGCGGTCGCGCATCCAGGCGGGGAGCCTGGCGAGACGCTTCTCCCGCCGGCGTGCGCGCGCCTGCTTCCGGGCCTCGGCCTTCTCCTGCGCGGCGAGTGCCTTGCGCTGGGCCCTGTCGTGAGCTGCCTGAGCGCGGCGCGCCCGCCGCTCCTCCGCGGCATCGCCGGACGACGGGCGGTCGCCCGTCGTCCGGTCCTGGTTGCGCTTCACCGCCATGGGAGTCATCCTCCCACCTCGGTGAGCGCGGGCGCTGACGCGTCAGCGGCGGAGCGGGAGTTCGTGGGGGCGGGCAGAGCGTTCCCGCGGCGACGACGCCGGTACGCCGAGATGCGATCGATCGTGAAGCCGATGATCAGGGCGAACGCCACGCCGAACACGGCGCTCAGCAGCGGCTGGTCCTCGAGCCAGTGCCCGGCGAGGAGCCCGATGCCCGCACTGTACGCCGCCCAGCTCAGACCGCCGAGGGCGGAGAGCGGGAGGAACCGCCGCCACGGGTACTGCAGTGCGCCGGCGGACATGTTGACGGCGACGCGCCCCACCGGGATGTAGCGGGCTCCGAGGATGAGGCCGGCGCCGTTCGTCGTGAGGGTGCGCTGCGCGCGGTCGAACGCGGCGGCCACCCGAGGGCGCCGCATCCATGCGAAGCGCTTGGTTCCCAGTCCGCGTCCGATCGCGTAGGCGATGTTGTCGCCGATCATCGCACCGATCGCGGCGACGCCGGCCAGGAGCAGGATGTTCGTGCCGCCCGTGGATGCCGCAGCCGCAGCCGCGGCGACCAGGACGGTCTCGCTCGGGATGGGAGGGAAGAACCCGTCGATGACCGCAGTCGCGAACATGACCAGCAGCAGCCAGGGGGAAGCCGCGGCGGCGAGAATGAGATCGTTGACCAGGTCCATGCCACTGACGGTATGGAACGGGCGCCCTCCGACACATCACTCCCTGGTATCGACCGTGTCATACCTCAGAGGGGTCTTCGGATGCGTCGGTGCCGCGTCGATGCCACGCAGGAAGAGCATCACCCCGTCGTCGAACCTCGCGGAGACGTCGCCGGTGGTGTCATCGCCGTCGAGCCGGGTGGCGCCGAGGCTCTCGGCGTGCAGCCGCTGCTGGACGAGCAGCGCGTGTCCGATGACGAACTGCAGCAGCGTGGCCGCGGCGGTGTCCGGGTCGAGCGAGGCCCTTCGTCGCAGGACGGCACGCAGGTGGGCCTGCGTCCTGCCCACGCCGAACCCGAGCGCGTACGAGCTCAGCACGACCTCGGCGCCGTCTCGGAACGCGAGCAGCGCGTCGCGGATGCCGCGGGCGGCGTCCAGCACGTCGGCATCCGTGGCCCCGGTCTCGTCAGGCGCGGATGGGATGCGGGCGAGGATGCGCTCTGCGATCGCGCCGAGCATCTCCTGCTTGCTGTCGAAGTGCCAGTACAGGGCGCTCGGCTGGATGCCGAGCTCACTCGCGAGCCGGCGCATGCTGAGGTCGGGGAGTCCGACCTCATCGAGCAGCCGCAGCGCGGTTGCGGTGACGCTGTCGCGATCGTGACGCCCCGAGTGATCGGAGTTGCGTGCGGCCATCATGCTCTCACTATACTGAACGCCGTTCAGGTGAACAGTGTTCAGGAAGCGAAGACCGAGGAGAGACATGACCGACAACCGAGGCGACACCGGTCGCGACCTGGCCCGCATCGCGATCTTCGCGGCGCTCATCATCGTGCTGGGCATGGTGACGGTGCCGCTGCCGACCGGTGTGCCGATCACCGGCCAGACACTGGGCGTGATGCTGGCCGGAACGGTACTCGGTCCGCGTCGCGGGCCGCTCGCCGTCCTCCTCGTGCTCGTGCTGGCCGCGATCGGTCTGCCCGTGCTCGCCGGCGGTCATGGCGGCATCGCCGTGTTCGTCGGCCCCACCGCCGGATACCTCATCGGCTGGATCGCCGGCGCGTTCGTCACGGGCCTCATCGCGCGCAGCGGCCGGATCTCCTGGTGGCGGACGGGGATCGCGACCGTGGTCGGTGGGATCGGCGTGGTGTACATGTTCGGCGTTCCCGTGCAGGCGGCTGTGATGGGGCTTGCGCTCGGCCCCACCGCGCTGTCGAGCCTGATCTTCCTGCCGGGCGACCTGCTGAAGGCCGCAGCGGCCACCGTGCTCACGCTCGCCCTGCGGCGCGCCTATCCGCCGGCGTTCGGCATCCGAGCCGTCCGTGCAGCCTGACACCCGGCTCTCGGAGATCGAGCTGCGGTCGGTCTCCGTCCGGTTCGACGGCAAAGATGTCCTGACCGCCGTCGACGCGACACTCTCCGCCGCGCGCATCGCGGTGATCGGTGCGAACGGATCCGGCAAATCGACGTTCGCCCGACTGCTGAACGGACTCGTCGCACCGACATCGGGGAGCGTGCGCGTCCTCGGGCTCGACACGGTCGACGACCGAGCGGAACTGCGCCGGCGCGTGGGGTTCGTCTTCACCAACCCCGATGCGCAGATCCTCCTGCCGACGCCGGCCGAGGACCTCGCCCTGTCGCTGCGGGGCCGCGACCGGCGCGAGGTCGAGCACCGCGTCGCGCAGACTCTCGCCGAGCACGGCCTCGCCGCCCACGCGGACACCCCGGCCGCCGCCCTCTCGGGCGGACAGAAGCAGATGCTGGCGCTCGCGTCCGTGCTGATCACCGAGCCGGACCTCATCGTCGCGGATGAGCCGACCACGCTCCTGGATCTGCGCAACGCGCGACGCATCGGCGAACTGCTGCTCGAGCAGCAGGCGCAGCTGGTGCTGGTCACGCATGACCTCGACCTGGCGGCGCAGTGCGATGCGGCCGTGCTGTTCGACGACGGGCGGATCGCGGACGTCGGCGAGCCGGCGGACCTCATCAGAAGGTATCGGCGGCTCAGCGCGTGAGAACCCTCTATCGTCCGGGGCCCAGCATCCTGCACCGCCTTCCGGCGGGCGCCAAGCTCGCCGCACTGGCGGTGCTGACCCTCGTGCTGGCGCTCTACCCGCATGATGCGACGAGCGTCGCCATCGCGCTCATCGCGGTGGCTGCGCTCTACGCGGTGGCACGGATGCCCGCGTACGTCTTCCTCTCACAGGTGTGGCAGCTGCGCTGGATCGTCCTGGTGCTCGGCGGCATGCTGGTCGTCTTCACCTCGTGGCAGCAGGCGATCGTCAACAGCGGCCGTGTGGTGGCGCTGGTGCTGCTGGCCGGGCTGCTCACAGCGACGACGCCGATGGGCGCACTCCTCGACGTGCTGACGTGGATGCTTCGGCCTCTCCGGCGCTTCGGCGTCGACGCGGATGCCGTGGCCATGAGCGTGTCGCTGACCATCACGATGATCCCCGTCGTCGCCGGATTCGCCGCTCGGGTGCGCGAGGCGCAGCAGGCGAGAGGCGTCCGCCTCGGCATCCGGGCGGTCGTTCCGCTGTTCGTCCTCACCCTGCGCCACGCCGACGACGTCGGCGACGCCCTGGCGGCTCGTGGACTGACCTGAACGGTACCGGGGGAGCGCACAGCCTGCCCGATCTATACTGGGAGGCTGGCCCCTTGGCCGCATCCACCCCCTGACGAAACGGACGTCCGCTGTGCTTGCCGTGCACGAACTCGAGATCCGCGTTGGCGCGCGCCTGCTGATGGAGAACGTCTCGTTCCGTGTCGCGAACGGGGACAAGATCGGCCTCGTCGGGCGCAACGGCGCGGGCAAGACCACCCTGACGAAGGTGCTGGCCGGCGACGTGCTGCCCTCCGGCGGACAGGTCACCCGGTCCGGAGAGCTCGGCTACCTGCCGCAGGACCCGCGCACCGGCGACCCGGAGATGCTCGCCCGCACCCGCATCCTGGATGCCCGAGGACTCGGACAGCTCAACATCGGCATGGCGGAGGCCTCGATGGCGATGGGATCCGACGACCCCGCCGTCGCCGCGAAGGCCATGAAGCGCTACGCGAATCTCACCGAGCGCTTCGAAGGGCTCGGTGGCTACGCGGCCGAGGCCGAGGCCGCATCGATCGCGAACAACCTCTCGCTCCCGGACCGGATCCTCGACCAGCCGCTCAAGACGCTGTCGGGCGGTCAGCGCCGACGCATCGAGCTGGCCCGCATCCTGTTCTCCGACGCCGACACGATGATCCTCGATGAGCCCACCAACCACCTCGACGCCGACAGCGTCGTGTGGCTGCGCGAGTTCCTCAAGAACTACAAGGGCGGGCTGATCGTGATCAGCCACGATGTGGAGCTCGTCGGCGAGACGGTCAACCGGGTCTTCTACCTGGACGCCAACCGCCAGATCATCGACATCTACAACATGAACTGGAAGAACTACCTGCGTCAGCGCGCCGCCGACGAGGAGCGCCGCAAGAAGGAGCGCGCCAACGCCGAGAAGAAGGCGACGACCCTGCAGCAGCAGGCCGCCCGCTTCGGTGCGAAGGCGTCCAAGGCCGCTGCGGCGCACCAGATGGTCGCCAGGGCCGAGAAGCTGCTGGCGGGTCTCGAGGATGTCCGCCAGGTCGACCGGGTCGCGAAGCTGCGCTTCCCGAAGCCCGCCCCCTGCGGAAAGACGCCTCTGATGGCATCCGGGTTGTCCAAGTCGTACGGCTCGCTGGAGATCTTCACCGACGTCGATCTCGCGATCGACCGCGGATCCAAGGTCGTCGTGCTGGGCCTGAACGGTGCGGGCAAGACGACACTGCTGCGCATGCTCGCCGGTGTCGATGAACCGGACACCGGGCAGCTCGAACCGGGCCATGGGCTGAAGGTGGGCTACTACGCCCAGGAGCACGAGAACCTCGACGTGTCGCGGTCCGTGCTCGAGAACATGGTCTCCGCCGCGCCACACATCACCGAGACCGAGGCACGCAAGGTGCTCGGCTCGTTCCTCTTCACCGGCGACGACGTGCTCAAGCCGGCCGGGGTGCTGTCGGGCGGCGAGAAGACCCGTCTGTCGCTCGCTACGCTGGTCGTGTCGTCGGCGAACCTGCTGCTGCTCGACGAGCCGACGAACAACCTCGACCCGGCATCGCGCGAGGAGATCCTCGATGCGCTGGCGCACTACGAGGGCGCCGTGGTTCTCGTCTCGCACGACCCCGGTGCGGTGATGTCGCTGAACCCCGAGCGCGTGCTGATCCTCCCCGACGGCGTCGAGGACATCTGGAACCAGGAGTACCAGGAGCTCATCGAACTCGCCTGAGCGAAGCCGCATCTGCGGTGTCGGATACCGCGGCTAGGGTCGAGGGATGCGCGACGTCGGAATCGAAGCGGTCTGCTGGGACTGGAACGGCACGCTTCTGGACGATGCCGAGATCTGCCACCGCACGATGAACGAGGTCCTCGTCAGGCGTGGGCATCGGCCGATCCCCACGTTGAAGGAGTACCGCGCCCGGTTCCGCTTCCCGATCCGGGCGTTCTACGCGTCGGTCGGCATCGGGGCCGATGAGTTCGCGGAGGCCGCCGACGAGTACCTCGGCCTGCTGCCCGGCCGGATCGCAGCGGCACGGCTGCATCGGGATGCGCGGTCCACCGTGGTGGGTGTCGCCGACCGCGGCATCCGGCAGGTACTCGCATCAGCGACGCTGTCGGCGGTGCTCGCGGAGCAGATGCGCCCGCACGATCTGTCCGGACACTTCGAGAACGTCCTCGGGATCGGCGACGTGTACGCCGCGTCGAAGGATGCCGTGATCGCGGAGTGGGTCCGCGGCGTCGGCATCCCGCCGGAGCGGATCCTCCTCATCGGCGACACCAATCACGACCAGGAGATCGCGGCGGCTCTGGGCGCGCGATTCGTGCACTTCGCCGGAGGCCATCAGCACATGGACGGTGCCGCGCAGATCACGGCGCTGCGCGAGGTGCTCGACCTGATCTGACGCCGGACCCTCCGGCCGCACCGCGCCACCCGCGCTCAGCGCGTCGCGTCGAGCAATTCATCCTCGGCATCCGCATCGGCATCCCTGCGCCTCGGCCGATTCGGCGCGGCAGGCCGACCTTCGACCTCCTCGCGGTGCTTGGTGATCTCGGTGCGGATGATGTACGCGATGAATACGAAGCCCATGATCGCGAACAGGATCCACTGGATCGCGTACGACAGGTTCATGCCGGGGTCGGCCGTCGGCCTGTCGAATCCGCCGAGCGGTTCCGTCGCGGGCGTCTCGCTCACGAGCTGCCCGTAGGCCGCGGTGATCGTGTCCTCCTCGGTGAGGCGTTCCGCGATGCTCGGTACGTGGATGGTCGGCACCTGGCCCTCCGGGGCGCCGCGACCCGAGGAGGGCAACGGTTCGCTGGGGCGGAGCCGGACGACGACCTCGACCTCGCCGGACGGGGACGCTGGCACGGCATCCGGTGCGTCGCCTTCGCCAGGCGGAACCCAGCCGCGATCGACCACGACGATACGACCGTCATCGGCACGGAACGGGACGAGCACCTCGAACGCGCTCGTCCCGCCGTGCGGACGGTTGCGCACCAGCACCTGCTCGTCCGCGAGGTACTGGCCGGACACCGCGACCGGGCGCCATTCGTCCTGCGGGTCGAGAGCACCGTCCGCGCCGACCAGATCGTCGATCGGTACCGGGTCGGCGTCGTGATTGCGGTCGATCAGTTCGAGCTCCGCCGCCCGGGCCTCGCTGCGTTCGAACTGCCAATGCGACAGGAAAGCGCACGCCACGGCGAATCCGATCGCGACCAGGACGTAGACGCTCCACCGGACGAATCGACTGCTCACTCCGACACCCCCGCCTGAACGGTGACCGGGAAGTCGCGCGCGCGAAGGTAGTCGCTCAGGAACCCAACGTGCTCGTCGCACGCGAGCCAGATCTTCTCGCGGTCGGCGGCGTGGATGCGCGGGTTGCGCCAGACGATCCGATGCGTAGCCGTGCTCCGGCACGCCGCGCGCGAGCACTCCAGATCCGTCACGATTCGCGGTTCCGGTCGGCTTCGGTGATCCGGATGACGGTCGGCTCCGACGGTTGCGCGGGCGGGGCCTCGAGCGGCGCGTCCAACGCCTGCTGCGGCGTCTCGGCGCGCGACACGGTGCTGTCGCTGCCTGCGTTCGCGCCGACGACGGCGATGTAGGGCAGGACGGCCGCGGCGATGGCGAACACCCACGTGTACCAGCCGTACGGCGTCACGAACAGCGTGAGCGCGAAGCAGACCATCCGGATGCTCATCGAGATCAGGTAGCGGCGCGTGCGCGAGTCAGCCTCGACCTTCGGCGACTGCGGAAGCGAGGTGACGGATGCGGCGTCACGGGAGCGTTTCACGATGCATCCAGCCTACGCCGCGCGGACGCCCTTCGGCGTCGCGGTGCGGATCAGATGAAGAACAGCGGGAGGAAGCTGAGGGTGCCGAGGAAGAGCATCGAGAAGACGATGATCACGACAGTCACGAGAAGGAACGCGATGCCGATGTAGCCCAGCACGAGGCCCGCGATGCCGAGACCCTTGCCGCCGATCGAGGGGTCGCGTCGGATCTGGTTGAGACTCATGTGCCCGGTGATCACTGCGACGATCGACGCCACCAGGGGGAACACCAACGCAGCCAGGACGAGTCCGGCGATTCCGCAGATCAGCGACGCGATGGCGAGCGGACTGTTGGGGCGCGGCGCGTACGCGGGAGCGCCGTAGCCGGGTGCAGGGTACCCGGGAGCTCCGTAACCGGGTGCCGGGTAGCCGGACGCCGCGTAGCCGGCGGGATAACCGGGTAAGGGCTGACCTGGCGCGGGATCCCCGGGGGAGAGGGGGCCGGTCGGAACGACAGCGGTGCCCGGCGGGTACTCCGGGTGCGCGATCGGCGCGGGAGCCGAGGGCGTCGGGTACGGGTTCGTGACCGGCGCGGCATACGCCGTGGGCGGGGAGGCCGCGCCGGGATGGAACGGCGCCGGGGGCGGCGTTCCCGGCGCGGGAGGCGGAGTGGGGATGCTGTCGTCGCTCACGCGGTGCCTTTCGTCAGGGACAGGCTGGCAGTCACCGCAGACGGTGTCAAACGCCCCGATAGGATTGCCACGCCCGAGATCGAACGAGCAGGAGTGCTGACAGATGAGTGAAGGACGCGTCGTCCTGGTCACCGGAGGAAACCGCGGCATCGGACGTGCCATCGCCGAGCGCTTCGTGCGCGACGGCTATCGCGTCGCGGTGACGGCGCGCAGCGGCGAAGGCCCGGAGGGCACTCTCACCGTCCGCGCGGACGTGACCGATGCGGCGGCTGTCGACGCCGCCTTCAGCGAAGTGGAGAACACGCTCGGTCCGATCGAGATCGTCGTCGCCAACGCCGGCATCACGAAGGACACCCTGCTGCTGCGCATGACCGAGGACGACTTCGACAGCGTCGTCTCGACGAACCTCGGCGGCTCCTTCCGCGTCGTCAAGCGTGCCTCCAAAGGCATGCTCCGTGCGCGCTTCGGCCGTGTCATCCTGATCTCCAGCGTCGTGGGCCTCTACGGCTCAGCCGGTCAGATCAACTACGCCGCATCCAAGAGCGCACTGGTCGGCTTCGCCCGATCGCTGACCCGCGAGCTCGGCGGACGCGGCATCACCGCGAACGTCGTCGCACCGGGGTTCATCGAGACCGACATGACGGCCGAGCTGCCGGAGGAGACCCAGAAGCAGTACAAGGCGAACATCCCGGCCGGCCGGTTCGCGACCGCGGATGAGGTCGCCGGTGTGGTCACCTGGCTCGCCGGTGACGATGCGGCCTACATCTCCGGTGCAGTCATCCCCGTCGACGGCGGTCTCGGCATGGGGCACTGACGCCACCGTCGCAGATCAGGCCGACTCGGACACGGCATCCAGGATCAGCTGGGACAGTCGGTCCGGAACGCTGAACTGCGGCCAGTGACCCGAGCCGATGCGGACCACGGTGACGTCGTCGATCGCACGGTACTCGTCGGCGAACGGCGGCCACTGCGTGAGCAGCGCTTCGACGGCGGGCTGATCCATGCCGCCCATGAGCATCGTGACGGGCACGCGATGGCGGTCACCGCCGAGACTGATCGGGTCGGTCGGCACGCGGGCCGGCACGCTCGCGGTCATCGGCGCCTTCCGCGCGCGCTCCTCCGGCGTGAGGTCGTGCACGTCCTCGTCGGGGAAGAACTCCCAGCCCGGGAACGGTACGACGCCGTCGACGGCGTCGAACTCCGAGATGCCGAAGCCCGGTGCCGGCGGTGCGGTGTCGATGAACACCACGCGAGCCACGCGGTCGGGCCGCGCATCAGCCGCGCCCCAGACGACGTTGCCGCCGCCGGAGTGCCCGACGAGCACCACGCTGCCCGTGAGCTCGTCGATGCGCTCGACGACGGCGTCGACCCAGTCGGCGATGCCGATGTCACCGGACTCCGCCGCAGGGAGGCCGAGCCCCGGCATGGTCAGGGCATGAACGCGATGACCGGCCGACTGCAGCGCGGGCGCCACGTCGTCCCACGATGACGCGTCCAACCAGAGCCCAGGTACCAGGATGATGTCCATGCCACGACGCTACGCGGGGCCTCGGACATCCCGCTAGGGCAGCAGAGGGATGACGTCGCGCAGGTCGACCCGTCCGACCACCAGGTGAGCCCGTTCGCGCACCGCCGGCTTCGCGTTGAACGCCAGGCCGAGTCCTGCGACCGACATCATCCGCAGGTCGTTCGCGCCGTCGCCGATCGCGATCGTCGCGCGATCGCGGACACCGAGCTCCCGCGCCCACTCCTGCAGGGAGGCGGCCTTCACCGCCGCGTCGACGATGTCGCCCTCGACGCGGCCGGTGAGCACGTCGCCGTCGACCTGCAGGCGATTCGCACGCCAGCGGTCGACGCCGAGGACCGGGGCCACATGGTCGAGGATCTCGTGGAATCCACCTGAGACGACGCAGACGACGCCGCCGCGTTCATGCACGGCTGCGGTCAGCTCCCGCACGCCGGGGGTCGGCTCGATGCGGTCGCGCACCCGCGCGAACGCGGACGTCGGCACCCCGGTGAGCGCCTGTACACGTGACCGCAGACTCGCGGCGAAGTCCACCTCGCCGCGCATGGCGGCCTCCGTCGCGGCCTGGACCTCTGGGCGCCGCCCTGCTTCGTCGGCGAGGAGTTCGATCACCTCGTCGCGGATGAGCGTGGAATCGGCATCGAGGACGACGAGGAAGCGCGCGGAACTCACGCGTGAAAGCCTAGGGCACACCGGCCGGCCGGCCGTTCGTCGCGCCTCAGCGGTCGATGCGCACGCCCTTGCCGACGACCGTGATGCCGGATTCGGTGACCGTGAAGCCGCGAGCGATGTCGCGTTCACGGTCGACGCCCACGGTCGCGCCGTCCTCGAGGATGACGTTCTTGTCCAGCACGGCGCGATGGATCCGCGCACCCTGTCCGACGTGCACGTGATCGAACAGCACGGAATCGGTGATCGTCGAGCCGCCTCCCGCCAGGGTGCCAGGGCCGACCACACTGCGTTCGAGGTGAGTGCCGGAGAGCACCGAGCCGAGCGACACGATCGAGTCGATCGTGTTGCCGATCCTGCCGACCGCGTCGCGGACGAACTTCGCCGGGGGAGCGTTGACGCTCTGCGTACGGATCGGCCACAGGGTGTTGTACAGGTTGAACACCGGCAGCGTGGAGATCAGATCCATGTGCGCGTCGAAGAACGAATCGATCGTTCCCACGTCGCGCCAGTAGGCGCGATCGCGCGGCGACGAGCCGGGGACGTCGTTCTGCTTCATGTCGTAGTACCCGGCCTCGCCGCGCTGCACGAAGTACGGGACGATGTCGCCGCCCATGTCATGCCCGGAGGTCGGCAGTTCGCCGTCGGCCTCGACCGCGGCGATGAGGGCGTCCGTGTCGAAGATGTAGTTGCCCATCGACGCGAGCACCTCGTGCGGAGAGTCGGCGAGGCCCTCGATGTCGGTGGGCTTCTCCAGGAAGGCGCGGATCCGACCGGATCCGTCGGGGTCCGCGTCGATCACGCCGAACTGGTTGGCCAGCGCGAGCGGCTGGCGGATGCCGGCGACCGTCGCCTTCGCGCCGGACGCGATGTGCGCCTTGACCATCTGACGGAAGTCCATGCGGTACACGTGGTCGGCGCCGATGACGACGACGATGTCGGGCTTCTCGTCGTTGATCAGGTTCAGGCTCTGCAGGATCGCATCGGCGGACCCCGAGAACCACCGCTTGCCCAGGCGCTGCTGCGCCGGGACCGAGGTGACGTACGAGTCGAGCAGCGCCGACATCCGCCAGGTCTGCGAGATGTGCCTGTCGAGGCTGTGCGACTTGTACTGCGTCAGCACGACGACCTGTCGCAGCCCGGAGTTGATGAGGTTGGAGATGGCGAAATCGATCAGGCGGTACTGGCCGCCGAAGGGCACAGCCGGTTTCGCCCGGTCGGCTGTCAGGGGCATGAGGCGCTTGCCTTCACCGCCGGCGAGAATGATGCCGAAGACCTTCTTTGGGACCGCCATGGCTCCACCATAGATCCCGTGAGCGTCCCTGTACTACCGTTCAGACATGCGCGTTGACATGATCACGAAGGAATATCCGCCGGAGATCTACGGCGGAGCCGGTGTTCATGTCGCGGAGCTCGTCGCGGCGCTGCGCAGCACGGTCGACGTGCAGGTGCGCGCTTTCGGCGCCGACCGCTCCGAACCGGGTGTGACCTCGTATCGGACGCCTGCGGAACTCGCCTCGGCGAACCCCGCGATCCAGACCCTGGGCACGGATCTCGGCATGGTCGGCGACATCGCAGGCGCGGATCTCGTGCATTCGCACACCTGGTACGCCAACTTCGCCGGACACCTCGCTGCGCAGCTGCACGGCATCCCGCACGTGCTGACCGCGCACAGTCTGGAACCGCTGCGCCCGTGGAAGGCCGAGCAGCTGGGCGGCGGCTACGCGGTCTCCAGCGGCATCGAACGACTCGCGTACGAGAACGCGTCCGCCATCGTCGCGGTCAGCGCCGGGATGCGCTCCGACATCCTCCGCAGCTATCCGCAGGTCGACCCCGCCAGAGTCAGGGTGATCCACAACGGCATCGACGTGCAGCAGTGGCGACCCGTCGAGAACCCTGCCTTCCTGGCTGGCATCGGGATGGATCCCGACCGTCCCTCCGTCGTGTTCGTCGGCCGGATCACACGGCAGAAGGGGCTGCCGTACCTGCTGCGCGCGGTCGCCGAGCTCTCGCGCGACGTGCAGATCGTCCTGTGCGCCGGCGCGCCGGACACCCCCGAGATCATGAGCGAGGTGCAGGGGCTGGTCCAGACACTGCAGCAGACGCGCGACGGCGTGATCTGGATCGAGCGGATGCTGCCGCGCGACGAGCTCTCGTCGATCCTGACGGCCGCCACGACGTTCGTCTGCCCATCGGTGTACGAGCCGCTCGGCATCGTGAACCTCGAGGCGATGGCGTGCGGCGCCGCCGTCGTCGGCACGGCGACCGGAGGGATCCCCGAGGTCGTCGACGACGGCGAGACCGGACGCCTGGTGCCGATCGAGCAGATCCAGGACGGCACGGGGACCCCCGTGGACGCCGAGAGATACGTCCACGATCTCGCTGCGGTGCTCGCCGAGGTCGTCGGCGATCCGGAGCGTGCGAGGAGCTACGGGGCCGCCGGTCGCGAGCGCGCCCGAACCCACTTCAGCTGGGCGGCGATTGCGGACACCACGCGGGACCTCTACCGGGAGCTCGTCGGCTGAACCGTTAGGCTGATGTCATGCCGAGTGCCCTGGATCTCTCCGATGTCGTCGTGCGCCGCGAAGGGCGGAACATCGTCGATCATGTGACCTGGCAGGTCGCCGATGACGAGCGCTGGGCGGTGCTCGGCCCGAACGGTGCGGGCAAGACCACGCTGCTTCAGCTGGCGGACACGCTCCTGCATCCGACATCCGGAACCGTGACCGTGCTGGGGGAGACGCTCGGTCGGAGCGACCTGTTCGAGGTTCGCCCGCGCATCGGGTTCGCCTCGTCGGCGATGGCCAAGCGCATCCCGCGCGACGAGACCGTGATCAACGCGGTGCTGACCGCTGCGTACTCCGTGATGGGGCGCTGGAACGAGCAGTACGAGAACATCGACGAGCGGCGCGCGCTGCGCGTGCTCGGTGAGTGGAAACTCGACCACCTCGCCGATCGTCTGTTCGGTTCGCTGAGCGACGGCGAGCAGAAGCGGGTGCAGATCGCGCGTGCCGTCATGACCGACCCCGAGCTGCTCCTGCTCGACGAGCCGACCGCGTCGCTGGATCTCGGATCGCGCGAGGAGATGTTGACGCTGCTGAGCGGTTTCGCCTCATCGCCGACGACGCCCGCGATGGTGATGGTCACGCATCACGTCGAGGAGATCCCGGTCGGATTCACGCACGTGCTGCTCATGCGCGACGGCGCTGTCGTCGCGCAGGGCCCGATCGCCGAGACGCTCACCTCCGAAGCGCTCACGGAGACCTTCGGCCTTCCGATCGCTCTGAGCGCGGATGCCGGTCGCTACGCGGCCAGAGCCGCCTGATCTGCTAAACTCGATCCTTGGTGCATCTGCACCCACAGACTTCCCTCGTCCCTGGCACAATCCAGGGCGCCACGTAAGGAATCCCATGAAGACTGACATTCACCCCGACTACCAGGCTGTCGTGTTCCGCGACCTCGGCTCGGGCGAGACGTTCCTCACCCGCTCGACGGTCTCGAGCGACAAGACGATCGAGCTGGACGGCGTGGAGTACCCCGTCATCGACGTCGAGATCTCGTCCGCGTCGCACCCGTTCTACACGGGCAAGCAGCGCATCATGGACTCCGCCGGTCGCGTCGAGAAGTTCAACCAGCGCTTCAAGGGCTTCGGCGGCAGCAGCAACTGACCCGATCCACGAGAAGGTCCCGGTTCCGTTTCGGAGCCGGGACCTTCGTCGTCCGCCGGTGTCAGTCCTGATCGACCTCGATCACGATGCGTCCGTCGGCGCCCATCACGCCAGGACCCTTGTCCGGTGTCGGTGCCGGCACGGACGAACGCTGCTGGCGGTCGCGCTCCTGGCTGGCCTCGTGCGCGCTCGGCGACCACACTGCGTCGAACACCCCGACGAGGCCGCCGCTGGCCATGCCTCGATACTTCTCCTCGGTCGGCTTGCGGGAGAACACGTGGCGCAACCCGGTGAACAGCAGCACCGGGATCATCCCGAGCACCGTCGCGATCGACAGCCAGCCCGCGAACTCGTTCATGCGTTCAGCCTAGGCAGATCACCGTCGCCGCGGCATCCGTCCTCAGGCGGACTCCGCGCCGTCGCGCACCGGCCAGGTGCCGTCGATCGTCTCCTCCGCGTCGATGCGACCGATGCTGATGAAGTACTCGGTGAGGCTCTCGGCCTGGGTGCGCGCCCACCCGATCTGCCGGGTGTGCAGCTCGGTTGCCGACGGCGGCAGATCGAATCGGCGTGCGAGCGCCTGCGCGACCCGGCCGGCGGCGATCGCGTCGGCCGAGGCCTCGTGCGCGCCGTCGAGCGTCACCGAATAGTGCTCGGCAACGACCTCGAGGGTCCGCTTCCCCCGGCGGTACCGGTCGACGGCCTTGTCGATGACGAGCGGATCGATCACGGGGGACGGGTTCTGCAGCGGCTCGATGCCGTGGCGCAGGCACTCGTGAAACAGCAGTGAGAAGTCGTAGGACGCATTGTAGGCGACCACCGGCACGCCCTGCGCGAGCAGCGCGCGGAGGGAGCGGGCGATCTCGGCCACGACGTCGGCCGACGGTCGTCCGACGCGTCGGACGTGCTCGGTCGTGAAGCCGTGGATCGCCGCGGCCCCGTCGGGGACGGGGATGCCGGGGTCGGCGATCCAGGAGCGGGCCGCGATCTGCCGTCCCTTGGCGTCGAGCACGCCGACGTGGGCCGTCACGATGCGATCCGTGCGGACGTCCACGCCGGTGGTCTCGAGGTCGAAGACACCGACGCGGGTGAGCCAGTCGGGAAGCGTGGTCTCGTCGGTCATGATCTTCACGGTAGGACGAGGTTCCGACATCGCCGCGGCGGCGCTCCGCGGTGCGGCGCCCGTAGACTCGGAATCATGTCATCGCCGTACGCCGACCGTCTCAACGCCCTGCCCGTAAGACGGCGCGAGGTCGAGGTCGCCGGCGGAACGACCGCGTACTGGGAGTACGGCGTCGAGGACGGCGCGGAGGCGGATCGACCGACCGTCATCGCCGTCCACGGGTTCCGCGGCGAACACCATGGGCTCGAGCCCGTTCTCGCCTACCTCCCCGACCTCCGCGTCCTCTCACCCGACCTGCCCGGCTTCGGCGAGACGGCGCCCCTGCCAGGGGGGACCCACGATCTCGACCGGTACGCCGACTGGCTCACCGCCTTCGCCGGGGCCGTCGCCCCGGGTGCGGTCATCCTCGGTCACTCGTTCGGTTCCATCGTCGCGTCGGCGGCGGTCGCGCGCGGACTCGAGACCCCGCAGCTGATCCTCATCAACCCGATCGGTGCGCCGGCGCTGGAAGGTCCGAAGGGCCTCATGACGCGGCTCGCCGTGCTCTACTACGCGCTGGGAGCGAAGCTTCCGGAACGGCTGGGCACCGCGCTGCTGCGCAACGGGCTCATCGTCAGAGTCATGAGCATCACGATGGCGAAGACGAGCGACCCCGAGTTGCGCCGCTTCATCCACGCGCAGCACGACACCTACTTCTCCCGCTTCGCCGATCGGGATGTGCTCAAGGACGCGTTCGTCGCGAGCGTCTCGCACGATGTCCGCGAGTTCGCGCCCGAGATCACCGCGCCGACGCTGCTGGTGGCGGCGCAGCAGGACGACATCACGCCGATCGAGGCGGAACGCCGCCTCGCGACCCTGTTCCCGGATGCGCAGCTCGTCGAGATCGCCGACGTCGGCCATCTCATCCACTATGAGACCCCCGCCGAGGCCGCCGGTGCGATCCGGCGCTTCCTCAGGCTTCCCGTCGTGCGAGGCCGATGAGCCCGGCGACCCGATAGGGGATCACCTCGCCCATGGCCAGGGAGGTCTCCGTGCGATCGACGCCCTCGATCGACAGGATCCGAGCATCCGTGTCGAACAGATGGCGCGCGTCGCGGCACGCGACCCTCGCCAGCAGATCGATGGATCCGCTCAACCCGTGCACCTGCAGGATCTCGGGAATGCGTGCGAGTTCGGTCGTGATGCGGGGGAGCTCGGTCTGCCGGAGTCCGATGCTGATGAAGGCCTGCAGCGGGAAACCCAGCACCTCCGGGGAGTACGCGCGCTCATAGGAGAGCAGTACTCCGGTCTGCTCCAACCGAGCCATCCGCGCCTGGATCGTGTTCCGCGAGAGCCCGAGCCGTTCGGCGAGAGCGACGATGGTGGCGCGGGGATCGTCGGCGAGGACGGTGAGAAGCTCGAGGTCGATGCGGTCGAGGGTTGACATAGTGCCAAACGGTAGCACCTCGAAGACCATCGAATGTGAGCAACATGCTCAACGCAGGCCGAGATGCTTGAGCGAGGTGATCACCGGACGTAGCCTCGAAGAAGCCGATGACGATGTCGGCGCCGTGCAGCAGCGCCCCCACGAGGGGCGACGCGACCGAGGAGGACGAAGATGTCACCGCAGACCACTCCGATCACCGATACCGCTCAGGACCTCGAGCTCGTCGAACGCCTGATCGCGCCGGACGGCACACGCCTGAGCCACCCCGACCTGGATCGTTTCGTCGCCGATGTGGACGCCGCTCAGCTGCGTGCGCTGCACAGGGACATGGTCGTCCTGCGTCGCATCGACGCCGAGGGCTTCGCGCTGCAGCGTCAGGGCCAGCTCGGCCTCTGGGCACCCTGTCAGGGACAGGAAGCCGCCCAGATCGGCACCGCCCGTGCCCTCGCCCCTCAGGACTTCGTCTTCCCCAGCTACCGCGAGACCGGCGTGATCATGGCGCGCGGTGCGGAGCCGGCCGACTTCGTGCGCACGTGGCGCGGTGAGGAGGGCGCGGCGTACGACCCCGATCGGTTGCGCTGCGCACCCATGCAGATCATCATCGGCGCGCAGAGCCTGCATGCCGTCGGCTATGCCATGGGCATCCAGCGCGAGAAGACCGACGAGGTCGCCGTGGCGTACTTCGGCGACGGCGCGACCAGCCAGGGCGACGTCAACGAGGCCATGATCTTCGCCTCGTCGTACGGCGTCCCCGCGGTGTTCGTCTGCCAGAACAACCACTGGGCCATCTCCGAACCGGTGTCGGTGCAGTCGCGGTACCCGATCGCGGGTCGTGCCCCCGCCTTCGGCATCCCCAGCCTCCGCGTCGACGGCAACGACGTCCTCGCCTGCCTGGCTGCCATGCGCTGGGCGCTCGACCACGCGCGAAGCGGCAAGGGCCCCGCGTTCATCGAGGCCGTCACGTACCGGATGGGTCCGCACACGACCGCGGACGACCCGACGCGCTACCGCGACCCCGCTGAGCTGGAGGCCTGGCGCACACGCGACCCGATCGCGCGGCTGGAGGCGTTCCTGACGGCGCGCGGCGAGCTCGACGACGCTCAGATCTCCGCCGCCCAGGCCGATGCCGACGCCGCGGCACGCGAGATGCGAGCCGCGTGCATCGGCATGGTGACGCGCGAGCCGCTCGCGGTCTTCGACGGCGTCTACGCCGAGCCGCATACCGGGCTGGCCGATGAGCGCGCCGCGTACGCCGCCTATCTGCGCTCCTTCGATCAGGAGGCCTGAGATGACCGAGATGACACTGGGCAAGGCGCTCGGCGCCGGGCTGGCGCAGGCGATGCGCGACGACGACAAGGTCGTCATCCTCGGTGAGGACATCGGACGACTCGGAGGCGTGTTCCGGATCACGGACGGCCTGATCGACGAATTCGGCGCCGCGCGCGTGATCGACACGCCGCTCGCGGAGTCCGGCATCGTCGGCACGGCCGTCGGTCTCGCGTTCCGGGGGTACCGCCCGGTCGTCGAGATCCAGTTCGACGGGTTCGTCTACCCGGCGTTCGATCAGATCGTGTCGCAGGTCGCCAAGCTCCATTACCGCACCCAGGGGCGGGTGAAGATGCCGATCACGATCCGGATCCCGTGGGCCGGGGGCATCGGAGCGGCCGAGCATCACTCCGAATCCCCTGAGGCGTACTTCGTGCACACCGCAGGCCTCAGGGTGATCGCGGTCTCGAATCCGCAGGACGCGTACCGGTGCCTGCGGCAGGCGATCGCGAGCGATGACCCGGTGATCTTCTTCGAACCCAAGCGGCTGTACCACCACAAGGGCGAGGTCGACCTGGAGTCACCGCTCGCGGACACGGTACCGATGGGGCTCGCCCAGGTCGTCCGCCGAGGGTCGGACGCGACCGTGCTGACCTACGGGGCGATGGTCTCGACCGCTCTGGATGCCGCGGCCGCCGCCGAGGACGACGGCATCGACCTCGAGGTCATCGACCTGCGCTCGCTCTCGCCCGTCGACTACGACACCGTCGCCGCGTCCGTGCGCCGCACCGGCCGCGTCGTGGTCGTGCACGAGGCGTCCCGGGAGGCCGGGGTCGCCGCCGAGGTGATCGCGAGCGTCACGGAGCGCTGCTTCGAGTACCTCGAGGCCCCGCCGCTGCGCGTCACGGGTCACGACATCCCGTACCCGCCCGCGAAGCTCGAGAAGCACCATCTGCCCGACCTGGACCGCATCCTGGACGCCGTCGACCGCGTCCTCGACCGCCCGAACAGCATGACGGAGGCAGGCGCATGAGCACCGATTTCCGACTCCCCGACCTCGGCGAGGGGCTGACCGAGGCAGAGATCGTGCAGTGGCTGGTCGCACCGGGGGAGACCGTGGCGCTCAACCAGACGCTCGCGGAGGTCGAGACGGCCAAGGCGATCGTCGAGCTGCCGTCCCCGTACGAGGGCGTCGTCGCCGCGCTGCACGCCGGCGCCGGTGACACCGTTGCCGTGGGCGCACCGCTGATCGCGTTCGACCTCGAAGGCGAAGAGACCCCTGAGACACCCTCGGACGAGGGGACGGCTGCGGCTCCCGCGGCTGCCGAGCCCGCCACGCAGGCGAACCTGGTCGGCTACGGTGCGGCCCCGACCAGCGGATCGCGACCGGCGCGGCGAGCCCGCAGATCCGGCGGCACGGAGACGCCCTCCGTCGACACCGCGGTCCTGGAGGCGGCGCCGCACGACGTACTTCCGACAGGTCCCGTCGAGACCGTCCAGGGGGAGCGGCCTCGGTCGACGCCCCCGGTGCGCGCGCACGCCAAGCGGCTCGGCGTCGACCTCGTCCTGGTGGCCGCCGAGGTCGGCGATCGGCCGATCACGCGGGCCGACGTCGATGCATATGCCGAGCGCGTCTCGCCCGCGGTCGCGCACCCCGAGAAGGCTGCGGCCCCGGCTGCCGTCGACGGTGAGCGCGAGACCCGGATCCCGATCCGCGGCGTGCGCAAGCACACGGCGGAGGCGATGGTCGCAAGCGCATTCACGGCTCCGCACGTGACGTGCTTCCACACCGTCGACGTCACCGAGACGATGGAGCTCATCGCCTCGCTGCGCGAGGATCGTGCACTGTCCGGTCACCGAATCGGCCCGCTCGTCGTGATCGCCAAGGCGGTCTGCCTCGCACTCGGACGCACGCCGGGGCTCAACGCGCGGTGGGATGCCGAGGCGGGCGAGATCGTGCAGCACCACTACGTGGATCTCGGCATCGCGGCGGCCACCGAGCGCGGGTTGATCGTTCCGAACATCAGGGACGCCGATCGGATGTCGCTGATCGGACTCGCCGACGCGCTCACGGCGCTCACCGAGACCGCGCGATCGGGACGCACCTCGCCGTCCGACCTCGCCGGAGGGACGTTCTCGATCACCAACATCGGCGTGTTCGGCATCGACGCCGGTACGCCGATCCTGCCGCCGGGACAGTCCGGCATCCTCGCGGTCGGCGCGGTGCGACCGCAGCCCTGGGTGCATCGCGGCGAGCTGGCTGTGCGTCAGGTGATGACGCTGAGCCTGTCGTTCGACCATCGCGTCGTCGACGGTGCGGAGGGGGCCCGATTCCTGAAGGACGTCGCCGACATCCTTCAGCAGCCGGGACGCGCGATACTGATGGCCTGAACGCAGGCCCTGTCAGGCCGTCAGCGCCGCGTACGCCATGTCGGCGAGCACCGCGGCGGTGGCGGCCTGACCGCGTGCGGCGGAGCGCGTGCTGTGCGGCGTGGAGTTGATCAATCCGAAGCCCGCCTGCACGCGCAACCGCAGCTCGTCCGACGGGACCGACCGCAGCCCGGCGAGTGCCGTCATCCACAGATCGATGTACGCGCGCTGCAACCGGCGCACGTCGGCTCGGTCGGCATCCGACAGGTGCGGGAGGTCCCGGTCCTGGACACGGATGACGTCGGCATGCCCGAGCGCGAAACCGACGTGGAACCGGATGAGCGAGCGGATGCGCTCCTCGTCGTCTGAGGCGGCTTCGGACACGGACGTCCCGCCGGAGACGAGATCCCGGCTGACGCCGACGAGGAGTGCGCCGAGCAGCGCCTGCTTGCCGGCGAAGTGCCGGTACACGGCCGGACCCGATACCCCGACGGCGGCCCCGATGTCCTCCAGGCTCACACCGGAGAAACCGCGTTCGGCGAACAGTGTCGCCGCGGCCGTGAGAAGCGCCTCGGAGCGCTCGGCTTTCGCGCGATCGCGCGCGGTGATCGGGGTTGCCATCTCAGTTAATGCTCGCTAACCTAAATGAACGGGTTAGTGAACACTAACCGACCCGCACGGTCGGGCACCAGTTTTCGTGGGTCGAGGAGGACGTCACGATGTCAGAGACGCAGCGCGAGCTTGCCGAACGTCTGCGCGACAGGCTCGCCGAGGCGGCGCTCGGCGGCCCTGAGGCCTCCCGTCGCCGGCACGTGGAACGCGGCAAGCTGCTGCCTCGCGATCGGGTGGCTCGGCTGCTCGACGAGGGGAGCCCCTTCCTCGAGGTGGCTCCGCTCGCTGCCCACGGACTGTACGACTCGGAGGTCCCTGGTGCCGGAGTCATCGCCGGCATCGGCCTCGTCCAGGGGCGCCACGTGATGGTCGTCTGCAACGATGCGACCGTCAAGGGCGGCAGCTACCTGCCGATGACGGTCAAGAAGCACCTCCGCGCGCAGGAGATCGCCCTCGAGAACCGGCTGCCGTGCCTGTACCTCGTCGATTCGGGCGGCGCGTTCCTACCCAAGCAGGACGAGGTGTTCCCGGATCGGGACCATTTCGGGCGGATCTTCTTCAACCAGGCGCGGCTGTCCGCCGCCGGCATCCCGCAGCTCGCCGCCGTGCTCGGCTCCTGCACCGCGGGAGGCGCCTACGTCCCGGCGATGAGCGACGAGACGGTGATCGTGCGCGGTCAGGGCACCATCTTCCTCGGCGGCCCGCCGCTCGTGAAGGCGGCCATCGGTGAGATCGTCTCCGCGGAGGAACTCGGCGGAGGAGAGCTGCACGCCCGTCGCTCCGGCGTCGTCGACCATCTCGCCGAGGACGACGAGCACGCTCTGGAGATCCTGCGGGACATCGTGGCGACGCTCCCCGTCGCGCCGGGGCAGGCCTGGGACACGATCGACACGGTCGATCCGGATGAGGACGGCAGCCTCTACGACGTCGTCCCCGTGGACGTGAACGCGGCCTACGACGTCCACGAGGTCATCGTGCGCCTCATCGACGGCGGTTCCTGGCTGGAGTTCAAACCCGAGTACGGCACGACGCTTGTCACCGGGTTCGCACGACTGCACGGGCATCCGGTCGGGATCGTCGCGAACAACGGAGTCCTCTTCAGCGAGTCGGCCCTCAAGGGGGCCCACTTCATCGAGCTCTGCGATCAGCGCGGCATCCCGCTGCTGTTCCTGCAGAACATCACCGGCTTCATGGTCGGGTCGGAGGCCGAAGCCGGAGGCATCGCGAAGGACGGCGCCAAGATGGTCACCGCCGTCGCGACCACCAGGGTGCCGAAGCTCACGGTCATCATCGGCGGATCGTTCGGAGCCGGCAACTACTCCATGTGCGGTCGCGCGTACTCGCCGCGCTTCCTGTGGACCTGGCCCGCGAGCCGCATCTCCGTGATGGGCGGGAACCAGGCGGCGTCCGTTCTCGCGACCGTCAAGGACGACCAGCTCACCGCACGCGGCGAGTCCTGGACGGCGCAGGAGCGGGCCGCATTCGAGGAGCCCATCCGCACGCAGTACGAAAGCCAGGGGGAGCCCTACTACGCCACGGCGCGGCTCTGGGACGACGGGATCGTCGACCCCGACCGGACCCGTGACCTGCTCGGCCTCGCCCTCGACGTCGTCGCCCGACCCCCACTGCCCGCGTCGGGCTTCGGCGTGTTCCGGATGTGATGCCCGTGTACTCGTCAGTGCTGATCGCCAACCGCGGGGAGATCGCTCGCCGCATCATCCGAACGCTTCGCACGCTCGGGATCCGCAGCATCGCGGTGTACTCCGACGCGGATGCCGAGGCGCCGCATGTCCGGGAGGCGGATGACGCCGTGTGGATCGGCCCGTCGCCGGCATCGGACTCCTACCTGCGGATCGACGCCATCATCGATGCAGCGCACGAGAGCGGGGCCGAGGCCATCCATCCGGGTTACGGGTTCCTGTCCGAGAGCGTGGAGCTCGCCCGAGCCTGTGCCCAGGCGGGGCTCGTGTTCATCGGTCCGGGTGTCGAGGCGCTGGAGATCATGGGCGACAAGGCCAGGTCCCGCGCACACGTGTCGGACCGCGGGGTTCCGGTCGTCCCCGGTTTCGACGCATCAGGACTCTCGGATGCCGAGATCGCCGGACGTGCGGCCCAGGTCGGCTATCCGCTGCTGGTCAAGCCCAGCGCGGGCGGTGGCGGCAAGGGCATGGAGATCGTACGGGAAGCCGCCGGTCTCGCGCAGGCGCTCAGCTCCGCACGCCGGGTGGCCGCCGCATCCTTCGGTGACGACGCCCTCGTGCTGGAGCGCCTGATCGGCCGACCGCGCCACATCGAGGTGCAGGTCTTCGGCGACATGCACGGAACTGTCGTGGCCGTCGGCGAACGCGAGTGCACCCTGCAGCGTCGTCATCAGAAGGTCATCGAGGAAGCACCGGCGCCGGGCATCGCGGACGTGGTGCGCGAGCGGCTGTGGAGCGAGGCGGTCCGGGTCGCGGCGAGCGTCGACTACGTCGGTGCGGGGACGGTCGAGTTCCTCATCGACGCGGATGCCGCCGACGAGGTGTTCTTCATCGAGATGAACACGCGGCTGCAGGTCGAGCATCCGGTGACCGAAGCGGTCACCGGGCTCGACCTCGTCGAGCTGCAGCTGCGTGTCGCCGCGGGGGAGGCCCTGCCGGAGATCCCGAGGGCCCAGGGGCACGCCTTCGAAGCGCGGGTCTACGCCGAGTCGCCCGAGCGCGGCTTCCTGCCGTCGACAGGGACGGTGCTGCGCTTCACCGCGCCTCGCGCCGTCCGGGTGGACGCCGCGATCGAGACAGGTTCCGAGATCAGCGGGTTCTACGATCCGATGATCGCGAAGGTCATCGCGCGCGGCGCCGATCGTGCTGCCGCTCTCGAGCGCCTCGATGCCGCGCTCGCGAGGACCGTCGTGCTCGGCGTCGAGACCAACATCGCGTTCCTGCGAGCGCTGTGCGCAGATTCCCGTGTGGCCGCCGCCGACCTCGACACCGGCCTGATCGAGACCCTGCTGCCGTTCGAGGCGCCGTCGCCGTCGACGACCATGCTGGATGCCGCGAGAAATCACGTGCAGCGCGAGAAACCGGCCCGGCACGCGTTTCTCGGGCAGCAGGTGGTTTCTCGCGCCGGCTCGGCGTGGTCAGCGCTGCCCGGCTGGCGGCTGAGCGGAACGGATGCGGCGGACAGCAGCCCCGCGTTCCTCACCGACGACGGCGACGTCCTCCGCGCCCCTGCGTCCTCGTCGAGCGACGAGCGCAGCGAGGAGTCGAAACGCGTCCGCGTCGACGCAGCGCTCGCCCCGGACGGGGCCGTATGGGTCTCTGAGCTCGGTCGCACCGCCACGCTTCGTCCGCTCACTCGGCGGCAGCTCATGGAGCGCCGTCTGGCCGCGCGGCATCCGGAGACGGCTGCGACGCATCCGGAGGCGCGCGCGTCGATGCCCGGCAGCGTCGTCGCCGTGCACGTCGCGGACGGAGCACGCGTGCAGGCAGGAGAACCGATCGTCTCGATCGAGGCGATGAAGATGGAGCACCCGGTGCTCGCGCCGCACGACGGCACGGTGCACCTCCTGGTCGCGCAGGGCGACCAGGTGCGACGCGACCAACCCGTCGCGCGCGTCGAGGCGGAGGAGAGCCATGACTGACCTGACCGAAGAAGAGCGCGAGCTGGCCGCGATGGTGCGCGATTTCGCGGACACCGTCGTCGCGCCGCAGGCCTACGAGGCCGACCGGACGCACACGCTGAACATGGACGTCGTCCGGCAGATGGGCGAGCTCGGACTGTTCGGCCTGCCGTTCCCCGAGGAGGTGGGCGGGCAGGGCGGCGATCTGATGGCGCTCGGCCTCGCGATCGAGGCGCTCGGACGGGTGGATCAGTCCATCGCGATCACGCTCGAAGCGGGGGTGAGCCTCGGTGCCATGCCGGTCTTCCGTTTCGGCACCGACGCCCAGCGGGAGGCGTTGCTGCCGGATCTGCTGGCCGGACGCGCTCTCGCGGGCTTCGGGCTCACCGAGCCGGAGGCCGGCAGCGACGCCGGCGCCACCCGCACGACCGCACGGCGCGAGGGCGGCGAGTGGGTGATCAACGGCGCGAAGCAGTTCATCACGAACTCCGGCACGCCGATCACGAGGTTCGTGACGGTGACGGCGGTGACGGGGGAGCGCGACGGCCGCAAGCAGATCTCGACCATCATCGTCCCGAACGGGACGCCGGGGTTCACGGTCGAGCCGCCGTATGACAAGCTCGGCTGGCGGGCATCCGACACGCATCCGCTCACGTTCGTCGACGCCCGCGTCCCCGAGGAGAACCTGCTCGGCGAGGAGGGCCGCGGGTTCGCGAACTTCCTCAGCATCCTCGACGAGGGGCGCGTCGCGATCGCGGCCCTCTCCGTCGGTGCAGCGGAGGGTTGCCTCGAACAGGCGACCGCGTACGCCCGCAGCCGCACCGTGTTCGGCGCGGCGCTGAGCACACGTCAGAACGCCCAGTTCACCCTTGCCCGCATGCGGGCGCGCGTGCACACCGCCCGGCTCGCCTGGCACCACGCGGCCCGGCTGCGTGACGCCGGGAAGCCGTTCGGCGAGGAGGCCGCCATCGCGAAGCTCGTCGCGGGCGAAGCGGCGATGGACAATGCGCGCGATGCCACCCAGATCTTCGGCGGCAACGGCTTCATGGACGAGTTCCCGGTGGCCAGGCACTACCGCGACTCGAAGATCCTCGAGATCGGCGAGGGCACGACCGAGGTGCAGCTGCTCGTGATCGCCAGGGCACTGGGCCTGGCCGGGTAGCGTGGAGCCATGACCGTGATCGTGCAGCGTGGGCTGTACTACGAGGAGTTCGACCTCGGCGCGACGTATCTGCATCGGCCGGGTCGCACCGCCACAGAGGCCGACAATGTGCTGTTCACCACGCTCACCATGAACACGCAGGCGCTGCACCTGGATGCCGCGTACGCCTCCACCCAGGAGTTCGGGCGTCCGCTGATGAACTCGATGTGGACGCTGTCGACGATGGTCGGCTCATCGGTCGCTCAGCTCACGCAGGGGACGCTGGTCGCGCAGCTCGGGCTGAGCGACATCCGGTTCCCGCATCCGCTGTTCGCCGGCGACACGCTGTACACGGAGAGCGTCGTGACCGACAAGCGGCTCTCGTCCTCCCGGCCTGGGCAGGGCATCTGCACGGTCGCGCACACCGGCCGCAACCAGGACGGAGAGATCGTCGCCACCGCGACGCGGACCGTGCTCGTGCACTGCCGTCCTGAGGGGGAGCGATGACATTCGATCTCGGACCCGCGCTGCTGTTCTGTCCTGCGGACCGTCCGGAGCGGTTCGCGAAGGCGCTCGACCGGGCGGATGCCGTCATCCTCGACCTCGAGGACGCGGTCGCACCTGCGGACAAGGCCGCCGCACGCGGCAACCTCATCGACGCGCATGTCGACCCCGACCGGGTGATCGTGCGCGTCAACGCAGCGGATTCGGGCGAGTTCGCCAGCGACCTGGCGACGCTGTCGCAGACCGACTTCCGCACGGTCATGGTCGCGAAGGCGGAGGACCCTGCGGCCCTGGAGGCCTTCGATCCGCGGTTCTCGCTCATCGCGCTGTGCGAGACGGCACGGGGCGTGGCCGCGGCCGACCGTCTGGCCGATCATGAGCGCGTCGTGGGCCTCATGTGGGGGGCCGAGGATCTCGTGGCCTCGCTCGGCGGCACGTCCAGCCGCGGCCAGGACGGACGGTACCGGGACATCGCCCGATTCGCTCGCTCACGCGTCCTGCTGGAAGCGGGCGCGCGCGGCAAGGCCGCGATCGACGCGGTGCACATCGCGATCGACGACCTCGCAGGGCTCGCGGAGGAGGCATCGGATGCCGCGGCGAGCGGATTCTCCGCCACGGCATGTATCCACCCAGGTCAAGTGGCGGTGATCCGCGGCGCCTATCGGCCGGAGCCCGCCGAGGTCACCTGGGCCGAAGCGGTGCTGGCCGCTGCCGTCGGCGAACGAGGCGTCTTCCGCTTCGACGGCAGGATGATCGACGAGCCAGTGCTGCGTCACGCTTCTTCGCTCGTCGAGCGAGCGAATCGAGCCGACACGCGCTGAATGCGGGCTCCGCGTGCCGCGGATCTACGGAGCCGACACGGTCTCCAGGAGCCGCAGCACGTCGGGCGACGCCTCGAAGCGATGCACGGAGCCGTTGGCCAGCGGCACGCCGACCAGCGGCATGGTGCCGCCGGACGCGTGGTCGAGCAGCGAGCGGATCACACCGCCGTGCGCCACCACGATCACGGATTCGGCGACGGGAGCAGAGCGGCGGCGTGACTGTCTGGCGATGACGTCGAGCGCTCCGAGAGCACGGTCGCGCACCTGGGCGAAGGTCTCGGCTCCGGGGACGTCGGCATGCCAGTCCCCGTAGCGGTCGAGGTAGTCGGCGACCAGCATCCCCTCGGCTTCACCGAACTCGCGCTCGCGCAGGTCCGTGACGAGCTCCGGCTCACCGAGTCCGATCCGTTCCGCGATGATCCGCGCCGTCTCGTGTGCGCGGACGAGCGGGCTGGCGTAGATGGCGTGGTGCGTGCCACCGGACAGCGCGGCGGCCGCTTCGAGCGCGTGGCGGCGACCGGTCTCGTTGAGTGGGATGTCGGTGGACCCCTGGATGCGGCGGTCGAGATTCCAGTCCGTCTGGCCGTGTCGGACGAGGGTGATGAGAGTCACTGCAGCTGCTCCTGGATCGCGGGGATGATGTCGCTCGTGCCGCCTGCGAGCGTCACGTCCGCCCAGGCATCCGCTCTGGTCGGCTCGCGATTGATGATGATGAGAGGGATACCGCGGCGTCTGGCGCGTTCGACCAGCCGCACACCGGAGTTCACGACGAGCGACGAACCGGCGACGATCATCGCCGAGCTGCCGCGCAGCAGCGATTCGGCCGCACGGAAGCGATCGGCGGGAACGTACTCGCCGAAGAAGACGACATCGGGCTTCAACATTCCGCCGCACACGGTGCACGTCGGCACGACGAACCCGTCAGCCGTCTCGGGCGTCACGTCGCCGTCCGGATTCAGAGGGATGTTCTCCGGGACCGTGATCCAGGGATTGCGCTCCTCGATCTGCGCGGCGACGTCCCGGCGGTCGAACACCTGGCCGCACTGCAGGCACAGGACGCGGCGCATGGTGCCGTGGACCTCGATCACATGCGAGCTGCCTGCGCGCAGATGAAGCCCGTCGACGTTCTGCGTGATGACACCGCTGACGAGTCCGTCGCGCTCCATCTCTGCCAGAGCCAGGTGACCGGCGTTCGGCGCCGCCCGAGCGAACGCGCGCCAGCCGAGGTGTCCGCCGATCCAGTAGCGACGGCGAGCGGATTCGTCGGCGAGATAGCGCTGTGCCGTCATCGGATCCGCACGCACGGGTGCGCCTTCGCCGCGATAGGCGGGGATGCCGGAGTCCGTCGAGATCCCGGCCCCGGTGAGCAGCGCTATCCGCTTGCCCTGCAGCAGTTCCACGGTGCGCGCGACGCCGTCGGCCAGATCGGCAGTCATCGTCACGCTCACGGAACCTCCCTGAGTGAGTCTACGGCGTGTCGACGGTGCCGAGCGGCGGCCGGACGCGGGATGGCAGAGTGGACGGGTGGACCTCCAGCACGTGACCGACGCCGACGACCCGCGGCTGGACGACTACCGCGATCTCACCGACACCGCGCTGCGTCGCGTGCAGGAGCCGGTCGGCGGTCTCTACATCGCCGAGTCGGCCAAGGTGATCGAGCGGGCCTGCGCTGCGGGTCACCGCCCGCGTTCGGTGATGACGCAGCGGCGCTGGGTCTCCGGCATCGCGTCGATCCTCGGGGATCAAGACGTCCCGGTCTATCTGGTCCCGGACGAGGTCGCAGAGCGGGTCACGGGGTACGCCGTGCACCGCGGCGCACTGGCGTCGATGCACCGTCCAGCGCTCCCGTCGGTGGGGGAGATGATCGACCGGGTCTCGACCACGGCGGGTCCGCGTGTGCGCATCGCCGTGCTCGAGGGGCTGCTCGATCACACCAACGTGTGTGGTCCCAAACTAGCCCATCCGGAACCCGCCGCCGAGCCTCGCAGACGCAGTCGGATCGCGGTGCTGGAGGGGCTCGTTGACCATACCAACGTCGGCAGCGCCTTCCGTAATGCAGCCGCCTTGGGCCTCGATGCGGTGCTGGTGTCTCCGACCTGCGCTGACCCGCTGTACCGGCGCTCGGTACGGGTCTCGATGGGCACGGTTTTCCAAGTGCCGTGGACACGGATCCCCGATTGGACAAAGGGCATTGCGGAGCTTAAGGCGGCTGGCTATGTCCTGGCCGGCATGACGTTGGGGGAAGGCGCGATCACCCTCGACGAGCTGGTGGCCGAGGATCACGAGAAGCTCGCTCTCGTGTTCGGCACCGAAGGCCACGGCATCACGCGGGAAACTGATGCTCTACTCGATCGCCGGGTCACGATCCCGATGATGGGCGGAGTCGACTCGTTGAACGTGACGGCAGCAGCAGCCGTGGCGTTCTACGCGACGCGCTGATGCTGCTGGAGCCCCGAGCGTCAGTGGCCGCCGATAGCCTGTGAACGAACAACCCAGCACCGTGATTGCGCAGTGGCGCGGAGGAGACAAACCTATGGCACCGACCACCAAAGAGGCGCAGCGTGCCGAGCTGCATAGGACCATCTGGCGCATCGCGAACGACCTTCGAGGCAGCGTCGACGGGTGGGACTTCAAATCGTACGTGCTGGGGATGCTCTTCTACCGGTTCATTTCTGAGAATCTCACGGCGTACCTCAACAAGCACGAGCATGATGCGGGCGATGCGTTGTTCGACTACCGGCTGACGGCGGACTCTGACGCGGAGTTCGCGCGCGACGAGGTTGTCGCGGAGAAAGGGTTCTATATCCTGCCGTCCGATCTGTTCGCCAACGTGCGGGAGCGTGCGGCGCGGGACGAGAACCTCAACGAGACGCTCGAGCGCGTCTTCAAGAACATCGAGGCGTCGGCGCTGGGTACGGACAGTGAGGACGACATCAAGGGTCTGTTTGACGACCTGGATGTCAACAGCAACAAGCTCGGCTCGACGGTTGCCAAGCGCAATCAGAAGCTGGTGAAGCTGCTCGACGCGATCGGTGACCTGCCGCTGGGGCGGTGGGAAGACAACTCGATCGACCTGTTCGGCGACGCCTACGAGTACCTGATGCAGATGTACGCCGCCAACGCCGGCAAGTCCGGTGGCGAGTACTACACGCCGCAGGAAGTCTCCGAACTGCTGGCCCGCATCACGGTGGTCGGCAAGACACAGGTCAACAAGGTCTACGATCCGGCCGTCGGATCGGGATCGCTGCTGCTGAAATTCGACAAGGTGCTCGGCAAGAACAACGTCCGCCAGGGCTTCTACGGCCAGGAGATCAACCTGACCACGTACAACCTCGCACGGATCAACATGTTCCTGCACGACGTCAACTACGCCGACTTCAACCTCGCCCACGGCGACACCCTCGTCGATCCCCAGCACTGGGACGACGAGCCGTTCGAGGCGATCGTCTCCAACCCGCCCTACTCGATCAAGTGGGAGGGCGACGCCAACCCACTGCTCATCAACGACGAGCGGTTCGCGCCGGCCGGTGTCCTCGCGCCGAAGTCGAAGGCCGACCTCGCGTTCACGATGCACATGCTCAGCTGGTTGGCGGTGAACGGCACGGCAGCGATCGTCGAGTTCCCTGGAGTGCTGTACCGCGGGGGAGCGGAGAGGAAGATTCGGCAGTACCTCGTTGACAACAACTACATCGATACCGTGATCCAGTTGCCGCCGGACCTGTTCTTCGGCACGACGATCGCGACCTGCATCCTCGTGCTGAAGAAGTCGAAGAAGACCAGCGACGTGCTGTTCATTGACGCGTCAGCCGAGTTCAAGCGCGTTGGCAACAAGAACAAGCTGCTCGATAAGCACCAGGCGAGGATCCTCGAGGCGTTCACGACGCGCGAGCCCGAGGACTACTTCACCACCGTCGTGAGCAACGAGGACATCGCCACCAACGACTACAACATCGCCGTGTCGTCGTATGTAGAGGCCGAGGATACCCGCGAGGAAGTCGACATCGTCGAGCTGAACGCCGAGATCGCGCGCATCGTCGCGCGCCAGGCAGAGCTTCGTACAGCGATCGATGAGATCGTGGTGGATCTGGAAGGTGCGCGGTCATGACGGACATGCCCAACTGGGAAGGCTTCATGATCCCGACGCTCAAGGTGATGAGCGATGGCATCATCCGCCACTGGCGCGAGTTTCAGCCTCTCGTAGCTGATCAGGCGCAGCTCACCGATGAGCAGAAGAAGGAGATGCTTCCGTCCGGGAGCGCGCTCAAGTATGAGAACCGCATCGGCTGGGGCGTCTCGTTCCTGACGAACGTCGGCGCGCTCAGGCGTCCGAAACGCGGTCACTACCAGATCACCGATGCCGGCAAGCAGCTCATCGAGCTGTTTCCGAACGGTGCCAAGGAACGTGACATCAAGGCGCTCGGTGCGGATCCCAGCTCGCCCATCCGCGAGTACGTGGCGACCACGACCCGCAAGACGAACGAGTCTACAAAGACCGCTCCGACCGAAGAGTCGTCGATGACTCCTACCGAGCAGGTGCAGAGCGGCATCGAGCGCATCCACGACGAGATCGCGGTCGAGCTGCTCACTCGGCTGCAGGACAAAGACCCAGGCTTCTTCGAGCAGGCGGTTGTCGATCTCCTGCTGTCAATGGGCTACGGCGGCACCACCGGGGCCGGCAGCGTCACCCAGCTCAGCAACGACGGAGGCATAGACGGTGTTATCGACCAGGACATCCTCGGCCTCAATCGCGTGTACATCCAGGCCAAGCGTTACCAAGACGGCAACGCTGTCGGACGCCCCGACCTCCAGGCGTTCGTTGGAGCACTCAGCGGTAAAGCCGACAGTGGCGTCTTCATCACGACCAGCCGCTTCTCCGACGGCGCACGCACCTACGCCGAGAACGTGCCGACCCGCATCATCCTGATCGACGGCACACGCCTGACGAGCCTGATGATCCGCTACGGCGTTGGCGTGCAGGTGAAAGAGACCTATAAGGTCGTCGAGATCGATGAGGACTTCTTCGCATGAGCCGCATCGATGACCTGATTCAGGAGCTGTGCCCGAGCGGAGTGGAGTACAAACAGCTTGGCGATGTCGGCAGGGTCGTGCGGGGGAAGCGTTTCGTCAAAGACGACATGATCGACGCGGGTGTCCCGTGCGTTCACTATGGTGAGATATATACCAAGTACGGCATTTCTGCAGTTCAGAGCATCTCCTACGTATCGCACGAACGTGCACGCACACTTCGCTTCGCGCAGCAGGGCGACGTAGTCATGGCATCAGCTGGCGAGACGATCGAAGACATTGGAAAGTCTGTCGCATGGCTGGGGAGTGAACCCATCGCGATCCATGACGCGTGCTATGCGTTCTCGAGCTCGATGGACCCCAAGTTTGTATCGTACTTTTTCGCTTCCCGCTTGTTTCGAGACCAGATTCGGCGAAGTATCTCCTCCTCAAAGATCTCGTCGATCTCGACGCAGAACGTTGCGAAGGCACGCATCCCGGTACCACCACTCGAGGTGCAGCGCGAGATCGTGCGAGTGTTGGATAAGTTCACTCAGCTGGAAGCGGAGCTGGAAGCGGAGCTGGAAGCGGAGCTGGAAGCCCGGCGCACCCAGTACGAGCACTATCGCACTGAGTTCTTGACGTTTGGGGATGACGTTCCGCGGCGACCACTGCGAGAAGTCGCCACGATCGGCACCGGCAGTCACGATACGAAAGACGCGACCCCGGACGGTGAGTTCATTTTCTACGCACGTGGCCGCGAACCGCTACGGCTTGACTCGTATGACTTCGATGAGCAGGCAATCATCACTGCCGGAGACGGGGTCGGCGTTGGCAAAGTCTTCCACTTCGCCGATGGGAAGTACGCTCTCCATCAGCGTGCTTATCGCGTTGTGCCAGGCAAACAAATCGACTCCCGATTCATCTATCACTATCTAGTTTCAGACTTCTCGAGGTACCTGGAACGCACGTCGGTACATGCGTCTGTGACGTCGCTGCGACGCCCGATGTTCCTGAAGTACCCAGTGCCCGTCCCGCCGCGGGCTGAGCAGGAACGTATCGTGGCAACCCTCGACAAGCTCGACGCCCTGGTCAATGACATCAGTATTGGTCTCCCGGGCGAGCTCGTTGCCCGTCGTAAGCAGTACGAGCACTATCGTGACCGCCTGTTGACGTTCAAGGAGCTGCCGGCATGAGCGTTGCACCGGCACGCGGCTACGATCCGATCGCAATCTCATCGGAGAGCACGGTTGTCGCTGAGTATGTTCACGATCCGTCGCGGGCCGATGCGTATCAGTCGGAGTCTGCACTCGAGAAGGAGATGATCCGACTCCTCGAGGGACAGGCGTACGACTACCTGCCGATCACCTCCGAAGCGGAGCTGGTTGCCAACCTCCGGGTGCAGCTCGAGAAGGTCAACACGATGACCTTCTCGGATGCCGAGTGGGAGCAGTTCTTCACGACGAAGATCGCAGGTGCCAACGACGGCATCATCGAGAAGACGGCGCGTGTCCAGGAGGACCACGTCCAGATCCTCAGGCGCGATGATGGGACGACGAAGAACATCGCGCTGATCGACAAGACCAACATCCACAACAACCAGTTGCAGGTCATCAACCAGTACGAGATAGCGCGTGGCGAGGGTGATGTCGTCGACGGCGGTGCGAAGTACGCCAACCGTTACGACGTGACCGTGCTCGTCAACGGGCTGCCGATGGTGCACATCGAAATGAAGCGCCGAGGCGTCGACATCCGCGAGGCCTTCAACCAGATCAACCGCTACCAGCGCGACAGCTTCTGGGCCGGCTCGGGCCTGTTCGAGTACGTGCAATTGTTCGTGATCAGCAACGGCACGCTCACGAAGTACTACTCCAACAGCACCCGCAACAGGCACCTGGCCGAGCAGAAGAAGTCTGGCGGTGCCGGGAAGGGCAGGAAGACGAGCAACTCGTTTGAGTTCACCAGCTGGTGGGCCGATGCGAACAACCAGCCGATCGCCGAGCTGACGGCATTTGTGAAGACGTTCTTCGCGAAGCACTCGCTGTTGAACATCCTGACGAAGTACTGCGTGCTCACCGCGGATCGCGACCTGCTGGTGATGCGGCCGTACCAGATCGTGGCGACGGAGCGGATCCTGCAGAAGATCCAGATCTCGACGAACTACAAGACGCTCGGCACACTCGATGCCGGCGGATACGTCTGGCACACCACGGGGTCGGGTAAGACGCTCACCTCGTTCAAGGCAGCGCAGCTGGCATCGAAGATGCCGAGTGTGGACAAGGTGCTGTTCGTCGTGGATCGCAAAGACCTCGACTATCAGACGATGCGTGAGTACGACCGGTTCGAGAAGGGCGCGGCGAACTCGAACACATCCACGGCGGTGCTGAAGAAGCAGCTTGAGGACCGGGGTGCGCGGATCATCATCACGACGATCCAGAAGTTGTCGACGTTCATCAAGGCGAACAAGGGCCACGAAGTCTTCTCGGGCCACGCGGTGATCATCTTCGATGAGTGTCACCGGTCGCAGTTCGGTGACATGCACACCGACATCACGCGGGCGTTCAAGAAGTACAACCTTTTTGGGTTCACCGGTACGCCGATCTTCGCTGCGAACGCCGGCAGCGGTGGCAACCCTCACTTGCGCACGACCGAGCAGGCGTTCGGCGACAAGTTGCACACGTACACGATCGTCGACGCCATCACCGACAAGAACGTGCTGCCGTTCCGGATCGACTACATCAACACCATCAAGGTCGGAAACCCCGACGACTCACAGGTGTCAGCGATCGACCGGGAGAGAGCTCTCCTGGACGTGCGCCGGATCCGCGATGTCGTGGCGTACACGCTGGAGCACTTCGATCAGAAGACGAAGCGGTCGTCGAGTTACGAGCACGGCGTGGTGACGAACGTCGCCGACTCGGTGCGGGGCCGGCGTCAGGCGGAGGCGATCAAGGAGCGGAAGCGAGTGCGTGGGTTCAACGCGCTGTTCGCGACCGCGTCGATCGATGCCGCACGCCAGTACTACAACCAGTTTCAGCTGCAGATGGAGCAGCTGCCACCGGACAAGCGCCTGAAGGTCGGACTGATCTTCAGCTACGGCGCGAACGAGGCCGAAGCCGACGGCATCCTCGATGATGAAGCGTTCGACACCGATGCGCTCGACGGTGACGCACGTTCGTTCCTGGAAGATGCGATCCAGGACTACAACGACATGTTCGGGACCAGCTACGACACGAGTGCGGACCGGTTCCAGAACTACTACAAGGACCTGTCGCAGCGGATGAAGAACCGCGAGATCGACCTGGTCATCGTGGTGAACATGTTCCTAACTGGGTTCGACGCGACGACGTTGAACACGCTGTTCGTTGACAAGAACCTGCGCGCCCATGGCCTGATCCAGGCGTACTCGCGCACGAACCGCATCCTGAACTCGGTGAAGACCTACGGCAACATCGTCGCCTTCCGCGACCTCGAGGAAGAGACCAACGCGGCGTTGGAACTGTTCGGCAATAAGGATGCCCGCGGCGTCGTCCTGTTGAAACCGTACGGCGACTACTACGGCGAGTACGTCGACAAGGTCACCGAACTGCTCACGCGCTTCCCGATCGGGCAGCAGATCGTGGGGGAGCAGGCGCAGAAGGACTTCATCCAGCTGTTCGGCGCGATCCTGCGGCTGCAGAACATCCTCACGTCCTTCGACGACTTCGCCGGCAACGATCCGCTCACCGAGCGACAGCGGCAGGACTACACCAGCATCTACCTGCGGCTACGCGATGAGTTCACGCGCGATCGTGACGGCGACAGAGAAGTCATCAACGACGACGTCGTGTTCGAGATCGAGCTCGTCAAGCAGGTCGAGATCAACGTCGACTACATCCTCATGCTCGTCGAGAAGCTCCGCGCCGAGAAGGGCGACGGAGACGACAAGGAAGTCCGCGCCGAGATCACCCGCGCCGTCGACGCGAGCCCGACCCTCCGCAGCAAGCGCGACCTCGTCGAGGACTTCGTCGAGTCGGTGTCGCTGCAGGGCGCGGTCGATGAGCAGTGGCAGGCGTACATCGCCGCGAAGCGAGAGGCCGAGCTTCAAGAGCTCATCGAAACGCACAAGCTCAAGCTGGAGCAGACGCGGTCGTTCGTGGATGCCGCGTTCCGGGACGGCCAGCTGCGCACAGCGGGCACCGAGATCACCCGCATCCTGCCACCCGTGTCGCGGTTCAACCGCGAGTCCAACCATGGCGACAAGAAGAAGCGGGTCATCGAAGCGCTCTCCAGGTTCTTCGAGCGGTTCCGGGGACTTGCCACTGGGGGTGGGGAGCCTGGGGACTGAGGTCAGCACGAAGGGCGCTGGCGGCACAGCCGCTCACGCGCCACAATCTGCGCATTCAGCCAGGCACGCAAGGGTGCGGCATGTTCGAGCATCTCGGCCTGGCCGTTCAACCGCGCACCGCTTCGGCCACGGCCGTCTTGATCCGCGCGGCCAGGTCGTCGACGAGTTGCTGGCACAGCGCGATCCCGGCCGCACCGTCCTGCTCTTGCCGGCACTCGGACAAGCGTGCCTCGTCGATCGGGATCCGCTTGGCGAATCCACGAGTGGTGCTGACCTCGATGTACGCGCCGGTCTCACCGGGCCCGTCGGCTCCCAGCCGCATCTTCACAGGAGTGTCCCACGGGACGTCGGCCGTCTGCATCGCCGCGTTGCCGAAGTTGGACGCGCTCGTGTTGAACGGGCTGCTGATCATCAATGCCCCTCCTTCCTCGAATGCTCGGCGATCTCGCAGTGCGGCACCGTTCGGCGAAACCACCACCTCGCTCGGTGTGTCCGACGTTCCAATCTATATTGCAGGACGGCCCGCATCCCCGTCAGCACGCCACCTGGACAAGTGCCGGAGCCGTCTCGATCTCATCGCAGTTCGGCGCTTCGGCATCCTCACTCACTGCGATACAAAAGCCAGAGTCGTCGCTATCGGTATGATCTATCCAATTGCTCATGCGATAAGCGCTTATGCCGTTGTGCCTGGTCAGGCGCGGTTTCCTTGCAGCCGATCGTAGCCGGACACCACATCAACGTCGGCGCCTGCTTCCGCTCGGCGGCGGCCCTGGGAGTGGACGCGGTCGTCGTGACGCCCGACTGCGCCGATCCGCTCTACCGGCGCTCCGTTCGGGTATCGATGGGCGCGGTGTTCCAGGTGCCCTGGACACGCGCGCACACGTGGCCGGAAGGTCTCCAGGAGCTCAAGGACGTCGGGTTCGTCATCGCGGGCATGACGCTGGGGGAGGGTGCGATCACGCTCGACGATCTCGTGGCGGAGGATCACGCCCGCCTCGCGCTCGTGTTCGGCAGCGAGGGCAACGGGCTCACCGAAGCCACGGATCGGCGAGTCGACCGACGCGTGACCATCCCGATGACCGGCGGCGTCGACTCCCTGAACGTCGCTGCGTCGTCGGCGGTGGCGTTCTACGCGACGCGCTGAGCTCCCGCTCGGCGCCCGCGGACTATTCGCTCGCGCGGATCTCGTACGGCACGGCCTCCGGGCGCTTGGCGACGACGGCGTCACCCGACGACTGGTGACGGAGGCGGCGCAGCACCCACGGCACCAAGTGCTCGCGTGCCCAGCCGAGGTCCTCGGAGCGCGCCTCGCGCCAGGTCCGAACGGGCAGAGGATCGGGCTGCATGGCCTGCAGATCGTTCGGCACGTTCAGCGCGCGCAGCACCATGCGAGCCACCTCGTGATGACCGAGCGCGTTGTAGTGCAGCCGGTCGTCGTCGAAGAAGCGCGGGTCCTGCACGGTCTTGAGCGCCCACTGATCGGCGACGATGCAGTCGTGCCGGTCGGCGATCGCTCGGACGTTCTCGTTGTAGATCGCGACCTTGCCGCGGAACGGCCGGAAGACGGGCGTGAAGCCGGTGTCGATGCCGGTGAACAGCAGGACGGCCGCGCCGGTCGCAGCGAGCCGCGCCACGGCGTCCTCGAGCTGGACCGCGATGGCGTCCGGATCCGTCCCTGGTCGGATCACGTCGTTACCGCCGGCGCAGATCGACACGAGATCGGGGTGCAGAGCGACAGCCGGTTCGATCTGGTCCCGGACGATCTGGGCGATCAGCTTGCCACGGACGGCGAGGTTGGCGTAAGCGAAGTCGTCGACCTGCCGGGCAAGCACCTCGGCGACCCGGTCGGCCCACCCGCGGTGTCCGCCGGGGGCTGCGGGGTCGGGATCGCCGATCCCCTCGGTGAACGAGTCGCCGACGGCCACGAAACGGCGCCATGGATGCGTGCCCTCATTCGGGACGAAGGGGGTCCGGGATGATTCCAGGTCGGTCATCGCACTCTCCTCGGAAGCTCGCGAAGCCAGGGATCGCGGCCCCGCGACCAATCAGCCTACCCGCCGATCGGTCCCCGCGGGGATGGCTGGCATCCGGTGTCCGTGGGAGCGATTATCGTGGAGGCGATGCTCTCTCCGTCCTTCCCTCAGCGCGCCCCCTGGGGCACCGCGAACAAGCTGAGGGCATGGCAGCAGGAGGCGCTCGAGCAGTACTTCCAGGCGGACAAGCGCGACTTCCTGGTCGCCGCAACGCCCGGCGCAGGCAAGACCACATTCGCGCTGACCCTCGCTGTCGAGCTGCTGCGAGCGGGCGAGGTGAACCGCGTCATCGTGGTCGCGCCGACCGAGCATCTCAAGACGCAGTGGGCGGATGCCGCGGCCCGCGTGCACATCCGCCTCGACCCGCGGTTCCGCAACAGTCACTGGGCCCCGGCATCCCATTATCACGGCGTGGTCGTGACCTATGCGCAGGTCGCGGCGAAGTCCTCCGTGCACCGGCATCTCACCGAGGACGCCAAGACGCTCGTCATCCTGGACGAGGTCCACCACGGCGGCGACGCGCTCAGCTGGGGCGACGCGATCCGGGACGCCTACGGCCCGGCCAAGCGCCGTCTGCTGCTCTCCGGGACGCCGTTCCGCAGCGACACGGCGCCGATCCCGTTCGTCGAGTATCTGCCCGACGAGTCCGGCGCTCGTGTCTCCAGCACCGATTACGCGTACGGCTACGGGCGGGCCCTCGCGGACGGCGTCGTCCGGCCGGTGCTGTTCCACATGTACTCCGGCAAGATGCGCTGGCGCACGAGCGCGGGCGACGAGCTCGAGGCTCATCTGGGCCAGGACAACACCAAGGACGTCAACTCGCAGGCCTGGCGCACGGCGCTCGATCCCGAGGGCGCCTGGATGCCCGCTGTGCTCTCGGCCGCGGACCGCCGTCTGACCGAGATCCGCCACCACGTTCCGGATGCCGGGGGACTGGTGCTCGCCACCGATCAGACCGTCGCCAGGGCATACGCCAAGATCCTGCACAGCATCACTCGGCAACAGCCGACCATCGTGCTCTCCGACGACGCGGCCGCCTCGGAGCGGATCGAGAAGTTCAGCCAGAACGATTCCCGCTGGATGGTCGCGGTGCGCATGGTGTCCGAGGGCGTCGACGTGCCGCGACTGGCAGTGGGCGTCTACGCGACGTCCTCGTCCACCCCGCTGTTCTTCGCGCAGGCGATCGGGCGCTTCGTGCGCGCGCGTCGTCGTGGCGAGGCCGCGAGCGTCTTCCTGCCGAACGTCCCCGTGCTCATGGGGCTCGCGAACGAGATAGAGAAGCAGCGCGATCACGCGCTCGATCGCCAGTCCAAGGACGAGGACGGGCTCGACGACTCTCTGCTCGACAGCGCGAATCGAGAGGACGACGCGTCGGATGCCCTGACGCAGGAGTTCAGCTATCAGGCGATCTCGTCGCTCGCGCACTTCGATCGTGTCGTGTTCGAGGGGCAGGAGTTCGGGCAACTCGCCGAACCCGGCACTCCGGAAGAAGAAGAGTTCATCGGCATTCCGGGGCTCCTCGAGCCGGAGCACGTCCATGAGCTGCTCATGCAGCGCAGCGCGAGGCAGTCGAAGCTCCGCGAGGCGCGCGAGGCCGAACAAGGGCCGGAAGCGGTCACCACGCTACCCCCGCCTCTGCACCGGACCCTGCGCGAACAGCGGCAGCTGCTGAACAGCCTCGTCGGGCTGTACGCGCGGCAGGCAGGCGAGCCGCACGGCGCCGTGCATGCGGAGTTGCGCCGGATCTGCGGCGGACCCGCCGTCGCGCAGGCGACTGTGGCGCAGCTGCAGTCGCGCATCGACGTGCTGCGCAAGCGCGTGAAGAGCCGCTGACCGCGTCCATCCGTCCGGCGCGTTCGGGACCCCGAAATGCTGTCAATCCCCGGATTCCGGCGGGGCGAGGCGTGCGCCGTCGCTAGCGTTGAAGCATCCCACCCGAATCAGGAGATCCGATGAGCGCGCCCGTTTCCGCCGAGCCGACGCCCGCCGACCGACGCCGCTGGGCCCGCTACCTGGTCGAGGAGCGCGCCGAGGGAATGGTCTATCAGCGTCTCGCCGCCCGGAGGTCTGGCGAAGAGCGCGAGATCCTGCTGAGCCTCGCCGAGGCCGAGCGGCGTCACGAGCAGCACTGGCTCGACCTGCTCGGCGGCCAGCCGAAGAAGCTTCCACGTGCCGGCATCCGCTCGCGCATGCTCGGCTGGATGGCCGGGCGATTCGGATCGATCTTCGTGCTCGCGCTCGCGCAGAGCGCCGAGGCGCGTTCGCCCTACGACACCGAGCAGTACGCGACGCCGGCGATGCGCGCGGACGAGAAGGTCCATTACGAGGTCGTCCGGGGTCTGGCCGCTCGAGGGCGCCGCCGGCTGTCCGGCTCCTTCCGTGCGGCCGTGTTCGGCGCGAATGACGGTCTCGTGAGCAATCTGGCGCTGGTACTCGGTATCGGCGCGACGGGGGTGAGCTCGAGTTTCGTGCTCTTCAGCGGCATCGCCGGTCTGCTGGCCGGCGCGCTCTCGATGGGGGCCGGCGAGTTCGTGTCCGTCCGATCGCAGCGCGAACTGCTGGCCTCGACGGAGGCGAACGACGACGCCCACGACTCCGCGGCGGACCTCGACATCGACGAGAACGAACTCGCTCTCGTCTACCGAGCCCGCGGAATCGACGAGGCCGAAGCGCTACGAAGGGCGCACCGCATCGTCGAGGCCGCTCAGGCCGGCGTGCGGGCGGCCTCGACCGGTCCGATCCGGACTCCTGGCCAAGATCACGAGATCGTCGGCAGCGACTGGACCGCTGCGGTCTCCAGCTTCCTGCTGTTCGCGTCGGGCGCGATCATCCCCGTGCTTCCGTGGATCTTCGGTCTGCATGGGGCGACCGCGGTGGTCGTGGCGCTCGTCCTCGTCGGCGTCGCGCTGCTGTCGACCGGCGCCATGGTCGGCATCCTCTCCGGTGGTCCGCCGCTGCGCCGGGCGCTGCGGCAGCTCGCGATCGGCTTCGGGGCCGCCGCGATCACGTACCTGCTCGGGCTGGTGTTCGGAGTCGGAGCGGTCTGAGCGTCCGGCGCGAGCCGGGGAGCGGCGTAACCTGATCCAGTGACCATGCTGAACAAGGACATGACGCTGTGCATCTCGCTGTCGGCGAGGCCGAGCAACAACGGCACTCGATTCCACAACCACCTCTATGAGGCACTGGGGTTGAACTGGATCTACAAGGCGTTCGCCCCGACCGACCTCGCCCAGGCGATCGCAGGCGTGCGCGGCCTCGGCATCCGCGGGTGCGCGATATCGATGCCGTACAAGGAAGACGTGATCGCCCTCGTGGATCGCATGGATCCATCGGCCACGGCGATCGATTCCGTCAACACCATCGTGAACGACCACGGCATGCTCACGGCCTACAACACCGACTACTCGGCGATCGCGCAGCTCATCGAGCGCAACGGCCTGGATCCCTCAGCCTCCGTGCTGCTCCGCGGGTCCGGCGGCATGGCCAAGGCGACGGCCGCGGCGTTCCGCGACGCGGGCTTCGCCGACGTGACGATCGTCGCGCGCAACGAGCAGGTCGGCCGCGCCCTCGCCGAGCTGTACGGGTTCGATTGGATCGCCGAGCTGGGGGAGCACACGGCTGACATCGTCGTGAACGTCACCCCGATCGGCATGGCCGGGGGGCCGGAGCAGCACACCCTGGCGTTTCCGATGCCAGCCGTCGACGCGGCCGCCGTCGTGTTCGACGTCGTGGCGCTCCCGGCTGAGACTCCGCTCGTGGGCGCGGGCCGCGCCGCCGGGAAGACGGTCATCAGCGGCGCGGAGGTCGCCACGCTTCAGGCGCTCGAGCAGTTCGTCCTGTACACCGGTATCCGCCCCTCGGCGGAGCAGGTTCGAGCGGCCGAGGAGTTCATGCGCGCGGGTCAGTGACCCTGCGCATCCTCCCCGTCGGAGCCGGTCCTATCGTCCGATTCCTCGTCGTCGTCCGGCGTCGTTCCGTCGAGACGCTCCGGCGCACCGCCTGACGCGGTGTCTGCTTCTTCGTTCTCGCCTGGTACGCCCTGGGTGTTCTGCGGATCGCTCATGCGGTCTTCCTTCCGTCGATCCCGTCAGCGTACGACCCGGCCCTGCGTGTGATCGAACCCCTTGACGGCGCGCGATCGACGTGGTGACCATCCGGTGCGGTACCTAGTCGGAGGCGGCGTCGTCCTCAGCGCGGTGCGGGCGGGCGTACGCGCGCCCCCACCGGGTCAGCTCGGCGAGAAGTGGACCGACGCTGCGCCCGACGTCGCTGAGTTCGTATTCGACTTTCGGGGGTACCTGCCGATGGACGGTGCGGATGACGAGCCCGTCCTCCTCGAGTTCGCGCAGCTGACGCGTCAGGACGCGGGGGGTCGTGCCCTCCAAGAGCCGACCGAGCTCCCCGAAGCGGAGGATGCCGTGCTGCTCGAGCATCGACAGGATCGTCGGCTTCCAGGCGCCGCCGACCACGGCGATGGACACCTCGGCGTCGCACGTCGGTGACCAGTCCTTGATGATCCGCTCGGTCTTCTCACGCATGGCGGTTCTCCGCTCAGTATCCGAATGGGTAGTACATGACAGAAATGTCAGTACTTGTGGTTTATGTACGTACTCTACAGACTGACGATGTGACCGTCGATACTGCTCCGATCCCCACTCATCCCACGCTGCGCAGATGGTGGGCGATGCTCCCACTGCTCCTCGGCATCCTCATCGGGGCCCTCGCGATCAGCAGCGTCGCTACGGCGCTGCCGGCGATCCGCGGTGAACTGCACTTCACCCACACCGAGGTGCTGTGGTTCGTCGACATCTATTCGCTCACCCTGGCCGCGACACTGATCCTCGCCGCCAGGATCGGCGACGCGTTCGGGCGCAAGCGCATCATTCTCATCGGGCTCGCCGGATTCGCCGTGCTCAACGCCGTCGGCGGCGTCGCGACCAGCGGAATGGTGCTGATCATCGTGCGGGCGCTTCTCGGCACAGCCGAGGCGTTCGTGATCGCGGGGGTCGTCGCCACCATCGGCGCGCACTACGAAGCCCGGCAGCGTGTGCTGGCGTACGGCCTGTGGACCGCGACGTTCGGGGCGGGCAGTGCCCTCGGACCCGTGGTCGGCGGGCTGCTCGCAGACGGGCCAGGGTGGCGATGGCTCCTGCTGGGCGCTGTACCGCTCGCCGTGCTGGCTGCCGTCCTGACGATATGGCTGGTGCCGGATTCCCGGGCAACCGGAACGCAGTCGTGGGACGTCCCCAGCATCGTGACGTCGATCGTGGCGCTCGGGGCGCTCGTGTTCGCCCTGCACGAGGCCCTGGCCTCGCCGCTGACGGCAGGAATCGCCGCTGCTGTCGCCGTGGGCGGCCTCGTCTACTTCGTGATGAGGCAACGACGAATCACCGACCCGCTCATCGATGTCGGTCTGTTCGCCGTGCCCGGCTTCAGCACCGCGGTGGTCCGGATCCTCGTCAGCAGCGGGGCATCCGCGGCGGCTGTGGTGCTGGTGAGCCTGCACCTCCAGGACGCCGTGGGCATGACCGCTGCCGAGGCGGGTCTCATGCTGCTTCCGCAGGCGATCGCGATCGTCGCCGGCGGGGTGCTCGCGCCGCTGCTGCTCCGATGGCTGCGCTCGGGTACCGCCACTGTGCTCGCGCTCGTGCTGCAGGTTGCCGGACTCGGCATGCTGGTCGTGGACCCGTCCTCCGTTCTGGTGCCGCTTTCGTTCATCGGCCTGGGCTTCGGACTCGCGGGGACCCTCGCGGCCACCACTCTGTTCGACGTGACCACGGTCGAGCATGCCGGCCAGGTCGGCGCGATCCAGGAGGTCGGCTTCGCTCTGGGCGGTGGCCTCGGCATCGCCGTGCTCGGCACGATCGCGGCGGTCGTGGCGAACGGGGGAGTAGTCGTCGCCATCGCGACCGGCGCGATCGTGGTGCTCGTGGCGGCCATCGCGCCACTGCGGAGAGGGCGGAGCGGTCGCGGGTGACGACCCGAGGACGCCGGTCGAGATCTCGACCGGCGTCCTCCGAGCGCGTCAGCGTCGTGTCATGGTCGAGGCGTACCCCCCGCCACCGGGGTAGACCCAGGCGCCGGCCATGACCCGGTCGCCATCCGTGAACTCCCCTCGGAAGTAGGCGGGGCTTCCCTTCGCGCCGCCCCAGATCGTCAGGACATCGCCTTCGAGCTCGTACGTGTAGTCGAGCGTGTTCCCGAGCGAGTCGTAGAAGCGCGACACCACGTCCGCTCCGGCGGGCTCGCCGAAGGGTCGCAGATGACCGATGACTTCGAGGCCGGTGATCTGCTCACCGAACTGCTCGAGGTCGACATGCTGGATGAGGAAGTGGCGTCCCGGCATCCATTCGTACCGCACGACTCCGACGGCACCGCCGGTGACGGTCCACTCCCCGACGAGCCGGTCGAGGGCGACCATGTCGGCGCCGGGTGCGCGCGGCTCGTCGGCGACGGCGGCGGCGGTGTCCGAGCCTTCGGTGAGCAGGAACCCCCTGATCTGCTCAGCCACCGGCTCCGGTGCCATCCAGAACGCCGAGTGGTCCTGGCCCTCGAGGGTGAGCACGGTGACGTGCGGAAGGAGCGCGGCGAGCGCCTGGGCGCCTGCGCGGATGAAGCCCTCGCCGTTGCTCCCGACGGCGACGGCGATAGGGGCGTCGATGCGCCAGCGGTCGCGCGGAAGGGGTGCTCCGTCCTGGAGGCCCTGCATGATGCGACCGTCGTAGGCGTACGTGTGCGCATAGCGCACCATCTCCTGCCAGGAGGGATCGTCCTTCATCAGGGGGAGGTACTCCTCGGGGACGCCGATCATCTCGCTCATGAAGTACTCGACCGCCTCGTCACGGCGGCCCGCGGCGACGAGTTCTTCCTGATGGGCGACGTAGTCAGCCGGCGCGGGCGCGCGGGAGTCGTCGACGATGAAGGGAGGCTCGTAGAGGTAGACCCCGGCGACCGCATCGCCCAGCGCACTGGCGGCGTCCAGGGCGAGACCGCATCCGCCGGAACCGCTGGTCAGGAAGACCGGGCTGCCGACGGCATCCACGAGGGCCGCGATGTCGTCGATCTCGCGGGCCGGCTCGTAGGGCTGCGGATCCCCGCTTTCGCCGCGACCGCGACGGTCGTACGAGATGACGGTGAAGTCGGCCGCGAGGGCGTCAGCGATACCGGCGACTCCGGTGCGGTCCTCCGCGACGTTGCTGATCACGATGATGACGGGACCGGTCCCGATCCTCTCGTACGCGATCGCCGTGCCGTCCGCCGAGGTGACCGTGGAGATGTGAGTGGTGTCCATGATGTGCTTCCTCTGTGTCGGTGCCGCCCCCTCGGGCAGCTTTCACAGATACATCGGAGCCGCGTGCGCGTTCTTGACATCCGGCGTCGGACCGTTTCCCACTGCGTCAGCCGGGCACGCCGTCCGCCCTGCCGTGGAGATAGCGCGTCTCGATCTCGTTGGCGGTGAGCTCGGCGGCCAGACGGTAATCCGCCCGCGCCTCATCCGCCCGGCCAGACCGCTCGAGCAGGTGCGCGCGGATCGCAAGGGCACGGTGCCTGGTGAGCGGATGCTGGAGAAGTCCGTGCTCGTGGTCGAGCTTCGTGAGCAGTTCCAACGCCGTCTCATCGCCGAAAGCATGCGCGACGGCGACCACGCGCGACAGCATCACCGGCCCTCCGGGCTCCATCTGCTCCAGAGCGAGGTACAACGCTGCGATCTGTTCCCAGTCCGTGGCGGCGGCAGTCGGTGCATCGACATGCACGGCCGCGATCGCCGCTTGGATGCGGTAGACACCGACAGCACCACCGGTCCAGGCGGATTCGATGAGCTCGATCCCCTCGGCGATCATCCTTCGGTCCCACCGGCTGCGATCCTGGTCGGCGAGCGGCACCAGCGTGCCGTCCTCATCGGTGCGGGCGGCTCGGCGGGCATCCGTGAGCAGCATCAGCGCGAGCAGGCCGGTCGTCTCGGGGTCGTCTGGCGTCTGTCCGTGCAGCATTCTCGCGAGACGGATCGCCTCCGCGGAGAGATCCGTTCGCACCAGGCTGCGGCCGGAGCTGGCGGTGTAGCCCTCATTGAAGACCAGATACAGCACCTTCATCGTCGACGAGAGACGTTCGGCCGCATCGTCGTTCACGGAGAATTCGAACCGCGCGCCGATCTTTCGCAACTGCTGCTTCGCGCGGCTGATGCGCACACCCATCGTCTGCTCGGTGACACCGTAGGCACCCGCGATCTCGGACGTGGTGAGGCCGCCGACGGCGCGGAGCGTCAGCGCCACCTGCGAGACGGAGGACAACGCGGGGTGGCAGCACAGCAGGAGAAGGTTCAGGCTGTCGTCGACGCCGATCGAGGTCGCGCCGACGCGCGCGGGGTCCGCGAGCGTGTATTCCTCTTCGCGGCGTCGCTCGGCCTGTTCGGAACGGATGGCGTCGACCATGCGCCGGTAGCCGACACGGATCAACCAGGAGCGCGGCTCGGCGGGGACTCCCTCCTGTGGCCACTGCCGAGTCGCCGCCAGCAGTGCCTCCTGTGCAGCATCCTCAGCGGCCTCGAAACGGCCGAACCGCCTGGTCAGTGCGCCGATGACGTGCGGTGTCTCCGTGTGCAGGATCTCCTCGATCGCCTCGGGTCGGCCGCTCAAGCGAAATCGTCGCCCATGATCGGCCGGATCTCCATCGGTTCGCCCAGCACGGCGACCATCCGCGCCACGATGTCCTTGGCCCGATCGAGGCTCGTCACGTCGAGCACGGCGAACGAGGCGAGCACCTCCTTCAGCTCGGCGTACGGACCGTCGGTGACGACGACGGACTCACCGTCCTTGCGGACGGTCACCGACATGACCGGATGACCGAGTCCTTCGGCGCTCACGAACTCGCCGGTCGCACGGAGCTCGGCCTCGAACTTCTGATACTCGGCGAAGGCGGCGAGCGCATCGGCCGAAGGCACATCAGCGGTCGTGCCATCCCACGAATCAGTCGGGGTGTACCCGAGAATGAGAAACTTCATCATGTCTCCGTTCCGCTGCCGATCGTAATGGGGATCACTGGTACGGGGAAGCGCGGCGGACTCACGATCAGCCCGCCGGGCAAGCTCCACCAATCACCCGGTTAACCGACCTGCCGGGGCAGTGCACCTAGGCAAGCGGGTATGCGACCACATCCGCGAGGCGATACCGCGCCCAGCCGTCACCATCGGGTGCATCCCACTGGAGACTCCGGCCGGCGCGGTTCAGGAGGTCGTGCTCGTCCTTGGTGACCCAGCACTTCTGCAGGAGTTGGTCGAAGATCGACAGCAGGTGCTCTGGGGACGTGGCAGGTCCTCCTGCGATCGGCTCCTGGCGCGTGTTCGATCGGGGATCAGCCTGTCTCGGATCGACGATCTCGACGATGATCCGCTTGAACGGGATCACGTGCTCGACGACACGTTCGGCCGGCGCCAGCTGCATCGCATCCCGGGTCGCGAAGGCCACAGCGTGGTCTTTGTCGAGCGAGCCGAGCATCTGCCGAAGCAGACTCGGGTAGCCTCCTGATCCTTTGGACCACAACCGGCCGCCGGCGGCCAGGTGTGGCCGGACCTCCGTCTCGATGAGATCGAAAGCGGCGATTGCTGCGCGGGCGCGGCGCTCATCGGCGCGCGAGGTGCTCATGGTGCGATCCTTCCATCGACCGAGGACAAGGTGCTGGCGAGCTCCTCTGCCACCGGGCGAATCCGTAGCGTGACGTGGGGGAGCGTTCGTTCGCTCGTCGCCAGCGCCGAGCCGCACGGGATGAACGGGAACTGAGAGCTCGCGGTTCAGCTGGTCTGAGCGTCGGGAGCGGGAACTTGCGGCGTTTGATCCCCTGGTCGACGCCGACGAGGGCAGCGCGTTCTAGGATGTCTCCGATGACCGAGTCCACCGCTGACGCGCCGGTGCGAGTGACGTCGGGCCGCAGACTCGTCCGCAATCCGGTCCTCTGGGGTGCACTGCTTCTCGGGGGTGCGATTGCCGTGACTCTCGCAGGTGATGACCTGAGTTTCCTCCCGTTCCTGCTGATGCTGGTCGGCGGGTGGTGCTTCGGATTCGCGTTCGTCAACGCCACGCTGCGCACGGTGCCGGCTCGCAGTGGCGTGATCCTTCACACTGCGGTCGCCACAGCCCTCGGCGCGGCCATCGTCATCGTCGGGGAGGCCGGGGGAGACATGCTCGATTCCGTCCCCGAGCCGGGCCGCGCGGTCGCATTCGTGCTGACGTTCGCTGCGATCCCGGCCGCCGGATGGATCTGGCTCGGGCTGATCAGCCGTCTCGGCGATGTCTTCGCCCGACAGGATGCAAAGAAGCGCCCGACGCCCACGACCCCGGAGTGGGAGCGCGAGGAGAACGGAGACGGCTCGGCTGTGTGCTTTGCCGCCATCCCTGTGCGAATGCGCGTTCTCACCGGCACGACCATCGGCATCGTGGTCGTCGTCGGCCTCGTTGTCGTTTCGCTGCTGATCGTCCTCGACGACGTCGTCATGCGCCTGGGGCCGCAGTGGATGATCATCGTCATTGGCGCCGGGGTCGCGTTGCCGGCGTACCTGGCGCTGAGGGCCGTGCTCCAGCGCCGAACTGTCGAGTGCGTCGTGGCCTTCGGCGATGACGAGATCAGGCTGACAACGCGGGATTCACGCCACACCGTCTCTTTCCGCGACCTGGAACTGCTGCTCTGGCGATCCCGCAGCGACTACGCGCGGATCGAGGTGCGCGGTGCCGGCGTCGACCTGTCGCTGATCACCGGGCTCGCGAAACCACCCGCTGGACGAACGGCTGAGCTTCCGGCGCTCCCGCGTCGCGTCTTCCGTCGCCTGGAGCTCGCGGGTATGACCGAGAAACGCTCGCGACGAGATGACGTCATCTCGTTCCACCGGCCGTGATCCTCAACGCCCTCGTCGCCTGGACCCGGCCCTCATCGCCTGGATCCAGCAGAATGCAGAGTTGAACTAGGCGAACCAGGGAACCGCGTCCAGCGGCTGCAGATCGTCGTCCACGGGCTTGATGGTGAGCACGTAACACGGGTCGCCGTCGACCTGACTGAGGGTGACACGATGGGTGCCTTCGGTCACAGGAAGCCGCATCGCACCGGAGTTCGTTGCCGTCTCGTCGTCGAACTGGGCGGCCATCGTCAACTGCGTGTAATCCGTGACCCACAGCCCGCCGACTCCGACGTGGACGGTGCTCGTCGCTTCACGCAAGGCCGAAGCACCTGACGGAGTGCCTGCAAACGACACGGTCTCGTCTGCATCATCCGGGCCAGGGTGGGCGACGAACAGGGAGCCCGCGTTCATCTGCTCTACGAAATGTGTGAAGAGCTGCTCCAGTTGCCAATCCTCATCGATGAAACCGCGATATGCGTCGGGCGCGACGAGGCAGAAGAAACCGTCCTCGTCGACATTCAGAAAGAGTGCATCGCTCACTGCGGAAACGTAGCATCTTGCGGGTCCCCGGCACCTCCTGTTGTCGCGAGTCCCAGTGACCAAGCATGCTATTCGACCGTCCACCAGACGACGCCGACGAGGCACAGCCTGTCATCGGTCTGTTGGTAGAAGATGTCGCCGGGGTACTCGGTGCCGGCTTGGGTGCGGTCCTCGGGCAAAGAGAGATTGATGCTCCAGTCCGGCTCGAGCGGGACCATCTGCTCCCAGAATTCGGGCACGAACTCCTCGGGCTCTTCTGCGGAGAGGCCCGCCCAGTCGGTGGGCTCACGCATCTCCGGGTCGTAGCCTTCGCACACGAACGACGCAGCGTCACCGGCCGCGGCCGCGTCGACGAGCTGCTCCGTCGTCTCGATGACGCGGGTGCCTTCCGGGCCCCAGATGAGCAGGTCCATCGAACAGCCCGAGAGGACTGCGGCGAACACGGCGGCGGAGCTGGCAGCGATGAGTCGGCGAGAGCGTTTCATGCGGGTTCTCCGCCGAGCGATCTTGCGAACTCAAGCACGTCGCCTGGTGCGAACGTGTGCGGGCGTGCACGGCCTTCGGGGGAGGATCGGTGTCGTTGGTGGAACCGGATCGCGGGCTCTGAGCGCTCGTAGACGTACAGGCGCAGACGCGACGCTCTGGGCGTCGCCCACTGGAGTACGAGGCCCATCAGCTGGTCGGCGATCCTCGGGGTTGTTCTCCTGAACTCGGGCACGACGTAAACGCCCGTGAGCACCGGGTCGTCGTCGTCATGGCTTAGCGCGCTCATCATGCCCACCCAGCGGCCGGCCTGCTGCTCGATGGCGGCGAACGACGCAGCCTCGTCCTGTTCGCCACGGCGGCCCCGCATGCGCCAGCTGTCCTCGGTCATCGCGAGGGTCTGCTCGAGCGTGGCGCTGAACGAGATCGGGTGCCCCGTGGCGTTCTCGATCCGGAACGCGCGCACGAGCGGCGAATCGACTTCGCGCGTGCTCCGATGAGAATGTCTGCGGCAGGCATGCTGGTCACCCTACCCAGGGAAGATCAGCCACCCGTGGAGCCACTGCGAGGGGCAGAGAACCCTGTCAAGGGGGAGGCAGGCGCAGGGGGCTTGTGTTCGACTGGCGCTCTTCACGCACGAGATAGAGAGAGAACCCGCCATGCACGACTCAGCCAGCAGCCATGATGACGAGAAGCCGATGATCCCCGACGAACTCACGCCGAGACAGCGAGCAGAAGATCCTGTGGCCAACGACCCGGAAGCCGCGGGCGCGGGTTCGGATGGCGAGGGCGGTGTCGTCGACGAACAGACGCCCGACGACCGGCCTTGAGTGCTCAGCGCTGCATCAGAGCGTCAGGCCACGAGCAGCGCGAGTGCTCGCGCGAGCCGCGCGACGCAGAAACCGGGGCGCAATCGCTGTGGCCAAACACGAGTTTGGACGATTCGCGACGAAGACCCGTGCGAATGACATGCGGCAGGAAGTCGGAGAGAACAAGTAAGGCCCCGGATCAGATGATCCGGGGCCTGTCTGTGCGCGAGGGGGGACTTGAACCCCCACGCCCTATTCGGGCACTAGCACCTCAAGCTAGCGCGTCTACCTATTCCGCCACCCGCGCAGGTGATGAATCGTCGTTGCCGACCGAAGAATGAGATTAGCACGTTCTCCCGGGTGCTTCGAACCAGGGTGCACGCCGGGCGCGCCGCGGCTGTTCGATAGCCTGGGACCATGTCCGATCCGCAGCTGCCAGAGGTCGTCCGCGTCGCGCAGGACCTGATCCGCATCGACACGTCGAACTTCGGCGGCGGCAACGCCAAGGGGGAGCGGGAGGCCGCCGAGTACGTCGGCGCCTACCTGGAGTCCCTCGGTCTCGAGACCGAGTACTACGAGCCGATCCCTCGGCGCACGAACGTGATGGCGCGCGTCCCCGGGCGCGATCGCACCAAGCCAGCCCTGGTCGTGCACGGTCACCTAGACGTCGTCCCCGCGATGGCGGAGGACTGGAGCGTCGACCCGTTCGCCGGCGTCGTCCGCGACGGGATGCTGTGGGGGCGCGGTGCCGTGGACATGAAGAACATGGATGCGATGATCCTGACGGCCGTCGCCGACATCCTGCGGGCGGGCGAGCAGCCGGAACGCGACCTCGTGCTGGCCTTCTTCGCCGACGAGGAGAACGGCGGCGTCGAGGGATCGGGTCTCGTCGTGAAGGACCGCCCCGACTGGTTCGAAGGTGCGACCGAGGCCATCAGCGAGGTCGGCGGGTACTCGATCACGGTCGACGACCGACGTGCGTATCTGCTGCAGGTGGGGGAGAAGGCGCTGATCTGGATCCGCCTGGTGGCCAAGGGGCGGGCCGGGCACGGCAGCCGTCTGCATGACGAGAACGCGATCACGCGGCTCGCCGAAGCGGTTGCGAAGATCGGCCGCACCCGGTGGCCGATCCGGCTCACCTCCACGACCGAGGCCCTTCTCCAGGGGCTCAGCGAACTCAGCGGACGCCCCGCCGACGATCCGGACGCCCTCGCCGCGGCAGCCGGACCGGCAGAGGCGTTCCTGCGCTCGACGTTCCGCACGACCGCGAACCCGACCGTGCTCAGCGCCGGCTACAAGCACAACGTGATCCCCGAGCGGGCCGAGGCGCTCATCGACGTCCGGGTGCTCCCCGGCACCGAGGACGACGTGCTGGCCGAGCTGCAGCGCATCGTCGGCGACGACATCGTGATCGAGACGGTCGTGCGCGACATCGGCATGGAGGTGCCGTTCGACGGCCCGCTGGTCGATGCCATGGTCGCCTCGCTCGGCAGGCATGACCCCGGTGTGCCCGTGATCCCGTACCTGCTCGGAGCGGGCACGGACAACAAGGCGCTCTCCACGCTCGGCATCACGGGCTACGGATTCGCGCCGTTGCGCCTGCCCGCAGACCTGGACTTCACGGGCATGTTCCACGGAGTCGACGAGCGGGTTCCCGTAGAATCGCTTGTCTTCGGTCAGCAGGTTCTGACCGACCTGCTGCGCTCGTACTGATCGCCGCGCCGACCTGAACCTGTCTGATCGGAAAGTCCCGCCATGCACCTGCTCGAAGCGCTGTTCCTCGGCATCATCCAAGGACTCACCGAGTTCCTGCCGATCTCATCGAGTGCCCACCTGCGCATCGTCGGCACGTTCACCGGCTCGGGCGAGGACCCTGGCGCCGCGTTCACCGCCATCACGCAGATCGGCACCGAGGCTGCCGTGGTTGTCTTCTTCTGGCGCGACATCGTCCGCATCATCGGACACTGGTTCCGCTCGCTGACCGGCAAGCTCCCGCGAAACGACCCCGACGCGAAGATGGGCTGGCTGATCATCATCGGCAGCATCCCGATCGTGGTACTCGGTCTGCTCTTCCAGGATCAGATCGAGACCGTCCTGCGTTCGATGTGGATCGTCGCGATCATGCTGATCGTCTTCGGCATCCTGCTCGGCATCGCCGACTACGTGGGCGCCAAGCGGCGCAAGCTCGACGATCTCACGTACCCGCACGGGGTCCTGTTCGGTCTCGCCCAGGCGCTGGCCCTCGTACCAGGTGTCTCCCGGTCCGGCGGCACCATCACGATGGGCCTCTTCCTCGGCTACGAGCGCGCAGCAGCCGCACGCTACGCCTTCCTGCTCGCGATTCCCGCGGTGTTCGGCAGCGGGTTCTTCCAGCTGTTCAAGAGCTGGGACGAACCGGATCAGTACTTCTCGCTCGGCGAGACCCTCGCAGCCACCGGCATCGCCTTCGTCGTCGCGCTCGGCGTGATCGCGTTCTTCATGAGCTGGATCTCGAAGCGGAGCTTCCTGCCGTTCGTGATCTACCGCATCCTGCTCGGCACGACCCTGCTGATCCTGCTCGGCACAGGCGTCATCACCGGTTGAACCGGCCGCGCGTTCAGCGCTTGTGGTCACCGGGGCCGTCGCCGCGGCGACGGAGGTAGCGTTCGAACGCCTGGGCGATCGCGTCGCCGGATGCCTCGGGGGAGTCCCAGGTGTCCCTCGTGCGCTCGAGCTGGCGGATGTACTCCGTCATGTCCTCGTCGTCGGCCGCAGCGGCATCGATCGACGCCTCCCAGGCGGCCGCCTCGGTGCGCAGATGCGTGCGCGGGACGTCGATCCCTGTGAGCTCCTCGAGCCGGTCCAGCAGTGCCAGAGTGGCCTTCGGCGACGGCGCGGCCGAGGCGACGTAGTGCGGCACGCTCGCCCAGAGGCCCGCCGTGGGGATGCCCGCCCGCTCGGCGAAGTGTTCGAGCACGCTCAGGATGCCGACCGGCCCTTCGTACAGCGAGCGCTCCAGACCGTGCGCCTCGCGGACCTGTTCGTTCGGACTCGAGGAGAAGATCGAGATCGGTCGCGTGTGCGGAACGTCCGACAGCATCGCGCCGAGCGTCAGAAAGCCCGTCACGTCGTCGCGCAGCGCGACGTCGATGAACTCGTTCGCGAACGCCTGCCAGGTGCGGGCGGGCTCGGACCCGGTCAGCAACCAGAACTCGGGACCGATCTGCGCCGCAGGCACCGGCCGCCACAGGGCGGCCCCGGGCCACTGCAGCTCGCGGTGCCCCTGGGCATCCATGCGCGTGGCCGGCCTGGTGTACTGGTAATCGAAATAGAGTTCGGGGTCGATCGCGTGCACGAGCTCGTAGTCGCCGGACTGGCGGATCGCCTCGATGGCGCCGCTGGCGGCCTCGCCGGCATCGTTCCAGCCGTCGAACGCCGCCACGATGATGCGGTTTCCGAGTGCATCCATCCCTCAAGGCTAGTCCCCGTGCGGGGTGGGCGCGCAGGTGCGCGGGGATGCACAGGGTGCGCCGGATAGCATGGTGCAGTGAGTGAGATGCCGAGCGCGGTCCTGTGGGACATGGACGGGACCCTCGTCGACACCGAACCGTACTGGATGACGGCGGAGACCGAACTGGTCGAGTCGTTCGGTGGAACGTGGACGCACCAGGACGCGCTTCAGCTCGTCGGCAACGGCCTGTCGGACAGCGCGGCGATCCTTCGATCGGCGGGCGTCGACATGCACAGCGACGCCATCATCGACCGCCTCACCGACCGAGTGCGGGGCATGCTCACCACGCACGGCGTGCCGTTCCGCCCCGGGGCGCAGGAGCTGCTTCGGGACCTCCAGGATGCCGGGATTCCCACCGCGCTCGTGACGATGTCCCTTCGGCGGATGGCCGAGGGCGTCGTCGAGCTCATCGACTTCGACGCCTTCCGTCTGATCGTCGCGGGTGACGACGTGCAGAACCCCAAGCCCCACCCCGAGCCGTACCTGCTCGGCGCCGCCCTGCTGGGCGTCGACGTCGGGGAAGCCGTGGTGATCGAGGATTCGCCGACCGGGCTGCGTGCCGGACTCACCGCCGGCGCCGTGACCCTCGGCGTGCCGCACATCGTGCCGCTCGACGACGTCGGAGCACACGACCTGTGGCCGACGCTGCAGGGGCGCACCGCCGACGACATCATCGCGCTGCACCGGACGCATCGCACCACTCAGACGGAGATCCGCTCATGACCGACCCGCAGACCACTCGCCCCAGTGGGCCGTTCCGCGAAGGCGATCGCGTGCAGCTGACCGGCCCGAAGGGCCGCATGCACACGATCAGCCTGCGTGCCGACGGTGAACTCCACACCCACCACGGCGTGCTGCGCCACGCGGATCTCATCGGCCGCCCGGACGGCACGGTCATCGCGAACAGCTCGGGGCACGACTATCTGGCGCTGCGGCCTCTGCTGCGCGACTTCGCCATGTCGATGCCCCGCGGCGCCGCGATCGTCTATCCGAAGGATGCCGCGCAGATCGTCATGCAGGCGGACATCTTCCCTGGCGCGGTCGTCGTGGAGGCCGGGGTCGGCTCCGGCGCCCTCACGCTGTCGCTGCTGCGTGCTATCGGACCTTCGGGACAACTGGTCTCGTTCGAGCGGCGGGAGGACTTCGCCGAGGTCGCCACCGCGAACATCGAGACCTTCTTCGGCGGTCGCCCCGACACGTGGCGCGTCGTCGTCGGGGACCTGGTGGAGTCGCTGCCCGAGGAACTGCCCGCCGGCGGGGTCGACCGCGTCGTGCTCGACATGCTCGCCCCGTGGGAGTGCATCGACGTCGTGGCAGACGCACTCACCCCCGGTGGCGTGGTGCTCTGCTACGTCGCCACCGCCACCCAGCTGTCGCGGGTCGCCGAGTACATCCGCGGAACCGGCCTGTTCACCGAACCCGATGCCTCGGAGACGATGGTGCGCGGCTGGCACGTCGAGGGACTCGCGGTACGGCCCGACCACCGGATGGTCGCGCACACCGGATTCCTCATCACCGCTCGCCGCCTCGCCCCCGGAGCGATCGCGCCCGAGGTCAAGCGCCGCGCATCCAAGAGCAGCTATGGCGACGAGGATGTCGAGCTGTGGACGCCCGGGGCCGTCGGGGATCGCGAGATCACAGACAAGAACCTGCGCAAGCGCGTGCGCGAGGCCGAGAAAGCCGCAGCCGCGGCGCGCATCGCCGCCGAATCGCGCGTAACCGAGCAGACGACGGAATAGACTGGAGCGCGTGCGTAAAACGTCCGCTGCCCTTGCCAGCCTCAGCCTCGCCGTCGTCGCTCTGACCGGGTGCACCGCCGCCCCGACTTTCGACGGGGAAGCGTGCGATCGCGCCGCGTCGACGAGCGGTATCGATGACGCGGTCACGGTCGACGGCGACTTCGGCGTCGCACCCGACGTCGAGCTGTTCTCGCCGCTGCACGTCGAGAAGACGTCCTACACCGACGTCATCACGGGCGAAGGCACGCCGCTGACGTCCCCCTCGCAGCTCACGGTGCTGGACATCGCGCTGTTCGACGGCAGCACAGGAGAGCAGGTCGTGCAGACCGAATTCGACGGCGATATGACCCGCCTGTCGAACATCGCATCGTGGACGCAGCAGATCCCCGGCATCGGCGAGGTCCTCGAGTGCGCCACTCCGGGTACCCGCATGGTCGCCGCCATCGCTCCCGCCGACTTCGGTGAGGCAGCGCTCTCGAATTTCCAGCTCGACGAGGACACCACGGTCGTCGCGGTCATCGACGTGCTCGACACGAAGCTCGCAAGGGCGACGGGTCCGAAGCAGTTCAACAACGCGCGCAACCTGCCCACGGTCGTCCGCGCCGCTGACGGCCGCCCCGGAATCATCGTTCCGGACGGCGCGGCGCCGTCCGAGCAGGTCGAGCAGGTCCTGATCAAGGGCGAGGGCGAGAAGCTCGAGCAGGACACGGTCGCCTGGGTCAATTACACCGCTGTCGGCTGGGACTCGAAGACGGTCAGCGGCACGAGCTGGGACACGAACCCTGTCTCGGATCTCGCCCAGACCGCTCCGGCAGTCGCCGAAGCGATGGTCGGCGAGACCGTCGGATCCCAGCTGCTCGTGGTCGTACCCGCTGCCGAGGGCGGCGAAGCGATGGCCTACGTCGTCGACATCCTGGGTACCAGTCCCGCACCGGGGCAGTGATGGCGGTCCAGATCCCCGCGGAGGAGCGCCTGACGAATCTTGTCGTGGCGCTCATGGCCACGGAGGTCGGACTCACCAAGCAGCAGATCCTCGACAACGTATCGGGGTACCGTCAGCGCGCGGATGCCGGCACCAGGGCCGATGCGCTGGAGAAGATGTTCGAGCGGGACAAGGACGAACTGCGTTCGCTCGGAATCCCCGTGGAGACCATCGGTGACGCGACGGACCCCAACGATCTGCGCGAGGCGCGGTACCGCATTCCTCAGGCGGAATACGACCTGCCGGCCGACATCGACTTCACCCCGGCCGAACTCGCCGTGCTGCAGCTCGCGGGGAGCGTGTGGAGCGCCGAGTCCGTCTCGGGCGACGCCCAGTCCGGTGTGCGCAAGATCCGCGCGCTCGGCATCGACGGCGATGCGCCGATCATCGGGTTCGCGCCGCGGATCACCACGAGAGACGCCGCGTTCGGACCTCTCCAGGACGCGATCGAGTCGAGCCGCGTCGTGCGTTTCGACTACCTCAAGCCGGGGGAGGAGACCGCGCGATCGCGTCGCGTACGCCCTCTCGCGCTCGTCGACTACGAAGCGCGCTGGCACGTCTACGGCATCGATGCGGATGTCGAGGAGGAGCGCACCTTCCTGCTCAGCAGGATCGTCGGGGACGTGCGCGCGACCGCCGAGCGCTTCGACCCAGAACTGCGTGCGGGGGCGGGGGAGCGTGCCATGTCGGGTCTGGAGGACGTTGCTCGGCGCAACAGGGCGCTCCTCGAGGTGACGCCGGGCACAGAGGCGTCGCTCCGACTCGGCCGCCGGGCCGTGCCCGCAGCGCAGGGGATCCACGTGCACTACGTCGACCGGCACATCTTCGCCGACGAGCTCGCCTCCTACGGACCGGAGGTGCGCGTGGTGGAACCGGCCGACCTCCGCGACGCCGTGATCGAGCGCCTCGTGCAGATCATCGACGCACACCGGGACGAGGACCGATGATGGCCAAGCCCAAGCCTCTGCTCGCGTCCGAGCGGGTGCGCCTGTACCTCACGCTCGTTCCCTACCTGCTCGAACGAGGCCAGGTCTCCCTCGCCGAAGCCGCCGAGGAGTTCCAGGTCACGCCGGATCAGATGCGCGCCATGGTCGAGAAGCTCACGGTCATCGGCCTCCCGGGTGACTCGGGATACTGGCAGCAGCCGCACGAGCTGTTCGACATCAACTGGGACCTCCTCGACGAGCAGGACGTGATCGAGATCACGAACGACGTCGCGCTGCGCCGCGTGCCGCGTTTCACCGCGCGCGAAGCAGCCGCTCTGCTCGCGGGTCTGCAGATGGTCGCCGCGGTCCCCGAGGTGGCGGGGTCCGGGCTGGTCTCCGGCCTGATCGCGAAGCTGTCCCGCGGCGCGGCCGACGCGCCGGCCGCGGTCGTCGTCGCGACGGATGCCGTGGACGAGGTCCGTGAGGCCGTCTCCCGGGCGCTGCGCGAGGGCGTCGCCGTCTCCTTCACCTATCAGGCGCCGGATGCCGAGCCGACCACGCGCACGGTCGATCCCGTTCAGGTGATGATCACGAACGGCCAGTGGTACCTGCAGGGGTGGTGCCACATGCGCGAGGCCATGCGGACCTTCCACCTCGACCGGGTGAGCGAGCCTCGGCTGACGGACATCGCGATCACCCATCAGGGCGAGAGCGTCCCCGACCTGTTCACCGACGGTCTGCCCGACGGCAACGTGTCGGTGCGGCTGCCTCCGCTGCTGCTGCCGCTGCTCAGCGGATTCGTGGCGGACGGCGAAGAGCAGGACGGTCGGGTCCTCGCCCATGTTCGCCTGTCCGACCCCCGAGGCATCAAGCGTCTCGCCGGCCGATTCGGCGGGCGCATGCAGGTGCTCGGCCCGGCCGTGGCGCGCGCGGCGACGCGCGAATGGGCCGCCGCAGGACTCGCGCTCTATCATCGACCAGACGACCACTCAGATGGTTAGACTGATACGAACCCCCGAACCGAGGAGAACCACATGGCCGGCTTGACCGGATGGCACCTGCTCATCGTCCTTGCTGTCATCCTGCTCCTTTTCGGCGCAGCGAAGCTGCCAGCGCTCGCGAAGAGCGTCGGACAGTCCGCGCGTGTCTTCAAGGGTGAGATGTCCGCGATGAAGGACGAAGACGCCTCACGCAAGAACACCTCGACTGCTGCAGAGCCGGAGACGCCGTCGTCTTCCACGACGACCGACAACGGAGCCGCGTCCGGCACTGATCGCACGACCTGACCGCGGTGTCGGAAGGTGCGACGTCCCCGATCGAGGGGGACACTAATCGGCGTGAGCGCAGGATGTCGCTCGGAGCGCATCTCGTCGAACTCCGCAAGCGTCTGCTGATCTCGGCGGCAGCGCTGGTCGTCGCGATGATCATCGCGTTCTTCATCACGGACCCGATCATCGACTACATCACCCGTCCCTTCGAGGTCGTCGACGCGGCCAAGGGCGGCAAGGGACTCACCGGCCTCACCTTCTCATCGGTGACGGCGCCGTTCGACCTGCGGATGCGGATCGCGTTCTCGATCGGCATCTTCTTCGCAGCCCCGGTGTGGTTGTGGCAGATCTGGGCATTCCTGATGCCAGGGCTCACCCGCAAGGAGATCAAGTTCACGCTCGGCTTCGTGGCGGCAGCGGTGCCGCTCTTCTTCGCGGGCTGCTACGTGGCGACCTTCCTCGTGCCGCATGTGATCGAACTCATGGCGACGTTCACGCCCGAGGGCGGGAACAACCTCTACGAGGCCTCGAAGTTCTACGACTTCGTCTTCAAGCTGATGATCGTCGTGGGTGTGGCCTTCGTGCTGCCGGTCTTCCTCGTCGCGCTCAACCTCGCGGGAATCATGTCGGGCAGGGCGATCCTCAAGGGATGGCGCATCGCGATCCTCATCGCCACGCTGTTCGCGGCCCTGACGACGCCGGCCGCCGACGTGGTCAGCATGCTGATCCTGGGCGGCATCCTGATCGTGCTGTTCTTCGCGGCCGCGCTCTTGTCGATGCTGTTCGATCGGCGCAAACGCAAACGAGACGCCGCTGCGGGTCTTCTGCCGGACGCGAGCGCATGAGCTCGCCGGCCGACCGGTACGCGGCTGCCCGCGCGGCGGCCGACTCCCCGGAGACGGCCGCCTTCGCGTCGCGTCAGGCGTTCGATCTCGACCCGTTCCAGCTCGCGGGCTGCCACGCCCTCGAGCGCGGACGCAGCGTCCTGGTGGCGGCGCCCACCGGAGCCGGCAAGACCATCGTCGGCGAGTTCGCGATCCACCTCGCGATGCAGACCCCCAACCAGAAGGCGTTCTACACCACGCCGATGAAGGCGCTGTCGAACCAGAAGTTCCGAGAGCTCGTCGAAGTGTACGGCGCCGATCAGGTAGGTCTGCTCACCGGCGACACGAACATCAACGGCAACGCGCGCATCGTCGTGATGACGACCGAAGTGCTCCGCAACATGCTCTATGCGGATTCGTCGGCACTGACCGATCTCCGCTACGTCGTGATGGACGAGGTGCACTATCTCGCCGACCGCTTCCGCGGCCCGGTCTGGGAAGAGGTCATCCTGCACCTGCCGGCATCCGTCCGGCTCGTGTCGCTCAGCGCGACCGTCTCGAACGCGGAGGAGTTCGGCGACTGGCTGGACACGGTCCGCGGCGACACCGAGGTCATCGTCTCCGAGATCCGTCCGGTTCCGCTCGAACAGCACGTGCTGGTGCGCGACGATCTGCTGCCGCTGTTCGATGACCGCGCCGGCATCGCGACGGCACAGGTGAATCAAGAGCTGCTGCGCATCCGCTCGTTCACCGGCTCCCGATACGACAGCAACCGCCAGGCGCAGAGCTACGCCAGCAATCGGCACGCCGGGCGGCAGGCGCAGCGTCCGCCGCGGGGCGGCAAGCGCCCCGTGCGCGCCGCCAACGCGCGCCGTATCGAGCGGATGGACCGGCCGGACGTCGTCGACCTGCTGGCGCGCTCGAACCTGCTTCCGGCGATCTTCTTCATCTTCAGCCGCGTCGGCTGCGACGCCGCCGTGCAGCAGGTCAGCCGATCCGGCATCCGGCTGACCTCGCACGAGGAGCGCACGGAGATCCGCGCGATCGTCGAGGAGCGCACACGGTCGCTGCAGGACGAGGACCTCGGAGTGCTGGGATTCTGGGAGTGGCGCGAGAACCTCGAACGCGGCGTCGCGGCGCACCATGCGGGACTCCTGCCGGCCTTCAAGGAGATCGTCGAGGAGCTGTTCCGGCTCAAACTCGTCAAAGTCGTGTTCGCGACCGAGACGCTGGCGCTCGGCATCAACATGCCCGCTCGCACGGTCGTCCTCGAGAAGATGGAGAAGTTCAACGGCGAGGCCAGGGTCGCGATCACGTCCGGCGAGTACACGCAGCTCACCGGCAGGGCCGGCCGGCGCGGCATCGACGTCGAGGGCCACGCCGTGGTGCAGTGGACCGAGGGCATGGACCCGCAGGCCGTCGCCGCGCTCGCGTCGCGGCGCACCTACCCCTTGAACTCCAGCTTCCGTCCGACCTACAACATGGCGGTCAATCTGGTCGACCGATTCGGGCGTGCGCGGGCGAGAGAGATCCTGGAGAGCTCCTTCGCCCAGTTCCAGGCCGATCGCGCGGTCGTCTCGCTGGCACGCGAGGTGCGCGAGGCCGAGGCATCCCTGGCGGGCTACCTGTCGGCGATGGAATGCGAGCACGGCGATTTCGCGGATTACGCGGCGATCCGGCGCGAGCTCAGCGACCTGGAGAAGAAGCATCGTCAGGACGCGCACGGGCCGAGGTCGGCGCGCGACAAGCGCGTGAAGAAGATCGAGAGCCTTCGGCGGCGGATGCAGCGCCATGGATGCCATCGGTGCCCCGATCGCGAGAAGCACGCACGGTGGGGCGAGCGCTACTACAAGCTCAAGCGCGACACCGATCGGAAGCGGCGTCAGATCGAGACGCGCACCGGTACAGTGGCGCGGATCTTCGACCGCGTCCTCGACGTGCTCGCCGCACTCGAGTACGTCTCGGGCTCGGGCGACGAGCTCGTCCTCACGGATGCCGGTCGCACCATGCGGCGCATCTACGGGGAACGCGACCTCCTCGTCGCCGAGAGTCTGCGTCAGGGGCTCTGGAAGGGCCTCGATGCTCCGTCGCTCGCCGCGATGGCGTGCTGCCTGGTGTACGAGCCGCGTCGTGACGAGGCGAACTCGGGGGAGCGAGGTCTGCCCCGCGGAGCATTCCGCGCCGCATACGAGCGGACCACCGATCTTTGGGCGCAGCTCGACGATCTGGAGCGCGACCACCATCTGCCCGGCTCGGAGCCGCTCGCGGCCGGACTCGCGGGTGCGATGCACGCGTGGGCGCGCGGCCGGATGCTCGACCGCGTCCTGGTCGACGCCGACATGGCGGCGGGCGACTTCGTGCGCTGGGCCAAGCAGACGATCGATCTGCTCGATCAGCTCTCGATCGTCGCGGATGACATCGAGGTCGCACGCACCGCACGACAGGCCCTCGACGGCGTCCGCCGCGGCATCGTGGCCTACTCGGGGATCTGAGGCACCAGGATGCCGGAGCAGATCCCGCGCCCTCGCGCGCTCATGCCGCTGTGGCTGGCCGCCATCGTGGCGGCCGCGAGCGGCTGGCTCATGGATCTGGCGTACCCCGATGCGGCGGTGTGGATCCTCGCGTTCCCCGCGACCGCACTGCTGCTTCTCGCGCTGATCGGTCGGCGGGCAGGGGGCGCGCTGCTCGTCGGCCTGCTCCACGGCCTGGTCTTCTATCTGCTGCTCGTGTCGTGGACCGCGCGTTATCTCGGCCCGATCCCGTGGCTCGCGCTCGCGGGGCTCGAGGCGCTGATGACCGCTGTCGCCCTGATCCCGATCACGCTCGCCTACCGCTGGATGCCGCGGGCGTTCCCCGGCGCCTTCGCGCGACTCCTCGCCCTGCCCGCTGTCGTCGCCGCGCTCTGGGTCGGCCGCGAGCTCGTGGTCGGTGCGCTCCCGTACGGGGGCTTCCCCTGGGCACGACTCGGGATGACGCAGGCGGCGAGCCCGCTGGCGACGCTCTCCTCGTGGCTCGGCCTGAGCGGCCTGAGCTTCGTCATGGTGTTCGTCGTGGCGGCGCTCATCGAGTCGGTGCGGATGCGGCTGTGGCGGCGACCGGTGCGGGTGCTGCTCCCGCTCGCCGCAGTCGTGCTGCTGTTCGTGGTCCCCGCGTTCCCGACGTCCGCCACGGGAACCCTGCGCGTCGGCGCCGTCCAGGGCAACGGTCCGACGGGTTACTTCGACGAGCGTCCGCCGTATTCGATCATCGATGCGCAGACGGATGCCACCAGGCCGCTGTACGGGGAGGACATCGACCTCCTGGTCTGGCCGGAGGGATCCGTCGACGGCGACCCCTTCCAGAACGCGAACCTGGCTCGCCGGATGACGCTGGTCGCGAACCGTGCGGACGCGCCGCTGCTCGCCAATGCCGCGACCGAGCGCGACGGCGAGTACTTCAACACCTCGATGCTGTGGCTGCAGGACGGCACAGCGGAGCAGGCCCACGACAAGCGGCACCCGGTGCCGTTCGGGGAGTACGTCCCCGACCGCGCGTTCTACAACGCGATCGTCCCGGACCTGATCGGACTGATCCAGCGCGAGTACACCCCTGGGACGAACCCGCCGGTCATGGACGTGGATGGCGTGCTCGTCGGGCTCGCGATCTGTTTCGACGTGATCTACGACGACGTGATCCGCGAGGGCCTTAACGATGGGGCAGAGGTGCTGATCCTCCAGACCAACAACGCCGACTTCCGCGGCACGGACGAGAATCTGCAGCAACTCGCGTTCGCGCGCATGCGGGCGATCGAGACCGGCCGTTCGGTCGTGAACATCTCGACCGTCGGCACCAGTCAGATCATGCGCGCGGACGGGTCCGCGGTGGCCTTCCTGGATGCGGATGAGGCCGGAGCGATGCTCGAGGATGTCGAGCTTCGCTCCGGCCTCACGGCGGGTGTCGTCCTGGGCCCGTGGGTGCAGCAGCTGCTGCTGTGGGGCGGACCGGTGGCGCTCCTGTTCGGGTGGTGGCGCGCCCGTCGACGCGCTTAGGCGCCGATCTTCTCGCGGGTGGGGTCTTCACCGGCGCCACGACGGGCGCGGAGGAAGGCGAGGCGCTCTTCCAGGAGCTCCTCGAGTTCGGCGCGCGTGCGGCGCTCCATCAGCATGTCCCAGTGGGTGCGCGCGGCCTTCTCGTCGCTCTCCTCGAGCGTGACGGACTTGCCGTCGACCTGCAGGCGCGCTTCGGCGCCGCAGGAGCGGCACTCCCACGTCTGAGGGGGCTCGGCGTCCGCCGCGAACATCAGGTTCGTGACGTGTCCGCACGTGTCACAGGTGTAGGTGGTCTCGCGGCGCTCCATGAAAACGACGCCCTCTTCGCTCTGTAGGCTCTGGGCGCCGAGTCGGATGCCGCGCAGGCTGCGATCTGCCATTGTGTGGTCCTCTCGTCGCTCTCAGGTATAACGCTCTGACCTGTGCGCTTCATCCACGGCCCTGATTCCTCGGCGCGATTCACAGTGGAATCCCAGCAGAACGTGCTTCAGGGCGAGGCGAGGGCCTTCAGGGCTACATCGGCGCGATCGGTCACGATGCCGTCGGCCCCCGCCGCGACGAGGCGGCGCATGTCCTCCGGATCGTTCACCGTCCAGACGTGGACCTCGACACCGACGCGGTGCGCAGCGCGGACGAGAGACGCCGCGAACACCCGGATCGGTCCTCGGCGCTCCGGGATCTGCACGGCGTCCACGTCGCGGAGGACGCGAGCGGGGGAGAGGCGCAGAGCCGACAGCGCGCGCAGCGCCATGATGGTGTCGCGCCCCGCCGAGGTCGCGGGACGCTGCTCCGCTCCGGCAGCCAGGACCGCGTCCACGGCCCGTCGCCGACGCGCATCAGAGAAGCTCGTCACGAGAACACGGTGCGCGTGCGGGGCGATGATGGGTCCGAGGGGGCCGGCCGCGGCATCCGCCTTGACGTCGATGTTGAACCGGATCTCCGGGAATCCGGTGAGCGCCTCGGCGACCGTCAGCAGGCCGCCGTGCGGAGCGAGGAGGTCGGCGAGTTCGAAGGTGCGGACGTCCGAGACCGGACGCGGGTCTCCCAGCAGGCGTTCGAGCGTCTCGTCATGGAACAGGACGACGTCGCCGTCCGCGGTGACCCGGCAGTCGGTCTCGATGTACTCGGCTCCGGCGGCGTGGGCAGCTGCGAAGGCCGCAGCCGTGTTCTCCCACACGCTCGAGTCCTCGTCCGTCGAGGCCAGGCCTCTGTGGGCGAGAACGCGAGGGTGCTGCGAGCCGAGGAAGTACGGGTGCGTCACGCGCCGGGCGTGCCCGAACTCGGCGGTCCCTGGCGGGGCGTGAAGGCCGTGCCGATGCCCTTGAGCGCCTCGGTGAGCTCGCTCGGGATGATCCACAGCTTGCTGGACGGGCTCTCGCTGATCTTCGGCAGCATCTGCAGGTACTGATAGGCGAGCAGCTTGTCGTCCGGCTGACCCTGATGGATCGCGGTGAAGACGTTCTGGATCGCCTCCGCCTCGCCCTGTGCTCGGAGCACGGCGGCCTGCTTGTCGCCCTCGGCCTGGAGGATCGCGGCCTGGCGCTGACCCTCGGCCTCGAGGATCTGGGACTGCTTGGACCCCTCGGCGGTCAGGATCGCGGCGCGACGGTCGCGCTCGGCGCGCATCTGCTTCTCCATCGAGTCCTGAATCGAGATGGGCGGGTCGATCGCCTTGAGCTCGACGCGTCCGACGCGGATGCCCCACTTGCCGGTGGCCTCGTCGAGCACGACCCGCAGCTGTCCGTTGATGTTGTCGCGGCTGGTCAGCGCCTCTTCGAGGTTGAGCCCACCGACCACGTTGCGCAGGGTCGTCGTGGTCAGCTGCTCGACGGCTCCGAGGTAGTTCGCGATCTCATAGGTCGCGGCGCGGGCATCGGTGACCTGGAAGTACACCACCGTGTCGATCGACACGACGAGGTTGTCCTCGGTGATGACGGGCTGCGGCGGGAACGAGACGACCTGCTCGCGCATGTCGATGAGCGGCCGCAGCCGATCGATGAAGGGGACCAGGATGTTCAGACCCGGCGCCAGTGTCTTGTGGTAGCGCCCGAGCCGCTCGACGACGCCGGCGGTGGCCTGCGGGATGATGCGGATCGCACGCGCGACGGTCACCACCACGAAGATGATGACGGCGATCGCGAGGATCCATCCGATCACGGCTGGGATGAACGAGTCGTCCACGGGGTCTCCTATTCGCCGGCGGGGCGTACGACGGCGATGGCGCCGTTGATGGAACTGACGATGACGGGGGCGCCCTGCGGGATCGGCGTCGCGGTCGCGGTCCGCGCCGTCCAGGTGTCGCCGTTGGAGAGCTTGGCCTGTCCGGTGAGCTGGGTGATGTCGGACAGGGCGAATCCCGGGAGGTCGATAAGCGCTTCGACGTTCGACTTCGTCGGATCCTCACCGCGGCGCAGCCGTTTGAGCAGCGGGGGTCGCAGGAACAGGATGAACAGCGCCGCCGCGAGGGCGGCGGCGAGCACCTGCACCCAGACGGGGACACCGACGAGATCGGTGACGAGACCGACCACGCTTCCCAGCGCCAGCATGAGGAACGTGAAGTCGAGCGAGAGCATCTCGATGACGAGGAACGTCGCGATGAGGACGAGCCAGCCGATCCAGGCCCACTGATCCACGAGTTCGACGAACGCGGAGAAACCGTCCATGCACCCTCCTTTGCGGTCAACCTATCACGCGGCCGCAGCGGGGGAGGGGAGGGGGCGATTGGTAGGCTGGACCGGCCGCGCGACTGCGGCCGTACCCGCTTATCAAGGAGTCATCGTGACCGACGTTCTGCCCGCAGGATCCCTCACCGGCAAGGTCGCGCTCGTGACCGGTTCGTCGCGTGGAATCGGTGCCGACACCGTCCGCTACTTCGCAGAGGCCGGCGCCGACGTCGTCATCAACTTCCGCAACAAGGCACCGCGCGCGGAGAAGCTGGCCAACGAGCTTCGCGCTCTCGGACGGCGCGCGCTCGTCGTCGGAGCGGACCTCACGGACCCGGCATCCGTCGCGGAGATGTTCGATCGGGTGCGCGAGGAGTTCGGACGACTGGACATCCTGGTGCTCAACGCGTCTGGCGGCATGGAATCCGGCATGGCCGAGGACTACGCGCTGCTGCTGAACCGCGACGCCCAGCTGAGCGTGCTGAACACCGCGCTGCCGCTGCTCGGCGAGGGGTCGAGGGTCGTCTTCGTGACCAGCCACCAGGCGCACTTCATCCGGACCACGCCGACCATGCCGGAGTACGAGCCGGTCGCTCTGTCCAAGCGCGCCGGAGAGGATGCGCTGCGCGAGCTCATCCCCGAGCTCTCCGAGAAGGGGATCGGCTTCACGATCGTCTCCGGCGACATGATCGAGGGCACGATCACCGCGACCCTGCTCGAGCGCGCCAACCCCGGTGCGATCTCGGCGCGCCGTGAGGATGCCGGGAAGCTCTACAACGTCTCGGAGTTCGCCGCCGAGGTCGCACACGCCGCGCTGGACGAGGTGCCGGTCGACAACACGCGCCTCGTCGGAGACACGTCGTCGTTCGTCGCCGAGTAGCCGATCACGAGAGAACGGCCCCGCCTGCTGATGCAGACGGGGCCGTTCTGTCGTCGGAGCGATCTCAGGCGAGCTCGGTCCGGATGTCGTTCGTGATCGACTTCTCGTCCTTGCCGAGGGTGATGGCGCGGACGATCTGCACGATACCGATGACGACGAGAGCGATGCCGAGGATCCACCACAGCACGAGCACGGTGTACAGCGGTGCGAAGAGCACCACGACGCCCGCGATGATGCTGATGATCGCGAACGCGATCGTCCAGCCCTTGGACGCAGCCTGCTTGATGAGCGTGAGCGACACGATGCCGTCGACGATCCAGCCGACGCCGATGAAGATGCCGACGATGATCGCCAGGGTGGCCGTCGTCGCTGCGAGGTTCGCGAACGCGATCACGCTGACGACGACGTAGAGCAGGCCGAGGGCGATGTGGCCGACGCGCGCCCAGCCTCCGCCCTTGCCCGAGAAGATGCCGATCGCGATGTTCACGAGTCCGGCGATCAGGAAGAACAGCGCGAGGATCCAGGTCAGGACGCCGGCGGACTTGCCCGGCCAGACCAGCAGCAGGATGCCGACGACGAGAGCGAGGACGCCCGAGACCGCGAGCGCGACACGCAAAGAGGTGAATACGGATTTGGCTTCGGAGAGTGCGTCCGACATGAGAGTGCCTTTCTGGGAAGAACCTGTGAAGGTCGTGACCCAGAGTAGCGCGCGGCGCGGGCGAGAGGCCGAAGCGCACGCGGGCGGTGTCATTCTCGGTCACGACCTGGAATGATCGGTCCGGTGAACGACGCCGCGACCAGAGCACTCCAGGAGCTCGTCCTGATGCGTCGGGTCAGGGACCGCATCGACCGCGAGTATGCGCAGCCGCTGGACGTCGAGGCGCTGGCCCGCGGCATCCACATGTCGGCGGGCCATCTCAGCCGGCAGTTCAAGCAGGCGTACGGGGAGTCGCCGTACGCCTACCTCATGACGCGGCGGATCGAGCGGGCCATGGCGCTGCTCCGGCGCGGCGATCTCAGCGTCACGGAGGTGTGCTTCGAGGTCGGGTTCTCGTCGCTGGGTACCTTCAGCACACGCTTCTCGGAGTTGGTGGGCATGCCGCCGAGTGCTTATCGGGAGAATCCGGGTCTCGGGCCGGGAATCCCGTCGTGGGTCGAGAAGCAGGCCACCAGACCGATCAGGAATCGAGAAGCGAAAGCGGCCGTGCGACCGTAGCGTCGAATCCATGAACATCACCATCAACGCGAGTTTCCTTCCGCACACCGACGCCGAGGCGTCGCTCGCCTTCTACCGCGACACGCTCGGATTCGAGGTCCGCAAGGACGTCGGATACCAGGAGATGAGGTGGATCACGGTGGGTCCCGTCGGGCAGCCAGACACGGCGATCGTGCTGACGCCGCCCGCGGTCGACCCCGGCATCAATGATTCCGAGCGCGCCACGATCCTCGAGCTCATGGCGAAGGGCAGCTTCGGCGGTATCGTTCTCGCGACGGACGATGTCGACGAGGCGTTCGCGGCCATCGAGGCGAAGGGCGCCGACGTCGTGCAGGAACCGATCGACCAGCCGTACGGCATCCGCGACTGCGCCTTCCGCGACCCAGCGGGCAATATGGTGCGTCTGCAGCAGGCCTGAACCAGAGAGGACGACGATGGCGAGCATCGCCGATTCGCACGACAGCATCCGGGTGGCCGGTGCCCGTGAGAACAATCTGAAGGACGTCAGCGTCGTCCTCCCCAAGCGCCGGCTCACGGTGTTCACCGGAGTGTCGGGCTCGGGCAAGAGCTCGCTCGTATTCGACACGATCGCGGCGGAATCGCGCCGCATGATCGATGAGACTTACAGCGCGTTCGTGCAGGGGTTCATGCCTTCGGTGCCGCGTCCCGATGTCGATGTGCTGGAGGGCCTCACCACGGCGATCATCGTCGACCAGGAGCGCCTCGGTGCCAACCCCCGGTCGACGGTCGGCACCGTGACGGATGCGAACGCGATGCTGCGCATCCTGTTCTCGAAGCTGGGAGAGCCGTATATCGGTGGACCGACGGCGTTCTCCTTCAACATCCCGACCCAGAAGGCGAGCGGGGTCATGACAGGGCCCGGCGGCGAGAAGAAGATCGTGAAGGACGCGATCTACCTCGGCGGCATGTGCCCGCGCTGCGAGGGCAGGGGAGCGGTGTCCGATCTGGATCTCGCCCAGATCGTGGACGAGTCGAAGTCGCTGGACGAGGGCGCGATCATGGTGCCCGGCTACACCGCCGACGGCTGGATGGTGAAGGGATTCTCGGCATCCGGCTTCTACCCGGCCGACAAGCCGATCGCCGAGTTCACGGAGAAGCAGCGTCACCTCTTCCTCTACGGAGAGGTCACGAAGGTCAAGATCAGCGGCATCAACATGACCTACGAGGGCCTGATCCCCAAGATCACGAAAGCCATGCTCTCCAAGGATCTGGACGCCCTTCAGCCGCACATCCGCGCCTTCGTCCAGCGGGTCGCGACGTTCAAGACGTGTCCGGAGTGCGATGGCACGCGGCTGACCGAGGGCGCGCGTTCCTCGAAGATCGCAGGAAACAGCATCGCGGATGCGTGCCGGATGCAGGTGACCGACCTCGCCGAGTGGGTGGCGGAGCTGGATCTGCCCGGTGCGGGTCCTCTGCTGGACGCGCTGCGCGCGAACCTGAACTCATTCGTCACCCTCGGCCTGGGCTATCTCAGCCTGGACCGGCCGAGTGGAACGCTCAGCGGGGGAGAGGCGCAGCGGATCAAGATGCTCCGGCATCTCGGCTCGTCGCTGACCGACATCACCTACGTCTTCGACGAGCCGACCATCGGACTTCATCCGCATGACATCCAGCGGATGAACTCGTTGCTGTTCCAGTTGCGGGACAAGGGCAACACGGTGCTCGTGGTGGAGCACAAGCCGGAGACGATCACGATCGCCGACCACGTGGTCGATCTCGGGCCGGGCGCCGGTGCTGCCGGAGGCGAGATCTGCTTCGAGGGGACCGTCGAGGGACTCCGTGCGAGCGACACGATCACGGGTCGCCATCTCGACGACCGTGCGACGCTTAAGGATGCCGTGCGCGAGCGCACCGGGGTCATCGAGGTCCGCGGGGCGGACGACAACAATCTCCAGAACGTCGACGTCGACATCCCGACGGGGGTGCTCACCGTCGTCACCGGGGTCGCCGGTTCAGGCAAGAGTTCCTTGATCCACGGTTCGGTCACACCGCGCGATGGGGTCGTGTCGATCGACCAGAGCGCGATCAAGGGGTCGCGACGCAGCAACCCTGCGACCTACACGGGCCTGCTCGAGCCGATCCGCAAGGCGTTCGCGAAGGCGAACGGGGTCAAGCCGGCGCTCTTCAGCGCGAACTCCGAGGGTGCCTGCCCGTCGTGCAAGGGGTCGGGTGTGATCATCACCGAGCTCGGTTTCATGGACACGATCGAGACGCCATGCGAGGACTGCGGAGGCAAGCGCTTCCAGGCGGCGGTGCTCGAGTACACGCTCGGCGGCAAGGACATCACCGAGGTCCTGGATCTCCCTGTGTCCCAAGCGCGGGAGTTCTTCTCCGATGGCGAGGCGAAGATCCCCGCGGCGATGGCCATCCTCGGTCGACTCGAGGACGTCGGCCTCGGGTATCTGTCCCTCGGGCAGCCGTTGTCCACCCTGTCCGGCGGCGAGCGTCAGCGCGTCAAGCTCGCCATCCAGATGGGGGAGAAGGGCGACGTCTACGTTCTCGACGAGCCCACGACAGGCCTGCACCTCGCGGACGTCGACACGATCCTCGGCCTGCTGGACCGGTTGGTGGATGCCGGCAAGACCGTGATCGTCATCGAGCATCACCAGGCGGTCATGGCGCACGCCGACTGGATCATCGACATCGGACCCGGCGCCGGTCACGACGGTGGACGCGTCGTGTTCGAGGGATCACCCGCCGAGCTCGTCGCCGCCAGGTCGACGCTGACGGGGGAGCACCTGGCCGAGTACGTCGGCGCGTGACGGCAGCCGTCAGGAGAGAATGTCTCCGAGCTCGCTCAGCGAGCGGATGCGATAGGTCGCTTCGGAGAAATCCTGCGTCTTCGTGAACTCGTTGTGCACGACGACGCAGTCGATCCCTGCTGCCACGGCCGAGCGGAGGCCCCGAGTGGAGTCTTCCACGACGAGCGCGTCGGCTTTCGCGGCACTGAAGCGTTCGAGAGCTGTCAGATAGGGCTCGGGCGATGGCTTGGCCTGGTCGTAGTCCTCTCTGGTGAGCACGAAGTCCATGAAGCGGAGGATGCCCCGGTCGCCATGGATCAGTTCGAAATCGGTCTTCTTGGACGTCGTCACGATCGCCATCCGAACGTGCTGCGAGAGCTCGTCGAGCACATCGAGGACGCCGTCGATCTCGATCCGCTCGGTCCGCAGCGAGTCCCGATAGTACGCGTTCCGGACCTTCTTCAGGCCGTCGATCGTCAGGTCATCGATGCCGGCGAGAGCCGCCTGATGCCAGGTGCCGAGCCCGTGGGCCATGTCCTGCAGATACTGGTCGAGGTCGAGCGCCACGCCGACCTCGGCCAGCGCACGTTCGCCCGCCTTGTAGTACCAGTACTCGGTGTCGACCAGCACGCCGTCGTTGTCGAAAAGGATGAACTGCTTCACGGATCCCGATTCAGTCGCGGCGCGCGACGATCGTGTAGGTGCAGGGGATGAGGTCGCGCTCGGCATCCGGCCATGCGAAGCCGCCATCGACCTCCACCATGCGCGGACTGAACCGCCAGGGAAGTGTTCTGCCCTCATCGAAATGGATCAGACGGAGACCAGCGCGCAGGAGCGCTCCGATGATCTCGGACAGCGGGTGCGGCCATTCGTACGTGCGGGCGTGCGCAACCTTACCGTCACCGACGTAGGTCCCTTCGTCGTCCCACTGCTGCGCTCGTCCGTCTCCGAAGTAGGCGTACCGGGTCGTGAGGGTCGGCGCGTTCTCGTCCAGCGAGTAGAGGGTCGGGTGACCATCACGGATGAAGAACGTCCCGCCGGGCTTGAGCAGCGCGTGCACCTGTTCGGCCCACCGGTCCAGGTCGTTCAGCCAGGTGATGGTGCCGATGCTCGTGTACACGACGTCGAAGTCAGCGGACATCGCGGCCCGGGCATCCAGGACGTCCGTCTCGACCCAGGTGATGTGCGCGCCGACACGCTCCGCGAACCGGGCAGCGGTCCGCAGCGCAGCAGGGGAGAAGTCGACACCGGTGACCGCTGCGCCGGCGCGCGCGAGCGAAACCGTGTCGGTCCCGATGTGGCACTGCAGGTGGCAGACATCGAGTCCGGCGATCGTCTCGTCCGCGAGGAAGCGCGTCAGCACCGGGAGATCTTGGCGGACGACGTCGCTGAGATGCTCTGGATCGTCGAAGGCGTCGAGACCGTACGCCTGTTCGTGCAGCGCGGCGCGGTCGTCCCAGTTGGCGCGGTTCGCCGCGCGGGCGGTTTCCCAGTCGATCCGGATTTCTCCTGAGAGCCCTGCAGGATGTTCATGTGCGAGCGTCACAGGGAAGAGTTCGGTTCGGGCGATGACCCGGTCGCGCTCATCCGCCAGCTCGAGGCGTCGTGGATCGGCGAGGAAGGCGTCCAAGGACGCTTGCGAAGGGAACGTGTACAGCTGAACTTCGTGCGGATGCTGGTCGTTGCCAACGCCGAACGCCCGATGCAGGATCTCGGCGCCGTGGTCTGCGAGCAGCGAGATCACGGCGTCCTCGTACGCGCTCATCTCTGCAACGAGACCCGGTCGCGCCCAGAGCAGACAGCACAACGTCAGGGAACGTGAATCGGGCATGGATCCGATCATGCCAGGTCGATCCGGACGAGGATCGCGCTGACGCCTGTCACAGCCCCATACAATGCTGCCTGGTTTCACCGATAATGCACATTATGTCAGTTCGAGCGAACGAACCGCTCCCGCATCGCCAGTCGACCGCGCGTGCTCGCGGTTCAGGCGCTTCTGGAGGCGCCGAGTGAACGCCGCCCGATGAACAGCCACGCCAGTGGCCCGATGACCGGTACGAAGATCGCGACCAGCGTCCACGCGAGCGCTTGAAACGATGAAAGCGATCTGGCCGCACGTGCGACCGAGATGAGTGAGATCACGAGAAGAATGAACGTGACGGCCGCTGCACCCGACCACGCGATGTCGTACCAGGCGGGCACCAGCGGATTCACGGACTCAGGCATGCGATGAGCCTAACGGAACGCACGTCACCTCTCTCAGAGCTCACGGACGGTCAGCAGTGACCGGCCGTGTTCGCTCTCCTTGACGACTCGACCGCTCTCGATGAACCCGAGCTTCTCGAGCGCTCGTCGTGATGCGAGATTCCAGTCCCACACGCTGGCCCAGACGCGTCGGTAGCCGGCGGAATCCGCCCATGCCAGCACCGCCTGCCCGGCCTCGGTCGCGTAGCCACGGTTGTGCACCGCTTGCAGAAGCTCGAACGCGAGTTCCGGCTCGTCTGGTTCGCCATTGCCGTCGAACACCACGCCGCAGTAGCCGATCACATCGCCGAGATCCCGGCGCACGACGGTGAGCAGCCCCGGCCTCATGTCCGCCCGCTTGGACCGAAGGTTGGCCGCGATGTCCTCTGTCGAAGGACGCCCTGCCGCGTCGATCTGCCGATGCGGCGGAACCCGCCCGTCGCGTTCGGTCCAGAGCTGCCGGAAGACGACCGCGTCCGACTCCTCGGAGCGCCGCAGGATGAGGCGCTCGGTGTCGAGAGCGCTGAGTGGGGTATCCGCGGGCATAGGCAGATTCTCCCAGAGCCGCGCGCGAGTCTCACTCCCCCGGCGATGGAGTCTCCTGAACGAGCACGGCCAACCCGTCGATCACCCGCTCCACGCCGAAACGCCAGGCATGGTCGGGGCTGTAAGCCGCCTGCATCGTTGCACCTGCGGCCGCGCCGACGCGCGTGGCAAGGGGGAAGTCGTCACCGACATAGCGATCGAGGCGCGCGCCGAGCGACTCCCACTCCTCCCCCATTCCAACCGGCGTCGTCGCGATCGCGCGAGCCGCCGACCGGACGAAGTCGAGGACGAACGTCACGGCGGCATCCCGCGTGACGTCGTCGAGGCCGGTGCCGTCGAAGGCGTGCAGGTCATGGTCGTACTGGGCGATGGCGCCCGGCCCGAGTGCCGTTCGCGGATCTGTCACCTCGAGGAGCCAGAGGTGCGACAGGAACAGCTCTCGCTCGGCTTCCGCGACAGCGCGGACGCGCGAGCGCCAGTCCTTCTGCGCGAACAGGGGTCGAGGCATCCGATGCCGCGTCGCGTCCGCCATCAGGACGAGCAGGTCATCCCGGCTGTTGACGTGCGTGTACACGGACATCGTCGATATGCCGAGCCGCTCCCCCAGTCGCCGCATCGTGACGGCGGCCAACCCGTCGGCGTCAGCGATCTCGATCGCCGCATCGACGACCTCCGTGCCGGTCAGGCGCGACCGCGGCCCTCGGCGGCCCGCCCGAGGAGCCTCGACGTGGTCTGCCCAGAGCAGATCGATCAGGTGCTGAACCATGCCGTCGACTTCTTTCTCGGATGCGGAATATCGAGCCGTCCCATTACGCTGTACATCGTACATTGTATAACGACGAGAGGGCCCCATGCAGATCAACGCCACCGCAGTGTCACTCAACGTGCCGGACGAACAGGCGTCTGCGCACTTCGCGATCACCCATTTCGGGTTCACCGAGGCCATGGCTGCCGAAGGATTCGTGTCGCTCGAGCATCCGACTGCCGGGGTCAACGTGATCTTCCTGCGCACCGGATTGGGAACGTTCAAGCCCGAGCGCATCGCCGGCTCGGCGGGACAGGGTCTGCTGCTGGTGTTCGTCGTCGACGACATCGACGCGGAGTTCGCGCGGATCGCGGCGAACGGCGCGGAGGTCGTCACCGCACCCGAGACCGAGCCCTGGGGCGAGCGCTACTGCCAGTTCGCCGACCCGAACGGGCTGGTGTGGCAGCTCGTCAGCTGGGTGGACGCGCCGCAGGAGTGACCCTCACCCGTTGATCCGGATCAGCGCGCCTATGCTGAGGGCCGTGCTGATCTGGATCAACGGGGCCTTCGGCGCCGGCAAGACCCACACGGCGTTCGAGCTGAAGCGTCGGCTTTCGGGCGCCCATGTCGCGGACCCCGAGGTGGCGGGCTTCGCCCTCCAGCGGATGCTTCCGCCGGCCGCTCGTCGAGACTTCCAGGACCTCGCGCAATGGCGCTCTTCGGTGGTTGAGACGCTGCAGCAGATCGACGCGGTGCATCCGGGCCCGGTGTTCGTTCCCATGACGATCGTGCGCGACGACTACTTCGACGAGATCCTCGGCGGGCTGCGCGTCCGCGGCGTCGACGTCCGCCACTACGCGCTGATCGCCAGTCCGGAGACGCTCCTGAAGCGGTTGAGCACACGCATCGCCTTCATACGCTCGGGCCTGCGCCGAGAGTCCTGGGCGGTCGAACAGATCCCCCGCTGCGTCGCGGCCCTCGAGCAGGAGCGCTACGCCACCCATGTCGCGACGGATGATCGGACGACCGACGAGGTCGTCGAGTGGATCGCGCAGGATGCCGGTCTGACGCTGACCGCGCCGCGACTGGTCCCCTGGCGCTACCAGTTGCGGCGCTTGCGCGTCGGCATGCAGCACATCCGCTGAGCTAGCGTTGGATCCATGGGCGAAGCCACACCGACGATCGAGATCCGCACCGCGCGCGACGACGAACTCGAGCACGTGGTGCGGCTCCGTTGGATCTGGAATATCCACGATCGGGGCCAGCAGCCGGGCATGACCGAAGCCGAGTACGTCGCGGCGGCCGCCGGCTGGGCGCGCCAGCACGCCGCATCGCACATCCCGTTCGTCGCCGCGGCCGGTTCCGACATCGTCGGCATGGCCTGGCTCGCGCTGGCTCCGCGGGTTCCCACCACGAGCAGTCTCGCCCGGCTGTCCGGCGACCTCCAGTCCTGCTACGTGCTCACGCCGTACCGCGGCCGTGGCATCGGCGGACGTCTCGTGAAGACGGTGCTCGAGGCCGCACGCGACCACGGGGCCGAGCACGTGACCGTGCACACCTCGCCCGAGTCCATCGCGATGTATGCGCGCAACGGTTTCGAACCGCACCCGCGGCTGCTCTTCGCGGACACCACGAGCAGTGCATGACCGGCATCCGCATCACCGTGTGGGACGGCGACGAACACGAGCTCGCGCGCGCCGCTGACCTGTACGCTCAGACCTTCGCCGAAGCGCCCTACCTCGAGGACGCCTCGGCCGCCCGAGCATCTTTCGTCGAGCGCATCCACCGTTACGCCATCACAAAACCCGACGTCCGGTTGCTGCTCGCGTGGGACGGCACGGATGCCGTGGCGCTCGCCCTGGGCACAGGAATCGCCGCCGGTGATTGGTGGCGGGGCCGCATGGCCGCGCTTCTGGACGAGGACGTGCTGCGTCGCTGGTTCGGAGACGCCTGCTTCTGCGTCATGGAACTCGCCGTGCGCCGTTCGCACCGGCGCGGCGGGGTCGCCGCGGCATTGATGGAGGAGCTGCTCGCGGACGTGCCCTACGCGACCGCCGTGCTCAGCCGCTACGCCGAAGCGGAGGCGGCGGCACAGTTCTACGCCGCCCTCGGATGGGCCGAGATCGCCACCGGCATCCGCATCGGCGACTCTCCGGAACTCTGCGTGCTCGCGCGGGATCTGCGCTGACACGGGAGTAGCGTAGAGAGGTGCGATCGGCTCCCCTCTCCCCCGCGACGACGCCGGGGTGGCGGGCCTGGCTGATCTGGTCGGTGGGCGTCGCCGCCTACACTCTCGCGATCACGAACCGCACCTCGCTCGGCGCCGTCGGCGTCGATGCCGCCGAGCGCTTTCAGGCCGACGCCTCGACGCTGTCCCTGTTCGCGGTCGTGCAGCTCGCCGTCTACGGCGGGATGCAGATCCCGATCGGCATCCTGCTGGACAAGTACGGCTCACGTCCGATCATCACGATCGGCATGGTGCTGATGGCCGCGGGGCAGCTCGTCATGGCCGTCTCGCCGAGCATCGGAATCGCCCTCGTCGCGCGTGTGCTGCTCGGTGCCGGCGACGCGGCGGTGTTCCCGGCCGTCCTGCGCCTGGTGGCCACGTGGTTCCCCGCGCAGCGAGGGCCCGTCATGGTGCAGTTCACCGGCCTGGTCGGGCAGACGGGACAGCTCGTCGCCCTCATCCCGCTCGCGGCGCTCCTGCACGCGACGACATGGACCATCACGTTCGGCAGCATCGCCGGCCTCGGCATCCTGTTCGCCGTCCTCGTGTTCGCGGTGATCCGCAACCATCCACCGGAGCTCGCCGCTGACGTCACCGTGAACACCGACACCGGCGTCGTCCGCGTCGTGACCAGTGCGATCGACACGGGTGTCGGAATCCGCGCGGCGTGGGCGCACCCCGGCACCCGGTTGGCCTTCTGGTCGCACTTCACCACGCCGTTCGCGGGCACGGCGTTCGTGATCCTCTGGGGAATGCCCTTCCTGACCGCGGGCGAAGGCCTCTCGACCGCTCAGGCGGCAACGATCATCTCGGTGTATGTGGTCTCGGGAATGCTCCTGGGTCCGCTGATCGGCGACCTGTCGCGTCGCATCCCGAACCACCGTTCGCTCGCGCTCGTGCTTCCTGCCGTCGCCGCGCAGATGATCGCATGGACGGTCGTCATCGTTCTCCCGGGTCCCGCACCGATCTGGCTCCTGTACGTTCTGGCGATCGCACTCGCCACCGGCGGCCCGGCATCCATGATCGCGTTCGACCATGCCAGGACGCACAATCCGTCGCACCGGCTGAGCACGGCGACCGGCGTGACGAACGCCGGGGGTTTCATCGCGGCGCTGATCGCGATCTTCCTCATCGGGCTCGCGCTCGATCTGCAGGGCGCTGGGACACCCGAAACGTATTCCCTGGATGCTTTCCGCATCGCCTTCCTCGCCCAGATGCCGCTCTGGCTGCTGGGAGCGACGTTCATCGTGATCGAGCGGAAGCGCACCCGCATCCGCATCGGTCTGGACCCGGAACGGAGACGGCCATGACGTTCACCTTCGCGCAGGACGACACCAGGATCGATCGTGCCAGGGTGCACGCGTGGCTGAGCGAGAAGTCGTACTGGGCGGCCGGTCGCCCGCGACCGAAGCAGGATGCCGCGATCGACGGATCGCGCAACTACGGCGTCTGGGACGATGCCTCGCGCGTCCAGGTCGCGTACGCGCGGGTGGTCACCGATGGCGTCACCTTCGCGTGGCTCTGCGACGTGTTCGTCGATGAGGCTGTGCGCGGACAGGGCGTGGGAAAGATGCTCGTGGAGGGCATCATCGCGGACCTGCAGCCCCTCGGGCTCAGCCGGATGCTCCTCGCGACCGCCGACGCGCACGGCCTGTACGCGCAGTACGGTTTCGAGAACCCGGATGACCCGAGGCGCTACATGGTCCGGACGATGTCCTGACGCGACTTCTCGTCAGAACGCTCCCGGCTCATCCGAACGCATCGAGCGGCGTGAGACCTGCTCCCCCGCGACCGGATCGGTCTCGGTACGGGTCACCACGTCGGTACGGCGGCGCTTGGCGAGCATGATCAGTCCGATGATGAAGACGACCGCGCCGGCACCCATCAGGATGTAGCCGATCAGATCGAGGTTCGCCCACTCGACTTCGACGTTGACCGCGAATGCGAGGATCGCGCCGATGACGAACAGCACGACTCCGGTTCCGATGCTCATGAGAACTCCTTCCGGGACCGACAGGTCCGGTGGGGGCGCAGGAGCGCCTGGGGTCCCCAGGATCGGGCATCCGCGGCCGGAGAACCAGGGGGTTGACATGCGCGGACAGAGCCTCAGCGCCGCGGAGTCCACCCCACCGGTCGTGCACCGTCCGCCATCGCCTGTTCCCGGTCCGCCCGCGCCGACCAGCCCTGCGCCGCGTCCAGGGCATCGAATCCACCGCGCGCGAGTCGCATGCCGACATCGGCATGATGCATGCGCGGTGCTCCTCCTCGGCGAACGGATGCCCGGACGCTCCACGCGTCGTCGTCGAAGCCGCCACCGCGGAACACCCGGTAGTCGTCGTACCGCGCCGGGTCGAGCAGATCCCAGCACCACTCCCAGACGTTTCCGAGCATGTCGAACAGGCCGTTCAGGTTCGGCAGCTTCCCACCGACATCCTGCGGGTGACGCAGCCCGTCGGCGCTCGTCCAGGCGATATCCGGGAGCGGTCCGTAGTGCGGACCGGTGGATCCGGCGCGGCACGCGAGTTCCCATTCGGCTTCCGTCGGCAGACGGTAGCCGTCGCTGTCGACGTGCCAGGTGACGTCCTCGCCGTCGAACGAATAGGCAGGGTCCAAGCCCTCCCACTCGGAGGCCGCGTTGCAGAACCGCACGGCTCGGAGCCAGCTCAGGTCGGCCGCGGGCCGACGCGGATGCCGGGACGCGATTCCGAGGACCTCGGCGAACTGCTCCTCGGTGACGGCGAAGACGCCGATCTCGAAGCTCTCCAGCGCCACCGTCCGGTGCTGCTTCCGCCGCGCGTCGTGGAGGGTGACGGAACCGGCGGGGATCCGCGCGAGCTCGAAGTCCGTCACGACGCGGTCGCCGCGTCCCGCGCGGGCATCCGGATCGCGAAGATCCGCATGAAGTACTGGCAGAGGGGCCCCACGAGCAGAGCGAAGGCGAGTGTTCCGATCCCGACGTTCCCGCCGAGCAGCCATCCGATCAGGACGACCGTGACCTCGATGGCGGTCCGCACGATCCAGATGCGCCACCCGGTCACACGATGAAGACCCGTCATGAGCCCGTCGCGCGGTCCGGGGCCGAAGTGCGTGCCGATGTACAGTCCCGTCGCCGCCGCGAGCATCACGAGGCCGATCACGAAGAAGCAGATCCGCAGCCACAGGTCCTGCCCCGGCGGAATGATGGCCAGCCCGACATCCGCCGCCGGCCCGACGAGCAGAGCGTTCAGCAGGGTTCCGATGCCCGGCTTCTGCCGCAACGGGATCCAGAGCAGGAGCACGACGATGCTCGTGAGGATGGTGATGACGCCGAAGCTCAGCGGGACGTGATTCGCGATGCCCTGGGTGAGCACATCCCACGGCGCCGCGCCGATCTCGCCGCGGACGATGAAGGCGATCCCGATCCCGTAGAGGAACAGTCCGACCAGCAGCTGTGCGGTCCGCAACGGCAGACGTCGACTGGTGCGAGCGGTCACTGCGGTGCCAGTTCGATCCAGGTCGGATGCTTGGGCTCGCGCCCGTCGCCCGACGATGTGCGCGTCACCCGGCGCTTGACCCACGGCCCGACGTGCTGCCGGTAATACGCGAACCCGCTGGGTCCGGCCGACGGATGGGCGGTAGGCGCCCACCAGGCCGCCGGAGGCTCGTAGCCGAGTCCGTGCAGCACCCGCGCGGCGACGCGGTGGTGCCCTGCGGCGTTCATGTGCAGGCGATCCTCGGACCAGTACGGCGGAGAGGACAGCTCCTTGTCCGGCCAGTTCAACGCCCTGACCACGTCGGGTCTATTCTCGATCCGCCGGATGACGGCATCCGACAGCTCGTCTCCCCTGCGCTGCACGAGCGAGCCCATCGGCAGCTGACCCGAGGGGTTCGCACCGGAGAGCAGGATCAGGGTGACGCCCTCCTCGTCGCAGCGGCGCAGCACACGCGAGAACGCGTCGGCGATGTGCTCGACATCGGTCCGAGGACGCAGCATGTCGTTGCCTCCGCCGTTGAAGGACAGATGGGTCGGCCGCAGCGCGAGCGCCGGCTCCAGCTGCTGCTCCACGATCGGCCAGGCGAGCTTTCCGCGGATCGCGAGGTTCGCGTACTCGATCGGGTGGCCCGCGGCATCCGCCCAGCCCTGTGCGGCGATATCGGCCCAGCCGCGCACGCGCCCATCCGGAAGCTCGTCTCCGACGCCCTCGGTGAACGAATCGCCGATCGCCACGAATCTCACTGCACTCACCGCACCAGCCTATTGCTCGCCGCGGGGCGGAGCGCGCGGCGCGGGTTCTCGTCCTCAGGCGGCCGAGAGGACGAGAACCCGCGTGCGCGGATCAGGGGCGTGCGCCGCCGTTCGACGAGGGATGCGGCAGCCCGACCTCCGCCAGGACCGGCATGTGGTCGGAGGCGAGCGTGGCGACCACCTCGGCCGCGAGCGGCGTCACCTCGTCCGAGGCGAGCACGTAGTCGATGCGGCCGATGGGGTTGTCGCTGTCGAAGGTGTATCCGGGGCCGTCCCCCACCACCGACCAGACATCGGTGAGCTCCTGCGTGAACACGTCGTACTCGGTGGTGTCGGGTGCGGCGTTGAGGTCGCCCACGAGCACCACCGGCATGCCGGCGGACCGGGCCATCTCGTTGAAGACGGCGGCCTGATCCAGGCGTCCCTGCGCGCTCTGGTGCGTCAGGTGCGTGTTGTACACGCGAAGCTCGACTCCGCGCACGTGCACGTCGGCCTGAGCCAGGCCGCGCTGCTCGCCACCTGCGTGGTTCGGCAGCGGCGTGTTCGCGCAGTCGTCCATAGGGTACGACGACAGGATCGCCGTCCCGTACTGGCGTCGCTCGGTCCGGCCGTCGGTGGGATCGAGGTCGAGGTTCGCGGCGTAGCAGTAAGACATGTCGAGCCGCTGCGCCAACCACGCGGCCTGGTCGACGTACTCGGAACGCGCACCGAAGTGACGGTCGACCTCCTGCAGACCGATGACATCCGCGCCCGTGGACTCGAGCACCTGCGCGACGCGCTCCAGGTCGAGCACGCCGTCGGCTCCCTGGGCATGATGGATGTTGTAGGACACGATGCTCAGGCTGCGCTGAGCCGCATCCGGAAGCGGTGCCGACGTGGCGCCGGCCGGTGCCGAGCCGAGCAGTGCGATGCTCGTCACGACGATCGCGCAGGCGAACAGAGGGGGGAGGCGTTTCATCGCGTGGGGATCCTTTCGCGCCGTGCGGAGCGCACGGTCCGGATCAGCCAAACGCCTGCGCATGACCGGGAGGTGAAGCGGAGGTGAGCTCGTCACGGCGCACCAGTCACCCTCGGACGCAGGTCGGGTGAACACTTCGTGTCGCGCCGTGCGCTCAGCGGTCGTCGAGCGCTTTGCCCCGTCGATCGACGAGTCCCCAGGCGGCGACGGCCGCGACGACGAACACGGCCGCGAAGACGACGAACAGCAGCGGAGCGCCACCGGCGACCAGCAGCACGGGGACCAGCAGCGGCGCGATGATCGAGGCGATCCGTCCGACTCCCGCCGCCCAGCCTGCGCCCGTTGCGCGCAGGGAGGTGGGATAGATCTCCGGGGTGACCGCGTAGAGCGCACCCCACGCCCCGAGGTTGAAGAACGACAGCGCCATGCCGCTGGCGATGATCGAGGTCTCCCCGGTCGCCGTCCCGAACAGCACGGCGGACACCGCGGATCCGACCAGGAAGATCGACAGCGTGAGACGTCTCCCCCACACCTCGATGAGCCACGCCGCCACCGCGTAGCCGGGGAGCTGGGCGAGCGTGATGAGGAGCGTGAACCCGAACGAGCGCACGAGATCGTACCCGGCATCGACGAGGATGCTGGGGATCCAGATGAAGGCGCCGTAATACGAGAAGTTCACGCAGAACCAGACGAGCCAGATGCAGATCGTGCGCACGCGGAACTCGGCGTGCCAGAGCGTGCTCAGTCGTGCCCTCGTCGTCGCGGCCAGGGCGCGGGACGGCGGCTCCTTGCGGATGGCAGGGCCGGTGATGATCCCGGCATCCGTCTCGAAGGCCGTGACGATGCGCTCCGCCTCGGCGATCCGTCCGCGACCGGCGAGCCAGCGGGGCGACTCGGGCAGACCCCAGCGGACGACCAGGGCGTAGACGGCGGGGATGGCGCCCAGCGCGAAGGCCCAGCGCCAGCCGTCTTCGGACGCCGGGATCACGAAGTAGCCGATGAGGGCCGCGGCGGTCCACCCGACGGCCCAGAAAGCCTCGAGGATGACGATGAGCCGGCCGCGGATGCGGCTCGGTGCGAACTCGCTCACGTACGTCGACGCCACGGGCAGTTCGGCTCCGAGGCCGAGGCCCACGAAGAACCGCAGCACCAGCAGTGCGGCGACCCCGCCGACCAGCGCACTCGCGCCCGTGGCGATGCCGTAGATCAACAGCGTCAGGGCGAACACCTGGCGGCGGCCGAGGCGGTCGGCGAGAAGGCCGCCCAGGCTCGCGCCGATCGCCATGCCGATGAATCCCACCGACGCGATCCAGCCCGTCTCGGTCTTCGTCAGATCCCACTGCTGGGCGAGCACGGCGATGATGAAGGAGATGAGCCCGACGTCCATCGCGTCCAACGCCCAGCCCACGCCGGAGCCGGTGAGGACTTTGAGGTGGCGTCGTGTGAACGGGAGATCGTCGAGTCGCCCCCCGAGGGAGGCGCGACTCGGCAGAGTGTCAGCCATGACCCTCATCGTAGAGCCGCACCGCGCCTGCCCCGTGCATCATTCCGCGAGCAGTTCGCGCACGCGCGGGATCACCACGGTGCCGTACAGCTCGATGCTCTGCATCATCTGCTCGTGGGCCAGAGTCCCGGTGGCGTACTTGAGGTCGAAGCGTCCGAGGCCCAGCGTGCGCACCGTGTCGGCGATCTTCTGGGCGACGCGTTCCGGGGAGCCCGAGTAGATCGCCCCGGCGGGTCCGACGTCGTTCTGGAATCGCGCCCGGCTGTACGGGGGCCATCCTCGCTCGGCGCCGATGGTGTTGTTCATCGCCTCGAAGCCCTCGTATGCGGCGTCCCACGCCTCCTCGTCCGTGCGTGCGATGTGGCCGGGCGAGTGCACGGAGATCGGGTGCGAGGTCGTGCCGAAGCTCGCGACCGAGCGGTGGTAGAGGTCGACGAACGGTGCGAAGCGTCCGGCCGGACCACCGATGATGGCGAGCATCAGTCCGAGACCATGACGTGCGACGCGCACCACGGACTCCGGGCTGCCGCCGACGCCGACCCAGGTGCGCAGGCCTCGCTCGGTCTTGGGAAACACGTCCGCGTTCTCGAGGGCCGGCCGCATCGTGCCCGACCAGGTCACCGGCTTCTCCTTCAGCAGCTCCACGAACAGGTCGAGCTTCTCCTCGAAGAGCGCGTCGTAGTCACGCAGGTCGAAGCCGAAGAGCGGGAACGACTCGACGAACGATCCGCGGCCGAGCACGACCTCGGCTCGGCCGTTCGACACGGCGTCCAACGTGGCGAAGCGCTCGAACACGCGGACCGGGTCATCGGAGGACAGCACGGTCACCGCGGTTCCCAGCCGGATCCGCTCGGTGCGCGAGGCGATCGCCGCAAGCACCATCTCGGGTGCGGAGACGGCGAACTCCGTCCTGTGGTGCTCCCCCACTCCGAAGAAGTCGACGCCGACGCGGTCGGCCAGTTCCGCCTGTTCGACGATGTTGCGGATCGTCTGCGCGGCGGAGAGCATCTCGCCCTCGGAATCGCGCGTGATGTCGCCGAAGGTGTCCAGTCCGAACTCGATGTCCATGTCAACCCTTTCCTATTCAGGTGAATGAACCAGGATGGTCGCCGTGGCATTCCCGGCGACCGCCGGATCGTCAGCGCAGCAGGGCCGTGCGCAGCGTGTCGAGTCCGACACCGCCCATGTCGAGCGCGCGCTTGTGGAAGTCCTTCACGTCGAACGCGTCGCCCTGGCGTACCTGATAGGCGTCGCGCACCTGCTCCCAGATGCGCTGACCCACCTTGTACGACGGCGCCTGACCCGGCCAGCCGAGGTAGCGGTTGACCTCGAACTGCACGAACTCATCCGACATGTTCACGTTCTTGCGCATGAAGTCGAGCGCGTACTCGGCATCCCACGTGCCCTGACCGTCCAGCCGCGGCTTCCGGAGGTGCACGCCGATATCCAGCACGACGCGGGCTGCGCGCATGCGCTGGCCGTCCAGCATTCCGAGCCGGTCAGCAGGGTCGTCGAGGTAGCCGAGCTGCTGCATGAGGCGCTCGGCGTACAGCGCCCAGCCCTCGGCGTGCCCGGATGTGCCTGCCAGCAGGCGGCGCCACGAGTTCAGCTCGGCGCGGTTGTAAACGGCCTGCGCGATCTGGAGATGATGGCCGGGTACTCCCTCGTGGTAGACGGTCGTGAGTTCACGCCACGTGTCGAACTCGGTGACGCCCTCGGGCACGGACCACCACATCCGGCCCGGACGCGAGAAGTCGTCCGTCGGACCGGTGTAATAGATCCCGCCCTCCTGGGTGGGCGCGATCATGCACTCGAGCGTGCGGATCTCCTCGGGGATGTCGAAGTGCGTGGCGCCGAGCTCCGAGACGGCGCGGTCGCTCGTCTCCTGCATCCAGCGCTGCAGCGCGTCGGTGCCGTGCAGCTTGCGCGACGGGTCGGCCTCCAGGTGCGCGACGGCCTCCTCGACGCTGGCTCCGGCGAGGATCTCGTGTGCGATCGCGGTCTGCTCGTCGACCATGCGACGGAGCTCTTCGATCCCCCACTCGTACGTCTCGTCCAGATCGATCGTGGCGCCAAGGAATCGTCGCGAATTGAGCGCGTACAGGTCGCGCCCGACGGCATCCTTCTCGTCTGCGGCGTCGGCCAGTGTCGTCGCCAGGAATGTGCGCAGCTCGTCGTAGGCGACGCGTGCCGCCGAGGCGTTGTCCGCGAGGGTACGGGCGAGCGATGCGGGCAGCTCGCCTTCGGCCGGGGTCGCTTCGGCGACGAAGGCCGCGAAGAAGCCGTCGTCCGCCGTGTACCGTTCGATCTGCGTCGCCACTTCGACCGCCTGCCGACGGGCGGGCGTGACGCCGCGGGCGATTCCCTCGCGCAGGGTCGCCGTGTAGCCGCGCAGAGCGGCGGGGATCGCATTCAGACGCATCGCGATGACATCCCAGTCGTCGGGCGATGCGGTGGGCATGAGGTCGAACACCGAGCGGATGTCCTGGGGTGCCGAGGCGATGACGTTGAGATCGCGCAGGTGCCACTGCGCTTCGTGGAGTTCGAGTTCCAGCCGCAGTTCGCTGCCGAGGTCGGCCTTTGTGACCTCGTCGATGGCGTCGACCGGCTGCAGGGCCTCCAGCTTCGTCAGCGTGCGGCGGACCTCGGATGCGTAGTGCTCCTGCCCCTCGGGGCTCAGGTCGGCGTAGCGATCGTTCGCTTCATTGCGTCCGATGTAGGTACCGAGGGTGGGCGCGAGGAGGACGAGATCATCGACCCATTCCTCGGCGACCTGGTCGATCGCGGTGGGGGTGCGCGGAGTTGTGGTCATCCGCCCAGCGTACTGCGCACCCCCACCGCCACCACCGTCAGTGCGCTGCCTCGTTCCAGTCGCGCCCGCGCCCGACCTGGACGTCGAGTGGAACGGTCAGCGCGGCCGCACCGGCCATACGCGTGCGGACGATCTGCTCCGCGGCCTCCCACTCCCCTGCGCCGACCTCGACCACCAGTTCGTCGTGGATCTGCAGCAGCACGCGTGAGCGCATGCCGGCGCTCACGAGGTCGTCGTGGATCCGGAACAGGGCGATCTTCATGATGTCGGCCGCGCTGCCCTGGATGGGCGCGTTGAGGGCTGCGCGCTCAGCGTTCTCACGCAGCACGCGGTTCGGGCTGGTGAGGTCGGGGAACGGGCGACGACGGCCGAAGATCGTCTCGGTGTAGCCGACCTCCTTCGCTGCGAGGACGGACGCGCGCAGGTAGTCGCGCACCGCGCCGAAGCGGGCGAAGTACTCCAGCATGAGCTGCTTGGCCTCGGCCTGCTCGATGCGCAGCTGCTTGGAGAGGCCGAAGGCGCTGAGTCCGTACACCAGGCCGTACGACATCGCCTTGACCTTCGTGCGCATCGCCGACGTGACGTCGGCGGGCTCGACGCCGAACACGCGGGCGCCGACGAACCGGTGCAGATCCTCACCGCTGTTGAACGCCTCGATGAGACCTTCGTCACCGGACAGATGCGCCATGATGCGCATCTCGATCTGCGAGTAGTCCGCCGTCAGCAGCGTCTCGTACCCCTCGCCGACCTCGAACGCGCTGCGGATGCGGCGCGATTCCTCTGTGCGGACCGGGATGTTCTGCAGGTTCGGGTCGGTGCTGGACAACCGGCCGGTCTGGCTGCCGGTCTGCACGTACGTCGTGTGGACGCGGTGGTCGTCCTTGATGGCGGTGTCGAGGGACTCGATGATCTGCCGCAGCTTGGTCGCCTCGCGGTGCTGCGACAGCTGCTCGAGGAAGGGGTGCGGGCTCTTCTCCTGGATGTCGGCGAGCGACGCGGCATCCGTGGAGTACCCGGTCTTGGTCTTGCGCGTCTTGGGCAGCTGGAGCTCTTCGAACAGCACCTCCTGCAGCTGCTTCGGCGAACCGAGGTTCACCTCTCGACCGATCGTGGCGTATGCGTCCTGCGCGATGGCATCGGCGCGGGCGCCGAGCTCGGCGGAGAACGTCGAGAGGACCTCGTGGGAGACCGCGACGCCGGCGATCTCCATGTCGGCGAGCGTGAGCAGCGTCGGCAGTTCGATGCCTGTCAGCACCGAGGCCACCGACTCTGGCAGATCCTCACGCAGGGCGGCCGCCGTACGCAGGGTGAACCAGGCCTCCTGCGCCGGCGTGGCGCCATCGGTCTCGGGCACGAGCTGCGTCGGGTCGGCTTCCGGGAGCTTCTCACCGAGGTAGCGCTCGACGAGGTTGCCGAGCGTCTTGTCGGGGAAGCTCGGCCGCAGCAGCCAACCGGCCAGGATCGTGTCGTAGGCCAGACCGCCGATGCGGATGCCGGCGCGCAGCAGAGCCTTCACCTGCGGCTTGGCCTCGTGCATGACTTTCGGAGCGTCGGATTCCAGCCAGGGGCGAAGCGCCTGCGCGGTCTCGTCGTTCCAATCGGCCTCGTGCAGGCCCGTGCTGCCGGCGACGCCGATCCTGATGGGCATCCCGCCGGCGAGCACGAGGGTGAGAGCGAGCTCGTCGTTCTGAGCCGAGAGCCAGTCTGCGAGATCTGTCGGCGACGATTCGACGGGCGCGGGGATGACGACGGCGGGCGTGTCGTCCTCGACGGCTTCGGCGCCGACCGCCTCGAACACGCGCGGCAGCAGGGTGCGGAACTCGAGACGGGCGAAGATGTCGCGCACGGCCTGCGCGTCGATCGGCGCGACCACGAGATCCGCCGGTGCGAGCGGCAGCTCGACGTCGGTCAGCAGCCGGTTGAGCTTGCGGTTGCGACGCACGTCTTCGATGTGATCGCGCAGATTGCCGCCGACGACGCCCTTGATCTCGTCGGCGCGCTCGAGGAGCTCGTCGAGACTGCCGAACTGCGTCAGCCACTTCACGGCGGTCTTCTCGCCCACCTTGGGCACGCCGGGCAGATTGTCGCTGGTCTCACCGACCAGTGCGGCGATGTCGGGGTACTGCTCGGGGCGCACGCCGTAGCGCTCCTGCACCGTGAGCGGGTCGTAGCGCTTGAGCTGGGAGACGCCCTGCACCGACGGGTACAGCAGCGTCACCTCGTCGTTGACCAGTTGGATGGTGTCGCGGTCACCGGACACGACCAGGACGTCGTAGCCCTGCGCCGAGCCCTGCTTCGCGAGCGTCGCGAGGATGTCGTCGGCCTCGATGCCCTCCTGCGTGAGGACCGGGATCGACATCGCGGCGAGACAGTCCTGCAGCAGCGGGATCTGGCCGCGGAACTCCTGCGGCGTCTCGGACCTGGTGGCCTTGTACTCGGGGTATTCGTCGGTGCGGAACGAGTGCCGGGACGTGTCGAAGGCGATGGCCATGTGCGTCGGCTTCTCGGCCTTGATGAGGTTCACGAGCATCGACAGGAAGCCGTAGATGGCGTTCGTGTGCTGGTTGTCCTTCGTGGTGAAGTTCTCCACGGGGAGGGCGAAGAAGGCGCGATAGGCGAGCGAGTGGCCGTCGACGACCATGAGGGTAGGCTTTGCGGAGTCCGTCACCCTGTCAGCCTAACGAGGACGACAGACATGCGTTGAGGAGGATCGGTGAGCGACAGCATCCGGATGAACGGCCTGGAGTGGGCGACCGCCCGCGGCATGGGCGCTCTGGCCGAGAAGATGGGCATCGAGTTCACCGAATTCGGTGTGGAGCGCGCTGTCGCGACCATGCCGGTAGAAGGCAACACGCAGCCCGTCGGCCTCGTGCACGGCGGCGCATACGTCGTGCTCGGCGAGTCGCTCGGTTCGATGGCCGCGAACCTCCACGCCGGTCCCGGCAAGCTCGCGGTCGGCGTGGACATCAACGCCACGCACACGCGATCGGCCACGTCCGGTGTCGTCACCGGAGTGTGCACGCCGCTGCACCTCGGACGCAGCATCACGGTGCACGAGATCGTCGTCTCCGATGATCTGGGCCGTCGGTGCTCGACGATCCGCATCACCAACATGATCAAGGATCTCCCGGCCTGACGGGCGCCGCGGTGCGGCGGCCTCAGTCGGAGAGGATCCGCTGGAACAGGATGTGGTCCTGCCACTCCCCCGCGATGCGCAGGTACTTCGGCGCGATGCCGATCCTCTCGAAGCCGTTGCGCGCGAGCACGCGCTGCGACGCCGCGTTGTCGAGCAGCGTCGCGGCCTGCAGACGGTGGAGCCCGAGCTCCGTGCGGGCGTGATCGATCAGCACGGACACGACGCGGGTCATGATGCCGCGGCCGGCGAGCGACGCGTCGATCCAGTAGCCGAGATCGGCACTGTGGAACGCTCCGCGGACGACGTTCGCGATGTTCGCCACGCCCACCATCCGACCGTCCTCGTGGACGATCACGAAACGTGCGGCTCGGCCGCTCTCGTGGTCGCGGAGATGCTGCGCGATGAGCGCCTCATGCCATTCGACGGTGTAGAAGCTCTCGTCGCGCACCGGGTCCCAGCGCGCGAGGTGCGCCCGGTTGGCGTCGTATGCAGCGGCGTACACCTCGGCATCCCCCGATTCGACCAGACGCAGGCGGATGCCGTCGTCGAGGTCGAACGTCACTTCTTGGGAGCGAGCTGCTCGATGATCGCCTTCGCGACGTCCTGCATGGTGAGGCGACGATCCATCGACGCCTTCTGGATCCAGCGGAACGCCTCGGGCTCGGAGAGGCCCATCTTCTCGTTCAGCAGGCCCTTGGCGCGGTCGACGAGCTTGCGGGTCTCGAAGCGCTCGACCATGTCGGCGACCTCGGCCTCGAGCGTGATGATCTGCTCGTGGCGGGCGAGAGCGATCTCAATCGCCGGCAGCAGGTCGTTCGGCGTGAAGGGCTTCACGACGTACGCCAGCGCGCCGGCCTCGCTCGCGCGCTCGACGAGTTCCTTCTGGCTGAACGCGGTCAGCAGGACGACCGGGGCGATGTTGCCCTTGTGCAGCTTCTCGGCGGCGCTGATGCCGTCGAGCTGGGGCATCTTGACGTCCATGATGACCAGGTCGGGGCGCAGCTCGGTCGCGAGTGCGACGGCGGTCTCGCCGTCTCCGGCCTCACCGACCACGTCGAATCCGTTGTCTCGCAGGATCTCGACGATGTCGAGACGGATCAGCGATTCGTCTTCGGCGACGACGACGCGTCGCGGAGCGGATGCCGTGGACTGTTCAGCCTGTTCTTCGGTCACCCGTTCATTCTACGGGAGTGCAGGCGATGTCCGGTCGACGGCGTGTCGGCCGGGGCGGAGTGTCCATGATCCTGCGCTACAGTCGTAGACGCGATACAGGGCCGGCGTGGCGGAATGGCAGACGCGGAGCACTCAAAATGCTTTGTCCGAAAGGGCGTGTGGGTTCGAGTCCCACCGCCGGCACCGAAGGATGAGATCCGCCGCGGCGACCGTCACTCCGCGAGAACGGCGAGCTCCGCGATGACGCGCGGATGCGCGAGGATCCGGAAGTGGCCCCCGGCATCGAGGCGCACGTTCTTCGCCCCCGGCAGTTCGCTGCCCTCGGGGATGTGCGGATCGAAGCGCGCGTAGATCGACACGATCCTGCTGTTCGCCTCCTGCTGGCGCGCGAGTCCGATGATTCCCGGATCCAGCGGCGAGAAGGCCCGCAGCGTGCGCACCGGCATGATGCGTGCATAGCGCGACCCGCCGAAAGGAGTGGCGATCGCCAGCATCGAGCGCACCCGTTCCCCCGCCCGACCGACCATGACGAGCTTGCCGGCGAGACCGCCCTTGCTGTGCGCGACGATGATCACGTCCCGCAATTCGGACTGCTCGAGGAAGACCGTGACGTCCTCGGCGAGCTCGCTGATCGGACGGCGGTTGCGGTGCAGCGCCCGGACGACGTGGACGGGATGCCCCTGTGCGTGCAGCGCCTCGACGAGCGGCCTCAGGAACTGCCAGGTCTCGTAGACGCCCGGAAGGACCACGATCGGCGTCCTGGATCCGCTCTCGAACGATGCCGGATCGGTGCGATCGACGGCGGCACGAGCCTGCCACGCGATGGCGTAGACGTAGTCGCGGAACCACCACGACGCCCTGCGAAGAAGGGACGTCATCGTCGATACGTCACAGGGCGCGGGGTAGTGATCCCGCGCCCTGTGACGAGGTCCATCAGGCCCCTGCGGCCTTGTAGATCGGAGCGGCGCCGCCGACGGCATCCCCGACCTTGTGGACGCGGATGTCGTTCGTCGAGCCGACGATCCCTGGAGGGGATCCGGAGATCACGACGACCTTGTCGCCTTCGGCGGCGAGACCGTTCTTCAGCAGGTAGTCGTCCACCTGCAGGAACATCATGTCGGTGTGCTCGACGACATCGACGAGGTTCGAGCTGATGCCCCACGTCAGCGCCATGCGGCGACGGATGTCGGGCTCCGGCGTGAACGCGATCATCGGGATGCGCGAGCGCAGACGAGACAGGCGCCGTGCCGAGTCACCCGACTGCGTGAAGACGCACAGGTACTTCGCTTCGACGAACTCGGCGACCTCGAGCGCGGCGAGCGTGATCGCTCCGCCCTGGGTCTTCGGCTTGTTCGTGAGCGGTGCGATGCGCTCCAGGCCGTGCTCCTCGGTCGACGCGATGATGCGTGCCATGGTCTCGACCACGACGATGGGGTACTCACCGACGCTGGTCTCACCGGACAGCATCACGGCATCCGCACCGTCGAGGACGGCGTTGGCGACGTCGCTCGTCTCGGCACGCGTCGGCACAGGGCTGGAGATCATCGACTCGAGCATCTGCGTCGCGACGATGACGGGCTTCGCGTTGCGGCGGGCCAGCTCGACCGCGCGCTTCTGCACGATCGGCACCGCCTCCAGCGGCAGCTCGACACCCAGGTCGCCACGCGCGACCATGATGCCGTCGAACGCGTCGACGATGCCCTCGAGCGCGTCGACGGCCTGCGGCTTCTCGATCTTGGCGATGACGGGGACGCGCACGCCCTCCTCCGCCATGATCTCGTGCACGCGGACGACATCCGAAGCGTTGCGGACGAAGGACAGCGCGATGAGGTCGGCACCGATCTTCAGACCCCAGCGCAGATCCGCCTCGTCCTTCTCGCTCAGCGCGGGGACGTTGACGGCGACACCCGGCAGGTTGATGCCCTTGTTGTTGGACACCGGGCCGGCGACGATCACCTTGGTCGTGACGACGGTTCCATCGGTCTCGACGACCTCGACGCGGACCTTGCCGTCGTCGATGAGGAGGAAGTCACCGGGCTTGACGTCCTGGGGCAGGCCCTTGAACGTGGTCCCGCAGATCTCGCGGTTTCCGATGATCTCCTCGGTGGTGATCTTGAAGATGTCACCGACCTCGAGGTGGTAGGGGCCGGCCTCGAACTTGCCGAGGCGGATCTTCGGACCCTGCAGGTCGACGAGCACGGCCACCGCCTTGCCGGCGTCGTCGGCTGCGCGACGGACGTTGGCGTAGTTGGCGTCGTGAACGGAGTAGTCGCCGTGGCTGAGGTTCAGTCGGGCGACGTCCACTCCGGCTTCGATGATGGCCCGCACGTTCTCATAGGAACTGGTTGCGGGGCCGAGGGTGGCGACGATTTTCGCGCGTCTCAACAGAAGTCTCCAGGGTAGAAGAGGAATAGAACTGGCGACGGTGCCGCAGTCAGCCTACGCGGGCTGCAGGCCGATCGCGACATCCGTCGGACGCACCGGTGCAGGCAGCACCGTCTCGCCCATCAGGAAGCGGTCGACGCTCGCCGCGGCGGCGCGTCCCTCCGCGATCGCCCAGACGATGAGCGACTGTCCTCGCCCGGCGTCACCGGCCACGAACACGCCCGGGATCGTCGACTCGTACGAGTCATCGCGCCGGAATGCGCCTCGGTCGGTCACCTGCGGGCGCGTCTCGTCGGTGTAGCCGTCCTGCTCAGGGCCGGTGAAGCCCATCGCGATCAGGACGAGGTCCGCCGGGATCTCGCGCTCGGTGCCGCTCTTGGGCACGCGACGGCCGTCGACGTACTCGGTCTCGGCGACACGCAGCGCGCGCACCTCGCCCGCGTCGTTCGAGAGGAACTCGACGGTCGATGCGAGGTACACCCGCTCGCCGCCCTCCTCGTGCGCGGACGACACTTCGAAGAGCGTCGGCATCATCGGCCATGGCTGGTGGTCGGGCCGGGCGTCACCGGGCTGGCGGCCGATCGCGAGGTTCGTGACGCTGAGCGCCCCCTGACGGTGGGCCGTACCGATGCAGTCGGCACCGGTGTCGCCGCCACCGATCACGATGACGTGCTTGCCCTCGGCGGTGATCTGGTTCGGGACCTTGTCTCCGGCGACCACGTGGTTCGACTCGACGAGGTACTCCATCGCGAAGTGCACGCCGTCCAGGTCGCGGCCGGGGATCGCCAGGTCGCGCGGGACGGTGGCACCGGTCGCGATGACGACCGCGTCGTAACGGGCCCGCAGATCGGCCCAGCTGATGTCCTTGCCGATCTCGACGCCGGCGCGGAAACGCGTGCCCTCCTCCTGCATCTGACGAAGACGAGCCTCGATGTGGCTCTTCTCCATCTTGAAGTCCGGGATGCCGTAGCGCAGCAGGCCGCCGATGCGGTCGTCGCGCTCGAACACGGCGACGGTGTGGCCGGCGCGCGTCAGCTGCTGAGCGGCGGCGAGACCCGCGGGCCCGGAGCCGACGACGGCGACCGTCTTGCCGGTCAGGCGCTCCGGCGGCTCCGCCTCGACCCAGCCGTGCGAGAACGCCTCATCGATGATCGAGACCTCGACCTGCTTGATCGTGACCGCCGGCTGGTTGATGCCCAGCACGCACGAGCTCTCGCAGGGCGCGGGGCACAGCCGCCCCGTGAACTCCGGGAAGTTGTTGGTCGCGTGCAGGCGCTCGATGGCCGCGCGCCCCTCGCCGCGCCAGGTGAGGTCGTTCCACTCAGGGATCAGGTTGCCCAGCGGGCATCCGGAATGGCAGAACGGAACGCCGCAGTCCATGCAGCGTCCGGCCTGACGACGCAGCACCGCCTGGTCACCGGGTTCATAGACCTCTTTCCAGTCCATGATCCGCACCGGGACGGGGCGACGAGCAGGCAGCTCGCGCTCCGTCACCTTCAGAAAGCCCTTGGGGTCAGCCACCGGTCACCTCCAGGATCCGGTTCCAGATGACGTCGCCGTCCGGGTCGAGCCCGGCCTGCTCCGCCTCCTGGCGCATGTTCTGAACCGCGGCGAAGTCGCGCGGAAGCACCTTGACGAACTCGGTCGCCACGGTGTCGAAATCGGCGAGCATCTCTGCCGCCAGGGGGGATGCCGTGCGCTCGACGTGCTCGGTGAGAAGACTCCTCAGCACCTCGAGATCGGCGCGGTCGAGCTGCTCCAGACGCAGTTCGCCGCTGTCCAGGGACTGGGCGTTGACCTTGTCCGTTCGGAGTGCATGGACGTACGCGATGCCACCGGACATACCGGCGCCGAGGTTGCGACCCGTCGCGCCGAGGATGACGGCGAGACCGCCGGTCATGTACTCCAGCGCATGGTCTCCCACGCCTTCGACGACCGCTGTCGCCCCGGAGTTGCGCACCAGGAATCGCTCGCCGACCACGCCCGAGATGAAGATCGTCCCGCTCGTGGCGCCGTAGCCGATGACGTTGCCCGCGATGACGTTCTCCTGAGGCACGATGGTCGCGCCGCGCGGCGGACGGATCGTGATGTCGCCACCGGACAGGCCCTTGCCGACGTAGTCGTTCGCGTCGCCCTCGAGACGCAGCGCGATGCCGGCCGGCATGAACGCGCCGAGCGACTGCCCCGCCGTTCCCGTGAGTGTGACGTCGATCGTCTCCCTGGCGAGCCCTGCGGCACCGTAGCGCGTCGTGACCTCGTGACCGAGCATCGTCCCGACGGCGCGTTCCGTGTTGCGGATCGGCAGCTCGATGAGCACGGGCGAGCCGTCCTCGAGCGCTTCCTGAGCCATCTCGATGAGCTGGACGTCGAAGTGCGCGTCCAATTCGTGGTCCTGCTCCCGGCCGCTGCGGCGGGGCTCGGATGCCGGGAACACCGGTCCCTCGAGGATCGGCGACAGGTCGAGGCCGTCCGCCTTCCAGTGCTCGATCGCCGCGTCGGCCTCGATGAGGTCGCTGCGTCCGATGATCTCGTCGAGCGAACGGAAGCCGAGCTCGGCGAGGATCTCGCGCACCTCCTCCGCGATGAACTCCATGAAGTTCACGACGAACTCCGGCTTGCCCGTGAAGCGCTCGCGCAGCACCGGGTTCTGCGTCGCGACACCCACAGGGCAGGTGTCGAGGTGGCAGACGCGCATCATGATGCATCCGCTCACGACGAGCGGGGCCGTGGCGAACCCGAACTCCTCTGCGCCGAGCAGGGCGCCGATGACGACGTCGCGTCCGGTCTTGAGCTGACCGTCCACCTGAACGACGACGCGGTCGCGCATGCCGTTGAGCATGAGCGTCTGCTGCGTCTCGGCGAGGCCGAGCTCCCACGGGGTTCCGGCGTGCTTGAGCGAGTTCAGCGGACTCGCTCCGGTGCCGCCGTCGTGTCCGGAGACGAGGATGACGTCGCTGAGCGCCTTGGCGACACCCGCAGACACCGCGCCGATGCCGGACTGGCTGACGAGCTTGGTGTGGATGCGGGCATCCGGGTTGGCGCGCTTGAGATCGAAGATCAGCTGCTTGAGGTCCTCGATCGAGTAGATGTCGTGGTGCGGCGGCGGCGAGATGAGGCCGACGCCGGCGGTCGCGTGACGGGTGCGGGCGACCCACGGGTACACCTTGCCAGGAGGCAGCTGACCGCCCTCGCCGGGCTTGGCGCCCTGTGCGAGCTTGATCTGGATGTCCTCCGCCTCGGTGAGGTACTGGCTGGTCACGCCGAAACGTCCGGAGGCGACCTGCTTGATCGCGCTTCGGCGCTCCGGGTCGAGCAGACGATCCGGTTCCTCGCCGCCCTCGCCCGTGTTGGACTTGCCGCCGATGCGGTTCATCGCGATGGCGAGCGTCTCGTGCGCCTCACGGGAGATCGAGCCGTAGCTCATGGCTCCGGTCGAGAACCGCTTGACGATCGCGCTCACGGGCTCGACATCGTCCAGCGGCACCGGGGTGCGCTGGCCGGTGCGCAGCGAGAACAACCCGCGCAGCGTCTTCAGCTCGGCGGCCTGGTCGTCGACGAGCTTGGTGTACTCGCGGAAGATGTCGTACCGGCGGGTGCGGGTCGAGTGCTGCAGCCGGAAGACGGTCTCCGGGTTGAACAGGTGCGGCGACCCGTCCCGACGCCACTGGTACTCGCCGCCGGTCCACAGCCGCTCGTGTGCACGTGCGGCGGCGTCCTCCGGGTAGGCGTAGTCGTGGCGGGCCTGGTTCTCGGTGTAGACCTCGTCGATGCCGATGCCGCCGAGTTTGGTCTCCGTGCCGGTGAAGTACGCGTCGATGAACTCCTGGCTGAGGCCGACGGCCTCGAACACCTGGGCGCCCGCGTACGAGGACACCGTGGAGATGCCCATCTTCGACATGATCTTCAGCACGCCCTTGCCGAGCGCGTAGATCAGGTTGCGGACGGCCTTCTCCGGCGTGACACCCGTGATGAAGCCGGTGCGGACGAGATGCTCGACCGTCTCCATCGCGAGGTACGGGTTGACTGCTGACGCCCCATAGCCGATCAGCGTCGCGACGTGGTGCACCTCGCGGACGTCGCCCGCTTCGACGATGAGTCCCACCTTCATGCGGTTCTCGCGCCGGATCAGGTGGTGGTGGATCGCGGAGACCATCAGCAGCGAAGGGATCGGGACGAGGTCCTTGTTCGAGTCGCGATCCGAGAGGATCAGGAACTCGGCGCCGTCGGCGATCGCGGCGTCGACCTCGGCGCACATCTCCTCGATGCGGTCGGGCAGCGACTGCGGTCCGGCGTCGAAGTGGTACAGCCCCCGGATCGTCACCGAGCGGCGGGCCGGCATGGCCTTGTCGATGTGGCGGATCTTCGCGAGCTCGTCGTTGTCGATGACCGGGAAGTCGAGCGTGACGGTGTGCGCGTGCTCCGGACCCCAGCTGAGCAGGTTGCGCTCCGGCCCCAGGCCCAGCTTCAGGCTCGTGACGACCTCTTCGCGGATCGAGTCCAGCGGCGGGTTGGTCACCTGGGCGAACTGCTGAGTGAAGTAGTCGAACAGCAGACGGGGGCGCTCGCTCAGCACGGCGATCGGCGTGTCGGATCCCATGGCTCCGAGCGGCTCGACGCCGTTCTGGCCCATGGGCGTCAGGAGGATGCGCACCTCTTCCTCGGTGTAGCCGAAGGTGCGCTGGCGCCGGGTGATGGATGCCGGCGGGTGCACGATGTGCTCGCGCTCCGGCAGGTCGGCCAGGCGGACCGATCCCTCATCGAGCCATTTCTGCCACGGGTGCAGCGTGGCCAGCTGCTGCTTGATCTCGGCATCCTCGACGATGCGGCCGGCGGCCGTGTCGACGACGAACATCTTGCCCGGCTGCAGGCGACCACGGCGCTTGATGCGCTCCGGCTCGAACTCGAGCACTCCGGTCTCGGAGCCGATGACGACGAGTCCGTCCGTCGTCTCGGTCCAGCGGCCGGGACGAAGACCGTTGCGGTCGAGCGTCGCGCCGACGAGCGTGCCGTCGGTGAAGATGAGGGCGGCAGGGCCGTCCCACGGCTCCATCTGGTTCGAGTGGTACTCGTAGAACGCGCGCAGCTCGGGAGAGATGTCCGTCTGCTTCTCGTAGGCCTCCGGCACCATCATCAGGATGGCGTGCGGGAGGCTCCGGCCGGTGAGCGTGAGCAGTTCGAGGACCTCGTCGAAGGAGGCCGAGTCGCTCGCGCCGTCCGTGCAGATCGGCAGCAGCGGGCGGATGTCGCCGAGGAGCTCGGATTCGAGCTGCGACTGGCGGGCGCGCATCCAGTTCCGGTTGCCGCCGACGGTGTTGATCTCGCCGTTGTGGGCGAGCATCCGCAGCGGCTGCGCGAGCGGCCACGACGGGAACGTGTTGGTCGAGTACCGCGAGTGCACCACGGCGAGTTCGCTGGCGAAGCGCTCATCCTGGAGATCGGGGTAGAACGGCTCGAGCTGGAGCGTCGTCACCATGCCCTTGTAGCCGAGCGTGCGGCTGGAGAGCGAGACGAAGTAGGCGCCGAGCTCGTGACCGGCGCGCTTGCGCAGCCGGTAGGCGACGCGGTCGAGCGCGATGCCGGAGAGCGCGGGGGCGTCGCCGTGCGCAGGGCGCGCGACGAAGAGCTGCTCGAAGGCGGGGCGCGCCTCGTCGGCGAGCTTGCCGAGGTGCTCGTTGGCCGTCGGGACGACGCGCCATCCGAGGACGGTCAGGCCCTCTTCTCGGGCGATCCGCTCGACGCCGGCCTTCTGCGTGCGCCGCTCCCCCGCGTGCAGCGGGAGGAAGGCGAGGCCGACGGCGTATTCGCCGGCCGCGGGAAGTTCGAACCCTGACACAGCGCGGAGGAACTCGTCGGGCATCTGGGTCAGGATGCCTGCGCCATCTCCGGTGCCCGCATCCGAGCCGATCGCGCCGCGGTGCTCCAGGTTGCGCAGGGCTTCGAGCGCCTGCTGGATGATGTCATGACCTGGCGTGCCGCGGAGCGTGGCGACCATGGCAAGGCCACAGGCGTCCTTCTCGAACGCCGGGTTGTACATCCCCTGCTTCGGGGGGTAGGCGCCGGAGGCGCCGTAGGGAGGCTGGAAGTACACCAGTTACCGTCCTCAGATATTCAAGTGACACCGGGGACGACGTCGGCCCGCTCGTTCAGTGCAATGGATCTCCCGCCACGAGGCGGCTTATCGGGCGCCTGCCTCGTTCGTGGGAGCGGTGCTTGTGGCGGTGGCTCCTGCGGTGACCTCTTCGGACGGAGGCTCGCTCACGTCGACGAAGTCAGAGGGATTGTCCTGCGATTGTACATCAGCGTCGACGTCCTTCCGGCTGTAGCCGGGCTGGTACACCGACGGCTCGCGACCGGGGTGACGGCGCGTCTGGACGATGATGATCACGATGCCGACGACGACACCGAGGATGGCCGCCCAGACGTTGCTGCGCAGGCCGAGGATGATCTCGCTCGGGTCGATCCGGATGGACTCCCAGAGGATGCGGCCCGCGCTGTACCAGATCAGGTAGACCGCGAACAGGCGGCCCCACTGGAAGTACAGGTTGCGACCCAGCCACAGCAGCACGAGGACGCCGAGGCCGTTCCAGATCACCTCGTAGAGGAAGGTCGGGTGGAACAGCGTGCCGTCGGCGAGCCCTGGGGGGAAGGCCGGGTTGTCCGACTCGATCTCCAGTCCCCACGGCAGGTCCGTCGGCAGTCCGAACAGCTCGTGGTTGAACCAGTTGCCGAACCGGCCCATGGCCTGCGCCAACAGAAGGCCGGGCGCAAGAGCGTCCGCGAAGCTCCAGAACCGGATCTTCGCCCAGCGGCAGCCGAGCCACGCGCCCACCGCACCGCCGATGAGGGCGCCGTAGATGGCGATGCCGCCCTCCCAGATCGCCCAGATCGAGCCCGGCTGGAAGGGGTTCCACGTGTTGATGCCCTCGCCGAAGTAGTCGTTCGGGTGGGTGAAGACGTGGTACAGACGTGCGGCGATGATCGCCAGCGGCACCGCGATGATGACGATGTCGATCACGATCCAGGGCTCCGCACCGCGCTTGGTGAGGCGGTGGTTGGTCATCAGCGTGGCGACGATGATGCCCGCGATGATGCAGAGCGCGTAGTAGTAGATCGTCACCGGACCGATCGAGAACGTGTTCTCGGGCGGGCTCGGGATGCTGGTGAGCACGCCGGTGAGTGTGCTGGAGAGCGCGAGGGACATGAGTGCGATTCTAGTTTCTCTGGTCGGAGCGGGTGGACAGCGGCGTTCCCGCTGCCAGGGCGCGTGTCGTGACGGCGAGCCCGTCGAGGCCGCCGTCGCGGAGAGCGCGGACGAGTGCGGTGCCGACGATCGCGCCGTCGGCGTACTCCAGCACGCCGGCGATCTGCTCGGCTGTGGAGATGCCGATACCGACGCAGGCGCGATTGTCGCCGTGCTCTCGGAGGCGCGCGACGAGAGTGCGCGCCGCCTTGTCGAGCTGCGTGCGCTCTCCCGTGATGCCCATGGTGGACACCGTGTAGATGAACCCGGTGGACGATTCGGCCACGAGATCCAGGCGCGCGTCGGTGGACGTGGGCGCCGCGAGGAAGATCCGGTCCAGACCGGTGCGCCTGCTCGCTGCGATCCACTCGGCCGCGGCATCCGGTGTGATGTCCGGGGTGATGAGCCCTGAGGCTCCTGCCGCCAGCAGATCGTCCGCGTAGCGGTCGACGCCGTACTGGGCGACGGGGTTCCAGTAGGTCATCACGACGACGGGGACGTCGGTCGCTGCGGTGATCTCCCGGAGCGCCGTGAACAGGTCCTTCGTGCGGTATCCGGCGGCGAGGGCGGCCTGCGTGGCCTCCTGGATCAGCGGGCCGTCCATCACCGGGTCGCTGTACGGCGGCCCGAGCTCGATGACGTCGACGCCGTTCTCGGCGAGCGTGATCGCCGCGCGGATGCTGGTGTCGAGGTCGGGATATCCGACCGGGAGGTAGCCGACGAAGGCTCCGCGGCCGTCGTCGTTGGCGCGCCGGATGGCGTCTTCGACCCGGCTCATGCGTTCGGCTCCTCGTCGTACAGCTCGAAGTACCGCGCGGCGGTGTCCATGTCCTTGTCGCCGCGGCCGGACAGGCACACCGCGATCAGCCCTTCGGGGCCCATCTCGCGGCCGAGCCGGATCGCGCCGGCCAATGCGTGCGCGGATTCGATCGCGGGGATGATGCCCTCGGTGCGGCTGAGCAGCCGCAGAGCCTGCATCGCCTCGTCGTCGGTGGCGGGGATGTACTCGGCCCGGCCGATGTCGGCGAGCCAGGAATGCTCCGGCCCCACGCCGGGGTAGTCCAGACCGGCCGAGATCGAGTGCGATTCGATCGTCTGGCCGTCCTCGTCCTGCAGGACGTAGGTGCGGGCGCCGTGCAGGACGCCAGGACGACCGCGCTCGATCGAAGCCGCATGCTTGGGGGTGTCGACGCCGTCGCCCGCGGCCTCCACGCCGTACAGCTTGACCGTCTCGTCGTCCAGGAACGCGTCGAACATGCCGATCGCGTTGGACCCGCCGCCGACGCAGGCCACGACGGCATCCGGCAGCCGACCGGCCGTCTCGAGCAACTGCGCGCGCGCCTCTTCGCCGATGATCTTCTGGAAGTCGCGCACCATGGCGGGGAACGGGTGCGGCCCGGCCGCGGTGCCGAAGATGTAGTTCGTGGTCTCGACCGTCGCGACCCAGTCGCGGTAGGCGTCGTTGATCGCGTCCTTGAGGGTGCGCGAGCCCGTGCGGACCGGGACGACCTCGGCGCCGAGCAGACGCATCCGCGCGACGTTCAGGGCCTGGCGCTCGGTGTCGACCTCGCCCATGTAGATCGTGCAGTCCAGTCCGAACAGGGCGGCGGCCGTCGCGGTCGCCACGCCGTGCTGGCCGGCACCGGTCTCGGCGATAACGCGAGTCTTGCCCAGACGGCGCGTGAGCAGCGCCTGCCCGAGGACGTTGTTGATCTTGTGGCTGCCGGTGTGGTTGAGGTCCTCGCGCTTGAGGAAGATGCGCGCTCCCCCGGCGTGCTCGGCGAAGCGCGCCACCTCGGTCAGCGCCGACGGCCGCCCGGCGTAGCTGCTGAGCAGACCGGCGAGTTCGGCTCGGAACTCCGGATCGGCGATCGCCTCCTCGTACGCGACGGTGAGCTCGTCGATCGCCGCGATGAGGGACTCCGGCATGTATCGCCCGCCGAAGTCGCCGAAGAACGGCCCTGGTTGATCGCGCAGACTCACTTATCCGACCTCCAGAAAACGGTGCAGCGTGGCGACGGGGTCTCCGGTGACGAGAGCCTCGCCGATGAGGACGACATCCGCACCCGCGCCGCGATAGTGCGCGACGTCTTTCGGCGACAGCACCGCGGATTCCGCGATCCGCGTCGTCCCGTCCGGGATGAGATGCCCGATGCGGCTGAACAGCTCGCGATCCAGTTCGAGCGTCTTCAGATCGCGCGCGTTCACGCCGATCAGCGGTGCACCCAGATCGGCGGCGACGGCGATCTCCTCCGCGGAGTGCGTCTCGACCAGCGGCGTCATCCCGAGATCGGTGATCAGCTCGAAGAGCTCCGAGAGCACGCGCTGCTCGAGACCAGCGACGATCAGCAGCGCGAGATCGGCACCGGCCGCTCGCGCTTCGAAGACCTGGTACGGCGTCGCGATGAAGTCCTTGCGCAGGACAGGGACCTCCACGCGAGCGGTGACCGCCTCCAGGTCGGCGAGACTGCCGCCGAAACGGCGCTCCTCGGTCAGAACGCTGATCGCCGACGCGCCACCGGTCTCGTACAACGAGGCCTGATGGGCAGGGTCGGGGATCTCGGCAAGGGCGCCACGGGACGGGCTGGCCCGCTTGACCTCGGCGATGATCTTGACGCGGGATGCCGGGGCGAGAGCCGCACGGGCATCCTTCGCGGCCGGACGAGCCAGGGCTGCCCTCTCGACGTCCGCGAGCGGGCGCGCCTGCGCACGACGCTCGGCGTCTTCGACAGCGCCGGCCGTGAGGTCGGCGAGAACCACTAGTGCGCCTTCGGCGAGTACTTGGGGCCCTTCACGCCGTAACCGGCCTTCGCGAGGATCCACCCCAGCAGCGCGCCGATCACGATGATGCCGACCGAGACCCACACGAACAGCGGCTGCTCCAGGCAGAACGCGACGGTGCCGGCGGCGACGCCGAGCAGCATGACCACCACAGCGGTCCAGGCGGCAGGCGAGTGTCCGTGGCCGGGGTCTGCGATGGGGTTGCTCATGGGGATTCCTCCGGGTCGATGGCGGGCGTCGTCAGTCTATCGGTCTCAGCGCGTCGGGTCGGTTCCCCGCGACAGCTCGTCCCAGGAATCGATCGCGTCGACGGGGCCCGTCGCGGCGGTGGCGTCCGTGGCGGTGCGGAAGCGCCGGCCGCCTGCCTTCCATCCGCGCGCCGTGATCATGACGAACACGGAACCGACGAGCAGGACGATCCAGCCCACCAGGGCGATAGTGGGCCACGCCGTCGGCTGGACGGCGTCGACCAGGTCCGCGATCGCCGTGTCACCGGCGAGACCCGTGAGCTCCGTGACCGTCGACGCCACGGCGCTCAGCGGTCGCGTGATCAGGATGTTGAGCGTCGACCAGCCCAGCAGCACCGCGATCACGGCACCGAGCGCCGCGAACACGTAGCGCAGCACGGGGCCGACGATCGCGAGCACCGCGGCCAGAGCCAGCACCGCGAGGCTGAGCGGGGTGAGCAGCACGAGGGCCTGTGCACCGGTCACGAGGATCGGTTCGGCGGCGTCGTGCCGCTCGACGACGAGCCAGGTCTGGGTCGCGGAGAGCACGCCGATCCCGCCCGCGGCGAGGAAGCCGAGGACCGAGAGCGAACGACCGCGCTGCGCGAGACTCATGCGTCCGCCGCCTGGACGGGCTCCAGGTCGGTCGTGTCGAAGCAGGTCCGTGTACCGGTGTGGCACGCGGGCCCGCTCTGGTGCACCTGCAGCAGGATCGCGTCGCCGTCGCAGTCCAGGCGCGCCGCGTGGACGCGTTGGGTGTTGCCTGAGGTGTCGCCCTTGCGCCAGTACTCCTGACGGGACCGCGACCAGTAGGTCGCGCGCCCGCTCGTGAGCGTGCGGCGCAGGGCCTCGGCATCGACCCAGGCGAGCATGAGCACCTCGAGGGTGTCCCACTGCTGCACGATCACCGGGGCGAGGCCCTCCGCGTTGAAAGCGACCTGTGCGATGCGGCTTTCGACCTCGGTCATCGGACCAGCACCCCCTCGGCGCGCAGCGCGTCCTTGACGTCTCCGACCGTGAGTGCGCCCGTGTGGAACACGCTCGCGGCGAGGACGGCATCCGCGCCTGCCTTGATGGCAGGAGCGAAGTCGGACGCCTTGCCCGCCCCACCGGAGGCGATCACGGGTACGGAGGCGACTTCGCGCATGAGCCGTACGAGCTCGAGGTCGAACCCATCCCGAGTGCCGTCGGCGTCGATTGAGTTGACCAGGAGCTCGCCGGCGCCGCGTTCGGTGGCCTCGCGCGCCCAGTCCAACGTGTCCAGCGTCGTCTCGGTGCGGCCGCCGTGCGTGGTCACGACGAAGCCGGAGGCGGTGGCCGGTGAACGCTTGACATCGAGCGACAGCACCAGCACCTGGGCACCGAACCTGTCGGCGATCTCGCCGAGGAGCTCCGGTCGGGCGATGGCCGCCGAGTTCACGCCGATCTTGTCCGCACCGACCGCGAGCAGGCGCGCCACGTCGTCGACGCTGCGCACTCCCCCGCCGACGGTCAACGGGACGAACACCTGCTCGGCCGTTCGCTGGACCACGTCGTACGTGGTGGCACGGGCATCGACCGTGGCGGTGACGTCGAGGAACGTGATCTCGTCGGCTCCCTGCGCCGCGTAGTGCGCCGCCAGTTCGACCGGGTCGCCCATGTCGCGCAGATTCTCGAAGTTCACGCCTTTGACGACCCGGCCTGCTGCGACGTCGAGACACGGGATCACACGGCTCGCGAGAGCCATCAGAGCCTCGCGGCGTGGATCGCGGTGACCAGCAGCGCGCGCGCTCCGAGCGCGTACAGCGCGTCCATCACCTGGTTGACGCCCTTGCGAGGGATCATCACCCGCACGGCCACCCAGGTCGGGTCCTTGAGCGGGGAGATCGTCGGGGATTCGCGCCCCGGCGTGATGGCGACGGCCTGCTCGACGAGGTCGGCGGGGAGGTCGTAGTCCAACAGGACGTAGCGACGGGCGACGATGACGCCGCGCAGGCGCCGGAGCAGGGTCTCGGTGCCCTCGGCATCCCCCGGCCGGCTGATCAGCACGGCCTCGGATTCGATGATCACGGGGCCGAAGATCTCCAGACCCGCCTGGCGGAGGGTCGTGCCGGTCTCCACGACGTCCGCGATCGCGTCTGCGACGCCGAGGCGCACGGCGGATTCGACAGCGCCGTCCAGCGGGACCAGCTCGGCCTCGACGCCGTGTTCGCGCAGGAACGCGTCGACCAATCCGGGGTACGCGGACGCGACGCGCACACCGGCGAGGTCCTCGATGCCCGAGAACGCCCCGGGGGGCGCCGCGAAGCGGAACGTCGAGTGGGCGAAGCCGAGCGCCTGGACCTCGCGCGCCTGCTGCGGGACGTCCTTGAGCAGGTCACGGCCGGTGATGCCGACATCCAGTGCGCCGGACGCCACATACGTGGCGATGTCGCGCGGACGGAGGAAGAAGAACTCGACGTCGTTCTCGGCGTCGACGATGTGCAGGGTCTTGGAGTCGCGGCGGCCGGCGTATCCGGCCTCGGCGAGCATCTCGGCAGCTGTCTCGGACAGCGAGCCCTTGTTGGGAACGGCGATGCGCAGCATGGGGGTCTTTCGGTTCAGGAGATCGACAGGACGGAGCGCATCACAGATGTCGGTAGACGTCCTGGAGGCTCAGGCCCTTCGCGATCATCATGACCTGGACGTGGTACAGCAGCTGCGAGATCTCCTCGGCAGCGGCGTCGTCGGATTCGTACTCCGAGGCCATCCAGACCTCGGCGGCCTCCTCGACGATCTTCTTGCCGATCGTGTGCACGCCGCCGTCGAGCTCGGCGACGGTCCCCGAGCCCTCCGGGCGGGTCTCGGCCTTGGTACGGAGCTCGGCGAACAGCTCGTCGAAAGTCTTCACGATTCCAGGCTAGCGGCTCGCGCGAGGTCCCTGAGTCCGCTGATGGCGGCCTCGATGTCATCCGCACCGTACACGGCCGACCCTGCGACGAAGGTGTCGGCGCCGGCGGCCGCCGCCTGATCGATCGTCGCGGCCGAGATGCCGCCGTCGACCTGGAACCACACATCGGAGCCCCGGCGCCTGGCCTCATCCACCAGCGCACGCAGCTTCGGCATCGTGTCGGGCATGAAGCCCTGGCCCCCGAACCCTGGCTCCACCGTCATCACGAGGATCTGGTCGAACTCGTCGAGCACGTCGTACAGCGCCTCACCGGCCGTTCCCGGCTTGATGGCCACGCCGGCCCTGGCGCCCATGTCGCGCAGGCGGCGCGAGAGCGCGATCGGGTCCTGAGCGGCTTCGAGGTGGAACGTCACGCTGGCGGCCCCCAGCTCGGCGTACCCCGGCGCCCAGCGATCGGCGTCGCTGATCATCAGATGCACGTCCAGCGGGATCGGGCTGGTCGCCTGGATCCGTTCCACCATCTGCGGGCCGAAGGTGAGGTTGGGCACGAAGTGGTTGTCCATCACGTCGACGTGGACGAAATCGGCCGTCGCGATGCGGGCCAGCTCCGCCTGCATGTTCACGAAGTCGGCGGCCAGGATGCTGGGGTTGATGCGCGGCGCATCGGGCAGCGTGGTCATAGCGATCCCTTCTCGGTGCGCTGCAGCAGCGCGAGGAACATGGCGTCGGTGCCGTGGCGGTGCGGCCACAGCTGCACCCGGCCTGAACCGTCGGATGCGAGATCGATCGACGACCGGCTGATACCCGTGACCACCGCACGCGCATCCAGCTCGACGAGGTCGTCGCGCTCGCGCAACACCTCGGACACCACGCCGGTCGTCTCAGCGAGGTGCGGTGAGCACGTGACGTAGGCGACGACTCCACCGGGTCGCAGCGCGTCGGCAGCAGCGAGCAGCAGCTCGGTCTGCAGGGCCGTCAGCTCGGCGACGTCCGCCGGGGTCTTCCGCCACCGGGCCTCGGGCCGGCGGCGCAGAGCGCCCAGCCCCGTGCAGGGGGCGTCGACGAGGATGCGATCGAACTGTGCCGGCCGCGATGCGGCGAGCACGCGGCCGTCCTCGACGTGCACCGGCACCTCGCCGGTGATCGGACGCAGCGCGTTGCGGACCAGACCCGCCCGCGCGGGGATGACCTCGTTCGCCTCGAGCCGGGCGCCGTGCAGCTGCGCCACGGCCGCGAGCAGCGCGGTCTTCCCGCCCGGGCCGGCGCAGAGATCGAGCCAGCGCTCCCCGTCGTCGACCGGAGTGGCTGCCGTGAGCGCCAGGGCGACGAGCTGGGATCCCTCGTCCTGCACGCGGACGGTGCCTGCGGCATCCGCCAGGTAGCCCTGCGGATCACCGCCTGGCGCGCCGAAGGCCGTCGGGGCGTAAGGGCGTCGGGGATCGGATGCTTCGGCGAGGCCGGGCAGCGCGGCGAGTGTGACCTCGGGCGAGACGTTGTCGGCGTCCAGAAGCGCTTCGAGTTCGTCCGCGCGGTCCTCGGCGGCGAGAGCGCGGCGCAGGGCCCTGATCACCCAGACGGGGTGCGCGGTGCGCAGGCCGAGTCGCTCATCGTCCGAGCGCGCCTGCGCGGTGATCCGCTCCTCCCACTCCCCCGGTGTGTCGCGGGCGATGCGACGCAGCACCGCATTGGCGAAGCCGGCGGCTCCCCTGCTGTGCGCGGCGGCCAGATTCACGGACTCGTTGACCGCGGCGTGCGACGCCACGCGCGTGGCCAGCAGCTGGTGGGCCCCCAGGCGCAGCGCGTCGAGCACGGCCGGATCGATTTCGGCGGCGTCCCGGCCGGCGGCCGAGGAGATGATGGCGTCGTAGGTGCCGCGACGGCGCAGCGTGCCGTACGTGAGCTCGGTGGCGAGTCCGGCATCCTGCGGTGACAGTCCGGCCTCCGTGATCGCGCCGGGGAGGATCAGGTTCGCGTAGGCATCCGACTCCGTCACGGCGCGGATCACGTCGTAGGCGACGCGGCGGGCGCCCTGCACGGCGCGATCAGGACGCGCCGTGCCACCGGGGCGCGACGGACGTCGTGAGGAACGCTGGGGACCGCTCATGACCCGACCACCGTGCTCTCGCCCTCGCGGCGGCCGCGCCACCAGTCGGCGGCGGCCATCGCCGCCTTGCCCGCGGGTTGCACCCTCGTGACGGCGAGCGGGGTGGTCGCCGTGCCGATCAGGAGGGAGTGCTTGGTCCCTGCCATCGCACCGGGGGCGAGGACGTCGACATCGACCGCCGGTTCGGCGGCCAGGATCTTCAGCCGAGCACCGTCGACGCTCGTGTGCGCGCCGGGTTCGCTGGTGACTCCCCGGTAGCGGGCGTACACCTCGTCGAGGGGACGGGTGAAATCGAGCAGGCCGTCCTCCAGGGACAGCTTCGGCGCCAGCGAGACCTCGCCGGTCTGCGGTCTCGCCGTCGCCGTCCCGTCGGCGATCGAAGCCACGACCTCCGCGGTCAGCGGGGCGCCGGCTGATGCGAGCGCGTCCAGCGCGACATCTGCAGTGGCATCCGGCGGCACGTCGAACACGCGGTCGGCGTAGACGTCGCCGGCATCCAGCGCCTCGACCAGCCGGAACACACTCGCGCCGAGTTCGCGATCGCCCGCGATCAGCGCTCGCTGCACGGGTGCGGCCCCGCGCCATGCGGGCAGCAGCGAGAAGTGGAGGTTGATCCATCCGTGCGACGGCGTCGACAGCAACGGTTCGCGCACGATCCCGCCGTACGCGACGATGACGCCCAGCTCGGGAGCCAGCGCGGCCACGCGTGCGGTCGCGTCGGCGTCGAGACGGGCGGCCTTGATCACCTCCAGCCCGAGTTCCGCGGCGGCCAGCGCGACGGGCGACGGCGTGAGGACGCGCTTGCGCCCCTGCGGCGCGTCGGGGCGGGTGATGACGGCGACGATCTCGTGGTCGGCGGCGAGCAGCCGCAGAGTGGGGACGGCGACGGCCGGCGTGCCGGCGAAGACGAGGCGCATGAAGGTTCTCCGGTGGGATCAGATCTCAGGTTCGAGGATATCGAGCCGCAGCGCGAGCGAGGCCCTGGCCGGGCGTCCCTTGCCGCGTCTGCGCTGCACGCCGTCCGCGATCACCTGGGCGCGCAGCGCGGTGGCGACCGCTGCCCCGGCCGCGTACTCGAAGCGGACGAGGGCGCGCACGCGTCCATCGTCGTCGGCGAGCGGCACGGGGCCCAGGACCGCCTCGGAAGGCAGACCGAGCGCGCGGACGGCTTCGATCGCCGCACGCACCGAGGCCGAGGTGCCTTCCATCTGCGCGACGCGGACCGTCGGCGGCATGTGCAGCGGTGCGCGCGCCTCCAGCTCGCTGCGTGCGTACCCGGAGTGGTTCCAGGTCGCCAGCGCTACTGCGACGGGGCCCTGAATGCCCACGAGGTGCACGGGGGCGCCGGGTGCTGCGAGAGCCGTGGCGTTCGACCACCAGCGCAGGCAGGACTCGCCGATGCGCAGATCCGGTGCCTGCAGCATCCGCGCCCCGTCCAGCAGCACGACGGCGCGATAGCCGCCGTCGGCGAGCGGCTCCGCACCGCGCGTCGCGACCACGAGGCTGGGCTTGTCATCGACGCGGGCGATGGGATGCGTGCCGTCGGCCACGATCACCCGGATGCCGGGGAACGCGCGGCCCAGTTCGTCGGCGGTCCGCTCGCTGCCGGAGGAGGCGAGGCGCAGCTGGGTCGACGAGCACTCGGGGCAGGTCCACGTGCGGGCGGCGCGTCCGCACCAGCCGCAGACGGGGACGGCACCGCGCGTCCTGGCACCGAGGGGGCCGGCGCACTGCGGGCAGCGCGCCGGGCGACGGCAGTCGGCGCAGACCAGGGACGGAGCGAAGCCAGGGCGGGCTACCTGGACCAGCACCGGCCCGTCGGCGGCGGCGTCTCTGGCGGAGCGGAACGCGCTCGAAGGAATCCGTGCCCCACCCTGCTCGAGCTCCTGCGGCGTGCTCAACTGGACGCGCGGCAGCACGCGCCTGGTGGCCCTGATGTCCTGTAGCCAGCCGAGGTGGACGAGTCGTTCGACGTCGCTGGTGCGCGTGTGCCCTGCGAACAGCAGCGCGCTGCCCTCCTGCTCCTGACGCAGCAGCGCGGCGTCTCTCGCGTGCACATAGGGGGCGAGCGGCTCCGACAGCAGTGGGTCGCCGTCATCCCAGACGATCACCAGGCCCGCATCCACCGGCGCGTACACGGCCGAACGGTTGCCGATCACGACGCAGGGCGCCTGTTCGAGGGTCCGCAGGAACGCACGGTAGCGGTCGGGATTGCTCTGTCGCGCGTCGTGGCGCACGACCGCCTCGGTCGGTACGAAGGCGTCCAGCGCGGTGAGCGCCCGATCGAGATCACGATGGTCTGGGACGACGATGACGGTCGAACGACCGGCGGCGAGCGTGTGCGCCGCCGCGGCGCCCAGCAGCGCGGTCCACCCCAGCAGGCCGCCGTCGGGGGTCGGCAGGGCCTCGACCGCCGCTCGACCGGCGCTGTCGAGGACGGTGCGCAGTCCGTCGTAGCGGTCGATCACGGCGGATGCCGTTTCGAGCGCCTCGGCGGACGGTTCGGGTACCGCGGCATCCGCTGTCCAGGCCTTCTCGACCCGTACCTGGCGCTTGGGGATGGCGAGGCGCAGGATGTCGGAGGCCGACCCGGCCGCCCGGTCGGCGGTTCGTCTGGCGAGCCGGTAGAGGCCGTCTGTGAGCACGGGCACGGCCGAGACGATGTTGTCCACCGCCGACAGCGGTCGGTCGGCATCGCTCTCGGCGTCGATCTCGACGATGTAGCCGTCGACGACGCGACCTGCCGTGCGCAGCGGCACCTTGACCCGCACGCCGGGAGTCACCTCGCCGAGTTCCTCGGGCAGCGCGTAGTCGAACAGTCGGTCCAGCTGCGGCAGCGGCGAGTCGAGGAGCACGCGCGCGATGCGCCGGCTCTCGTCGGCCATCAGACGCCGGCGGCGCGGCGCAGCTCTTCGGCGCGGTCTGTCCGCTCCCAGGTGAAGTCGGGCAGCTCACGACCGAAGTGGCCGTAGGCGGCGGTCTGCGCGTAGATCGGACGCAGCAGATCGAGCTCCTCGATGATGGCCTGCGGTCGCAGGTCGAAGACATCGGTGATCGCGCGTGTGATCTCCTCGTCGGCGATCCTGCCCGTGCCGAACGTCTCGACGTACAGCCCGACAGGGCGTGCGACGCCGATGGCGTAGGCCACCTGCACCTCGATGCGATCGGCGAGTCCCGCGGCGACCGCGTTCTTCGCGACCCAGCGCATCGCGTAGGCGCCGGAGCGATCGACCTTGGACGGGTCCTTGCCGCTGAACGCGCCGCCTCCGTGGCGGGCTGCGCCGCCGTAGGTGTCGATGATGATCTTGCGGCCGGTCAGCCCGGCATCCCCCTTGGGACCGCCCGTGACGAACGGACCGGCGGGGTTGATGTAGTACGTGAGATCCGACGGGATGTCGAGCCCGGTCGAGGCGAGCACGGGGTCGATGACGTGCTCGCGGACCTGCGCCTGCAGCTCCTCCTGGGAGATGTCGGGGTGGTGCTGGGTGGAGAGCACCACGGCGTCGACCGTTTTGGGCGTGAAACCCTCGTAGCCGAGCGTCACCTGGGTCTTGCCGTCGGGGCGCAGGTACGGCAGCAGACCCGACCGGCGCACCTCGGTGAGGCGCTCCGCGATCCGGTGTGCCGTCCACCCCGCCATGGGCATGAGCTGCGGGGTCTCGTTGGTCGCGAACCCGAACATGATGCCCTGATCGCCGGCGCCGAGCGCGTCGCGCTGCTCGGTGGAGCTGCCGTCGCGGTGCTCCTGCGCCTGGTCGACTCCGTGAGCGATGTCGCTGGACTGCTCCCCCACCGACACGCTCACTCCGCACGACGAGCCGTCGAAGCCGGTGTCGCTGGAGGTGTAGCCGATGCCGTTGACGACGTCCCGCACGATCGTGGGGATGTCGACGTACGCCTCGGTGCGGATCTCACCGGCGACGTGGACGAGGCCCGTCGTGACGAGCGTCTCCACGGCGACTCGGGACCCGGGGTCCTTGGCGATCAGCCCGTCGAGGATGCTGTCCGAGATCTGGTCGCAGATCTTGTCGGGGTGGCCCTCGGTGACGGATTCGGACGTGAACAGGCGCAGTGCGGTCATGAAGGCTGTCGCGCTCTTACTCGGCGTGACGGATGCGCAGCTTGTCCTCGTTGATCTCGTGGAGCGCGATCGTGAGCGGCTTGTCCTCGACGGACGAGTCGACCAGCGGGCCCACGTTGTCGAAAAGGTTGCCTTCGTGAAGGTCGGAGTAGTAGTCGTTGATCTGGCGGGCGCGCTTGGACGCGTAGATGACCAGCTCGTACTTCGACTCGACGCGGTCGAGCAGGTTGTCGATGGGCGGGTCGATGATTCCGTTGGTGTGGTGTCCGGCCATGGTGGGACCTCCAGATCAGGCGACGGGATCGTCGCGAAGTCGAAACGGCGGGCGCGCGGCAGCGTTCAGCGCGCAGTCGCCTCAGACAATTCTACGACCTCGCGGGCCGCTGAGGAGACATCCTCGTTCACGATGAGGTAATCGAACTCGCTCTGAGCGGCCAATTCGACTTTCGCGGTGCGCAGCCGACGGGCCCGCTCCTCCTCGTTCTCGGTGCCTCGACCGACGAGCCGGTGCACGAGTTCGTCCCACGACGGCGGCAGCAGGAAGATCAGCGTCGCGGACGGCTCGGCCGCCCGCACCTGGCGGGCGCCCTGCAGATCGATCTCGAGTAGAACGGTCCTGCCTTCGGCCAGAGCCGAGTCGATCGGAGCGCGAGGAGTGCCGTAGCGGCTCTTGTTGTGCACGACGGCGTACTCGAGCAGCTCGCCGTCGGCGATCAGCCGGTCGAACTCGGCGTCGTCGACGAAGTAATAGTGCACCCCGTCGATCTCCCCGGGACGCGGGGGCCTGGTCGTCGCAGAGACCGAGAGGTGGATCTCGGGGTTCGCCTCGCGGATGTGCGCAGCGACCGTGCCCTTGCCCACCGCCGTCGGACCGGCCAGGACCAGGAGGCGACTGCGTCCTGCGCGCGGCTGGTGAGGCGGGAAGCGCTCGTCCAGCCAGGCGGCGAGCACGTCGCGCTGCCGGATGCCGAGTCCGCCGAGCCGCTTCACCGGCGAGATGTGCAGCTCCTCGAGGATGCGGTCCTTCTTGCCGACCCCGATCGCCGGGAGGGCGAGCAGGAAGTCGGTGACCCGGAACGATCCGGCGACGGAATCCGGATCGGCGGTGGCCTGGGCGAGGACCTTCTGCGGAGCGATGACCCGCGTGGTCAGGTCGCGCTTGAGCGCTGCCCTCGCGCGTCGGCGCTCGACAGCTCTCTGCGCGGCGGCGACGCGATCGACCTCTGGAACGGGACGCTTGTCAGCCACGCAGGACCTCCCGGTAGCTCTCGGCAGAGCGCTCGATGGCGTCGGCGAGTCCGTCAGGTCCCGCGGAGAGGATGCTGCGGCTCTCGCTCGCCAGCACCTGCCCTGCCGCATCCCCGTAGCGCGCGCGGAGATCGGCCGGACCAGCGCCCTGCGCACCGAACCCGGGGCCGAGGATCGGCGCCGGCGGGGAGAACGGCGACAGACCCGCCTGTTCCCAGTCGACGGTCGCGCCGATGACGAAGCCGTTGCCACCCCACTCACCGGCCGGGTTGTCCGCGGCGTTGCGCTGCGACACCTCCGCCACGATCGCCGCGGAGACGGTGCGCCCGTCCGGATCCTGCGATCGCTGCACGCCTGCGGCATCCGGATTGCTCGTCGCGGCGAGCACGAATGTGCCCTTGCCATGGCGGGCGGCCAGGGCGAATGTCCCATCCAGAGCGCCGACGCCGAGATACGGGTTGACCGTCAGGGCGTCGGCCTCGAGCGGTGAACCAGGCGTGAACCAGGCTTCGGCGTACGCCTCCATGGTCGTGCCGATGTCGCCGCGCTTGGCGTCGGCGATCACGAGCAGTCCCGCGGTGCGGGCTTCAGAGAGCACGTCCTCCAGCGCGGCGAATCCGGCGGACCCGAAGCGCTCGAAGAACGACACCTGCGGTTTCACGAACCCGACGCGACCGGTGGCGGCCTCGACGGTCCGAAGCCCGAACTCGCGGACGCCCTGAGCGCTCTGCGACAGCCCCCAGGCGTCCAGCAGTGCGGCGTGCGGGTCGATGCCCACGCACAGCGGGCCGTGTCCGGCCAGTGCCGCCCTGGCGCGCTCTCCGAAGCTCAGGCTCACAGCGCGTTCTTCCGATCGATCGCGTACTCCTGGAGGCTGCGCACCTGGAAGCCCTCGTCTGCGGCATCCATCCCGCTCACGGCGGCGCCGAGCACGGCCATGGTCGTGAACAGCGCCTTGTCGGCGGCGACCGCGGCGGCACGGATCTCGTAGCCGTCCGCACGGGCCGCTCCCCCGGACGGCGTGTTCACGACGATGTCGATCTCGCCGTCGTTGATGAGGTCGACGATGTTGCGCTGACCGCTGGACTGCGTCTCGCTGTACTTCGCCACCACCGTCACCGGGATGCCGTTGCGGGACAGGATCTCGGCGGTGCCCTCGGTCGCGACCAGGGTGAACCCGAGCTGACGCAGCCGGTGCGCCGGGAGGATCACCGCACGCTTGTCGGCGTCTGCCACCGAGATGAACACGGTGCCGGAGGTCGGCAGTCCGCCGTACGCAGCGGCCTGGCTCTTGGCGAACGCGGTCGGGAAGTCCTTGTCGATGCCCATGACCTCACCGGTCGAGCGCATCTCCGGGCCGAGCACCGAGTCGACCGTCTTGCCGTCGCGGGTGCGGAACCGCTTGAAGGGCAGGACGGCCTCCTTGACGGCCACCGGAGCATCCAGCGGCACCTGCGAGCCGTCCTGGACCGGCAGCATGCCCTCGCTCTTCAGCTCGGCGATGGTCGCACCGACCATGATCCGGCTCGCCGCCTTCGCCAACGGGATGCCGAGCGCCTTCGAGACGAACGGCACCGTGCGGCTGGCACGGGGATTGGCCTCGATGACGTAGAGCACGCCGGCGCTGATGGCGAACTGCACGTTGAGCAGGCCGCGGACACCGACGCCCTCGGCGATCGCGAGGGTCGCCTTGCGGACGCGGTCGATGTCGCTGCGTCCGAGCGAAACGGGCGGCAGCGTGCAGCTCGAGTCCCCGGAGTGGATGCCGGCCTCTTCGAGGTGCTCCATGACGCCGCCGATGTACAGCTCGTGGCCGTCGTACAGGGCGTCGACGTCGAGTTCGATGGCGTCGTCGAGGAAGCGGTCCACCAGCAGCGGCTTGCCCTGCTCGATGATGACCTCGCCCGCCGTGCGCACGAAGTAGTCGCGGAGGCTGGCCGTGTCGTACACGATCTCCATGCCGCGTCCGCCGAGCACGAAGCTCGGGCGCACCAGCACCGGGTAGCCGATCTCCTCGGCGATCGCGACGGCGCCGTCCGCGTCGGTGGCCGTGCCGTGACGCGGCGCCACCAACTCGGCGTCGGCCAGCAGCTGCGAGAACAGCTCGCGCTCCTCGGCGATGTCGATCGCGGCCGGGCTCGTGCCCAGCACGGTGTAGCCGGCGGCCTCGATGCCCTTCGCGAGGCCGAGCGGGGTCTGTCCGCCGAGCTGGCACACGACACCGAGGATCGTGCCGCTCGCGGCCTCGGCATCCAGAACCTCGAGGACGTCCTCGAGCGTGAGCGGCTCGAAGTAGAGCCGGTCGCTGGTGTCGTAGTCCGTCGAGACGGTCTCCGGGTTGCAGTTGACCATGACGGTCTCGTAGCCGGCATCCGACAGCGCGAACGAAGCGTGCACGCACGAGTAGTCGAACTCGACGCCCTGGCCGATGCGGTTCGGGCCGGAGCCGATGATGACGACCTTGGTCCGCTCGGAAGGCGCGACCTCGGTCTCGAAGTCGTAGCTCGAGTAGTGGTACGGGGTCAGCGCGGGGAACTCGCCGGCGCAGGTGTCGACCGTCTTGTAGACCGGTCGGATTCCGAGGCCGTGGCGCACACCGCGCAGCTCGGTCTCGGTGACGCCGCGGATCTCGGCCAGCTGCGCGTCCGAGAAGCCGTGCTCCTTGGCATAGCGCAGGGTGTCGGCGTCCAGCTCGGCGGCGACGCGGACCGTCTCGGCGACCTCGTTGATCAGGACGATCTGGTCGAGGAACCACGGGTCGATCGCGGTGGCGTCGAAGGCCTGCTCGATCGTCGCGCCCTTGCGCAGCGCCTGCTGCAGGGTGACGATGCGGCCGTCCGTCGGGGTCTTCGCGATCTCCAGGAGCTCGTCGACGCTGCGGTCCTCGATGCCCCAGTGGAAGCTGGATCCGCGCTTCTCGAGGGATCGGAGCGCCTTCTGCAGCGCGGTGGCGTAGTTGCGGCCGATCGCCATCGCCTCGCCCACCGACTTCATGGTGGTCGTCAGCGTCGGGTCGGCGGCCGGGAACTTCTCGAACGCGAACCGGGGGACCTTCACGACGACGTAGTCGAGCGTCGGCTCGAAGCTCGCGGGCGTCACACCCGTGATGTCGTTCGGGATCTCGTCGAGACGGTAGCCGAGCGCGAGCTTCGCGGCCAGCTTCGCGATCGGGAATCCGGTCGCCTTCGACGCCAGCGCGCTGGAGCGCGACACACGCGGGTTCATCTCGATGACGATGATGCGCCCGTCTTCGGGGTTGACCGCGAACTGGATGTTGCAGCCACCGGTGTCCACACCCACGGCGCGGATGATGTCGATGCCGATGTCGCGCAGCTTCTGGTACTCGCGGTCGGTGAGCGTGAGCGCCGGTGCGACCGTGATGGAGTCCCCCGTGTGCACGCCGACCGGGTCGACGTTCTCGATGGAGCAGACCACGACCGTGTTGTCGGCGGTGTCGCGCATGAGCTCCAGCTCGTACTCCTTCCAGCCGAGGATCGACTCCTCGAGGAGCACCTCGTTCGTGGGCGAGTCGTGCAGGCCGGCGCCGCCGATGCGGCGCAGGTCCGCCTCGTCGTACGCGAAGCCCGAACCGAGCCCGCCCATCGTGAAGCTGGGACGGACCACGAGCGGGTAGCCGAGCTTCTCGGCGCCCGCGATGAGCTCGTCCATCGTGTGACAGATGACGGATGCCGCGACGTCGGCACCGGCCTCGATCACGAGCTCCTTGAAGATCTGGCGGTCCTCGCCCTTCTTGATGGCCTCGACCTTGGCGCCGATGAGCTCGACGTCGTACTTGGCGAGGATGCCGCGCTCGTCCAGCGCCATGGCCGCGTTCAGTGCGGTCTGACCGCCCAGGGTCGGCAGGATCGCGTCCGGGCGCTCCTTGGCGATGATCGTCTCGATGACCTCAGGGGTGATCGGCTCGATGTAGGTCGCGTCGGCGAAGTCGGGGTCGGTCATGATCGTCGCCGGGTTGGAGTTGACGAGGATGACGCGGATGCCCTCTTCGCGCAGCACACGGCAGGCCTGGGTGCCGGAGTAGTCGAATTCGCAGGCCTGACCGATGACGATCGGGCCGGAGCCGATGACGAGTACGGAGTGGATGTCGTCGCGCTTGGGCATTACTTGGCGTCCTTGTTCTCGCGGACCAGATCCGCGAACCGATCGAAGAGGTAGTTGGCGTCGTGGGGGCCGGCGGCGGCCTCGGGGTGGTACTGCACCGAGAAGGCCGGGATGTCGAGGGCGCGCAGACCCTCGACGACGTTGTCGTTCAGCCCGACGTGGCTGACTTCGACGCGACCGTAGCCGGCCGGGCTGTCGAAGACGCCCTCGATGGGCGCGTCGACTGCGAAGCCGTGGTTGTGGGCGGTGATCTCGACGCGACCGGTGGTCTTGTCGCGCACCGGCTGGTTGATGCCGCGGTGACCGAAGGGCAGCTTGTACGTGCCGAGGCCGAGGGCTCGGCCGAGCAACTGGTTGCCGAAGCAGATGCCGAAGAACGGCAGCTTCTCGTCGAGGACCGAGCGCAGCAGTTCGACGTGGCCGTCCGAGGCCGCGGGGTCGCCCGGACCGTTGGAGTAGAACACCGCGACCGGCTCGATCGCGCGGATCTCCTCGATCGTGGCGGTCTGCGGCAGCACGTGCACCTCGAAACCGCGGGCGGCGAGGTTGTCGACGGTCGCCTGCTTGACGCCGAGGTCGAGCACGGCGAGGTTCCCGATCTTCTCGCCCACGGCGGGCGTCACGGTAGCGGCATCGACCGAGACGTCGGCGGAGAGGTTCTGGCCCGCCATCTGCGGAGCCTCCTGCACGATGCGCAGCTGCTCCTCGGCATCCAGGGCCGCGGCCTCTCCGGAGAAGATCCCGCCGCGCATGGAGCCGGCGGAGCGGATGTGGCGGGTGATCGCCCTGGTGTCGATCCCGCTGATCCCGACGATGCCGTCGCTCTCGAGCGTCTCGTCCAGCGAGGTGTCGGCACGCCAGTTGGACACGACGCGCGACGGGTCGCGGACGATGTAGCCGGCCACCCAGATGCGGCGGGACTCGGGGTCCTCGTCGTTCATCCCGGTGTTGCCGATGTGCGGTGCGGTCTGCAGCACGATCTGTCCGGCGTAGGAGGGGTCGGTGAGCGTCTCCTGGTAGCCGGACATGCCGGTGGCGAAGACGACCTCGCCGAGGGTGGTGCCGCGCGCGCCGTAGGCGCGGCCGCTGTGGCGTGTCCCGTCCTCGAGGACGAGGACGGCCGGTTCGAGCAGATGGGTCATGACGAGGCTCCCGTCTTGGGGGCCGCGATGAGCGGCCGCAGTTCGGAGATGAGGTGTGCGGGGTCACCGGTGGTGACCCGGAGGTAGGAGTCGACCGGATGGGCGTCGGCGACGTCCCAGACGATCTTGACGAGCCCGTCCGGTTCGACGACACGATCGATCGTGACGGTCGCCCGGTCGACGGCCTGCAGGCGGTCGCGGCTGAGGAAGACGGTCGGTGCGCCGTCCAGGCACAGTGCCACTCCGCGGTCCGTCACCGCGATCTCGCCCCGGGCACGGTAGGTCAGCGGGGAGATCGCGAGGCGCTCGAGGGGCTCGTCGTGCTTGGTCGTCGAGACGTACAGCACCTCGTGGCGCGCGCGCACCTCCGCGTGCTCCGGCACGCCGAGCGGAGCGGTCAGACCAGCGTCGCGGCGGAGTCGACGGCGCCACGCGAAGAGCATCGCCAGCAGGATGCCGAGCGCGATGAGCCCGGTGAGCAGGAACACGAGGTCCCGGGTCACTGGGCCAGCTCCTCGACCAGGACGCCGTCCGCGACGGTCGTCAGGCCGCGGTGGATGGTCCATCGCACGCGACCGGGCAGTTCCCGACCGAGATACGGCGAGTTCACGCTGCGACCGTGCAGGTCGGCTTCCGTGAACACGCCGGGGACCGACGGGTCGTAAAGGGTCACGTTCGCCGGCACTCCGACCTCGAGCGCACCGAAGCCGTCCAGGCGGCCGATGCGCGCAGGGTTCGCGCTCATGACACGGGCGACATCCGCCCAATCGAGCAGACCCGTGTCGACCATCGACTGGTGCACGACGCGCAGGGCGCTCTCGAGACCCACCATGCCGTTGGCCGCGGCCTGCCACTCGCACGCCTTGTTCTCGCTGGGGTGCGGAGCGTGGTCGGTCGCGACGATGTCGATCGTGCCGTCGGCCAGGCCCTCTCGTACCGCGAGGACGTCCTCCTCGCGGCGCAACGGTGGGTTGACCTTGTAGCGCGCGTCGTAACCGCGGACCAGCTCGTCCGTCAGCAGCAGGTGGTGCGGGGTGACCTCGGCGGTCACCGCGATGCCGCGCTTCTTGGCCCAGCGGATGATGTCGACGGAGCCGGCGGTCGACAGGTGGCAGACGTGCAGGCGGGAGCCGACGTGCTCGGCGAGCAGCACGTCCCTGGCGATGATCGACTCCTCGGCGACGGCGGGCCAGCCTGCGAGACCGAGCTCGGCCGACACGGTGCCCTCGTTCATCTGCGCGCCCTCGGTGAGCCGCGGGTCCTGCGCGTGCTGGGCGATGACGCCGTCGAAGCTCTTCACGTACTCGAGGGCTCGCCGCATGATCAGCGAGTCCCAGACGCAGAAGCCGTCGTCGCTGAACACGCGGACCTTCGCCCGGGAGGCGGCCATGGCCCCGAGTTCGGCGAGACGCTCGCCCTTCTGTCCGACCGTCACCGCGCCGATCGGCTGCACCGTGGCGTACCGCGCGGCCTCGCCGAGGGCGAGCTCCTGCTCGACCACGCCGGCCGAGTCGGCGACCGGCGAGGTGTTGGGCATCGCGAATACGGCGGTGAAGCCACCGGCCGCGGCGGCGCGCGTGCCGGTCAGCACGGTCTCGGACGCCTCGTAGCCCGGCTCGCGCAGATGCGTGTGCAGGTCGACGAGACCGGGGAGGGCGACGAGGCCGTCGGCCTGGATCGTCTCGGCTCCCGCGCGGCTCAGACCCGAACCGATCTCGGCGATGACGCCGTTCTCGATCACGATGTCCGCGCTGTCGCGCCCGAGCAGCTGGACGCCTTCGATGACGAGGGTCTGGCTCATTTCACTTCCCCTCGTTCGTCTTCGCGCTCGCCCGCCAGCAGCAGGTAGAGCACGGCCATTCGTACCGAGACCCCGTTCGTGACCTGCTCCAGCACCGTGGAGCGGGCGGAATCGGCGGCCTCGGAAGAGATCTCGAGGCCCCGGTTCATGGGGCCAGGATGCATCACAATGCTACCGTCCGGCAGCCCTGCCGCACGCACGGCGTCGAGTCCCCATCGTCGGGAATACTCCCGCTCACTGGGGAAATACGCGGCGTTCATGCGCTCGAGCTGGATGCGCAGCATCATCACCGCATCCGGGCCTTCCGCCAGCGCCTCGTCGAGGTCGTAACGGACACGGACCGGCCAGAGCGAGACGTTCTGCGGGATCAACGTCGGCGGGGTCACGAGCGTGACCTCGGCGCCGAGTGTCGTGAGCAGCCACACATTGGAACGCGCGACGCGCGAGTGCAGCACATCGCCGACGATCACGACGCGGATGCCGGACAAATCGCGCCCTCGGCTGTCGGCGCCGTAGCGGCGCTTGCGGATCGTGAACGCGTCGAGCAGCGCCTGCGTCGGGTGCTCGTGCGTGCCGTCGCCGGCGTTGACGACTCCCGCAGTGATCCAGCCGCTCGTGGCGAGCGTCCGCGGCGCGCCGGAGGCTCCGTGGCGGATGACGACGGCATCCGCCCCCATTGCCTGCAGCGTCTGGGCGGTGTCCTTCAGGCTCTCGCCCTTCGAGACGCTGGAGCCCTTCGCGGCGAAGTTGATGACGTCGGCCGAGAGTCGCTTCGCCGCGGCCTCGAACGAGATCCGCGTCCTGGTCGAGTCCTCGAAGAAGAGGTTCACGACCGTCTTGCCGCGCAGCGTCGGAAGCTTCTTGATCTCGCGGGACTGCGTGTCCGACATGTCCTCGGCGACATCGAGGATCCGCAGCGCGGTCGCGCGGTCGAGGTGCTGGGTGTCGAGCAGATGCCTCATGCTTCGATCGTCACCTCCTCGGCGCCGTCGTACTCGGACAGACGCACGTTGACGCGCTCCTGGCGGGAGGACGGGATGTTCTTGCCGACGAAGTCCGGCCGGATCGGGAGTTCGCGGTGACCGCGGTCGACGAGGATCGCGAGCCGCACGACCGACGGGCGGCCGATCGACTGGATCGCGTCGAGCGCCGCGCGGATGCTGCGCCCGGAGAAGAGCACGTCGTCGACGAGGACCACGGTCCTGCCGTCGATGCCGCCGGCAGGGATCTCGGTCGGACGGGGCGAACGGGTGGGGTGCTTGGCGAGATCGTCCCGGAACAGGGTGACATCGAGCGCGCCGACAGGAACCGGCTGCTGGGCGATGTCGCTGATCAGAGCGCCGAGTCGTTCGGCGAGGGCGACGCCGCGAGTGGGAATCCCCAGGAGGACCAGATCGGTCGCTCCGCGATTGGATTCGAGGATCTCGTGTGCGATGCGGGTCAGAGCCCGCGAGATATCGGCTTGCTGCAGCACGGTGCGCGTGCTCATCCGCCGCTCCCTTCTCCGCCTCACAGGACGGTGTTAAAGGTTGCTCGTGGATCCAGTCTATCGGAGTGCAGCGCCGCAGGCGGACTCCGCGGCGCGCGGGACTCAGCGATCGATCGGGCCGTGCAGGACGCCCCAGGCCTCACGGGATTCATCGATCATGGCCGGAACACGCGAGCCGGGGAACGCCCGCGCCGCCGCGATGCAGCCCCGGTCGCTGCACTCGTGCAGCACCACTCGACCGCCGCTGACCGGCAGGCCGAGCTCGAGACGGAAGGTCTCCATGTCGTGCGAGGTGTCCGTCACCGCCACGACCGGAAGGTCGACCCGACGGCCCGTCGACCGCAGCTCGATCGTCCCTCGTTCAGCCGCGCCGGCCTGGAACCACAGGCTCAGACCGACCAGGACCACGAACCCGCATGCGAGCAGCATGAGCACGACCGCCCACCACTGCGGAGCCATCAGAAAGCCGAGGCCGACGCCCACCGCGCCCGCGAGGGCGAGCAGGACACCTGCGACGCGCTGTCCGGCGGCGCTGCGATGCCCCATGAGCTCCACCTGGATCCAGTCGGTGTGCGCGTTCGGGGCGTCGGGCATGGCACCACTCTAGAGAGAGCGATGCCTGGGACGCCACGACGGATTCGGGGGCTCAGGCTCCCAGCCGAAGCGCCTCGTCCGTGACGCCGTCGATCTTCTGGGCGCGGATCTCGTGGCCGGCCGAAGAGAGGCACCGACCGGTCTTCAGGTCCCACTTCCAGTCGTGCATGCTGCACGTGAGCACACCTTCCTCGTCGATCTTCCCCGTGCGGGTCAGGTCGGCGCGCAGGTGCGGGCAGCGCCGCTGCACGACCCAGTCGCCGATCTCGGCATCCTCGGTCTGATCGGTCTGCTCCTGGTACCAGTTCTCGACGTACTCGATGCGGTCGACCGACAGGCACTTGAGGAACGTCGTGAGGAACTCGTTGAACTTGCCGCTGCGGCCGACCGAGAACTGCATCGACAGGAAGATCGAATTCGACCAGTCGATCTCGCGGTCGCGGATGTTCGTGGAGACGAGGTCAGCGGGGATCGTGTACCAGTAGATGCACTCCTCCCCCGCGTACTCGCGCACCTTCGCCTTGGGGAAGTCGACGACCATGTCCAGATCGCCGATGCGGAACCGGACGCAGCCCCCGACGCCGAGACGGATCGTGCGCGACTTCTTCAGCAGCGGCTCCCACCACTCCTTGATCGTCTGGAGCATCTCAGCCGGCGGGATGATCTCGGCGCGCGAGGCCTCCTCGTCGCGGATCTCCTGCTGGCGGGACGCGCGCTGGGACTCGAGGTAGTCCCACTTCTCGTCGAAGATGTGGGCGATCTCGGCATCCGAGTAGAGCGTCTGCTCGCTCGTGACCTCGCCGCCGGCGACCGTGACGACCGTGCCGGGGATGAACAGCTGCCCGTCGTACTGCGGCGCCTTCTCGGCCAAGTGCTCGAGGAACTGCTTCTGATCGGTGAAGATCGACTCGCCGTTGCGGCCGAAGCCGTTGAAGTCGAACAGATCGTCGCGCAGGAACATCGGCGGGCCTGCCATCGGGAACACGTGCGGGGCGTCGACCTTCTCGATGTAGTACATCGCCCGCTTGTTCTGCGCGTCGCGCTTGAGCTGCGCGAAGTTCTGCTTGGCATCCAGCGGCAGGTCGTAGACCATGGGCCACCAGATCGCTCCGGAGACCTGCGTGAAGTACGCGTCCGGCGTTCCGAAGTCGAGCAGCTTCTCCAGATCCAGCGGGTGCGAATCGTTCTGGTTCAGCACCGAACCTGTGCCGTCGTCGACGCTCAGCGAGGAGTCGCCGATCGGGCCGTCGCTGGGTGCGCGCAGCGGCGTGATCATGATCTTCAGCTCACCGCGCCGGATGACTTCTCCGGCGGGCGCATACGTGATGTTCGTGTAGCCGAGCGCGCGGATGTCCTGCTCGAGCTCGTCGGTCGGATACTCCGGCAGCAGGACCTCGATGTCCTTGCGGATGTAGCGCTCGAGCAGCCGAGGATCGAAATGGTCGCGGTGGCGGTGCGAGATGTACAGGAAGTCGGCATCGCGGCCGAACCGCTCCCAGTCGAGCCCGCGGTTGTCCGGGAACGGGAACCAGGATCCGAAGAAGGACGGACCGAGGACAGGGTCGCAGATGATGTTCCCGCCGGCCGTCTCGATGAACATCCCGGCGTGGCCGAGTCCCGTGATCCGCATGCGTCTTTCCTCCCGAACTGGACCGACCGAGTCTACCCGGCAGGCGCTGGAAGGCGCCCGAGGCAGGGCCGGGCATAACCGTCGTCACGGCGCCGGGAGTACCCGCACCACGGATCTCTTGAACTCCGGCATGGCCGAGATCGGGTCCGTCGCGGCGATGGTCAGGAGGTTCGCTGAGTGCTCCTGCGGATAATGGAACGGCAGGAAGACGGTGTCCGGTCGGATGCCGCTGTCCGTGACGACCTGGGCGGTGACGGCTCCGCGGGCGTTGACCAGCACGATGCGGTCGCCGTCGTGCATACCCCGATCGGCCGCCGTGGCGGGATGCAGCGTCGCTTCGAGCACCGGGCGCGCCGCGACCAGTTCGGCCACGCGCCTGGTCTGCGCGCCGGACTGGTAGTGCTCGAGCAGGCGGCCGGTGATCAGCGTGAGCTCATCACCCGTCGCCGCGGCTTCCGGTTTCTCTCGGACCGAAACGGGCACGATGCGCGCGAGGCCGTCCGGATGCGCGTATCCGTCGAGCAGGGGGCGCGGGGTACCGCGGGATCCGCGCGGGTACGGCCAGAAGGCGTCGATGTCGGCATCCAGTACCGCATGGCTGAGCCCGGAGTAGTCGGCGACGCCCCCGGCGGACGCGCGCGCCAGTTCGTCGAACACGGCCGAGGGATCGAGGTCGAAGCGTCCAGGGGCATCCAGGCGGCGCGCGAGCTCGGCGAGGATCCACAGCTCGCTGCGCACCCCTGGAGGCGCCTGCTGCGCCCGCCGTCGACGGATGACCCTGCCCTCCAGATTGGTCATCGTGCCCTCCTCCTCGGCCCACTGCGTGACCGGGAGCACGACGTCGGCCATCGCCGCCGTCTCGGAGAGGAAGAAGTCCGAGACGACCAGCAGATCCAGGTCCCCCAGCCGTGCACGCACGGCGCCGGCATCAGGGGCGGAGATGACGGGATTCGAACCGTGGACCAGGAGCGCGCGGATGCCGTCGCGCTCGCCGATCGACTCGAGCAGCTGCACCGCCGGCAGACCGGGGCCGGGGAGGTACTCCGGCTCGACGCCCCACACGTCTGCGACGTGCGCTCTGGCATCGGGGTCGGTGATCTTGCGGTACCCAGGCAGCTGATCGCACTTCTGGCCGTGCTCTCGACCGCCCTGCCCGTTGCCCTGTCCCGTGAGCGTCCCGTAGCCGCTGCCCTCCCGTGTCGGCAGACCGAGGATGAGGGCGAGGTTGATCGCGGCCGTCGCTGTGTCCGTCCCGTTGGCATGCTGCTCGACGCCGCGTCCGGTGAGGATGAACGTGTTCCCGCCGTCGGCCAGCCGCCGGGCGACCCACCGGAGGACGGCGACCGGCACGCCCGTGGCCTGTTGCGTCCTGGCGGGCCACCAGCCGGCGACGCTGCGGCGGAGCGCCTCGAACCCGGTCGTCCGGCGTTCGATGGAAGCGTCGTCGTGGAGTCGCTCCGCGATCACGATGTGGGTGAGCCCGAGCAGCAGCTCCAGATCCGTGCCGGGCGCCGGGGCGACGTGCATGCCCTGGCCATCGTCGGTCAGCCGTGCGGTCGAGGTGCGCCGCGGGTCGACGACCACGAGCCCCCCGGCGGCCCTGGCAGCGGCCAGGTGGGAGAGGAACGGCGGCATGGTGTCCGCGACGTTCGACCCGAGAAGCAGGACCGTGTCCGCGGCGTCGAGGTCGGTCAGCGGGAAAGGCAGCCCGCGGTCGATGCCGAAGGCGCGGTTCGCGGCCGCGGCGGCCGAGGACATGCAGAACCGGCCGTTGTAGTCGATACGCGAAGTCCGCAGTGCGATGCGGGCGAACTTCCCCAGTTGGTACGCCTTCTCGTTGGTCAGCCCTCCTCCCCCGAACACGCCGATCGCGTCGGGTCCTGACTCGGTCTGCAGCAGTCGGACCCGATCCGCGACGGCATCGAGCGCCTCCTCCCACGACGCCGGCGCGAGCGAGCCGTCCTCATCTCTGATCAGGGGCTCCGTGAGGCGATCCGGCGCGTCCAGGAGCGTCGAGGATGTCCACCCCTTCTTGCACAGCCCGCCTCGGTTGGTAGGGAAGTCCCGACCGGCGACAGTCATGGACGGGTCTGATGCCGGAGCATCCGCCCTGCGGGGCGTGAGGCTCATGGCGCACTGCAGCGCGCAGTACGGGCAATGCGTGTCGGTGCTCATGCCGTCGCCACGGCGAAGCGCTCGAGCAGCTCCGTCAGCCGCGGCTTGCACCCGCCGCATCCCGTCCCCGCCCTGGTGTCCCGTCCGAGGCACGACACGGTGTCGTTGCCTGCCGCGATGGACTCCGTGATGCGCTGCACGCTCACCCCGTTGCACGAGCACACGGTCGCGGCCGGGGCGAAGGCATCGGCCCCGGAAGCGGCGTCCTGCGCGCCGTCCAGACGCAGCAACAGGGACCGGTCGGACGGCAGCTCGCCGCGTCGGTCGTACAGCTGCGTCAGCTCGGCCGCCGTTCGCGGCATACCGACGCACGCGAAGGCGTCGAGCACACCGCCTCGGGTGACCATCTTGACGTAGCGGCCGTGCTGCGGATCCGCCCATTGCGCCACGTGGCGGTGCGACGCGGGGTCGCCCGATGGCGCGTCCCAGATGTCGATGTCGACGTCGCCCACCGCGACCACGTCGACGTCCTCGCCTTTGAGCATGACGACGGCATCCCGCTCGCCGGGTGCTGGTTCGAGGTGCGCGGATCCGGTGGCTTGCGCGGCGAGCCGAGCCGCCAGCCAGTCGGCCTGCCGCCAGCCGGGACCGATCAGGCCGGAGGGCGCGCCGGGGAGTCGGGGCAGCTCCTCGTTCTCGCTCGTCCGAGGGACGACGTGCGCGCAGTCGCCGATCGCGTACACGTCCTCGTCGGTCCACGAGCGCAGGTTCTCGTCGACGACGATGCCCGCGCCGGCACGCAGTCCCGACAGCGTCGCCAGTTCGGTGCGGGCACCGACGCCGCACGACAGCACGAGCAGGTCGCCGCGCACGTAGTTGCCGTCGGCGGTGACCACCGCGTCGAACGTGCGCGACCCCTGCTCATCGGTGTGGAAGGCGATCGCCTCCGCGCGGCTGTGCGCGTAGACGGTGATGGCCCTGGCCCGCAGCACGCGGGCGAGCACCGTGCCGGCTCCGCGGTCCAGGTTGCGAGGCATCGGGGTCGGCCCGTGGTGCAGGACGCTGACGTCCGCGCCGGCGTCGGCGGCGAGCAGCGCGAACTCGAGACCCAGCACTCCGGCCCCGAGCACGATGATGCGTTCGCGTGCCTCCACGGCCGCGCGCACGCGGTCGGCATCGGCCAGATCCCGCAGCACCGTGACGCCTGCGGGCAGTTCGGGGTCGGCCCCCACGACTCCGGAACCGGCGCGGATCAGTGCCGCCTCGTCGTAGCGCGGACGCTCGAGTCCGGCCAGCGTCGGCACGTTCGCTCTGGCGCCGGTGGCGAGGACCAGGCGGTCGTAGGCCAGCTTCTCCCCCGTGTCCAGTTCGACGTGCCTGCCCGCGCGGTCGATGCGTGTGACCCGGACGCCCAGCACGACCCTGGCGCCGGCGGTCACGCTCTCGGCCGGGTCGTGCAGCACGATGCCGTCCCTGTCCGCACGGGCCGCGGCGAGCTCGGCGATGAGCACCCGGTTGTACGGCGCGTGCGATTCGGCGCCGATGACCGTCAGCGCCACCGCACCGTCGCGGACGGCGGGGAGGAGATCTTCGCAGAGCCTCGCACCGACCGGACCGAAGCCGATCACGACGATGCGCAGCGGGCACGGCACGTCAGATCCGCCGTCCGTCGAGCGCCGCGCGCGGCAGGCCGTAGGCCAACAGGGTGACGACGAGCAGCACCAGGTAGGCGATCGCGAAGCCGATGAACGCGCTCTCGTATCCGCCCGAGGCGAGCTGCGACGCGTTGAGCACCTGCGGGACGAGGAACCCGCCGTACGCGCCGATGCCGGAGATGATTCCGAGCGCTGCGGCGGCCCGGCGCTGGACCGCCGCGGCATCCTGCTCCTTGCGGGCGACGGCACGGGCGCTGAACACGATGGGGATCATCCGGTACGTCGACCCGTTGCCGATGCCCGTCGCCGCGAACAGCACGAGGAACCCGAGCAGGAAGAGCCAGAACTGCCCGAGTGCGAGGACACCGAGGATGCCGAGGGCGCCGATCGCCATGACGGCGAACGCCGCGATCGTGATCCGCGCGCCGCCGAAGCGATCGGCCAGCCGCCCACCCAGCGGACGGAACAGCGAACCGACGAGCGCACCCAGGAAGGCGAGCGAGACCGCCGCCGTGCCGATGTGCAACGCGGAGAAGTCCGGGAACTGGTCGGCGATGAGCTTCGGAAAGACGCTCGAGAAGCCGATGAACGAGCCGAACGTGCCGATGTACAGCAGAGCGAGCAACCACAGGTGTCCCTCGCGCAGGGCCGCGGCCGACCCGGCGAAATCCGCCTTGGCGGATGACAGGTTGTCCATGTACCGCCAGGCGCCCCACGCGGCGACGACGATGAACGGCACCCACATCCAGCCGGCCAGCGGCAGTCCGAGACCGATGCCGGCGGTGAGCGACACGACGATCGGCACGAGGAACTGCGCGACCGATGTGCCGAGGTTGCCGCCCGCTGCGTTCAGGCCGAGCGCCCAGCCCTTCTCGCGCTGCGGGAAGAAGTAGGTGATGTTCGCCATCGAGCTGGCGAAGTTCCCGCCTCCGAAACCCGCGAGACCGGCGATCACGAGCATCATCCAGAACGGGGTCTCCGGGTTCCCCACGGCGATTCCCAGCAGCACGGACGGGATGAGCAGCAGCAGAGCGGACACGATCGTCCAGTTGCGACCGCCGAACTTCGGGACCATGAACGTGTACGGGAACCGCAGTGTCGCACCGACGAGGCTCGGCAGCGAGATGAGCCAGAACGTCTCGGCGCTGGTGAAGGCGAAGCCGGCCGCCGGCAGCAGCACCACGACGATGCTCCACAGCTGCCAGACGATGAAGCCGAGGAACTCGGCGTAGATCGACCAGCCGAGGTTGCGGCGCGCGATGCGCCGGCCGTCGGATGCCCAGAACCGAGCGTTCTCGGGATCGAAGCCGTCGATCCACCGGCCGGGACGGCGGGTGAGGACGACGGCTGCGGCTGCGGTGTCCGGATGCGCTGATTCGACGGCGGGTGTGCTCATGCCACAGACGATAGGAGCGCGGTGTTTCGTCCGACCGCGTTCCGGATTACCGCACGGTCACTTCTGCGTCACGCTCCGGCACGGGAACGGTGAGGACGACGTCACACGCCGGAAACATGCACGGCCGGCGCGTCAGCCCTCGAACAGGCCGCGGATGTCGTCGGCGGTGAGCGTCTGGGCGAAGAGCTGCTCGTCGTCCATCACCGCCGTGAACAGTCGCGCCTTGCGCTGCTGCAGCGCGAGGACCTTCTCCTCGATCGTCCCGGTCGCGATCATCCGGTACACGAACACCTGCTCGGTCTGGCCGATCCGATGCGTCCGATCGACGGCCTGCGCTTCGGCCGCCGGGTTCCACCACGGGTCCAGCAGGAACACGTAGTCGGCCTCGGTCAGGGTCAGTCCGAAGCCACCGGCCTTCAGGCTGATCAGGAACACGGGCTGCTCGCCGCTGCGGAACCCGTCGATCACGCCGCGACGGTTGCGGGTCGCCCCGTCCAGATACGCGTACGGCACGCCCGCCTCGTCGAGGCGCTCAGCGGCGAGGGACAGGAATGACGTGAACTGGCTGAAGACCAGGGCACGGTGCCCCTCGGCCTGCAGCTCCTGCACGCGCTCCAGCAGCACCTCGAGCTTGGCGGACCCGATCCGCGCGTCCTCGCCGTCGATGAGCGCCGGTGCCAGGCTCAGCATCCGCAGCATCGTGAGCGAGCGGAACACGATGAAGCGGTTCCGGTCGAGGTCCTGGAGCAGCCCGAGAACCTTCTGCCGCTCGCGCTGGAGGACCGTGTCGTACAGCGTGCGATGTGCAGGCGTCAGCTCCACGTGCAGCAGCTGCTCCTGCTTCGGGGGCAGATCGGCCGCGACCAGATCCTTGGTCCGGCGGAGCATGAGCGGCCGGATGCGGCGGCGCAGGCGCTCGAGCCGCCGTTGGCGATACGGCGCCCCCTCCTCGTTCTCGGGGACCTTGCCCTGCTCGATGGGCTGGATGTACTCCTGACGGAACTTCCGCGCCGAGGGGAACAGCCCAGGTGCCGCCAGGCGCAGCAGGGCCCACAGCTCCCGGAGGCTGTTCTCCATCGGCGTTCCGGTCACGACGAACGTGACATCCGCGCGCAGGGAGGCGATCGCCCGGTGCTGGAGGGTCGCCGGGTTCTTCACGAACTGCGCCTCGTCGAGGATCAGCATCGCCCACTCGACAGCGCTGAACGCGCCTTCGTCGAGGCGGGCGACCGTGTACGACGTCACGATCAGGTCGGCGTCCGCCGCGGCATCCGCGACCGACTCGCCGCGCTTGGCGCTCGTGCCGTCGATGATGCGCACGTCCAGGTCGGGGGCGAAGTGCGCCGCCTCGTCCTGCCATGTGCCGAGCACCGAGGTCGGGGCGACGACCAGGATCGGTCGGTGCTCCCCCGCCTCGCGCACGTGCAGGATGAGGGTGAGCAGCTGCAGCGTCTTTCCCAGCCCCATGTCATCGGCGAGGATGCCGCCGAGCCGGTGCCGCCACAGGAAAGCGAGCCAGTCGAAGCCGGTCTTCTGATACGGCCGCAGCTGTGCGGACAGGCCATCGGGGACGTCGGTGGGAGGCACGCTCTCCGCATCGCGCAGCCCCTCGACGGTCGCCCGCCAGCTCACCGCCGGCTGCGCCTCGTCCGCGAGGTCCTCGAACTCCTCCCAGAGCGCGACCTGGTGGCGGCTGATCTTCGGCCCCGCCTCCCACTCGGCGAGCTCGGCCGCCTCGTCCAGCAGATCGCGCAGCCGTTGCAGCGCCGGATGCGCGAGCGAGAAGTAGCTGCCGTCGACCAGCAGCAGCTTGTTGCGCCGCATGGCCAGAGCGGTGAACAGCGGCTCGAACGGGATCGTCCGTCCGTCGATCGTGACGAGGATGCCCAGGTCGAACCAGTCGGTCGACGTGGTCTCGACCGTCGACACCGTGATGAGCGGGTCGCCGGTGAGTTCGCGGTAGGCCTGCGGAGTTCCCCGGTTGTCGACGACGACTCCGATGGTCTCCCAGCGGCCGAGGATCGTCGACACGAACTCCGCGGCATCCGTGTCCCGCAACGTGCCCTGCGGTGCGAAGGCGACCGGGAGGACCGCTTCCCAGGTGTCCCGGATCGCACTCAGGATCTCCGCCTCGCGTGCCGGATCCCGCACGGCGGCGCCGCCGGGTTCGATCTCGTACCGGCCGAACCCGGGGTAGTCCCAGCGCAGCGTGTACTCGACGACATGACCGCTGCGGTGGACCACGGTGACGTGCGCCTGCGGCTCGGACGGCTCAGGCAGATCGACGCCGGGGGCGGCGCGGGCACCGGCTTGACGCACGAGCTGGGGGTAGGCCTCGGACAGGAAGGCGTCGCGCTCGGCCGCGGGAATCGCGATCTCGGCGGGCCCCGACAGCAGAGCGTGCGCGATCGGCGTGAGATCCACGGGAGCGAGGGTGACCTGGATGCGGGCACCGTGCACGTCCCAGGCGTACACGCCGGATCGACCGAGTGGGCGGACCCTGTCCGCCGGGTACGGGACGGCATCGATTTCGACGCTCGGTGCGAGCAGCAGCCCGTCCTCGGCCGCGCCGATCGTCGCACTGACCTCGGCGCGTTCCGCGAACCGGATGTCGGTGTGCTTCTGCATCGGCACGATCGCGATCCCGTTGGCCCTGGCGTCGCTCAGGTGATCCCAGAGCAGGCGCGAGACGACGAGGTCGAGGAGGATCCATTCCCCCGCCGTGCCGGAGAGCAGGGATTCACGCGCGATGCTCAGCAGATCTCCGAACCACCTCACCTGCTCGGGCGCGAATCGACCGGACGATCGCCGGATCGCGTCCCAGCCGGCGTCGCCCTGGATCCAGTTGCCGGTGGATTCGCTGCGCATGAGCGGCCGCACCGCGAGCAGCACCTCATCGCCCCTGTTCTGGGCGAGCTCGCGCGGATGCGCCGTCATCACGGGCCGTGGTGCCCACTGGTGCGCGCCCTGGGCCGCTCGGCGGCGCACTTCCAGGCCGAGGGCGAGCGGGATCGCCTCCGTCTGCGTCGCCGGCAGCAGCGACCGCCACGCGGGAGTCCGGGAGCGCGACGCCGACGGCGACGGCATCCGGGGGCCGAGTTTGGCGTTGCTCGCGAGCAGCACCGCGACGACATGCTTGCACTTCGATCGCACAGGACACGCGCAACGGCTGGTCATGATCGAATCGTCGTCGGCGAACTCGATCGCACAGCTGTACGGCCGCCCGCCCGCCCCTGAGACCTGGCCGTTGATGCGCCGACGGTCGGTGTTCCAGATCGCGTACAGCACCTTGCCGTCGCGGGCGTAGCCGAAACCGCGTTCGAAGCTGCCTGGGTCGGTGTGCGCGAGGATGTCCTGCTCGGGGACGAACGGCGCGGTCATGCTCGTCATCCTCTCCCCGGCGTCGGACACCGGCGGGGTCTGTGCGGATCCCGAGGGCGTCAGCTGGCGCGCGCGACCCTGGCGAGGACGCCGTGCACGAATGCGCCGGAGTCGTCGGTCGAGAACTCCTTGGCCAGTTCCACGGCCTCGTCGATCGCGACGGCCGTCGGCACCTGGTCGTTGTACAGGATCTCCCACACCGCAATCCGCAGCAGGGCCCGGTCGACCGCCGGCATGCGCTCGATCTTCCAATCCCGGCTGTGCGTCGTGATCTGCTCGTCGATCTCGTCCTGGTGATCGATGATGCCGTCGGCGATCTCGCGCGCGTACAGCCAGCTGGCTTCACGGGCCGGTTCGCTGGCCGCGCGCTTGGCCTCGGCCGCGAGCGTCACACCGATCGCGTCACCGCGGACGTCGGAGGAGAACAGGATGTCGAGAGCGCGCTTGCGCGCCTTCGTACGTGCGCCCACGCCTTACTTCTCGCGGCCCAGGTATTCACCCGTACGGGTGTCCACCTTGATCTTGGTGCCGGTCTCGACGAACAGCGGGACCTGCATCTCGTAGCCGGTCTCGACGGTGGCCGGCTTCGTGCCGGCGGACGAGCGGTCGCCCTGCAGGCCCGGCTCGGTGTAGGTCACCTCGAGGGTGACGGACGCCGGCAGGTCGATGTACAGGGGGTTGCCGTTGTTCGTGGCGATCGTGACCTGCTGGTTCTCCAGCAGGAAGTTCTTCGCGTCGCCGACGGTCGCGGCGCCGACGGTGATCTGGTCGTAATCGGCGACGTCCATGAACACGAAGCCGTCGCCGTCGGTGTACAGGTACGTGAAGTCGCGGCGATCGACGTTCTCGAGCTCGATCTTGGTGCCGGCGTTGTAGGTCTTGTCGACGACCTTGCCGGTCATGACGTTCTTCAGCTTCGTGCGCACGAACGCGCCGCCCTTGCCCGGCTTGACGTGCTGGAACTCGACCACGCTCCAGAGCTGGCCATCGATGTTGATGACGACGCCGTTCTTGATGTCTGCGGTGGATGCCATGAGGAGCGGGTTCCGTTTCGTGTCGAGGTGTGCGGGGCCGCGCGGACGCGGCCGACAGTCGATTCTACGGGATCAGGGCCGTCAGCCGCCGCACGGCGGTCGCATAGCCGTCGACGCCCTCTCCGATGACCCGCACGGCGGCCACGTCCTCGAGGTACGAGAAGTGCCGGAACCGCTCGCGGGCGTGCACATCCGAGACGTGCACCTCGGCGAACGGCAGGGCCACGCCGGTCAGCGCATCGCGCAGGGAGACAGAGGTGTGGGTCAGCCCGCCGGGGTTGATGACGATGCCGGCGCAGTCCTCGCGTGCCGCGTGGATCGCGTCGATGAGCACGCCCTCGTGGTTGCTCTGGATCGCCCGCACGTCGAAGCCGGCGGTTGCCGCGGCCTCCGCCGCGATGCGCTCGGCGTCCGCGAGCGTGGCGGTCCCGTACACCTCCGGCTCACGCGTGCCGAGGAGGTTCAGGTTCGGGCCGTTGACGAGGAGGAGGCGGCGGGACGTCACGATCGCACCTTACCGGCGTCGTCCAGCGATCGCGCCATCTCGATCTCCGGTCCGATCGGTCCGCTGAACCGGAACCCCGTCGGCGCGAAGCCGGCACGACGGTAGGCGCTCTGGGCGCGGTCATTGTCGGCGTGCACGTCGAGCGTCAGAACGGGGTCTCCGAGCGTCCTCGCCCAGTCGGATGCCGCGGCGAGCAGACTGTCGATGATGCCCTGTCCGCGGTGGGACGGCCGCACGTAGACCCCGACGACGTCGCTGCGCCGCTGCTCGAGCGCACGTCCGTGATGATCGGTGTCGCCGACCGCGCGGCGCAGCACGGAGACCGAACCGACCCACTCGCCGCCGTCGATCGCGACGAACTGCGCGCTCTGATCCGTTCCGGCGGCGCGCGCGGTGCGCTCCTGCCAGAAATCGTCCGGCCGGACAGTGGCGTTCGCGAGCGTGTCCAGGAACGCGATCGGGGCCGCGGCATCCGCCAGGGCGTGCAGGCGCAGCTGCCGCACCTCGCGCCACTCGTCCGCGCGCACGCGGCGGACGGACGTCGTCACTCGCCGACCTCCTGGTACGCGGCGAACAGCAGCGACTCGTCCGGAGCCTGCAGCACGGTCGGCTTCGCGATGTCGTCCAGCACGATGAAGCGCAGCATGCCGCCGCGCGACTTCTTGTCGCGCTGCATCGTGGCCAGCAGCTGCGGCCACGCGCCGGAACGATAGCTCGTCGGCAGCCCGAGGGACTCGAGGATGCTGCGGTGACGCTCCACCGCGGCATCCGGCAGGCGTCCGGCCAGACGCGAGAGCTCGGCCGCGAAGAGCATGCCCACGGAGATCGCCGCCCCGTGGCGCCAGCGGTACCGCTCGGCGTGCTCGATCGCGTGACCGAGGGTGTGACCGTAGTTGAGGATCTCCCGCTGGCCCGCCTCCCGGAAGTCCTCCGACACGACCCGCGCCTTCATGTCGATCGCGAGCTCGACCGTGCGTCGGAACTCGTCGGTCGATGTGTCGACGGCCCGGCCCGGATCGGCTTCGACGATGTCGAGGATCTCCGGGGCCCAGATGAACCCGGCCTTCACGACCTCGGCGTAGCCGGCGGTCGCCTCATGCGCACTGAGACTGCTCAGCTCGTCGAGGTCGCCGATCACGGCGCGCGGCGCCCAGAACGCACCGACGAGGTTCTTTCCCTCGGCGGTGTTGACGCCGGTCTTCCCGCCGACCGAGGCGTCGACGAGCCCGAGCACGGTGGTCGGCACCTGGACGACCTGGATGCCGCGCAACCAGGTCGCGGCGACGAACCCGGCGACATCGGTGACCGCTCCCCCGCCGTAGCCGACGACGGCATCGGTCCGCGTGAAATCGGCCTGTCCCATGATCTGCCAGCAGAAGGCGGCGACCTCGATCCGCTTGCCCTGCTCGGCATCCGGGATCTCCGCCAGGAGCACTTCCCGCGGTCCGTCCGACGTGCCGGCGAGCAGACGCTCGCGGAGTTCGGCGGCGCGGGCGCCGAGCGTAGGCGGGTGCACGATCAGGATCTTGCGCACCGCGGGATCCAGGGCTTCGGAGACCCTGTCGAGGATGCCGCGCCCCACGGTGATGTCGTAGGTGCTCTGCCCCGTGACGCTGATGGTCGTGATGCTCATGACAGTCCTCTCCGCCAGTCGGCGATCTCCCGCGCGATGCGCGTCATCGGTCGGCGCGACGTGTCGAACACGATCGTCGCCACCTGTTCGTACAGCGCCCGCCGCTGCTCCAGAATGCGCTCCCACCGGTCCAGTGGATCCTCGTCACCGGTCACCAGCAGCGGTCGGGACGTTCCCTGGATGCGCTCGGCGACGGCCTCGCGGTTCACGGTCAGGAACACCACGGGGTCGTCGGCGAGGAGCTCCCTGGTCTCGGCATCCGTCACCGCGCCGCCGCCGAGCGAGATGACGCCGCCGTCGAGGAGCGCCTCGGCGACCGCGGCCCGTTCCAGCTCACGAAAGTGCGCCTCGCCGTGCTCGGCGAAGATGTCGGTGATCGGGCCGTGGGCCGCCACGACACGCTTGTCGGTGTCGACGAACGGCACACCGAGGTGCTTGGCCACGCGCCGACCGACGCTCGTCTTCCCCGCGCCCATCGGGCCGACGAGGACGAGCGTCAGGGGTCGATCCTCAGACATCGCCGACGGCGAGGCCCGTCTCCGAGGAGGCCGCGGTGCGCAGGTCGGCCGGGATCGCATCCAGGTAACCCTGCAGGTTCCGCCGCGTCTCGCCGACGCTGTCCCCGCCGAACTTCTCCAGGACGGCACCCGCCAGCTCGATCGCGACCATGGCCTCGGCCACGACGCCGGCGGCCGGCACGGCGCACACGTCGGAGCGCTGGTGGTGGGCGGTCGCGGTCTCGCCGGTCGCGACGTCGATCGTGCGCAGCGCGCGCGGGACGGTGGCGATCGGCTTCATGCCGGCGCGGACGCGGAGCACCGTTCCCGTCGACATGCCGCCCTCGGTGCCGCCGGCCTTGTCCGACGCACGAGTGATCCCGGCCTCGGCGGCGAACAGCTCGTCGTGCGCGGCCGATCCGCGACGACGCGTCGTCTCGAAGCCGTCGCCGACCTCGACGCCCTTGATCGCCTGGATACTCATCAGCGCCTGCGCGAGCCGTGCGTCCAGACGGCGGTCCCACTGCACGTGCGAGCCGAGCCCGGGGGGCAGACCGTAGGCGAGCACCTCGACGATGCCGCCGAGGGTGTCGCCGTCCTTCTTGGCATCGTCGACCTCGTCGACCATCCGTGCGGAGGTCTCGGGGTGGAAGCAGCGCAGCGGATCGGCATCCAGGGCGTCCACGTCGTCCGGGGCGGGCAGCGCGGCGTCGGCCGGCACCTGCACGGGTCCGATCGACAGCGTGTGGCTGACGAGGCGGATGCCGAGCTCGCCGAGGAATGCGCGCGCGACCGCGCCGAGGGCGACGCGCGCGGCGGTCTCACGGGCGCTCGCGCGCTCGAGGATCGGGCGCGCCTCGTCGAAGTCGTACTTCTGCATGCCGACGAGATCGGCATGGCCGGGGCGGGGCCGCGTGAGCGGTGCGCCGCGTCCGCGCGACTTGTCGGTGAGTTCGACGGGCTCCGGGCTCATCACCTCGGTCCACTTCGGCCACTCGGTGTTGCCGATGCGCAGCGCGATCGGGCTGCCGAGCGTCTTGCCGTGGCGGATGCCGGAGGACAGCGTCAGCTCGTCCTGCTCGAACTTCATCCGCGAACCGCGGCCGTAGCCGAGCTTGCGCCGAGCGAGATCCGCCTGGATCTGGTCGGGCGAGATGGGAACACCGGAGGGCAGGCCCTCCATGACGGCGATGAGTTCGGGACCGTGCGATTCGCCGGCCGTGAGCACGCGGAGCATTGCTCCAGTCTCCCACGACCGCGGACCGTGTGACGTCAGGCGTCGAGCGCGGCTCGCATGGCGGCGACGACGGCATCCTCGTCGTCGAGCGGCTGCGCAGGGTCGCTGTCGCGGAAGATGCGGATCTGGCGGACGGCCTGGTGCAGGAGCATCCCGAGGCCGGAGATGATCGGCGCGTCGGACCAGTCCCCCGCCAGCGCCGACGGCCACGGGGCGTACGCGGCGTCGAAGAGCGCTCCGCCGTGTTCGGCGAGCGGCGCGGTGATCTCGCGGTCGAGTGCCGTGCCGCTGGGCAGCGTGGCGACGGTGAGGTCGACGTCCTCCGCCGTCTCCGCGAACGGGCGGACTTCGACGTCGATGCCCAGCTCGGCGCCGAGCTCGACCAGCGATCGTGCCCGCTCCGGCCGACGCGCTCGGACGTCCGCTCGACGCGCGCCGAGATCGCCGGCTGCCACGAGAGCCGATGCCGCGGTCGCACCGCCGCCGAGAAGACGGATCGAACGCACCTCGCGCACGCCGTTCTCGCCGAGAGCGTCGACGATGCCGCCGACGTCGGTGTTGAAGCCGCGCGGGGCGTCGCCGACCAGTAGCGTGTTGACGGCGCCGGTCATCTCGGCGTGCCGATCGCGCACCGCCGCCGCCCGGAACGCGACCTCCTTGAGCGGCATCGTGAGTGAGAGGCCTCGCCAGGTGTCGTCCAGCGACGCCAGCGCGTCGGAGAACCCGTCCGTGTCGACCTGACGCCTGCTGTACTCCCAGTCGAGTCCGAGCACCCGATACGCCGCGGCGTGCAGCGCCGGCGACTTCGAATGCGAGATCGGATCGCCCCAGACGGCGAGGTGCACGGCGTCCCCGGTCAGCCGCTGCATCCGCTCTCCGGGTTGCCGTTCTCCTTGCACCACTGCGCCCAGAGCTTGATGGCCTCCTGGTGCTGCGCGTAGGTCTCCGTGAAGACGGTCTCACCGGTGGACGGGTTGACCGTGACGAAGTACAGCCACGGCCCGTCCGCGGGCGTCATCGCCGCTCGGATCGCGGCATCGCTGGAGGTGGCGATCGGACCGATCGGCAGCCCCTTGTGGACATACGTGTTCCACGGGTTGTCGTCGCGCTGCGCCTCTTCGCTCGTCGAGACGGAGCCGGCGTGCAGTTCGCCGTACCCGTACTGCGCGGTCGAGTCCATCTGCAGGAAGCCGCGCGTCTCCGGGTTGGACTCGTCCAGGCGGTTCTGGATCACGCGCGAGACCTTGTCGAAGTCCGCCACACGCCCTTCGCGCTGGATGATCGACGCGATCGTCAGGATGCGCTGCGCGTCCGCCTCGGGCACTCCGGCTGCGGTGAGGGATTCCCTGGTGCGATCCACCATCGTCTGGATGACGTCCGTCGCCGTCGCACCGGGATCGAACGTGTACACGGCGGGGAAGAGCCAGCCCTCGAGGCTGTCTGCCGGGACACCGTACGCCGCCGGATCGGCCGCTGCGGCTTCGAGGTCCGCCAGCGGCATCTCGAGCGTCTCGGCGATCGTCGGAAGGATCGCCGCCAGCGTGGATCCCTCCGAGACGCCGACGGAGTTCTCCATGCGGTTCTCGGGGTTCTCGATCGCTTCGAGCGCGGCGGCCGCCGTCATCCGCTCCTGCAGCCGGTAGACGCCGGGCATGAAGTTGGGGTTGAGGCCCTCCTCGATGAGCATGTCGTAGAAGACGTCCTCGGTCTTGGTGACGCCGCCCTCGTACAGCGCCTGGGAGATGGGCTGACCCGTGAAGCCCTCCTCGATCGTGATGAGGACCTCACCGGTTGCTTCGCCAGGGGCGTAGTCCTTCGGCTCGCCCCAGCCCATCGCGTCGCTGATCCGGTCCCCGTAGGTGTTCCACGCCCACACGCCGCCGGCGGCGATGCCGCCGAGGAGGACGAGGATGATGATCAGTGCGACCAAGCATCCGCGTCGCCTGCGGCGAGGAGGAGCGTGCTGATCGTCGGCGCTCGGTGCGAACAGGTCCTCGAGACTTCCGCCGGTCGCAGGCGCGTGGGCCAGAGGACTCGGCTCCGCGGGCGTCGGTGCGGCCGGACTCTGTGCCGGTGCCGGGACGGATGCCGCGGCCGGGGTGCCGTCGACGCCGACCGGGTCGGACGCTGCCGAGGGCTCGACATCGATCGCACCGGTCCCCCCGGTGCGCTGCGCCGCTTCTCTGGCGGCGCGGCGGGATCCGGGCGGCGGGGGCGCCTGGTCGACCGTCGGGTGCTCGGTCGCCGGGTCCGGGAGGTTGTCGAACAGATCTCCCTGGGGCATGTCAGTGGGTCTCCTCATCGAGATCGACGGAGGTTCCGGCGGGGGTTCCGGAGCTCTTCTCCATGTCGATCGCCTGCTGCAGCAGGACCACTGCCGCAACCTGATCGACAATGCTACGAGAGTTCTTCTGAGATCTCCCCGAAGCGCGCAGGGCCTGATGCGCCGACACGGTGCTCAGCCGCTCGTCGATCAGCCGCACGGGGAGGCCGGTCCGCCGCGCGAGCGCGGTCGCGAACTCACGCGCATCGGTCGTGGACGCGGTGTCTCCGCCGCGCATGTTGACCGGGAGCCCGACGACGAACTCCAGCGGCTCGTACTCCCCCGCGAGCTCCGCGAGGCGCTCGACCGACGCATCGTCGCGCTTCACGGTCTCGACGGGAACGGCGAGCAGGCCGTCGGGGTCGCAGCGAGCGACCCCGACTCTGGCCTTTCCCACATCGATGCCCAGCCGGATGCCGCGGCGGAAAGCGCTCACGCGCCGCGCAGCTCCGTGACGATGCCGTCGAGAGCGGCGGGAAGCGCGGAGGCATCGGCGCCGCCGCCCTGTGCGACGTCGTCGCGCCCTCCTCCACCGCCGCCGAGCGCGGCCGCGGCGATCTTCGCGAGCGCGCCCGCCTTGGCACCGGCCGAACGGGCCGCGTCGTTCGTGGCCACGACGACCATCGGGCGTCCGGAAACGACGCCGCCGAGAGCGACGACGGCGGCGTCCGCGCCGAGACGGTCGCGCACGCTGAGGGCGACACCGCGGATGTCATCGGCCGAGCCGACCTCGCCCAGCGACTGCGCCGCGACGCGGTAGGCGCCGACGCGCTCGGCCGCTTCGGCGATCGCGGGGACGCGTCCCTCGCGCTCCTTGGCCTCGAACTGCGCGATGCGCTTCTCCGCGGCCTTGAGGTTCGCGGCGATCTCCGCGATGCGCTCGGCGAGCTGATCGCGCGGGGTCTTCAGGGTCGACGTCAGCTGCGAGACCAGCGTGCGCTCGGCGGCGAGTTCGCGGAACGCGTCCTGGCCGACGAGTGCTTCGATACGACGGTTGGATGCGCCGACGGACGACTCGGCCGTGATGCTGACCAGGCCGATCTCGGCGCTCGTGGAGACGTGCGTTCCGGCGCAGAGCTCACGCGACCATGGTCCGCCGATGTCGACCATCCGCACGACATCGCCGTACTTCTCGCCGAACAGCGCCATGGCGCCGGCCTCCTTGGCCTCGTCGAGGGTCAGAACGCGGGTGGTGACCTCGAGCGCGTCCTGGACGGCCCGGTTCGTGATCTCCTCGATCTCGGTGCGGGTGTCCGCGGACAGGGCCTGGCTCCAGGAGAAGTCGAAGCGCAGGTACCCGGCGCGGTTGAGCGAACCGGCCTGAGTCGCATCCCGGCCGAGGGTGTCCCGGAGGGCGGCGTGCACGAGGTGCGTCGCGGAGTGCGCCTGGCGGGCGGCACGGCGGTTGGCCGCGTCGACGACCGTCGTCGCGCGGTCGTCGACAGCGACCGACCCGGTGGTGACGGAGACGGTGTGACTGATCAGTCCGGCGACCGGCTTCTGCACGTCGAGCACCTCGAGCGAGAATCCGGCTCCCGTGATGGTGCCCTTGTCGGCGACCTGGCCACCCGACTCGGCGTACAGCGTCGTCTCGGCGAGCACGATCTCGGCGATCTGGCCCTCGGACGCGCTGGCGACCGGCGCGCCGTCGACGAGGATGCCGAGGACGGTCGACTCGGTCTCGAGTTCGGAGTACCCGTCGAACCCGGTCTCGCCGAGTCCGCGCAGTTCGCGGTAGACGGACACATCCGCGAGCTGGCGCTTGCGGCTCTTCGCGTCCGCCTTGGCCCGCGTGCGCTGCTCGCGCATGAGTTCGTCGAATGCGGCGCGGTCGACGTTCAGACCCGCCTCTTCCGCGACCTCGAGGGTGAGATCGATCGGGAACCCGTACGTGTCGTGCAGCAGGAACGCCTCGGAACCGGCGAGCGTCTTGCCGCCCGTCTTCTTGGTCTCGCCGAGCGCGAGGTCGAGGATCGTCGAGCCCTGTGCGAGCGTACGCAGGAACGTCTCCTCCTCCGCGATCGCCGTGGCGGAGAGCCGATCCCAGTCGGCCTCGAGAACCGGGTAAGCCGTCTTCATGGCGTCGCGCGACGCCGTGAAGAGCTCGGGGAACGTGGGCGCATCGACGCCGAGCAGGCGCATGGCGCGGACCGTGCGGCGCATCAGACGGCGCAGGATGTATCCGCGTCCCTCGTTGGAGGGCTTGACGCCGTCGGAGAGCAGCATGAGCGAGGAGCGCACGTGGTCGGCGATCACGCGGAAGCGCACGTCGTCCTCGTGGACCTTGCCGTAGGTGCGACCCGAGATCGCCTCGGCCCTGTCGAGGACGGGACGGACCTGGTCGGTCTCGTACATGTTCTCGACGCCCTGCTTGAACATGGCGACGCGCTCGAGGCCCATGCCGGTGTCGATATTGCGCTTCGGCAGGGCTCCTGCGATGTCGAAGTCGACCTTCGTGCGCACGTCGCTGAGGAGGTCCTGCATGAAGACGAGGTTCCAGATCTCGGTGAACCTGTTGTCGTCGACGATCGGGCCGCCCTCGCGACCGTACGCCGGACCGCGGTCGATGTAGATCTCCGAGCACGGACCGCCCGGCCCCGGCTGACCGGTGTGCCAGTAGTTGTCCTCCTTGCCCATCCGTTGGATGCGCTCGGCGGGGAGCCCTGCGATCTTCTGCCAGAGCGCTGCGGCCTCGTCATCGGTCTCGAAGACGGTGACCCAGATGTCCTTCTCCGCGAAGCCGAGGCCGCCGTCGGCCTCGGACGTCGTCAGCAGCTCCCAGGCGTAGCTGATCGCACCCTCTTTGAAGTAGTCGCCGAAGGACCAGTTGCCCAGCATCTGGAAGAACGTGCCGTGCCTGGCGGTCTTGCCGACCTCTTCGATGTCGTTCGTACGGATGCACTTCTGCAGGTCGGCGGCGCGCGCGTATGGCGCCGGGACGACTCCTGTCAGGTACGGCACGAACGGGACCATGCCGGCGATCGTGAACATCACGGTCGGATCGTCGGAGACCAGCGAGGCCGACGGGACGATGGTGTGGTCGTTCTTCTCGAAGAAGGAGAGATAGCGCTGCGCGATGTCCGCAGTGTTCATAGGGGTACGGCTGTCCTCGTGTGGGATGGAGACGACACCGCAGACGCGGTGCCGATGCGGAGATCAGTTCTCGTCGGACTGGGCGAGTCGTGCCTCCTGGGCGCGGTACGCGTCACCCAGGATCGCGGTGAACCCGGTGATGCGGGCGTCCACCTCGGCGAGCATGTCCTGACCGCGAGGGTCCTTGCTCATGAAGTGCGCAGCGATGAATCCGCTGATCACTCCGATCAGAAACCACAGCAGCTTCTTCATGTCGATGTCCTTGCCCTCAGTCCGCCCAGGCGCGGTCGTTCCATCGTATGCGGAAACGACGAGAGGCGTCGGGAATCCCCGACGCCTCTCCGTGCTGTTTCGCGGTGACGCGGATCAGCGAGCCGCGTAGTACTCGACGACGAGCTGCACTTCACAGGTCACGGGGACCTCGGCGCGCTTCGGACGACGGACCAGGCGTGCCTGCAGCTTGTCGAGCTCGACCTCGAGGTAGCCCGGAACCGGGGGGAGCACCTCGGCGTGACCGCCGGCTGCCGCCACCTGGAAGGGCTCGGTGCCCTCGCTCTTGGCCTTGACGTGGATGAGCTGACCCGGCTTCACGCGGAAGGACGGGCGGTCGACGAGCTGACCGTCGACGAGGATGTGACGGTGCACGACGAGCTGGCGAGCCTGCGCGGTCGTACGGGCGAAGCCCGAACGCAGCACGAGGGCATCCAGACGCATCTCGAGCAGCTCGACCAGGTTCTCACCGGTCAGGCCGTCCTGACGACGTGCCTCGTTGAAGGTGTTGCGCATCTGCTTCTCGCGGATGCCGTACTGCTCGCGCAGACGCTGCTTCTCACGCAGACGGACGGCGTAGTCGCTGTCAGCCTTGCGCTTGGTGCGGCCGTGCTCGCCCGGAGCGTAGGGACGCTTCTCGAGGTAGCGGGCGGCCTTCGGGGTGAGTGCCACGCCGAGGGCGCGGGACAGACGGACCTTGCGGCGGTCCTGGGACTTCGTGACCACGAAGTTCTTCCTTCCGATGACGTGGACGTGTCTTTCACGTCTCACGGGCGTATCTCCCGTGTCCTGCCTTCGCGCGCACGCCGGGGCGCGGAGAAGGTGGGGATGAACACGGGGATGCCCGAAAACACGGTTTCGAGCCGATCAAGTCTAACAGACCGGCCGCATGGCTCAGCGATCGCCGAGGATGCGCCTGATTCTCTCCAGTCGTGCCGCGATGTCGCGCTCGGCGCCGAGCGGCTTCGGGTTGTAATAGCGCCGCCCGTCCAGCTCGTCCGGCAGGTACTGCTGCGGCAGGACGCCGTGCTCGGCGTCGTGCGGGTATCGGTAGCCCTTGCCGTGCCCCAGCCGCTTCGCTCCGGCGTAGTGCGCGTCGCGCAGGTGCAGGGGCACCCTCCCGAAGCCTCCGGCGCGGACATCCGCGATCGCGGCATCGATCCCGACGTACGCGGCGTTCGATTTCGCCGTGGTCGCGAGATAGACCGTGGCCTCGGCGAGCGGGATGCGCCCTTCGGGCATCCCGATGAACGCCACGGCGTCCGCGGCGGCCGTCGCGATCACGAGCCCCTGCGGATCTGCCAGACCGATGTCCTCGGCGGCCGAGATGACCAGCCGTCGGGCGATGAAGCGCGGGTCCTCCCCCGCTTCGATCATGCGCGCCAGGTAGTGCAGGGCGGCATCGGGATCCGATCCGCGGATCGACTTGATGAAAGCGCTGATGACGTCGTAGTGCTCGTCGCCCTGACGGTCGTAGCGCAGCAGCGCACGATCGACGGCCTGCGCGACGTCGTCGTCGGTGATGGTCGGGCCGCCTGCGGCGCCGGCATCCTCGGCATCCTCATCGCGGTCGTCGTCACCGTCCTCGTCCGAGGTACCCGAGAGCGCCACGGCGGCCGCGGCCTCGAGTCCGGTCAGCGCGCGCCTGGCGTCGCCCGACGCGAGGCGGACGAGCGCCGCGCGGGCCGCGTCGCTCAGGGCGACCGCGCCGTGCAGACCGCGGGCGTCGCCGACGGCGCGATCGACGAGCTCGCCGATGTCGTCGTCGGTCAACGGCTGCAGCGTCAGCAGCAGCGAGCGCGACAGCAGCGGCGAGATGACCGAGAACGAGGGGTTCTCGGTCGTCGCGGCGATCAGGATGACCCAGCCGTTCTCGACCCCCGGGAGCAGGGCGTCCTGCTGCGCCTTCGTGAAGCGATGGATCTCGTCCAGGAAGAGGATCGTTGTCTGCCCGTAGAGATCGCGCTGCGTGACGGCCTCCTGCATGACCTCGCGCACGTCCTTCACCCCTGCGGTGATGGCCGACAGCTCGACGAACCGGCGACCGGACGAACGTGCGATGGCCTGAGCGAGCGTCGTCTTGCCCGTCCCAGGCGGCCCCCACAGGATGATCGACACCGCACCGGGTGAGGTCGCATCGGGGTCCGCCAGCGCCAGGATCGGCGAACCGGCCCTGAGCAGGTGCTTCTGACCGGCGACCTCGTCGAGGGACACCGGGCGCATCCGCACCGCGAGCGGGGTCTGCCCCGACATCAGGGATGCGGATGAACTCATACCTCCAGGCTAATGCGGGCGACGGACACGCAGCGCCCCGGCAGGGGCGCTGGCTGCGCGACGGTAGGCTCTCAGATGCTGCGACGACGAAGAAGGGGTCATGATGGCCGGACGCAAGAACGCCGAGCGCGCCGAGCAGAAGCGCGCTCGCCGGTATGCCGCACGCACCGCCTGGCACGAGGGGCAGATCCGCCGCCGCGCACGCGACAACACGATCGTGGGCATCGCCGGCGGCCTGATCGTCGTCGGCGCGATGGTCAGCCAGTTCGCGCACGCCCAGGTCACCGCCCCCGAACCGACTCCGACCCCGAGCCCGAGCCCGAGCCCGAGCGAGACGACCGCGCCGCTCGATCCGCTGCTGCCGAACACGACACCCGAGCCGACGACGCCGCCGGCCGAATGACCCTCACCGTCGGCATCCGACGTTGTGAGAACTTCGCTCCACAGTCGTAACCTCCCCGGTCGAGCGCTGAAACGCGTGGCGGCCACGCTGGACACAGCCTCATCAGAGTGCTCCCGTCCCCCGTGGAGGTCCCGTGTCGTACATCAAACCTGCCGAGCTCGTCACCCGCATGGTGGACGCCGGCGCATACAAGATGCAGCTGTCCACGCGTGACACGCTGATCCGCGCCTTCATGGGCGCCGCCCTGCTCACCATCGCCGCGGCCTTCGCGGTCACCGTGTCCACGCAGACCGGCCAGCCCCTGCTCGGTGCGCTCCTGTTCCCCGTCGGGTTCGTGATGCTCTACCTGCTCGGCTACGACCTGCTCACCGGGGTGTTCACGCTCGGTCCGCTGGCCGTGCTCGATCGCCGCCCCGGCGCGACCTTCGGTGCGCTGATGCGCAACTGGGGCCTGGTGTTCCTCGGCAACTTCGGCGGAGCCTTCCTCGTCGCCATCCTCATGGCGATCTACTTCACCTACGGCTTCTCGACCGAGGCGAGCGCGGTCGGGCAGGCCATCAGCGACATCGGCCACGGCCGGACCGTCGGCTACGCCGATCACGGCGCCGCCGGAATGCTCACGCTGTTCATCCGCGGCGTGCTGTGCAACTGGATGGTCTCGACCGGCGTCGTGCTCGCGATGATCTCCGACTCGACGATCGGCAAGATCGTCGCGATGTGGATGCCGATCATGCTCTTCTTCTACATGGGCTTCGAGCACTCGATCGTGAACATGTTCCTGTTCCCGTCCGGGCTGCTGCTGGGCGCCGACTTCACACTGTGGGACTACCTGATCTGGAACGAGATCCCCACGGTCTTCGGCAACCTCGTGGGCGGTCTGCTGTTCGTCGGACTCCCCCTGTACTACACGCACGGCCGGCCGAAGGCTCGGAAGGCGCGGGCCGCAGGGCGCCGGGCTCGAGCCACGGCATCCGCACCGGCCGCCCCGGCTCCGACGGAGGACGTCGTGGACACGGCGACCAGGGAGCCGGCTCGGGTCTCCTGAACGCACGACGAAGGAGGGCGAAGCGATCGGATCGCTTCGCCCTCCTTCCTGTGTCAGGCCGACCGGAACCGGTCGACGACGACCTCGGCCATGCGGAGATCGGCGCCCAGGGGCGCCGAGACGAGGTCGGCGCCCGCCGCCTGGACGAGTCCGGCGAAGTAGCCGGGCGCGAGGACGTGGCTGGCGGCGATGACGCGCCGAGCTCCGGCATCCCGCGCGGCCTGCACGGCCTCGGGGATCCGCGGATCGATCGCCGAGGCGTAGCCGATCGTCACGGGCGCGGGGATCAGCGAGCGCAGCCGTTCCGCTGCGGTCTCGACGTCCGCGATCGCGGCCGGGTTGCTGGAGCCGGCGGCGGCCAGCACCACGGCGTCTCCGTCGACCCATGTGCCTCCGATCGCCGCCCGGAGCCGCGTCGCGAGGACCTGAGCGACGAGCGGATGCGTACCCAGGGGCTCGGCCTGCCGCACCCCGGCATGGCGGCGCACGGCCCTGGCGATGTCGACGGCGGTGTGGAAGCCCACGGAGAGCAGCAGCGGCACCACGACCACGTCGTCGTCCTCGACCGCGCGGTCGACGACCGAGGCGATGTCCGGTTCCTGCACGTCGACGAACGCCTGGACCACCCTGGTGCGCGGGATCTGTTCGCGCACCAGCGCGACGAGCTCTTCGATCGTGCGCTGACCGTCGGCCGAGTCCGTGCCGTGCGAGCACGCGATCAGGGTCGTCATGAGTCCTCCTGGGACGTTGTCTCCGGTTGCGCCGCGGCGCCGGGGGTCACGGCGTCTCCACCACGGTGAGACGATACCCGCGCTTGATCACCGTCTTCACGGCATCCGGACAGCCCAGAGCTTCTCGCAGTCGCGCGATCGCCATCTCGACCGCATGCGCGTTCTCGCCACCGCGTGGCAGCACTCGGCCCAGCTCCTCGCGCGACAGCACGCGTCCGCCGGCGTCGAACAGTGCTCCGAGCACGTTGGCCGAGGCGCGCGAGAGCGGGATGAACCGGCCGTCGACCAGCGCACCGCCGCTTCGCACTTCGATGGTCCCCGCCATGGTGATCAGCTGCGGCGCCAGGCCCGTGGCGTAGTGATCCACGACGCATCGCACGAGCGATCCGAGGCGCCCGCGGACCGCGAGCGTCGTGCGCAGGCCGGCCGCGTCGAGCGGCGTCGCCGTCACAGGGCCGACGGAAGCCAGCAGCAACCGTCCGGAGGTGGCTCGCTCGCGGATCGCCTCCAGACGCCCGCCGCGCTCCGCCGCTCTGATCCACTCCGCGGCGCCTGGCGCCGAGGTGAACAGGACCGCGTCCACCTCGCCGGTGGCCGCCTGCATCGCGGAACGGCTCACGATCTTGGGATCCGGCGGCGGGCCCCAGCGGTACACGGTGATGTTCACGACATCCGCTCCGTGCTGCGTCATGAGTTCGTCCAGACCGTCCGACCCGGCGCCGTGGTGCTGGATCGCGATCCGACGTCCGGCGACGCCGCTCACCGTGAGGTACTCCCCCACTTCGGCAGCCGTCTCGGATTCGGCGACCCAATCGGCGACGAAGCCCGCCTGCTGGATCGCGCCATGCGCCTTGGGGCCTCTCGCGACGAACTGCGTGCCGCGGAACGCCTCGGCCAGGTCCTCCGCGAGTCCGTTCTCGTGCGCGGCGTCGATCCACCCGCGGAATCCGACGCCGGTGGTGACGATCACGACATCCGGAGGATGGGCGATGAGCGCGCGGGTGCGTTCCAGGAGGACGTCGTCGTCGGCGTTGGGAAGGATGCTGAGGGCGGGCGCCCGGTACACCTGCGCGCCGCGCCGTTCCAACGCGGTCGCGAGGTCGCCGGCGCGCCGTTCGGCGGCGATCACCATGGTGCAGCCGGTGAGCACGGCCTCGAGCTGGGGTCGTTCTGTCACGCCAGGGATGCCCCGATCCGCTCGGGCGCGGGCATGAGCAGATCAGCACGCGCCACATCGCCGATCACGATGACGGCGGGGTTGCGCAGGCCGATGGCTGCGGCGTCCTCGGACGCGCGACCCAGCGTCGTCCGCGTCGTCCGCTGCTGCGGCGTGTGCCCGCTCTCGACGAACGCCATAGGGCGATCCGCCGCGATGCCGTGCCGCAGCGCTGCGTCGACGATCCCGCCGAGGGCGGCGACGCCCATCAGCACGACTGTCGTCACAGAGTCATCCGCCATCGACTCCAGCGTACTGGTCGTGATCGGCCCCTGACCGTTCACCACGTGGATCGCGGATGCCGTGCCGCGGTGGGTCACCGGGATTCCGGCCGCCTGCGGAACGGCGATCGCGCTGGACGGCGCCGGCACGACGTCGACCGGGATGCCCGCGGCCAGGCACGCCTGCATCTCCTCCCCGCCGCGACCGAACACGAACGGGTCTCCGCCCTTCAGCCGCACGACGCGGCGACCGGCCGCGGCGTGCTCGACGATGAGGCGGTTGATCTCCTCCTGCGGTACGGGGTGGCTGCCGGGGCGCTTGCCCACGTCGATGACCTGCACGTGCGGGTCGATCGCCTGGAGCACCTCGATCGTCGGTCCGAGCCGATCGGCGACGATCACGTCGGCCTCCGCGATCAGCCGCCGCGCACGAACCGTCATCAGGTCGGCGGGGCCTGGGCCGCCGCCGACGAGATCGACTCGCCCGGGGCCGCCTTCCCGCTGCCGCCGCAGCGGCAGTCGTCCTTCGGCGAGCTGATCGCCGATCGCGTCGCGCACCGTGGCGCTGCGGCGCGGGTCGACACCGACCGTGCTCGTCACGGCGACGGTGATGTCGCCGGAGTCCACCTGAGCGGTCATCCTGGCCGAACCGTGTCCGCCGTCGCCGGCGTTAATGCAGAGCACTCTGCGGCGTTCGCACCGGGCTGCGATGTCCCGATCGACACGCTGCCGTCCGGTGGCGGCGTGCACGAGCCACGCACCGCGGAGGTCGGAGCCGCGGAACGTCCCGCGTCGCCACGGGATCGCATGGGCCTCGACGAGGGCTGCGGTCTCCGGGTGCAGATCGGGGGCGACCACCCGCACGCGGGCACCCTCGGCGAGGAACCTGCGCAGGCGTCGGGCCGTCACGGCTCCCCCGCCGACCAGCAGGACGTCACGGCCGGTCAACGCGACCGAGAGCATGAGCGTCATCGCAGCTCCTCGGCGTCGATGTGGACGACCTCGTCGATGATGACGACGGGCCAGCGGCGCAGCGCGATCGGCGTCTTGCCCTGCGCGTCGAGACACTCGCCGGTGCGCAGATCGAACACCTGCTTGTGCATCGGGGAAGCGACGGTCGGCGCGTCGCCTCGAGTGCCGACGATGCCCCGGGACATGACGTTCGCGCCGCTGTACGGATCGAGGTTGGCGACGGCGTGGACGCTGCCGTCTGCGAGGAGGAACAGGGCGATCTGGGTCGTCCCGAACAGTGCGGCCCTGCCGCGTTCGACCTCGAGGTCTGCGATCGCGCACACGCGGATCAGGGTCTGCTGCTCTGCCGCGATGGTCATCGGCGCACCTCCAAAGTGGTTCCTGCGATCAGCACGCCGCCCTCGGCACGCTCCTGCGCGGTCGCCGGACGCACCTGACCGCGCTCCGCGACGTAGGCGAGGGACGGGTCAGGCGTGTCCGAGGCGTTCACGAAGGACTCGAACCGGCGCAGCTTCTCCGGGTCGCGCAGAGTCGCGGCCCACTCGTCCTCGTAGCGGTCGACGTGCATCGCCATCGCTGCATCCAGATCCGCGCAGATGCCGAGGCTGTCGTCGAAGATGACCTCCTTGAGGCCGTCGAGTCCGCCCTCGAGCTCCTCGCACCATCCGGCCGTCCGCTGCAGCCGGTCGGCCGTGCGGATGTAGTACATGAAGAACCGGTCGATCGCCCGGATGAGTCCTTCGTCGTCGAGGTCGGATGCCAGCAGCTCGGCATGACGGGGCGAGAAGCCGCCGTTGCCGCCGACGTACATGTTCCAGCCGGTCTCGGTGGCGATGACCCCGACGTCCTTGCCTCGAGCCTCGGCGCACTCGCGGGCGCAGCCGGAGACGCCGACCTTCAACTTGTGCGGCGACCGGAGCCCGCGGTAGCGCAGCTCGAGGCGTACGGCCATCCCCACCGAGTCCAGGACCCCGTACCGGCACCAGGTGGATCCGACGCACGACTTCACGGTGCGAAGGGCCTTGCCGTAAGCCTGACCCGATTCGAAGCCCGCATCGACCAGCCGCTGCCAGATCTCGGGCAGCTGCTCGAGTCGCGCCCCGAACATGTCGATGCGCTGGCCGCCCGTGATCTTCGTATACAGGCCGTAGTCGTCGGCGATCCGGCCGATGGCGATGAGGCCCTGAGGCGTCACCTCGCCGCCAGGCATCCGCGGGACGACTGAGTACGTGCCGTCCTTCTGCATGTTCGCCATCACGTGGTCGTTGGTGTCCTGAAGGGCTGCGTTCTCGCCTGCCAGCACGTGCTCGCCCACGAGCACCGCCAGGATGCTGGCCAGCGCCGGCTTGCAGACATCGCAGCCGCGGCCCCGGCCGAAGCGGGCGATGACGGCGCTGAACGTCGTCAGGCCCGAGACCCGCACCGCGTCGAACAGCTGTCGGCGCGACATGTCGAAGTGCTCGCACAGCGCGTTCGATGCCGTCTGCCCGAGCTTCGACAGCTCCTGCCCGACGAGCTTCTTGACCGTGAAGATGCACGAACCGCAGGTGGCGCCTGCCTTGGTGCACGCCTTGACGGCACCGGCGTCCATGCAGCCTTCCTCGTGCACAGCCTGGCGGATGCGGCCGGCCGAGACGTTCGAGCACGAGCACACCACCGCGGCGTCCGGAAGTTCGCCCGTCGGCGCCTCGACACCCCCCTCCGGCATCAGGTAGGCAGCCGGATCCGCACCCAGCGGCGCGCCGACGAGCGGACGGAGAGACCCGTATGCGGAGGCATCTCCGACGAGGATGCCGCCCAACAGCGTCTTCGCGTCATCGGAGAGCACGAGCTTCTTGTAGACGCCGGCCACCGGGTCGGCGTAGACGACGTCGAGGGCGTTCGGCGTCGTGGCCATCGCGTCGCCGAAGCTGGCCACGTCGACACCGGAGAGCTTGAGCTTGGCGGATTCGTCATAGCCGGGGAAGGTGGCGTCGCCGCCCAGCAGCCGCGTCGCGGCGACCTCGGCCATCGCGTATCCGGGCGCCACGAGACCGACCGAGCGGCCGTCGTAGTTGGCGACCTCGCCGATCGCGAGGATGTTCTCGTCCGCTGTGCGGCATCGGTCATCGATCAGCACGCCACCGGTCGGGTGGACCGCCAGCTGGGCGTTGCGCGCGAGCTCGTCGCGCGGGCGGACGCCGACCGTGAACACGACGATGTCCGCCGCGTGCATGCTGCCGTCCTGGAACTGCAACTGGGTGACGGACCCCGACGCGTCCGGGTCCAGGCGAGTGGTGCGGCTCTGCGTCCGCACGGCGATGCCGCGCGATTCGATCAGTCGGCGCAACATCGTGCCGCCGGCGAAGTCGAGCTGGGCCGACATCAGCCGATCGGACGACTGGACGACCGTGCACTCGACGTCGAGACCCTGCAGCGCGCCGGCCGCCTCCAGACCGAGCAGCCCGCCGCCGATCACCGCTCCGCGCAGCGGGCGGCCGAGTTCGGCCGTGCGTCGCTCGACGAAGGCCCGCATCCCGGCGACGTCGTCGAGCGTGCGGTACACGAAGCATCCGGGCAGATCGGAGCCGTCGACCGCGACCCGCGCCGCGTACGAGCCCGTGGCGAGGACAAGGGTGCCGTAGCCGTAGTCGAGTCCGGATCGCGTCCGCACCGTGCGCCTGCGCCGGTCGATGCCGATGACCCGATCTCCGCCGATGAAGTGCACCCGCTCGTCGTCCAGCACCTGCCGGTCGAGGGTGAGATCGTCCGGCGTCGCACCCGAGAAGAACGACGTGAGGCCCACGCGATCGTAGGGTGCGCGGCCCTCGTCTCCGATGACGGTGACGGCGAGCCCGTCATCCGTGCGGGTGAGCAGGCTCTCGACGAAACGATGCGCGACCATGCCGGCGCCCACCACGAGCACATCGGATGATGCTGCCAGTCGTTCTCTCACGGTGCCTCCTGTGTTCGGTGCTCCCGACGGTAGATCGGCGGTGTTTCGCGCAATGTCCGGCCTCCGTTACGCGCGTCGAACGATCCGCTCACAAATCAGTAACGAACATGTGAGGGCGCAGGGGCCCGCCGGAAGCTGAGCCGCAGCGCCGCGCATACTAGGCTGATCACCGTCCCTTTCACCTCCCGCGGGATGACCGCGCAAGGAGCACATCGTGTCTGCCACCGAATCGCCGAAGCCGACTCCCCCCGTTCCCGCACCACCGCGGGTTCCCGGTCCGCCGCGCGTCCCCGTCGCCCCCGCCGCACCCGCGGCGCCGACGATCGCCGGCGCAGCCGACTGGGGTCGCGTCACGGAAGACGGCACCGTCGAGGTGCGCGAAGGCGACACCTGGCGCGTCGTCGGGCAGTACCCGGATGCGTCCGGTGACGAAGCACTGGCCTACTTCGTCCGCAAGTTCGAGGACCTCGCGTTCAAGGTCACCACGCTCGAGCAGCGCCTCGCCGCCGGCGGAGCGGCCGCCGGCGAGCTGACGGCCCAGGCTTCGCACCTGGTCAAGGAGGTCACGGATGCCGCGGCCGTGGGCGATCTCGCAGGACTCCGTGAGCGCCTCGACGCCCTGACCGCCTCCCTGGCCGAGGCCAGCGCGCAGGAGGCCGAGCAGGCCAAGGAGCTGCTGGACCAGGCGATCGCCGAGCGCACCGTGCTGGTGGAGCGCATCGAGACCATCGCCGCGGGCGACCTGTCCAAGGCGCACTGGAAGCAGGTCACCGCCGAGGTGACCGAGCTGTTCGACACCTGGCAGGCGCAGCAGCAGAACGGTCCGCGTCTGCCGAAGTCCGTCTCGCAGCAGCTGTGGAAGCGATTCCGCGACGCTCGTGCCACGATCGACCGTCAGCGCCGCGCGTTCTACGCCGAGCTCGACGAGACCCACAAGGCCGCGCGCGACGTCAAGACGCGCCTCGTCGAGCGGGCTGAGGCCCTGGCACCGCGCGGTGTCGACGGCATCCCGTCCTATCGCGCGCTGCTAGACGAGTGGAAGGCCGCCGGCCGTGCCGGCCGCAAGGTGGACGACGCGCTGTGGGCCCGCTTCAAGGCGGCCGGCGACGCCCTGTACGCCGCGCGCGCCGAGCAGAGCGCAGCCGAGGAAGCCGATTCGGCCCCGAAGATCGAGGCCCGCACGGCACTGCTCGAGCAGGCCAAGGCAGTGGCGGACGAGCCGAACATCAAGCGCGCCCGTGCGCTGCTGACCGGAATTCAACGGCAGTGGGATGAGGTCGGCCGGATCTTCCCGCGCGACAAGGAGCGTGCGCTCGACGACAGACTCCGCGTCATCGAGCAGGCTCTCAAAGCCCGCGAGGAAGTGGACTGGAAGAAGAACAACCCCGAGACCAAGGCGCGGGCGAACGACATGAGCCAGCAGCTGCTGGACGCGATCGAGAAGCTCGAAGCCGAGAAGGCCGCAGCCGAGAAGGCGGGCGACAAGAAGGCCGCGGCCGCGGCCGCAGACGCCCTGGAAGCGCGCCGAGCCTGGCTCAACGCGCTGGGCAGCTGAGCGCCTTCACCGATTCTCCACAGAAGCCGCCCTCCGGTCCATCCGGAGGGCGGCTTCGTGCACACTGGGGCACATGCATCCCGGCCTCCTCTATCGACCGGGAACGCGTCTGTCCGACGCCGAGCTGACGGCGATGCGTCTGGACGGCCTGCTGTTCGAAGTGGGTGACGCGTTCCTGCCCGCCGACATCCCCGAGACCCTGGACGCACGCCTGGCGACACTTGCCCCGCGCATCCGCGATGAGCACGTCGTCTCAGGGATCACCGCGGCCTGGGCCCACGGCGCCGGCGACCGGCCACCGGCCAGGTGCCACGTGCGACCGCACGTGGCACGCCGGCTGCGGGCGCCATCGGATGGCTCGGTCGTGCTGCACGACGGCGTCGTACCGGAACACGAAATCCAGACGGCCGGGGGCGTCCGAGTGCTCACGGTGACCGCTACGCTCGTGGATCTCGCACGCTCAGCCCGCACCGACGGCGTCCGTGCGTGGCTGCTCGCGCTGGTACGAACGGATGTTGATCAGGTGGGTGCGGCGGTCGACCTGCTGCGTGCCCGCGAGAGACTCCCCGGGAAGCGCCAGGCGATCGCGGTGCTCGAATCCTCCTACGAGGAGGTCACGCGGTAGACGTCGTAGACCGCGTCGATCCGGCGCACCGCGTTCAGCACGCGATCGAGGTGCACGGCGTCACCCATCTCGAAGACGAACCGGCTGAGGGCGAGGCGCTCGTCGGTGGTGGTGACCGTCGCCGACAGGATGTTCACGTGGTGCTCGCTGAGCACCCGCGTGACGTCCGACAGCAGCCCTGATCGGTCGAGTGCTTCGACCTGGATCTGCACGCGGAACACGCTCTTGGACGTCGGACCCCACTCGACGTCGACGAAGCGCTGCTCATCGGCGCTGAGCGCCTTCACGTTCACGCAGTCGGAGCGATGCACGGAAACGCCGCTGCCGCGCGTCACGAAGCCGACGATCGCGTCGCCGGGAACCGGGGTGCAGCACTTCGCCAGCTTCACCAGGATGTCGGACGCACCGCGCACCAGAACGCCCGAGTCGCCGGCTCGCGGCTCACGGGAGGGGACGACAGGGATCGTGATCGCGCCGGTGTTGGTCTCCTCCGCCGCCACCAGGGCGGTGACCTTCTCGATCACCGACTGCGTGGAGACGTGTCCTTCACCCACGGCGGCGTACAGCGCCGAGACGTCCTCGTAGTGCAGTTGACGCGCGAGCTCCGAGAACGACTCCTGGCTCATCAACCGTTGCAGGGGCAGGTTCTGTCGGCGCATCGCACGGGCGATGGCCTCCTTGCCCTGCTCGATCGCCTCTTCGCGGCGTTCCTTGGTGAACCATCCGCGGATCTTGTTGCGGGCACGAGTGCTCTTGACGAAGCCGAGCCAGTCCTGGCTGGGTCCGGCGTCGGGGTTCTTCGAGGTGAAGACCTCGACCACGTCTCCGCTGGAGAGCTCGGATTCCAGCGGGACGAGACGCCCGTTGACCTTCGCACCCATCGTGCGGTGCCCGATCTCGGTGTGCACCGCGTAGGCGAAGTCGACCGGAGTCGCACCGGCCGGCAGACCGATCACACGCCCCTTCGGCGTGAAGACGTAGACCTCCTTGGCACCGATCTCGAACCGCAGCGAATCGAGGAACTCGCCAGGGTCGGCGGTCTCGGCCTGCCAGTCCGAGATGTGCGCGAGCCAGGCCATGTCGGTGTCGGAGGCACGGAGCTCGGCCTTGCCGCCGTTCATCCGCTCCTTGTACATCCAGTGCGCCGCGACACCGAACTCGGCCTGCTGATGCATCTCATGCGTGCGGATCTGGATCTCGACCGTGCGGCCGCTCGGGCCGATCACGGTCGTGTGCAGCGACTGGTAGAGGTTGAACTTCGGCGTCGCGATGTAGTCCTTGAAGCGGCCGGGCAGCGGGGTCCAGCGCGCGTGGATCGCCCCGAGCACCGCGTAGCAGTCGCGAACCGACCCGACGAGGACGCGGATGCCGATGAGGTCGTAGATGTCATCGAACTCGCGTCCGCGGATGACCATCTTCTGGTAGACGGAGTACAGCTGCTTGGGGCGTCCGACGACCTTGCCGCGGATGCGGAGGTCGCGCAGATCCTCGTCGATCGCCTCGATGACCTGCCCGAGGTACTTCTCGCGCTGCGGGGTGCGCTGCGCGATCAGGCTGTTGATCTCGGCGTAGATCTTGGGGTGCAGCACGGCGAACGAGAGATCCTCGAGTTCGCTCTTGATCGCCTGGATGCCGAGGCGGTGCGCCAGCGGCGCATAGATCTCGAGCGTCTCCTTGGCTTTCTTCGCGGCCTTCGCCGGCGGGACGAAGCCCCAGGTCCGTGCGTTGTGCAGGCGGTCGGCGAGCTTGATGAGCAGCACGCGGATGTCCTTCGACATCGCGACGATCATCTTGCGGACGGTCTCCGCCTGCGCGCTCTCGCCGTACTTGACCTTGTCGAGCTTCGTGACGCCGTCGACGAGCATCGCGACTTCGTCGCCGAACTCGGCGGTCAGCTCGCTCAGCGCGTAGCCGGTGTCCTCCACGGTGTCATGCAGCAGTGCCGCCGCGATGGCGCGAGGGCCGAGACCGAGTTCCGCGAGGATCTGAGCGACCGCGAGCGGATGCGTGATGTACGGCTCGCCGCTCTGGCGCTTCTGTCCGGTGTGCTTCTCCTTGGCGACGGCATAGGCGCGATCGATGATCGCCAGGTCGCCCTTCGGGTGGTTCGCACGGACCGTGCGGTTGAGCATGTCGAGGTCGTCGACGCGGGGCGCGCGCGAGAAGATGCGAGGAACGAGTCGTCTGAGACTGGATCCCTGCGCCTGCGTGTTCGCCTCCGCCATCGCCTACCTCCTGGGCTCTGCAATCCTACGCGCCTGGGAGGGGCGCCGGCCCCACCCCCGAAGCGTCAGACACCGGCGACGGCGCGATCCCGAGCCTCGCGGATGCGGGCGTCGCGCTCGGCGATGGCCGGCTCCTTCTCACGGAACAACGAGTACAGCGGTGCCGCCACGAACAGCGTGGAGTACGTCGCTACGAGGATGCCGATGAAGATCGACAGCGAGATGTCGGTGAGCGTCTCCGCGCCGAGCCAGAAGGCGCCGATGAACAGGATCGCGCCGACCGGCAGCGCGGCCACCACTGACGTGTTGATGGAGCGGATCAGCGTCTGGTTGACAGCGAGGTTGACCGACTCGCCGAACAGGCGGGCGGACTTCTCCCCGTCCTCGGTGGTGTTCTCCCTGATCTTGTCGAACACGACGGTGGTGTCGTACAGGGAGTACGCGAGGATCGTCAGGAACCCGATCACGGCGGCGGGAGAGATCTCGAACCCGGCCAGCGAGTACACACCGACCGTGATGACCAACACATCGAGCAGACCCAGGATCGCCGCGGCGGACATCTTCCAGGTGCGGAAGTAGATCGCCAGGATCAGGAACGTCAGCGCCAGGAAGATCGCGAGGCCCCACAGGGACTGCCGGGTGACGCTCTCACCCCACGCAGGGCCGATGAACGACGAGGTGACCTCGCTCTGCTCGACCCCGTACGCCTCGGCGAGGGCCGCAGCGACCTGCTGCGTCTCGGCGGCGCTCATCTGCGAGGTCTGCGCGCGGACATCCGTGCCACCGATGACGGCGACCTTGGTGGTCGCGTCGGGAACGACCTCGTGCACGGCGTCCGTGGCGAGGCTCTGATCCGTCGAATCGGGGGCGGTCACCGTGAACTGCGAGCCGCCGGTGAACTCGATCGAGAACTGCGGAGGGCGGATGAACAGCACGAGGATCGACCCGACGACGAGCGCGATCGCGATCCAGAACCACAGTCGACGCTTGGCGACGAACGGGAACGAGGTCTTGCCCGTGTAGAGGTTGTTGCCGAACTCATTCATGGAGAACATCAGTGCTCGCCCTCTTTTCCGGTCGTGCTCGTCGGATCGCCGGTCGCCAAGGCTTCGGCGCGCTTGCGCTCGGCGATCGTCTGCCGGCGGTCGGCCTCCGCCCGGGAGCGGGCGTTCTTCGCGCCGCGACCCGCGGTCGCGGTCTCCACCTGCCGGAACTGCGTCCTCGTGTGGTAGACGGCCCCGAGGCTCTCCGGATCGAGTCCGGACAGCTTGTGGCCCTCGCCGAAGAACTTCGTCCGCACCAGGAGCTGCATCACCGGGTGCGTGAAGATCACGAAGATGAACACGTCGATGAGGGTCGTCAGACCCAGCGTGAAGGCGAAGCCCTTCACCGTGGCATCCGCGAGGATGTACAGCACGACGGCGGCGAGGATGTTGATGGACTTCGAGATGTAGATGGTGCGCTTCGCGCGGCCCCAGCCGTCCTCGACGGCCGAGGTGACGGACTTCCCGTCTCGGAGCTCGTCTCGGATGCGTTCGAAGTACACGATGAACGAGTCGGCCGTGAACCCGATCGACACGATCAGACCCGCGACGCCCGCGAGCGAGAGCCGGTAGCCGATGCGCCAGGCCAGGATGCAGATGATGATGTACGTCAGCACCGCCATGACGGCGATCGATGCGATGATCACCCAGCCGAGGGCGCGGTAGCTGAACAGCGAGTACAGCGCGACCAGCACGAGACCGATCAGACCCGCGATGAGGCCGATCTGCAACTGCTGCGTGCCGAGCGTGGCCGAGACGGTGTCCGAGCTCTCCACGCTGAAGCTCAGCGGGAGCGCACCGTACTTCAGCTGGTCCGCGAGGACCTGGGCGCTCTCCTGCGTGAAGTTGCCCGAGATGCTCGGGTTGCCGTCCAGGATGACGCCGTTCATCTGCGGAGCGGAGATCACCTTGCCGTCGAGCACGAAGGCGAACTGGTCGCGCGGGCTCAGGCCATCGAGCTTGTTCTGGTACAGGCGCTGACTGATCTCGCCGAACACGCCGGCACCGTCGTCGTCCAGATCGAGCTGCACGATCCAGGCGGCGGTGCGCGGGTCGCGCCCGCTGGTCGCGTCGTCGATGGCGGTGCCGTCGAGTTCCTGCGGGCCGAGGATGTACTTGGTCGTGCCCAGGTCGTCGCAGGTGATGAGCGGCTTGTCGGCCGGCGCGTTGGACGGATCGTTCTGCGGATCCGTGCAGTCGTAAGCGAGGAACTCCTGCTGCAGCTTCTCCGTGACCCAGGACAGGTCGCTCGAGTCGGTCGGCTCGGCGCTCGGCACGTCGTTCGCCGATGGGTCGGGGGTCGGGTACGGCGTGGCGTTTCCGTCGTCGCCGGTGAACTCGGTCGCGGCGGCGGTCGTGTAGATCACCGGACGCAGTTCGAGCTGTGCGGCCGCCTGGATCCGCTCGCGCGTCTCCTCGTCCGCCTCGCCGGGGATCTGGACGACGATGTTGCGGCCGCCCTCGGTCGTGATGTCGGCCTCGGCGACGCCGGACGCGTCAACGCGCTGACGGATGATGTCCGCCGCCTGGTCGAGCTGCTCCTGCGTCGGGTCCGAGCCGTCCTCCGTCACGGCGCTCAGGATGATCTGGGTGCCGCCCTGGAGGTCGAGCGCGAGCTCAGGAGTCCACGAGCTCTGCTTGAAGCCGTAGACGCCGAGGGCATTGATGCCGAACAGGGCGGCCGTCACCAGGAGCAGGCCGAGGAGGACCCGCCATGCATGACGGGTCGGAGTGGAGGATGCCACGTGAGTCGCGCTTTCTGAGAAGTCCGGCGGGGAAGTTGTGCGTGCTACGCGCTGCGATGCTACTTGCCGTCGGTGTCGCCCTCGAGACGCGCACGCGTCTGCTCGGGCGTCTCGACACCGTACGCGGCGTCATCGGCGACCGCGGCATCCGCGGACTCGTCCGTCGCGACGTGGGCGACGTCCTCGTCGATCTCGGAGTCGTCCTCGATGTCCTCGGTGGGCTCGACGACGCGCAGGATCGCCTGGCTGTGCACCTCGACGACCGCGCCGGGCGCGAGCTCGATCTGCGCCGGCTGGTCGAGGTTCTCGGGGTCGAACGACACGACCGTGCCGTACAGGCCGCCCTGCAGGAGCACCTTGGCGCCGGGGATGGTCTTCTGCGCCTTCTCCTCCTGCTCGGCCTTCATCTGCTTGTTGCGCTTGCGGGTGTTGATCACCATGAAGATCAGAAGAACCGCAAGAAGACCGAACAGCATGATTTCCATCAGGAGGAACCTTTCCAGGGCGCACGCGCCAGAGCGTGCAAAAGAGGGGTCGGGGGAAGCCTTCAGCGATTATAGGTCATCGAACAATGCGGACCCCTCCGGATGCGCGACGCCGAGATGCGCGTACGCCTCCGGCATCGCCACACGGCCACGGGGCGTCCTGCCCAGGAACCCGATCCGCACGAGGTACGGCTCCACCACGCTCTCGACCGTCTCGGCCTCTTCGCCCACCGCGACGGCGAGAGTGCTGAGCCCGACCGGTCCCCCGCGGAATCGCCGCACGAGTGTGTCCAGCACGGCGCGGTCGAGCCGGTCGAGCCCGATCGGGTCGACGTCGTAGAGCTCGAGCGCCGCACGCACGTCCGCCATGGAGGCCTCGCGGCCGGCGCCGTGCACGAGCGCGTAGTCGCGGACGCGGCGCAGCAGCCGGTTCGCGATACGCGGCGTCCCTCGTGAGCGCCGCGCGATCTCCGCACGCGCGTCCTCCGGCACGCGGACGTCGAGGACCAGCGCCGAGCGGGCGATGACCTTCTCGAGGTCGGATTCGTCGTAGAACTCGAGGTGGCCGGTGAATCCGAAGCGGTCGCGCAGCGGGTTCGGGAGGAGTCCGGAGCGAGTGGTGGCGCCGACCAGAGTGAAGGGTGCCAGATCCAGCGGGATGCTGGTGGCCCCGGCACCCTTTCCGACCATGATGTCGATGCGGAAGTCCTCCATGGCGAGGTACAGCATCTCCTCGGCTGAGCGAGCCATGCGGTGGATCTCGTCGATGAAGAGCACCTCACCGGCGACCAGGCTGGACAGCAGCGCCGCCAGGTCGCCGGCGTGCTGGATCGCGGGGCCGCTGCTGAGCCGCAGCGGCCGATCGCTCTCATGCGCGACGATCATGGCGAGCGTCGTCTTGCCGAGACCAGGAGGTCCGGCGAGGAGGATGTGATCGGCCGGTCGCTGCTGGATGCGGGCGGCTTCGAGCAGCAGCTGCAGCTGACCGCGCACCTTGGGCTGGCCGACGAACTCGCCGAGGCTGCCGGGGCGCAGCGCGCCCTCGATCGCGAGCTCGACCTCGTCCTGCGGCTCCGCGGCGTCACGGGCGTCAGCCACGGCCGCCTCCCTGAGCCGGCCCGAGCAGCGCGAGCGTGCGGCGTAGCAGCGCCGAGACCGATGACCGCTCGGCCTCACTGGCCTCGCCGACCGTCTGTGCCGCCGCTTCGGCGGCGACCTTCTCCGACCAGCCCAATCCGATCAGCGCCGCCGTCACCTGGTCGACGACATCCGGCGCCACCGCACCGGTGCGCGTGGTCGGCGCCGGGGCCTGCACCTTGCCGGCGAGCTGAAGGACGATGAGCTTCGCTGTCTTGGGCCCGATGCCGGACACGCGCCGGAACGGGGCATCGTCCTCGGCCGTGACCGCTTCGGCGATCTGGTCAACGGTCATGTGCGACAGCACTCCGAGAGCGGATTTCGGGCCGACCCCTGTGACACCGAGGAGCAGGCCGAAGATCTCGAGCTCGTCCCGCTCCGCGAAACCGAACAGACTGAGGGCGTCTTCGCGGACAATGAGGCTGGTGTGCAGTTGAAGCCGCTCCCCCACGCGGGCCGTGTGCGCGACGTCAGCCGGCACAGCGACGGAGAAACCCACGCCGCCGACCTCGATGACGACCTGATCGGACGTGGCGTGCAGAACGACGCCGTGCAGGGAGGAGATCATCTGCCCAGCCTAGAAGACGGATCGTAGTTATGTTCGAGCGACACGCTCGGCCTCTGCCCACGCGCGCTGCGCCGGAGTCAGACCGCCGCCGATGCGGGCGACGGCGGCGTCACGACGCCACGCGTGGCACAGCGCGATGGCGAGGGCATCCGCCGCGTCCGCCGGCTGCGGCGGGGCGTCCAGACGCAGGATGCGCGCGATCATCGACTGCACCTGCTTCTTGTCCGCGGAGCCGTAGCCGGTCACGGCGGCCTTGACCTCGCTCGGTGTGTGCGTCTGCGCCGGCAGGCCTGCCTCGGCGGCGACCAGCAGCGCGACACCGCTGGCCTGCGCCGTCCCCATCACGGAGTGGCTGTTGTGCTGCGCGAACACGCGCTCCACAGCCACCGCATCCGGGGCGTAGGCCGCCACGACCTCCCGGATCCCCGCGGCGACGGCCGCGAGCCGTTCTCCGACCGGAGCATCGACCGGGGTCCGGACGACGCCGACGTGCACGAGGCTCGCACGCCGCGAACGACCGACGTCGACCACGCCGATGCCGCACCGGGTCAGGCCGGGGTCGATCCCGAGCACGCGAATCGTCGAGGTGGTCACTCCCCCAGGCTATGCGCGGCGGCGCCGCCGATCGCGACGGCGCGCCCTGCGACAGCCCTCAGCGGCCGGTCCATGCCATCGCCGCCTGCGCGTCGTCCATGAACGCGGACTTCGCGCGGGTGTAGTCGTCGTAATCGGCGGCGTCGGCGAATCCCGCGGCCAGCTCGCGTTTGGTCGTCTCGTAGCGTGCACGTGCGTCCGGGTCCGCGCGCAGCCAATCGCGGAAGGCCCTCACGAAGTCCGCGAACGGCGAGTCCGCGCGGCGGACGTGCAGGATGACGCCGTCGATCGGGTCCGGCATTTCCGACGTATCGGCGAACAGGAGGACCTTCTCGTGACGGTCACCCGAGCATCCGGGCCGCGGGATGTCCGTGTGCACGCCGGGCGAGTCGGGGCGCGATCCGAGCGCTCGGACGAAGCCGGCATCCCGCAGTGCGGATTCGAGTCGCGACGGCTCGGGAATCTGCGTCACGAGCAGCTGGAGATCGAGGAACGGCTTCGCCGCGAGACCGGGAACGGCGGTCGAGCCGATGTGCTCGATCGCGGAGCCCGCTGGCAGGCTTCCGGCAGCCAGGCCGGCGCGCACCCGCGCCATCCAGTCATCCGCGACCCGTGGCCACCGCCGGTCGTACGGCACGATCAGCGGCGCCACCACGTCTGCGCCTACTCCTCGTCGTCGTTCTCGAGCTCGGCCTGGACCTCGGCGGTCAGGTCGAAGTTGCTGAAGACGTTCTGCACGTCCTCGCTGTCCTCGAGCGCGTCGATGAGGCGGAAGATCTTGCGGGCGGTGTCGGCGTCGATCTCGACCTTGAGGTTCGGCACGAACTCCACGTCTGCGGATTCGTACTCGATGCCCGCGTCGACGAGAGCGGAGCGGACGCTCACCAGATCGGTCGCCTCGGTGACGATCTCGAAGCCCTCGGCGTGCGGCTCGATCTCCTCGGCGCCGGCCTCGAGAGCCGCCATCATGACGTCGTCCTCTGTCGTCCCCTCGGACTTCACGACGATGACGCCCTTGCGGCTGAAGTTGTAGGCGACGCTGCCGGGGTCGGCGAGTGTTCCGCCGTTGCGGCTGAGCGCGGTGCGCACCTCGGCCGCGGCGCGGTTCTTGTTGTCGGTCAGACACTCGATCATGAGCGCCACGCCGTTGGGTCCGTAGCCTTCGTACATGATCGAGGTGTACTCGACGGCCTCGCCGCCGATGCCCGCACCGCGCTTGATCGCACGGTCGATGTTGTCCTTCGGGACCGAGGTCTTCTTCGCCTTGAGCACCGCGTCGAACAGGGTCGGGTTGCCCTGGAGGTCAGCACCGCCCAGTTTGGCGGCGACCTCGATGTTCTTGATGAGCTTGGCCCACGACTTCGCGCGCTTCGCGTCGATCGCGGCCTTCTTGTGCTTCGTGGTGGCCCATTTGGAATGCCCGGACATATGACTCCCGCTCGTTTTCGCGCCCTCGTCTGCAACCGTTCGGGATGAGGGCGCCGTTCATTCTACGCGGTTCCGCGGCGCGGACCGGTGACATGTCGATCAGCCGTGGATGCTGGTGCGTCCCGTCCGCTGCCGTGCGTCGCGGATCGCGGGGACGTCCGGCAGCTCGATCGGCTGGTCCATGGCGGCATCCGGAATCCACGACTCCCAGCCCTCGTCCAACGGCCAGGAACCGTCGGCGATGAAGAGGCGGCAGGCGTTATCGGCCAGCGCGCGGATCGCTTCCGCCTGCGCGGCGGTGAACCGCCCCTGCACGACGGCGGCGTCCAACTCATCGGCGTCCTTCAGCCAGATGTCCTCCGACCCCGGGTGTCCGGCGTCCACCCACACATCCAGCACGAGGTCTCGCGTGAAGATCGACGGGGGCTCTCCCGCCGCGCGCCGATGCGGCAGTTCGAGGTTCACGTACGCACCGCTGGGAGTGCCGTCGGCGTCGCGGAAGAACCAGATCGACCACGGCATTCCCGTCGGCGCGACGCGCACGATCCCTTCGCCGCGCCAGGTGGACTCGCGGATGACCCATGGCACGGTGAATCGCTCCTCGAGCGGCACGTCGCGGCTGCTGCGCCCGTCCGCCGGGACCGACTCGAGTCGTGCGGAACCGGAAGGGATCCACACGACGAGGCCGCGCTCGTCATCGCGGATGACGCGCGCCGTTTCGATGAACCGCCGGTAGCGCCACAGGATCACCTCGCCCGCGGCGAAGAACGGCCGCGCGTCGCCGACGGAAGCGGCGTCATCGACGGACGACTCGAGCGGGCCGCCGTCGTGGCCGTCACTGCTCAGCAGGGCGATCGCCTCGTCCAGGGTCGGCGGTGTCGTCGAGACGGGCAGCCACCCCTCACCACGACGGCCGATGAGAGTGGCGTTTCCGCCGCTGGTGCTGACATCCTCGGATCCGATCGGCAGACGCATGCCGCAACACTATGTTCAGCGGGTCCGGACATGCTCCAGGAACCGCCGATGGAAGCGGTCCTCGCCCGCCACCTCCGGGTGGAAGGAGGTTCCGAGCAGGACGCCCTGCTCCACGGCCACGACGCCGCCGTCCGGAAGCCGACCGATCGCCTTAGCACGAGGGCCGACGGTCTCGATCAGAGGCGCGCGGATGAACGTGGCGTGCACCGGGGCATCGAATCCATCGACATCCAGCCTCGTCTCGAACGACTCGGTCTGCCGGCCGAAGGCGTTGCGGCGCACCACGACATCGAGCCCGCCGAAGCTCTGCTGGTCCGCCGCTGCGTCCAGCACGGCATCCGCGAGCAGGATGAGCCCGGCGCAGGTGCCGTACATCGGCATGCCGCCGGCGATCGCCGCCCGCAGCGGCTCGGCCAGGCCGAAGGCACGCGCCAGCTTGTCGATCACGGTCGACTCGCCGCCAGGGAGCACGAGACCGTCGACCTCCGCCAACTCCTCGGGGCGCCGGACGAGCGTCACCGCGGCGCCGAGGCCCTCCAGCACACGAGCGTGCTCTCGCACGTCGCCCTGGAGGGCGAGGACGCCGACCCTCGGACTACCAGCCACGCTCGGCGAGGCGGTGCGGCGCGGGGAGATCGGAGACGTTGATCCCGACCATCGCCTCGCCGAGCCCGCGCGAGACCTCGGCGATGACCTTCGGGTCGTCGAAGAAGGTCGTGGCCTTCACGATGGCCTTCGCGCGCTCCGCCGGGTTGCCCGACTTGAAGATGCCGGAGCCGACGAACACGCCATCAGCCCCGAGCTGCATCATCATCGCGGCATCCGCCGGCGTGGCGACGCCGCCGGCGACGAACAGGACGACGGGGAGCTTCCCGGTCTCGGCGATCTCGGCGACCAGGTCGTACGGGGCCTGCAGCTCCTTCGCCGCGACGAAGAGCTCGTCCTTCGGCAGAGCCGTGAGGGCTGCGATCTCGCCGCGGATCCGGCGGATGTGCTTCATGGCCTCGGAGACGTCGCCCGTGCCGGCCTCGCCCTTGGAACGGATCATCGCCGCGCCCTCGTTGATGCGACGAAGCGCCTCACCCAGGTTCGTGGCGCCGCACACGAACGGCACGGTGAAGCCGTACTTGTCGATGTGGTTCACGTAGTCGGCCGGCGACAGCACTTCGGACTCGTCGATGTAGTCGACGCCGAGCTCCTGCAGCACCTGCGCCTCGACGAAGTGGCCGATGCGGGCCTTGGCCATCACCGGGATGGAGACGGCGTCGATGATGCTGTCGATCATGTCGGGGTCGCTCATGCGCGAGACCCCGCCCTGAGCCCGGATGTCGGCGGGGACGCGCTCGAGGGCCATGACGGCGACGGCGCCGGCGTCCTCGGCGATCTTGGCCTGCTCAGCGGTGACGACGTCCATGATGACGCCGCCCTTCAGCATCTCTGCGAGGCCGCGCTTGACGCGCCCGGTTCCGGTGGCGACTGGCTGGGACATCGGGTTTCCCTTCGATGAGGTTCAACGATCCTTTTGATCTATGCCAAAAGATAGCACTGTCGCAGGACGAACTAGACTCGTGTGTCGATGGGTGACACGAACGAACAGATCACCGGCGCGACGGCCGCCGAGATCGCCGCCAGCGTGCGCGGACTGCGCGACCGCGGCCTGCTCCGCGCCGGCGACGTGCTGCCCCCGGTGCGCGAACTCGCCGAACGCCTCGGTGTGAATCGCAACACCGCCGTGGCGGCCTATCGCCAACTGGTCCAGGCCGGTCTCGTGCAGACCCGTGGTCGCGCCGGGACCGTCATCACCGGGCATTCCCCGACGGCGCAGGACGGCTATGCCGCCGACACGGTGCTGCGCGACGTCGGCACCGGCAACCCCGATCCCGCCCTCATCCCGGACCCCTCCCCCGTGCTCGCCGGCTTCGGCGGGCGCCCCGTGCTGTACGGCGAACCCGTGATCGACCCCGGTCTCGAAGCCTGGGCCCGCGAGTGGATGGCGTCGGCGCTGCCGACCGCCGACTTCCGCATCACGATAACCAGCGGCGCCGTGGATGCCGTGGAGCGGCTGCTCGCTCAGGCGCTCACGCGCGATGACGCGGTCGCGCTCGAGGACCCCTGCTTCCTCGCCAGCATCCATACCGTGCGACTCGGCGGATACCGGGCGGTCCCCGTGCCGGTCGACGAGGAGGGCATGACGGTCGACGGCCTGCGGGCGGCTCTGGATGCCGGAGTGCGGGCCGTGATCTGCACTCCCCGCGCCCAGAACCCCACCGGCGCACGACTGAGCCCACGCCGTGCGGCGGCGCTGCGCGCGGTGCTCGCCGATCATCCGTACGTGCTGCTGATCGAGGACGACCACTTCTCGATGCTGTCGCCGCACCCGTACGAATCGCTGATCACCCCGGAGCATCGCCGATTCGCCCTGATCCGCAGCGTTTCCAAGTTCCTGGGTCCTGACATGTGCCTGGCCGTCGCCGCCACGGATCCCGAGACGGCCGCGCGACTCGCCGAGCGCCTGAGCCCCGGGACCACCTGGGTCAGTCACCTCCTGCAGCGGCTCGTGCTCGGGCTGGTCACCGATGACGCGGTCCAGGCGCAGATCGCCGCCGCAGGTGAGCACTACGCGCAGCGCAACGGCGCGTTCGCCGATCGGCTGCGCGAACACGGGCTGCACGCAACGCAGGGCGACGGGATGAACCTCTGGGTCGAGCTGCCGGAGCCGGCCTCGGTCGTCTCAGAGCGCATGATGCGCCGCGGATGGCTCGTCCGCACGGGCGACGCCTTCCGCCTCGCCGACCGCGCGGCGCCATCGCACCACCTTCGTCTCACCGTCCACGACCTCACCGGCGACGAGGGCGACGCGCTGCTCGCCGACCTCGTCGCCGCCACCCGATGAACCACCTCCCGATGAGAAAGAGCAAGCCATGAAGATCCTGTCGATCCAGTCCGCCGTCGCATACGGCCACGTCGGCAACTCCGCAGCGGTGTTCCCCCTGCAGCGCATCGGCGTCGACGTCCTGCCGGTCTACACCGTGAACTTCTCCAATCACACCGGCTACGGCGCCTGGCGGGGTCCGCTCATCGATCCGTCCGATGTCCGCGACGTGATCACCGGTATCGAGGAGCGCGGCGCCTTCCCGAAGGTCGACGCCGTGCTGTCCGGCTACCAGGGCGGCGAGGGCATCGGCGAGGTCATCATCGACGCGGTCGCGCGGGTGAAGGCCGCCAACCCCGCTGCGGTGTACGCCTGCGACCCGGTGATGGGCAACGCGAAGAGCGGATGCTTCGTCGCACCGGCCATCCCCGTGCTGCTGCGCGAGAAGGTGGTCCCGATCGCCGACATCATCACGCCGAACCAGTTCGAGCTCGGTTTCCTCACCGGAACCGAACCGGACTCGCTCGACTCGACCCTTGCCTCGGTCGACGCCGCGCGGGCGATGGGCCCCTCGGTGGTGCTCGTGACCAGCGTCGAGCGTCCCGACCGCGAAGAGGGCACGATCGAGATGCTCGCGGTGGACGACAAGGGCGCCTGGCTCGTCGCCACGCCGCACCTACCGATGAAGGCGAACGGATCGGGAGATGTCACGGCGGCACTGTTCACCGCCCACTACGTCGCCACGGGTGACGCGAAGCTCGCTCTGGAGCGCACCGTGTCGAGTGTGTTCGACCTGCTGCAGGCGACGCTCGACTCGGGTGAGCGCGAGCTGCAGCTGATCGAGGCGCAGGAGTTCTACGCGAACCCGCGCATGCAGTTCACCGCTCGTCAGGTGCGCTGACGGTCAGTCCTCGGGCCAGGCGCCCGCCACGGTCTGACGCACCTCACCCAGCAGCTGCGGCAGCGCCTTCGTCTTCGCGATGATCGGGAAGAAGTTCGCGTCCGACGACCACCGCGGCACGATGTGCTGGTGCAGGTGCGCGTCGACGCCTGCCCCGGCGACGGCGCCCTGGTTCATGCCGAGGTTGAACCCGTCGCAGTTCGCCACGGAGCGCAGGACGCGCATCCCGGTCTGCGTGAGCGCGCCGATCTCGGCGACCTCCTCCGCCGTCGCCTGGTCGTACGTGGCGATGTGCCGGTAGGGGCACACGAGCAGGTGGCCGGAGTTGTACGGGAACAGGTTCAGCAGCACGTACGCGGTGCGTCCACGGGCGACGATGAGGCGCTCCTCGTCGGCGTGCTTCGGCGCCTCGCAGAACGGGCACTCCTCGCGAAGCGGCTCCGGTCCCGCCTGGATGTAGGCCATCCGATGCGGGGTCCACAGCCGTTGGAACTCGTCAGGGACGCCGGCGAGGTGCGCGGCGTCCTCGGGGAACACCGCTGCTCCTGCGCCGGCATCCTGATCGGTCACGCCAGATCCCCTGCCTTCAGCACGAGGGCGTGCGTCTCGATCGCCCGGCGGATCCTGGCGACGGCATCCGCCACCGGCACGCCGTTCTCCTGCGTGCCGTCGCGGAAGCGGAACGACACGGTGCCGGCGGCGCTGTCCTGCTCACCGGCGATGAGGATGACCGGCACCTTCGCGGTGGTGTGGTTGCGGATCTTCTTCTGCATGCGGTCGTCGGAGTGGTCGACATCGGCCCGTACGCCGGCGTCGCGCAGCTGGGCGACGACGTCCTCGAGGTACCCGGCGTACTGCTCCGCCACCGGCACGCCGACGACCTGCGCCGGTGCGAGCCAGAGCGGGAAGTCGCCGGCGTAGTGCTCGAGGAGGATCGCGAAGAAGCGCTCGACCGAGCCGAGCAGCGCACGGTGGATCATCACCGGACGGTGCTTCTGCCCGTCCGGACCGGTGTACTCGAGTTCGAACCGCTCGGGCTGGTTGAAGTCCAGTTGGATGGTCGACATCTGCCAGGTGCGGCCGATCGCATCGCGCGCCTGCACCGAGATCTTCGGGCCGTAGAAGGCCGCGCCGCCCGGGTCGGAGACCAGGTCGAGACCGGATGCCTCGGCGACCTCGCGCAGCGTGTCGATCGCTTCGGTCCACTGCGCCGGCTCCCCCAGGAACTTCGGGTTGCCCTCTTCGTTCGTGGACAGTTCGAGGTAGAAGTCGTTGAGCCCGTAGTCGCGCAGCAGTTCGAGGACGAGGTTGAGGTTGGTGGTCAGCTCATCCTTGACCTGGTCCTGTGCGACGTAGATGTGGGCGTCGTCCTGCGTCAGGCCCCGCACACGGGTGAGCCCGGACAGCGTGCCGCTCTTCTCGTAGCGGTACACGGTCCCGAATTCCGCCAGACGCAGCGGCAGCTCACGGTATGAGCGGCCGCGCGACCGGTAGATCAGGTTGTGGAACGGGCAGTTCATGGGCTTCAGGTAGTAGTCCTGGCCCTGACGCGTGATGTTGCCGTCCTCGTCGCGCAGCTCGTCCAGATGCATGGGAGGGAACATGCCGTCCGCGTACGTCTGCAGGTGCCCCGAAGTCTGGAACAGGTCCTTCTTCGTGATGTGCGGGCTGTTGACGACGTCGTAGCCGTTGCGCAGCAGGTGTCGGCGCAGGTTCTCCTCGATCTCGTAGCGGATGATGCCGCCCTTGGGGTGGAAGACCGCGAGGCCGGAGCCGATCTCGTCGGGGAACGAGAACAGGTCCATCTCCGCACCGAGCTTGCGGTGATCGCGCCGCTCGGCCTCGGCCAGACGCTCCTGGTACGCGCGCAGCTCATCTTTGGACGGCCATGCGGTGCCGTAGACGCGCTGCAGCTGGGGGTTCTTCTCGCTGCCGCGCCAGTACGCGGCCGCGACACGGGTGAGGTCCCAGCCGTTGCCCACCATGCGGGTGCTCGGAACGTGCGGACCGCGGCAGAGGTCCTTCCAGGCGACTTCGCCGTCACGCGTGACGTTGTCGTAGATGGTGAGTTCGCCCTCGCCGACCTCGACGGAGGCGCCCTCCGCGGCATCCGCACCCGAGCCGGGGCCGCCGGCGAGATCGACGAGCTCGAGCTTGAACGGCTCGTTAACGAGCTCGGCACGCGCCTCGTCGGCCGAGACGACGCGGCGGGTGAAGCGCTGGCCCTCCCGGACGATCCGCTGCATCTCCTTCGAGATCGCCTTGAGGTCCTCTGGGGTGAACGGGGTGTCGACTCCGAAGTCGTAGTAGAAGCCGTCCGTGATGAACGGGCCGATGCCGAGGTTCGCCTCGGGGCGCAGGCGCTGCACGGCTTGAGCGAGCACGTGCGCGGTGGAGTGCCGAAGGATGTTCAGCCCGTCGGGGCTGTCGATCGTGACCGGCTCGGTGGTCCGGGTGTCTGCGATCTCCGTCGCGAGGTCCTTGAGTTCACCGTCGACGCGCACGGCGACGACATTCCGGTCGGGGTACAGATCGAATCCAGTGGTCACCGGACCATCTTAGTTCCGCACGGGGAAGCGTTCCGATCCGACGACGCCCAGCAGGCGGATCTGCTCGGCGGCCGTCGACGTCCGCGGCGAGAGGACGAGCAACGCCTGCGACTGGTCCTCGGTGAAGAGCACCTGGCAGTCGAGTTCGATCGGGCCGATCGCCGGGTGGATGAGGACTTTGTGGTCCTCGAACCGGCGGGCCACCTCCTGGCGCTCCCACAGCGCCGCGAACTCCGGGCTCTCATCGAGGAGCACCCGGACCAGCTCGGCCGCCCTAGACCTCGGACCCTGCGCACCGAACGCCACCCTCAGATTCGCCACGAGCGCCCGCGACTGGCGATCCTGGTCGTCGACGGGGTACAGATCGCGGGCGCCCTCGACGCGGAACCACCGGTACACGTCACTGCGTGCGTGCCCGGTGAGCTCGGTGGGATCGCCGAAGAGGGCGACCGCGAGACGGTTCGCGACGAGCGCCTCGCCGATGTCGGACAGGATGAGCGCCGGGGTGTCGCCGAGGCGATCCAGGACCCCCTGCAGGGCGGGAACGACATGCGGCGAGGCATCCTGTCGCGTGGGGGCGCTGTGCCCCGCCATCCGGAAGAGATAGTCCCTCTCATCGGCGGTGAGGCGCAGCGACCGCGCGAGTGCGCTGAGCATCTGCGTGCTGGGCTGGGGGCCCCTGGCCTGCTCGAGCCGGGTGTAGTAGTCGACGGACATCCCGGTCAGTTGGGCGACCTCCTCGCGGCGGAGCCCGGCGGTACGACGACGAGCGCCGGCGGCCAGGCCGACGTCCTGCGGGCTCAGCTCGTCACGACGGCGTCGCAGGAACTCCGCGAGGTCGGTTCTCTCCATGGGTCCATCCTCGCGCGCCGAGAGGAATCGAACCAGGGACTGCCGATCCCCCGTTCGACAGGTCTCTTCTGCTCGGATGGCGACGATCGCACGATGAATCCATGAACATCTCCGAACGCACCATCTTCATCCCCGGCGCCACCAGCGGCATCGGACTCGCCCTCGCCGAGCGGCTGCAGGCCGCCGGTGCGACCGTCATCATCGGCGGACGGCGCACCGCGCTGCTCGACGAATTGCGCGCGACGCACGGCTTCGACACCATCCCGATCGACGTGGCTGATGCCGAGAGCGTCGCCTCCGCGGCATCCGAACTCATCGCCCGGCACCCCGACCTCGACACGGTCATCGCGATGGCCGGCATCATGATCGCCGAGGACTGGCACTCCCCCGCGTCGTTCCTCGATACGGCCGAGCGCATCGTGGGGACGAACGTGCTCGGCCCGATCCGATTGATCGCCGGATTCGTCGAGCACCTGCAGACCCGGGCGGATGCCGCCATCATCACCGTTTCGAGCGGCCTCGCGTCCGTGCCGCTGCGGCCCACGCCGACGTACAACGCGAGCAAGGCCTTCGTGCACATGCTGAGCGAGTCGATCCGGTTGCAGCTCGCCGACACGTCGGTGCGCGTGGTGGAGCTCGTTCCGCCGGCGGTGCAGACGGACCTCATGCCCGGGCAGCGGCAGAATCCGATGGCCATGCCGTTGGCGGCATACGCCGACGAGACGCTCGCGCTGCTCGCCGCGGACGAGGCACCTCGAGAGATCCTGGTCGAGCGCGTGAAGTTCCTGCGCTTCGCCGAGGTGCGAGGCGATTACGACGAGGTCGTCCGAACGGTGAACGGCACGGACATCCACGCCGCGTAGGAGACGACGAAACCCCGGCCACGGCCGGGGGTTCTTATCTGTGCGCGATACTGGGATCGAACCAGTGACCTCTTCCGTGTCAGGGAAGCGCGCTACCGCTGCGCCAATCGCGCCCGTTGGGGCTATTCAGTTAGGCAGAGAGGTGGCGACGGGATTCGAACCCGTGTAAACGGCTTTGCAGGCCGGTGCCTAGCCTCTCGGCCACGCCACCAGGAGGTGGATTCGAACCCACATGCCGAAACTCCCGAAGGAGTCCCTGCACTCGAGCGGATGACGAGACTCGAACTCGCGACCCCAACCTTGGCAAGGTTGTGCGCTACCAACTGCGCTACATCCGCGTTGTGTTCCGGCTGACCGGGCACTTGTAAAACAATAGCCGACGTTTTGCGCGACGCCAAACCGAGTCGGGATCTCGGGTGTGTCTCGAAAGTGGTCAAAACAGCCTCACGGCGTCCGGTAGTATCGGTTGTCGACCCCACAGGGTCTTGGGCGATTGGCGCAGTTGGTAGCGCGCTTCCTTCACACGGAAGAGGTCGTCGGTTCGAGTCCGGCATCGCCCACCACAACCCTCATCCCGCACGACCGATCATGTCGGCGTACCCGGTCTCATAAGACGGATGCCGCAGCTCCCCGATCCAGGCGTGGAATCGCGCGCCGTCGAGGACATGACCGCTCGCGTGCCCGGCGCCTTCGTCCGGCGGCGTCGGCAGATCCAGCAGCGCGGCGACGTGCGCGAGCACCTCGCCGAGCGGTGCAGGATGCTGGTCGACCGCGTGTAGCAGCGCCGGAGCGTCGCGCGCACGCAGCAGCGCCGTCAGCGTGACGACCAGATCGTCCTCGTGGATGCGGTTCGTCCATCGCCCATGGTCCGCCGGCGACTGCGCGCGGACCCGACGGAACATGAAGTCGCGCCCAGGACCGTAGATGCCCGCCGGGCGGAGAACGGTCGCGCCGAAGAGCTCGACTGCGGCACGCTCGCCGTCGATCAGACCGTGCGAGCGATCCGACACGGCGACAGGCCGATCGTCCTCCGTCAGCGGCCGGTCGGGATCGGCGCCTTCGAAGACGCCCGTCGACGAGACGAAGACCGTGCGTGCCGGCGCATCCGGCAGCGCGGTGGCGACGTTCGTGAGAGCGGCCCGATAACTTCCCCTGGTGGGGCCGGGAGGCAATGTGATCAGCAGCGAATCGACCGCCGGTAGCCGTCCGAGCGCTCGAGAGACATCGGCGCTGATCCCCTCGATGCCCTCGCTCGTGTCCTCCCCGCTGCGACGGAGAGCGAGCACGCCGTCCGCATGAGGCAGCAGCTGCGGCGCGAGTCGTCGCCCCAGCTTGCCGTACCCGACCAGCAGAACACGCCCGAGCGGACGTTCACTCTGCGATACCTCCGGCATCGACGTTCCTCTCCGTTGCTCGGTCCATTCTGAGCCTCTGTCATCCGTGCAGTCGAGGCGCAAGGGCCTGGCAACCGCCGATGATGCAGGCAGGATGGAATCATGACGGCGCATCCTCTCGAATCCCGCCCCTGGCTTGAAGCCTATGCGGACGACGTCCCGGCCGAGATCGAGCAGCCATCGCAGACGCTGCCGGAGATGATGGCGGCGAGCGTTCGCGCGTTCGACAGGCGTCCGGCGCTCCAGTTCTTCGGTGCCGTGACGACGTACCGGGACCTCGGCGAGCAGATCGACCGGGCGGCTGAGGGACTGCGAAGACTCGGCGTCGGGAAAGGCGACAGAGTCGCTCTCGTGCTGCCCAACAGTCCGCAGCACGCCGTGGCCTTCTATGCCGCTCTGCGCCTGGGCGCCATCGTCGTCGAGCACAACCCGCTCTACACGCCTCGCGAGCTGCGGCACCAGTTCGAGGATCACGGCGCTCGTGTGGCCGTCGTGTGGGACAAGACCGTCGACATCCTGGACGACTTCCCCGCGGATCTGAAGGTCGAGCACATCGTGAGCGTCGACATCACCGAGTCGATGCCGTTCTGGAAGCGCGCGGCGCTTCGCCTTCCCGTGGCGAAAGCGCGCGAGTCTCGAGCGAAACTGACCGGCGCGCCGAAGGCGAAGCATCTCGTCACCTGGAAGAGCCTCGTCGCGCACCGGCGGATCTCGCGCCGCATCCCAGGGCCCACCATGGACGACACCGCCCTGCTGCAGTACACCAGCGGAACGACGGGTGTTCCCAAAGGTGCGATCCTGAGCCACGCGAACCTCCGCGCCAACGCGATGCAGGGCCGCGCCTGGGTGCCGGGCCTGATCGACGGCGAGGAGACCTTCTACGGCGTGCTGCCGTTGTTCCATGCCTACGGGATGACGCTGTGCCTGACCTTCGCGATGAGCATCGGGGCGCGCCTCGTGCTGTTCCCGACGTTCGACCTCGGCTTGGTCACCGAGGCGGCGCGCACCGCTCCCCCGACCTTCCTCCCCGCGGTCCCTCCGATCTACGACGCGCTGGCCCGCGCCGCTTCCCGCGGGACGATCGATCTGTCCTCGGTCCGCTTCGCGATCTCGGGGGCGATGAGCCTTCCGCTCGCGACCGTTCAGCGCTGGGAGGAGGCGACGGGCGGCCTCCTCGTGGAGGGATACGGCATGACCGAGAGCTCGCCCGTCGCCCTCGGCAACCCGATGGGACCCAGCCGCCGCCCCGGAACCGTCGGCGTGCCGTTCCCGAGCACCGAGATCCGCGTCGTCGACCCGGACGACCCCAGCATCGACAGGCCGCTCGGTGAGCGCGGAGAGCTCCTGATCCGCGGCCCCCAGGTGTTCCAGGGGTACTGGCGACGTCCGGTCGAGACCGCGGAGGTCCTGCTCCCGGACGGCTGGCTGAGGTCCGGCGACATCGCCGAGGTGTCCGCCGACGGCTTCGTCACCATCGTGGATCGCCTCAAGGAGCTCATCATCACGGGCGGGTTCAACGTCTCGCCCAGCGAGGTCGAGGACGCGCTCGAGGCGCACCCCGACGTCGTCGCGGCGGCCGTCATCGGGCTTCCGCGGTCCGGTGGCGGCGAGGACGTCGCGGCAGCCGTGGTCATGCGCACGGGTGCCGTGCTCGACGCCGACGCGCTCCGAGACTTCTGCCGCACGCGACTCACACCGTACAAGGTCCCGCGGCGCATCGTGGTTGTCGACGAGCTCCCCCGCTCCCTGATCGGCAAGGTGCTGCGCAGGCAGGTGCGAGAGGCGCTGCTGGCACGGCGATAGTCGCCGTTCGCACGTTCGCCGCGGTTCATCCGCACGGATCGCTCCGCCCTCCCGACATAATGGACGCGACCGCATACCCAATGGAGGGACCACCGTGACCACTTTCACCGCCTGGAAGTTCGAGACGACGGACGGCGCCGAGAAGGCGACCGCCGTCCTGCGCGATGCTTCGAGCGAAGGACTGATCCGCATCGAGGATTACGCCGTCATCGAATGGGAGCAGGGCGCTGACCGCCCGAACGTCAAGTACGAGAACCGCGACGAGCTGCGAAGCGCCGGTTGGGGCGCGCTGCTCGGTGTGGTCGTCGGCGCGTTGTTCTTCCTCCCGCTGATCGGCGCTGCGGCGGGCGCCGCCATCGGCGTGCTCACCAAGAAGATGGATGCGGTCGGCATCACCAAGGACCAGCTCGACACGATCGGCAAGTCGGTCGTGCCTGGCACGTCGGCGCTGTTCGTCGTCAACCACGACACCGACCGCGATCGTCTGGCCGAGCGGTTCCACGGCCTGGGCGGCACGCTCATCGGCAGCAACCTCGTCTCGGCCGAGGAGGACGAGGTCCGTCGCGCGTTCGAGGACTGACGACCTTTAGCACACCCGTCGATCCGGCGCCTCCCCCTCCACCCGGGGGGAGGCGCCGTGTCACTGTGGCGGCATGAAGAATCCTCTCCACGACGACGCCCCCTCGCTGCTGCTGCGCGGCTACGACTTCGCCGATCGCATCTGGAACAGAGTCGCGCCCGGCGCCCGCTCGGCCCCGATGCGCCTCCTCGGCGATGATGCGCTGTTCGTGCGCGGTGCCGAGGGCGTGCGACTCTTCTACGACGACACCCTGATCGCCCGACACGGCGCCATGCCCGCCATCGTGCAGGAGACGCTCTTCGGCCACGGGTCGGTGCACAGCCTTGACGGCGCACAGCACCGGCACCGCAAGGATGGCTTCGTCTCCGCCGCCTACGAGGATTCCCAGGTCGAGCGATTGGCACCTCTGCTGGACCGCGAGTGGCGGTCGGAACTCCACGCGTGGATCGACGGCGGACAGCGCACGGCGTACGAGGCGGCGGTCGGCGCCTTCGGTCGCGCCTCCATGCGATGGGCCGGGCTGCCCGGCACGGCGGCCGCGAAGACGCGTTGGGCGCAGCGACTCGCTCAGATCGTCGACGGATTCGGAGCACCGTACTCGCCGGCCTACGCCATGGCCGCCGCGAACCGATGGTGGTCCGATCGTCACTCCCGGCGTCTGATCGAAGCGGTCCGGAGCGGCACTCTCCACCCCGCAGAGCACGAGGCCCTGGCTATCTGGGCCGGACACCGAGATCCCGACGGCCGCCTGCTGCCCGCACAGCTGGCGGGTGTCGAGCTGCAGAACAGCATCCGTCCGATGATCGCCGTCGCCCGATTCGTCGCCTTCGCCGGGCAGCGGCTGCACAAGCATCCGCAGTGGCGCGAGCGCATCGCCGACGAGGTCGCTGCCCGCGGATCGCTCGTCGGAGGACCGCTCGCCGTCGCCTTCGCGCAGGAGGTGCGCCGCACGGCGCTGTTCGTTCCGATGCTCCCCGGTCGCGCGATCGCCGACATCGACTTCGACGGTCTGCAGGTCGCCGCCGGCGGGCGCGTCGTTCTCGACATCCTCGGCACCGACCTGGACGAGAACTCGTGGGACGACGCCACCCGCTTCGCACCCGACCGGTTCATCGAGCATCCCGACTACGAGTCGCTGCCGGCATTCGTTCCGCACGGTGGCGGATCCGTCACCGCCGGTCACCGCTGCCCGGGCGAGAAGCTGGCCATCGCCGGCCTCGCTGCGGCGGTGGCGGCGATGAGCGATCCGGGAGTGACCATCCTCGGCACCGGCCTCGGCGTCAACCGTCGCCGACTGCCCACCATGCCGGCCTCCGGCGTCCACGTGGCTCGCGCCGGCGCCGCATCACGCTGTCCCGTGCACTGAGGGCGTCAGCCCCGTGTGCGCTCGCGCCGGGAAGCCGCCCACCGCGCAGCGAGGAACAGCACTGCCCCGACGGCGAGCATGATCGCGCCGAGACCCCACACGATCGGGCGCTGCTGCGTCAGCAGCAGGATGCAGGAGCCGATGCCGAGCACGGGGATGAAGGTCCACACACGGAAGTGCTCGTGCTCCACGCGATCGCGCCGCAGCACGAGGACCGACACGTTCGCGCTCAGGAAGACGAACAGCAGCAGGAGGACGACCGTCTCTGCGAGAGTCGCCAGATCGCCGATGAGCGTGAGCAGCATCGCGACCGCGGTCGTCGCGATGATCGCGACCCACGGTGTCCGCCGCTTCGGCAGCACGCGCGCCAGCACGGTGGGCAGGAGGCGCTGCTCCGCCATGCCGTAGGCGAGACGGCTGGCCATGATCATGGTCAGCAGAGCACCGTTCGCGACCGCGATCAGCGCGATGAGGCTGAACAGCCACGAGGGCACGCTGAGCCCCGTCGCCTCCACGACCGCCAGAAGCGGTCCGCTGGATTCCTGCAGCTCCTCCGGCGGCAGCGCCGCCGCGCTGGCGAGTCCGACGAGCACGTACACGACGCCGGCGGCGAGCAGTGCGCCGAAGAGGGCGCGCGGGTACGTGCGCGTCGGTGACTTGACCTCCTCGATGACGTTCGCTGACGTCTCGAATCCGACGAAGGAGTAATAGGCGACGATCGCGCCGGCGAGGATCGCGAGGCCGGTCGCCGATCCCTCGGGGGTCTCGACCACACGCGAGACGTCGCCACCGCCTCCTCCCACGAACACCGCCACGACGGCCACCACGATCACCAGACCGCTCACCTCGATGATCGTCATGACGATGTTCGCACCGAGTGATTCCTTGATGCCGCGCATGTTGAGCGCTGCGACCGCTGCGAGGAACAGGATCGCCACGAGGACGGTCGGCAGGTCGATGAACGTCCGCAGGTAGTCACCGGCGAACGCGAGCGCCAGACCCGCAGCGCTGGTCACTCCGGCGGCGAGCATGCTGAAGCCCACGAGGAACGACACGATGCGGTTGTGGAACGCTCGCTCGGCGAAGACGGCCGCCCCGCCGGCGCGGGGATACTTCGTGACGAGCTCCGCGTACGAACCCGCCGTCAGCAGGGCGAGCAGCAGCGCCACCACGAGCGGCGCCCAGAGCATGCCTCCGACGTCCTCGGAGAGGACACCCATGAGCGCGTAGACACCGGCGCCGAGCACATCGCCCAGGATGAACGCGAACAGCATCGGACCGGTGATCGCTCGCCGCAATCCGCCGGCCTCGGGCGCATTGCGTTCGGGCGCCGGTGTGCTCGCGGCGGGCTCAGTCATCCCGGTGATCCGGGTCGTCCGCCTCCGGCATCCCCGGCCCGGGGCCCGGGCGCACATCGGCATCCGGAGCGATATCGACGCGGGTGACGCCGTCGGCCTCGGAGACGACGACGCGCGGATCCGCGTCCGCCTCGGTCGCCTCGGGCGCGGTCGTCAGCTGATCGCGTCGCTTCTCCTCGTGGGTCATGTCGTCGGCCATGTCGATGCCGTCCTCTCCGTCGTTTTCGTTCGATCGCCGCCGTCCGGCGCCGCCTTCGGCGAGATAGGCGAGGCGGTGCAGCGTCTCCGCGTTGCGCCAGAGCAGCAGCGCTGCGGAGAGCTTCGAGGGCAGCAGTGTCGCCGGCCCCCGCACGGGGCGCTCCTGGATCCGCACGACGCATCCGCTGCCTCGAGGCCGGGCTTCGATGAGCACCTCGGCCTCTCCGATCGGCCACCCTCGTGCCCGCAGCACCGCACGCCGAGGCGGGTCCCATTCGATGCAGACCGTCGTGTCGTCGATCAGCACGGGCCACACGCCGAAGGAATGGTGCAGACGGGCCTGCTCCCCCGGCCAGCCGGCCTCGACGTCGCGCATCCGGGAGGCACCGACGACCCACGACGGATAGACCCAGCCGTCGGCCAGCACGTCGAACACCTCGTCGACCGTGCAGCGCAGCTCGCGGACGTTCTGCGCGCGCTTTCCGATCCGCGCGGACTCCTCCGCCTCATCGCCGCCCATCGGCCACCTCCTCGATCGCCATCGACGGTAAGCGGAGACGGGAGTCGGCATCCAGGGGGTTGCTCTTTGGTGCGGTGCCGGGTATCCCGGGCTCACGCCCAGGGTGCGGTGCTACTGTCGACGAGCCGGCAGCTCGCCGGCATCAGGGAAGACTTCTTGTCGACCAACGGGCCCACTCGGTCATTTCGTTCTCCGTCGCCTCCTCTGTGTGAGCGCGAGGAGACCCATGTCCACCCCACCCCTTCCGTCCTCGGTCGCCCCGTCGTCGCACGGCTGGGCAGAGCCCATCGCCCTTCCCGTCGGCACGACCGCAGTCGTGTACTGCGAAGGGCAGTTCGGTGAGCAGGACGGCAAGACGGCCAACGGACTCGTCCGCCATTCCGAGAAATACGAGATTCTCAGCGTCATCGACAGCCGTCACGCCGGCGCCGACGCGGGGACGTTCCTCGACGGCACCCACAACGGGATCCCGGTGCTCGGCACGCTCGCGCAGGCCATCGCCCACGCCGACCGCGTCCCCGACTACCTGATCTGCGGGCTCGCGCCCGCGGACGGTCTGCTCTCGCCGGCCCAGCGCGTCGTCCTGCTCGACGGCATCGCGCGCGGCATGCACATCATCAACGGACTGCACGAGTTCCTCAACGAGGATGCCGAGTTCGCCGCGGCGAGTCTGCTCGCAGGGGTGACGATCACCGATGTGCGCCGTCCACGCGACAAGAAGGACCTGCATCTGTTCGACGGTCGCATCTTCGACGTCACGTGCCCGCGGATCGCCGTGCTCGGAACCGACGGCGCCATCGGCAAGCGGACCACGTCGACCCTGCTCGTCCAGGCGCTCAACGAACAGGGCATCCGCGCGGTCATGGTGGGCACTGGGCAGACCACGATCATCCAGGGCGGACGCTACGGTGTCGCCCTCGACGCGCTCGTGCCGCAGTTCTGCTCGGGAGAGGTCGAGCACCAGGTCGTCCTGGCCTTCGAGGGCGAGGACCCCGACGTGATCATCGTCGAGGGCCAGGGCGCGCTCAGCCATCCGGCCTATCTGACGTCGGCGCACATCCTCCGCGGCAGTCGCCCCGCTGGCGTGATCGTCCAGCACGCCCCCGGCCGACGGACGCTCGGTGACTTCCCCATGGTCTCCATGCCCACCGTGGCCTCGGAAGTCGCCTTGATCGAATCGTTCGCGGACACCAGGGTGATCGGTGTGACCGTCAACCACGAGAACCTGACGGATGCCGAGATCGAAGCCGCGATCGACGAGATCGAACTCGACCTCGGCGTCCCGGCGACCGATCCGCTGACCCGTCCGCTGTACGAACTGGTCGACATGGTGGTGCAGGCCTTCCCGCACCTCGCCGAACGGCGGGCGTCCGCTCAGCGCTGACCGCTCAGCTCGTGCGCCACCCGTATCGCTGCACGAGCGCCTGCGCGACCCGCCCGTAGCGGGCACGGTCGAGGATCGCCGCCTCGCGGCGCATGCCCGACTCGTGCACGCTGTAGAGCTCCTCGATGTCGACCCAGGACTCCCGGCCCGCTCTGTCCCACTCTCCCGAGCCGATCGACAGGTAGTCGCGATGTCCGTCGTGGGGTCTGCTCGTCATCCGCACCGCGTAGACCCGCGCGTCCGACTGGCGCCCGATGACGAGCACCGGGCGGTCCTTGCCCCGTCCGTCGTTCTCCTCGTACGGCACCCAGGTCCAGATGATCTCGCCGGCGTCCGGCGCGCCGTCGCGGGCAGGCGCGTACGCGACTCGAAGCCGGTCGACGCGGAGCGGATCGATGCGGATGGTCTCGCTCCCCCGTTGCCGTCCAGGTGAGGACTCGGGGACAGACGTACGTCCCGGCTCCCTCTCGGAAGTCCGGGACGTACGACCGGTCAGCGCGGTGACCAGCATTCCGGTGATCTGGGCGAAGAGGCTCCTGCTCGAACTCACCCCGTCACCCTATCGGCGCTTCAGGCGTCGACGAGCGCGTAGCCCTCTTCGCCGTGCACGACCGAGTCGACACCGGCGATCTCGTCCTCGTTCGTGATGCGGAAGCCGATCGTCTTCTCGATCGCGAACCCGATGATCAGGGCGACGACGAAGGAGTAGATCAGGACACCGAGTGCGGCGATCACCTGGACGGCGAGCAGGCGGGCGTCACCGCCGACGAACAGGCCCTGCTCGGTGGCGAAGAAGCCGAGGTACACCGTGCCCAGCAGACCGCCGACGAGGTGGATGCCCACGACGTCCAGCGAGTCGTCGAAGCCGAGACGGAACTTCAGTTCGACGGCAAGCGCGCACAGGACGCCGGACAGCGCGCCCAGCAGGAGGGCCCAGCCCGGAGTCAGATTCGCGCACGCCGGGGTGATGGCGACCAGGCCGGCGACCGCACCGGATGCGGCGCCGACCGAGGTGGCCTTGCCCTCCTTGAAGCGTTCGATGAGGATCCAGCCGAGGATGGCCGCAGCCGTCGCGCCGAGCGTGTTGATGCCGATCAGGCCGACACCGCCCATGTCCTCGGACAGCCACTCGGCGCCGGCGTTGAAACCGAACCAACCGAACCACAGAAGCGCGGCGCCGAGCAGGGTCAGCGGCACGTTGTGCGGCTTGAGAATGCCCTTCTGGAACCCGATGCGCTTGCCCAGGACCAACGCCAGCGCCAGCGCCGCGGCACCCGCGTTGATGTGCACCGCTGTGCCGCCGGCGTAGTCGATGACGGCGATGCCGCTGTCCTCGCCGAACAGCCATGCGCCGAGGTTCATCACCCAGCCGCCGCCCCAGACCCAGGCGGCGATCGGGAAGTAGCCGACGGTCGCGAAGACGCCGGCGAAGATCAGCCAGCTGCCGAACTTCGCGCGGTCGGCGATCGCCCCGGAGATCAGCGCCACCGTGATGATCGCGAACGTGGCACCGTACGCGACTCCGAGCAGCGCCACGTTGGAGCCCTCGCCGGCCGCGAGCGAGGCGAGACCGAAGTCCGCGAACGGGTTGCCGGCGAATGCCGTCGGGGAGTCGACGGCGCTCATCGAGAAGCCGAAGAGAATCCACAGCACGGCGACGAGACCGATCGAGCCGAAGCTCATCATCATCATGCTGACGACGCTCTTGGCCTTCACAAGGCCGCCGTAGAAGAACGCGACGCCTGGCGTCATGAGCAGCACCAGCGCTGTCGCGGTGATCGCCCACGAGATGTTGCCGGGAGCATCCATAGGAAAACCTCACATCCGAAGTAATTGAGAGCTTCAGTGTGGCGAGGCCCGATTTCGGAAATGAGCGTGGATTGTTTCCCGGCGGTTACACCAGGGCGTGCTCTGTGAACATCACGTTACGCAGAGCTTCGCGCTCACGCAGAATGCGTCAAGGCGTTCAGTCGGGAGATGGCGCGCAGGTACTTCTTGCGGTAGCCGCCGGCGAGCATCTCCTCGGAGAACACGGCGTCCAGCGCGCGCCCCGTCGCCGCGATCGGGACCTGTGCGTCGTACACGCGATCGACGAACGCCACGAAGCGCAGCGCCTCGGACTGATCGGTCAGCTCGCGCACGTCGCGCAGCCCGACGAGGCCGACGCCATCGATCAGCCGGATGTATCGAGACGGGTGCACTTTGGCGAGGTGCCGGATGAGTTCGTCGAACTCGTCGTCGGATGCCGTGCCTGCCGCTGCCGCGGCATCCAGCCGAACCGCGTACGCCGGGGCGTCGAGCACGATCGCGTGTCCGTCGATCGCGCGCTGGCGGAAGTCGACGCCGTCGATGCGCAGCGTCTGGAAGCTGTCCGACATCTGGTGGATCTCGCGGAGGAAGTCCTGCGCGGCGAAGCGGCCCTCGCCCAGCGCGTTCGGCGGCGTGTTCGACGTCGCCGCGAGGCGGGTTCCCGACGTGACGAGTTCACCGAGCAGACGAGTCATGACCATCGTGTCGCCCGGGTCGTCCAGCTCGAACTCGTCGATGCACAGCAGATCGGCGCCGCGGAGCAGATCGACCGTGTTCTTGTAGCCGAGTGCGCCGACCAGCGCGGTGTACTCGATGAAGGAGCCGAAGTACTTCCGGCGCGCGGGCATCGCGTGGTAGATCGAGGCCAGCAGATGCGTCTTGCCGACGCCGAAGCCGCCGTCGAGGTAGACGCCCGGCTTGAGCTCCGGCTCCTTCGGCGCACGTCGGAACAGACCGCCGCGCTTGGCCGGCGTCCCGCGCCCGGCGAACCGCTGCAGGATGTCCTTGGCCGATTCCTGCGACGGGTAGGCGGGGTCGGCCCGGTAGCTCTCGAAGGTGGCGTCGTCGAACTGCGGCGGCGGGACCAGACCGGCGAGCATCTCGGGTCCCGTGACGACGGGCTGCCGGTCGGAGAGGCGCACGGTGCCGGCGCGGGGCGTCGTATCGGTCATGGGGTCCTGAGTCGCAGTCTTACGGATCGGGCGCCGGGCGCACCGAATGGATCTATCGTCGAAGGGGACGGCACAACACTACGCCGTCGTCGCCAGAGCCTTCGCCCGCACACCATGAGGAGCGCACCGTGACCATCGAGTTCGACACCACTTCCGAGAAGTTCGCCGAGTATGCGGAACCCGGTCGACTCGTCACGACCGCCTGGCTCGCTGAGCGCCTGGGCACCGAAGGCCTCGTCGTCGTGGAGTCGGACGAGGACGTGCTCCTGTACGAGACCGGCCACATCCCTGGATCCGTGAAGGTCGACTGGCACACCGAGCTCAACGACCCGGTCGTGCGCGACTATCTCGACGGCGAGGGGTTCGCGAAGCTGATGAGCCGCAAGGGCATCTCCCGTGACGACACGATCGTCGTCTACGGCGACAAGAACAACTGGTGGGCGGCGTACGCGCTGTGGGTCTTCTCGCTGTTCGGACACGAGGACGTCCGGCTGCTCGACGGCGGCCGCGACCGCTGGATCGCCGAGGGCCGGGAGCTGACCACCGAGCCGTCGGCCCGAGCGGCGACCGAGTATCCCGTCGTCGAACGGGACGACACGATCCTGCGCGCCTACAAGGACGACGTTCTCGCGCACCTCGGCAAGCCGCTCATCGACGTCCGCTCGCCCGAGGAGTACACCGGAGCGCGCACGAGCGCCCCCGCGTACCCGGAGGAGGGCGCGCTGCGCGCCGGCCACATCCCCACCGCGCAGAGCGTCCCGTGGGGTCGCGCCGTCGCGGAGGACGGCGGCTTCCGCAGCCGCGCGGAACTCGACGCGATCTACCGGGGGGACGCGGGCCTCCAGGACGGCGACGAGGTCGTCGCGTACTGCCGCATCGGAGAGCGCTCGAGCCACACCTGGTTCGTGCTCAAGCACCTGCTCGGCTTCGAGAACGTGCGCAACTACGACGGCTCGTGGACCGAGTGGGGCAGCGCGGTCCGCGTCCCGATCGCGACGGGTACCGAGCCCGGTTCGCTCTGATCGTGGGAGAATGACGGGGATGAGCACAACGCACGTTCCCGCCGGACTCGCCGAGTTCCGTGACGACTTCCTGGCACTGGACGAGTCCGAGCGGCTGCAGCTGCTGCTCGAGTTCTCGAACGAGCTGCCAGCGGTCTCCGCCGAGGTCGCAGCGCACCCGGAGATGACCGAACGCGTCGCCGAGTGCCAGTCCCCGGTCTACATCTACGTCGAGGTCGCCGACGACGTGGTGACGATGCACGCCACTGCTCCCCCGGAGGCCCCGACGACGCGCGGCTTCGCGAGCATCCTGGCGCAGGGCATCACCGGCCTCACGCCGGACGAGGTGCTCGCGATCCCCGACGACTATCCGCAGTCGATCGGGCTGACCCGCGTGGTCTCACCGCTGCGAATCTCCGGCATGACCGGGATGCTGCTGCGCGCCAAGAATCAGGTCAGGCAGAAGCGCTGAACCCCTGGGCCGCCGCCCAGTCCGTGATCGCCCTGGTCCAGCCGGTCTGGTCGTAGTTCCACAGCTTGGCGTGGCGGGCTCCCGCGAAATGCGGCATCGTCACGATGTCCGAGCGCGCCTCCGCCAGGGCGTGCGATGCATCGGCCGGCACGAAGCCGTCATCGTCGCTGTGCAGGATCAGGATGGGGACATCGAGCTCTTCGGCTCTGGCCAGCATGTCCAGCCGGTCGAACGGGATCGCCTCTTCCGCGCCTCCCCAGCGTGCGGTGACCGGCGACGACAGGATGGTCATCGCCAGCTCGGGCAGCGGGTCGCGCACGCCCTGTTCGCGCGCCTGGAACCGCAGCACCGAGCGCCAGTCGACGACGGGAGATTCCAGGACGAGCCCGATGATCGCGGAGCGCTGGCCGGACGACACGGCGGTCTGGAGCGCGATCGCGCCGCCCATCGACCACCCCATCAACAGGACGCATCGCGCGCCGTGGCGGAGCGCATAGGAGATGGCGCTGTCGACGTCGCGCCACTCGGAAGCGCCGAGGGCGTAGGCGCCGCCACGGGTCCTCGGGGCCTCGCCGTCGTTGCGGTAGGAGACGACGAGATTCGTCATCCCGAGCGAGTGGAACACGGGCACCGCGCGCAGGCACTCGGCACGGTTTCCGCCGCGGCCGTGGATCTGGATCACCCAGGTGTCGGATGCCGGGGCGCCGGCCGCCGCCGGGAACAGCCATGCCGGACACGGACCGCTCGGCGACCCGATGAGCACGTTGTCCCAGCGCAGATGCAGCTCACGAGGAGAGCTGTAGTACCAGCCGCTGAAGGCAGCCGCCGGGTCGATGCGGGCGCCGGGGTCGATCTGCGTGAGCAGCTTGCGCCGCACACGCGTGGTGTCCGCGCTGAGCACAGCTCCGAGCTTGACGTAGCCGTGGGTGCCGGTCGTGAACAGTCCGTAGCGACCGGGCAGTTCGGTGTCGAGCGTGCGGGTCAGCTCGATGGTCTGCGCACCCGTGTCGACCGCGAGGATCTGCGTGTCCGTTCCGCGTTTCTCGGGGGTGACGACCCGACGGGCGACCGAGAGCACGACGAAGCCCGCCGCTGCCGAGATCAGAGCGAGCAGGGTGAGGACGATGGCCGTGACGGCGTGCCTGATACTCTTCATCGCCTCCTGACTCTAGCCTGTCAGCGTGGACGCCCATTCCGATGCCGGAGCGCGCTTCGAGCACGCCGCAGCCGAGCTGCGCCAGACGCGATTCCGCTCGGACATCACCGTGCGCGAGATCCCGTCTCCGCAGGGGCTCGCGCCCTTCGCGATCGCGTTCGCCGCCGACGTCCGTCCTGACGATCACGGCGACTCCATCTACGGCACGGCGCGCTTCGTCCTGCTGCACGACCCTGCGGCGCCGGACGCGTGGTCCGGCCAGTGGCGGATCGTGGCGTTCGCGCAGGCGCCGCTGGAGCCCGAGATCGGCACGGATCCCCTCCTCGCGGATGTCACGTGGTCGTGGCTGGTCGATGCGCTGGAGTCCAGGGACGCGGTGTACCACTCGGCATCGGGAACCGCGACGAAGACGCTCTCCAAGGGTTTCGGCGGGCTGGCGGCCGAGGGCGACGGCGCCCAGATCGAGCTGCGGGCGTCGTGGACGCCGGAGGGCACTCTGCGCCCGCATGTGGAAGCATGGGCAGAGCTGGTGGGGATGCTCGCCGGGCTTCCGCCCGGATCAGAGGACATCGCCGTGTTCGGTGCTCGAAAGGCGGCCCGTGACTGAGTATTCCGTGATCGACGATCGGGATGAGTTCGAACGCGCGTGCGCGCTTCTGGCCGAGGGCGAAGGCCCGGTGGCAGTCGACGTGGAGCGGGCTTCCGGTTTCCGCTATTCGCAGCGGGCGTACCTCGTGCAGGTGTTCCGACGCGGCGCGGGCGTCTTCCTGTTCGACCCGCCGGCGATCGGAGACTTCACGGCCCTTCAGTCCGCGATCGGCGGCGAGGAGTGGGTCCTGCATGCGGCGAGCCAGGACCTCCCCTCGTTGCGCGAACTCGAACTCGAACCGACGTCGCTGTTCGACACCGAGCTGGGCTCACGGCTGCTGGGACACGATCACGTGGGCCTCGCCGCCGTCGTCGAGGAGACGCTGGGGATCACCCTGAAGAAGGAGCATTCCGCGGCGGACTGGTCGACCAGGCCGCTTCCGGATGCGTGGCTCGACTACGCCGCTCTCGACGTGCTGCACCTCGTCGACGTCCGGGACGTCCTCGCGGCGGAGCTCGTCGAACAGGACAAGGTCGAGATCGCCGCGGAGGAGTTCGCCGCGACTCTCACCCGCGTCCCCAAGCCCCCGCGCACGGATCCGTGGCGCCGCCTGAGCGGCCTGCACCGCGTGCGAGGACCCCGCAACCTCGCCGTCGCCCGTGCCCTGTGGGAAGCGCGTGAGCAGTACGCGCAGCAGCAGGATGTCTCACCCGGCAGGCTCGTCCCGGACCGTTCGCTCGTCGCCGCCGTCCTCGCGGCGCCGTCCAGCAAGCACGCGCTCGCGTCGTTGTCCGACTTCACCGGGCGCGCCAGCCGCACTCAGCTCGACCGCTGGTGGGCGGCGATCGAGCAGGGCCGCGCCGCGACGGACCTGCCCAAGGAGCGCGTGCCCAGTGACACGCTCCCCCCGCCGCGCGCGTGGAGCGATCGCAATCCGGAGGCGGACGCGCGTCTGAAGGCCGCCCGTCCTCTGATCGAGGCGAGGGCGGCCGAACTCAACATGCCGACCGAGAACCTGCTCACTCCGGACCACCTGCGTCGCGTCGCGTGGGAGCCACCGGCTGCCACCGCGGAGGCGATCGGCATCGAGCTCGCGAACCTGGGCGCGCGGCCGTGGCAGATTGCGGAGACTGCACAGAGGATCGCGGATGCCTTTGTAGAAGCCGCGCAATCGGTGGAAGCGGCCGAGGAGGCCGGTTCGTAGAGTCGGTCCAACCGATTCCCTCCCGTCCTCCCCCACTCCTAGGCTGAAGCCATACCCAACCCAGGAGGCAGAGTGGCCGAGATCTCGGACGTCTTCTTCGTCGATGGCGTGCGCACCCCGTTCGGGCGCGCCGGCGAAAAAGGCATGTACTGGAACACCCGCGCGGATGACCTCGCCGTCAAGGCGACGATCGGACTGATGGAGCGCAACGCCTCCGTCCCGGCCGACCGCATCGATGACGTGGCGATCGCCGCGACATCCCAGACCGGAGACCAGGGCTTGACCCTCGGCCGTTCCGTCGCGATCCTGGCCGGTCTTCCGCAGACGGTTCCGGGCCTCGCGGTGGAGCGCATGTGCGCCGGTGCCATGACGAGCGTGACCACCATGGCCGCGTCCATCGGCATCGGCATGTACGACCTCGCCCTCGCCGGCGGCGTCGAGCACATGGGACACCACCCGATCGGCGGCAACGCCGATCCCAACCCGCGGTTCGTCGCCGAGAAGATGGTCGACCCCGGCGCGCTCAACATGGGCGTCACCGCTGAGCGCATCTTCGACCGCTTCCCGCACCTCACCAAGGAGCGCTCCGACCGCTTCGGGATGCTCAGTCAGCACAAGGTGCAGGCCGCATACGACGCGGGCAAGATCCAGCCCGATCTCGTGCCGGTCGCGATCAAGCACGCCGATGGCGCATGGGGACTCGCATCCGAGGACGAGGGCCGCCGCCCGCAGACCACGATGGAGGACCTCGCGTCACTGAAGACGCCGTTCCGTCCGCACGGTCGCGTCACGGCCGGGACCTCCTCGCCGCTCACGGACGGCGCGACCATGTCGCTGCTCGCCGGTGGCGGCGCGGTGAAGGAGCTGGGTCTGCGGCCCAAGATGAAGCTAGTCTCGTTCGCATTCGCGGGCGTGCAGCCCGAGATCATGGGCATCGGCCCGATCCCGTCGACCGAGAAGGCTCTCAAAAAGGCCGGGCTCACGATCTCCGACATCGGCCTGTTCGAGCTGAACGAGGCGTTCGCGATCCAGGTGATCTCGCTGCTCGACCACTTCGGCATCGCCGACGACGACCCGCGCGTCAACCAGTGGGGCGGTGCGATCGCTCTCGGCCACCCGCTCGCGGCATCCGGTGTCCGTCTGATGATCCAGCTCGCGGCGCAGTTCGCCGAGCGCCCGGACGTCCGCTACGGTCTGACCGCCATGTGCGTCGGCCTCGGTCAGGGCGGCTCGGTCATCTGGGAGAACCCGTTCTACGACGGCAAGAAGCGGAAGTGAGCGCAGGAATGACGAACTACGACGAGATCGACTTCGCCCCGATCCTGGCCCTCACCGACGATGAGGTCGTCACGCACTCCCCCGTGCGCGACGTCCGGCTGCCCTCCGGCAAGGTGCTCGCCCTGATCACGCTCGACAACGGGCGCGACCACACGCGGCCGAACACCTTGGGTCCTGCCACCCTCACCGAGCTCGGTGAGACCCTCGCGGCCCTGAAGGCGCGAGCGGCATCCGGCGAGATCCAGGCCGTCGGCATCACCGGCAAGCAGTACATCATGGCCGCCGGCGCCGACCTGTCGGACATCAGCAAGGTCGGTTCGAAGGACAACGCCCGCCTCATCGCGCAGCTCGGGCACAAGGTGCTCGGATCGCTCGGCGAGCTCGGCGTGCCGTCCTTCGCGTTCGTGAACGGGCTCGCGCTCGGCGGCGGACTCGAGATCGCGCTGAACAGCACGTACCGCACGGTCGACGCGTCGGCCGCCGCTGTGGCGCTTCCCGAGGTCTTCCTCGGCATCATCCCCGGCTGGGGCGGCGCCTACCTGCTGCCCAACCTCATCGGCATCGAGAACGCGCTCGAGGTCGTCATCTCGAACCCGCTCAAGCAGAACCGGATGCTCAAGCCCCAGCAGGCGTTCGACTACGGGATCTTCGACGCGATCTTCCCGGCGGCCAACTACCTCGAGAACTCGCTGGCGTGGGCGGATGCCGTCCTCACCGGCGCGACCAAGGTGGAGCGTCGGAACGAGCCGGGCAAGATCGAGCGCCTGACGAAGTGGCCGATCGCCGTCAAGATGGCGCGCGGGATGCTGGAGTCGAAGATCGGCACCGTGCCACGCTCGCCGTATGCGGCTCTCGAGCTGCTGGACAAGGCCCGCAGCGGTACGAAGGCCGAAGGATTCGCCCGCGAGGACGAGGCCCTGGCCGAGCTCGTGACCGGCGACCAGTTCGCGGCATCGATGTACGCGTTCGACCTCGTGCAGAAGCGCGCCAAGCGTCCGGTCGGCGCTCCCGACAAGGCGCTCGCGAAGAAGGTCACGAAGGTCGGCATCATCGGGGCCGGCCTGATGGCGAGCCAATTCGCGCTGCTGTTCGTCCGCAAGCTGCAGGTGCCGGTGCTCATCACCGACATCGATCAGGCCAGGGTCGACAAGGGCGTGGCATACATCCACGAGGAGATCGGCAAGCTCGAGGGCAAGGGCCGACTGGATGCCGATGCCGCGAACAGGCTCCGCGCGCTCGTCACCGGCACCACGGACAAGACCCTCTACGCGGACTGCGACTTCGTGATCGAGGCCGTCTTCGAGGAGGTCGGGGTCAAGCAGCAGGTCTTCGCCGAGATCGAGAAGATCGTCGCGGAAGACGCGATCCTCGCGACGAACACGTCCTCGCTCTCCGTCGAGGAGATCGGCGCGAAGCTCGCCCATCCCGAGCGCCTGGTCGGATTCCACTTCTTCAACCCGGTCGCGGTCATGCCGCTGATCGAGGTCGTGAAGACGCCCGTGACGAACGAGCAGACGCTGTCGACCGCCTTCGTCGTGGCGAAGAACCTCGGCAAGAACGCGGTCCTCACCGCGGATGCGCCCGGTTTCGTGGTGAACCGGCTCCTGGCCAAGGTCATGGGCGAGGCCGCCCGCGCCGTGTACGAGGGCACCCCGGTGCAGGACGTCGAGAAGGCCTTCGCCCCGCTCGGGCTGCCGATGGGACCGTTCCAGCTGATCGACCTGGTCGGTTGGAAGGTCGCGGCGCACGTGCAGGACACCATGGTGCGCGCCTTCCCGGATCGGTTCTACGCGAACGAGAACTTCCACGCGCTCGCGGAGCTCGATCAGGTCGTCGAGAAGGACAAGGGCGGTCGCGTGACCGGCTGGACCAAGGCGGCTGAGAAGACGCTCAAGGGCGCGGTGGGGTCGGCCCCGGCATCCGCCGCGACGATCCTCGCCCGTGTGCAGGACGGTCTCGCGCAGGAGATCCGCATCATGCTCGACGAGAACGTCGTCCCAGAGGTCGAGGACATCGACCTGTGCCTCATCCTCGGCGCCGGCTGGCCGTTCATCGATGGCGGCGCGTCGCCGTACCTCGACCGCGAGGGAGCATCGGAGCGCGTGTTCGGCGGCACCTTCCACACACCGGCGATCCGCGGCATCGCGCACCGCTGAGCGCGGGAGTCGCGGGGGGCGGGACGGTCATCGCGGCCGTCCCGCCCTCCGCGTTCTCCACCGCGGAACGGCGAGCCCGCGAACAGCGGGGGAAGGCTCGGTGAACATCTCGCGCTTCGCGGTCGTAACGGCATCCGGAGGCCCGGGGATCCGTGAAAGTGGAGCCATGGACACGTTCCTCTCGTTCTTCAGCGTCCCCGGCATGAACAGCCTTCTGAAGACGGGCACTGCCGTCCTCACCGTGCTGCTGGTGGTTCCGGCGCTGCTGAAGCTCTTCCTCGTGACCATCGATGAGGGCTGGGCGGCGATCCGCACGCGCAACGGCAAGCCGATCGTCCGAAAGCCGAAGGGCGTGCCAGGGGCGCACGGCGAGGTCGTGGTACTCCCGCCCGGGACGCACGGGGCGTTCCCGATGTTCTACTGGTACAAGCTCATCGACGTGCGCTGCCGCGCCACCGATCTGCCGGCGCGCCAGTTGACGGGCGCGGCGGGACACCAGCATCTGGTGCACGCGTCGTTCGAGTGGCGGCCTGTGGCCACCGGGCGCGAGCTGCGGGTGTTCGAGCTCGATGTCGTGAACGTCACCGAGCGCACGGCCAACATCGTCGGCTCCGCGATGCGCGACGTCATCCGCGGCATCCCCGGAGATGTGCTGCCGGAGAACGCGGAGCTCGGCCAGCGGGTGCTCGCCGCCTGCGCGTCGACCGCCCTGCGCGACTGCGGTGTCGAGGTCGTCCGGGTCATGATCACCGGCGATGCCCTCACGGACGGCTACCTGATGTCGCAGGCGCTGCGTGCGGGAGATCGGGATGCCGAGGCCGCCGTCGCGGCCCTGCACGCCCTCAACTGAGCGTCGCACCCCCGCACGCTAGCATGAGGGCGAGCGAGTACACGGGGAGGCGCACGACGATGAACCAGTCGCGGCTGCTTCCGTCACCGCGGACGTCCGAGGAGCCGATGGCCTTCACCCGTGACGAGTTCTCCGCCGGTGCGCTTCGCTCCTGGGCTCTGTTCGTCGGTCTCTTCGTCGGTCTCTTCTCGCTGCGAACGATCACGATGAGCGGTGGCGCGCCCCTCGCCGCGCTCGGCTTCGTCGCGGTCGTCAGCGGCTGGGTCGCCCTGCTGTGCGCGGCGATCTCCGCGATCGGCCTGGTCGTGCTGATGCCGGCGCTCTGGCTCGTGGCGCGCTCTCTGCGCCGGGAGCGCCGCATCGTCGTGCATGCGGTCGTCTACGTCCTGGTGGGCATCGGCGTCGCGGCCGGAGCCGCCGCCCTCGCGCACTTCTTCGCGGACGGCATCCTGGATCTGACCGGCATCACCGCCGTCGCCGCCGCGGTCGCCGTCCCGGTGGGCTGGTGGCTCACCGCGCGGAGGGCGCTGCTCCGTGATCGCGGCATCATTTCGCGCCGACGGCGAAGGACCCGCGTCGACCCCGACATGCTCGCCGAGGATACGGCCCTGGGCTGAGCCGCGTCAGCGCTTCTCGTGCAGCGGCAGGTCGATCGCACCGGTCTCGCCTGCGTTGCGGGCCATGGGGATCCGCGTGCCGAGCACCTGCGAGACGACGTCCTGCGCGATCTTCGGCGCCGTCAGGCCCGCATCCGCGAGGATCTGGTCACGGGATGCGTGATCGATGAACTCGTCCGGGAGCCCGAGCTCGTCCACCGCGGTGTCGATGCCCGCTTCGCGCAGCACCTGCCGCACGCGCGTGCCGATTCCGCCGACGCGGATGCCGTCCTCGAGCGTGATGACGAGGCGATGCCTGCGAGCGAGGTCGATGACCGATGGCTGCACCGGGATGGCCCACCGCGGGTCGATCACCGTCGCGCCGATGCCCTGCGCGCGCAGCCGTTCGGCTACGTCCACCGCCAGCGCGGCGAACGGTCCGATGCCGACCAGCAGCACGTCCTCCGATTCGCCTCGCGCCAGCACGTCGACGCCGTCGCGCAACCGCTCGATCGCGGGCAGATCGGCTGCCACCTCGCCCTTCGGGAAGCGGACCACGGTCGGCGCGTCGTCCACGAGCACCGCCTCGTCCAGGGCTTCGCGGAGCCGGGTGCCGTCACGCGGCGCCGCGATACGGATGTGCGGCACGATCTGCAGCATCGCCAGATCCCACATGCCGTGGTGGCTGGGACCGTCGGGGCCCGTGACGCCTGCGCGGTCCAGGACGAACGTCACACCCGCCTTGTGCAGGCCGACATCCATCAGGACCTGGTCGAACGCGCGATTGATGAATGTCGCGTAGAGCGCGACGACGGGGTGCAGCCCACCGTAGGCCAGACCCGCGGCGGCCGTGACGGCGTGCTGCTCTGCGATGCCGACGTCGTAGACGCGCTCGGGGAACCGTTCCGCGAACGGGGCGAGTCCTGTGGGCCGCAGCATGGCGGCGGTCATGGCGATCACCTTCGGGTCGCGCTCTCCCGCAGCGACGAGTGCCTCGGAGAACACGTCGGTCCATCCGGTCCCGCTGCTCGCCAGAGGCTCACCCGTGGTCGGGTCGATCCGATTCACGGCGTGGAACTGGTCGGCCTCGTCATCGCGCGCCGGCTGGTAGCCGCGGCCCTTCTCGGTGATGGCGTGCACGATCACCGGAGCGCCGTAGGACTTCGCCAGTTCGAGCGTCTCGATGAGGGCGTCCAGGTCGTGTCCGTCGACCGGACCGAGGTACTTGATGTCGAGGTTCGAGTACAGGGCCGCGTTGTTCGTGAATCGCGACAGGAACCCGTGCGTTCCGCCGCGGACACCGCGGAAGACGGCGCGTCCGAACGCGCCGAACGAGCGGAACAGCCGATCCGACCGGTGGTGCAGATCCTTGTATGCGGCGGCGGTGCGGACGCGGTTCAGGTAGCGCGACATCCCGCCGATCGTCGGCGCGTACGATCGACCGTTGTCGTTGACGACGATGACGAGGTTGCGATCGTTGTCGTCGGTGATGTTGTTGAGCGCCTCCCACGTCATCCCGCCGGTGAGGGCGCCGTCTCCGACGACTGCGACGACATGCCTGTCCGATCGACCCGTGGCCGTCAGCGCGCGCGACACGCCGTCGGCCCAGCTGAGCGAACTGGACGCGTGGGACGACTCCACCACGTCATGCGCGCTCTCGCCGCGTTGCGGGTAGCCGGCCAGGCCCCCGCGCAGGCGCAGCTGCGAGAAGTCCTGACGTCCGGTGAGCAGCTTGTGCACGTAGGACTGATGCCCCGTGTCGAAGATGATGGGGTCCTCGGGCGAGCGGAACACGCGGTGCAGTGCGATCGTGAGCTCGACGACGCCGAGGTTGGGACCGAGATGACCACCGGTGCGCGAGACGTTCTCGACGAGGAACTGCCGGATCTCGTCCGCCAGTTCCGCCAGCTCGGTGGTGCTGAGCCGATCGAGGTCCCGTGGCCCTGTGATGCCGGGAAGAGTGGGCATCTTCACCTCCAGATCGCGTGCACCCAGTCGCCCGCACTGAGGGACGACGACCCTTCGATCCTACCGCCGCAGTCCGGGAATCCCCCGAGCCTTGACGACGGAGGGCCCGGATGCCGAAGCATCCGGGCCCTCCGATCTGCGCGGGTGTCAGACCAGCGAACGCAGCACGTACTGCAGGATGCCGCCGTTGCGGTAGTAGTCCGCCTCACCGGGGGTGTCGATGCGGACGACCGCGTCGAACTCGATCGTCTGCTTGCCCTCGGGCGAGTGCTCGCTCGGCGTCGCGGTGACGCGAACCATCTTCGGGGTGACGCCGTTGTTCAGCTCCTCCAGACCCGAGATCGAGACGATCTCGGTGCCGTCGAGGCCCAGCGACTCCCAGCTCTCGCCGGCGGGGAACTGCAGCGGCACGACGCCCATGCCGATGAGGTTCGAGCGGTGGATGCGCTCGAAGCTCTCGGTGATGACCGCCTTGACACCCAGCAGGCTGGTGCCCTTGGCCGCCCAGTCGCGCGACGAGCCGGAGCCGTACTCCTTGCCACCGAAGATCACCAGCGGGGTGCCGGCCTCCTGGTAGTTCTGGCTCGCGTCGTAGATGAACGACTGCGGCGCGTCCGCCTGCGTGAAGTCGCGGGTGTAACCGCCCTCGACCTCCGCGCCGCCGTTGACGGCGCGGACCAGCTGGTTCTTCAGACGGATGTTCGCGAACGTCCCGCGGATCATGACCTCGTGGTTTCCGCGGCGCGAACCGTAGGAGTTGAAGTCCTTCTGCGCGACGCCGTTCTCCGTGAGGTACTGCGCGGCCGGCGTTCCGGCCTTGATGTTCCCGGCCGGGCTGATGTGGTCGGTCGTGACCGAGTCACCCAGCGTCGCGAGCACGCGCGCACCCGAGATGTCGGTGACAGGGGTCAGCTCCATCGTCATACCGTCGAAGTACGGCGCCTTGCGCACGTACGTCGAGTTCTCGTCCCATTCGAAGACGGGGCCGGTCGGCGTCGGCAGGCTCGTCCAGCGCTCGTCGCCGTCGAAGACGGTGGCGTACTGCTTGATGAACTGCTCGCGCGAGATCGACGAGTCGACGATCTCCTGGACCTCATCCGGCGTCGGCCAGATGTCCTTCAGGAACACGTCCTGACCATCCGCGCCCTTGCCCAGCGCGTCGTTCTCGAAGTCGAAGTGCATGGAGCCCGCCAGCGCGTAGGCGATGACCAGCGGCGGCGACGCCAGGTAGTTCATCTTCACATCGGGGCTGATGCGACCCTCGAAGTTGCGGTTGCCCGAGAGCACTGCGGTGACGGCGAGGTCGTTCTCGTTGATCGCGGTCGAGACCTCCTCGATCAGCGGGCCGGAGTTGCCGATGCAGATGGTGCAGCCGTAGCCGACCGTGTAGAAGCCGAGCCCTTCGAGGTCCTTGTCCAGACCGGACTTCTCGTAGTAGTCGGTGACGACCTTCGAGCCGGGGCCGAGCGTCGTCTTGACCCACGGCTTCTGCTTCAGGCCCTTCTCGAGAGCCTTGCGCGCCACGAGACCTGCGGCGATCATCACCGACGGGTTCGAGGTGTTCGTGCAGGACGTGATCGCCGCGAGCGTCACGGCCCCGTTGTCGAGCAGGTACTTCTCGCCCGAGGGGGTGGTCACCGGCACGGGCTTGGAGGCGATGTGCGGCGCACCGCTGGTCATCAGGTTCGCCTCGAGGTGCTCGTGCTGGTGCGAGACGCCGTTCGTCGGGATGTGCTCGTGCTCGACGCCGGGCGTCGAACCGGGGTCGGATGCCGGGAACGTGCCCTCGGACTCGACGGTATCCTCCGGGATGGCCGCGTAGTTGACGATGTCCTTCTCGAACTGCGACTTGGCGTCGGAGAGCAGGATGCGGTCCTGAGGGCGCTTCGGCCCGGCGATCGAGGGGACGACGGTGCCGAGGTCGAGCTCCATGTACTCGCTGAACACCGGCTCGCTGGCCGGGTCGTGCCACAGGTGCTGCTGCTTGGCGTACGCCTCGACGAGCGCGATCGTCTGCTCGTCGCGACCGGTCAGACGCAGGTACTCGGTCGTCACGTCGTCGATCGGGAAGATCGCGGCGGTGGAGCCGAACTCGGGCGACATGTTGCCGATGGTCGCGCGGTTGGCCAGCGGAACGGATGCGACGCCCGCGCCGTAGAACTCGACGAACTTGCCGACCACGCCGTGCTTGCGCAGCATGTCGGTGATCGTGAGGACGACGTCGGTCGCCGTCACGCCGGCGGGGATCTCACCGGTGAGCTTGAAGCCGACCACCCGAGGGATCAGCATCGAGACGGGCTGACCGAGCATCGCGGCCTCGGCCTCGATGCCGCCGACGCCCCAGCCCAGCACACCGAGGCCGTTGACCATCGTGGTGTGCGAGTCGGTGCCGACGCAGGTGTCGGGGTACGCGCGCAGGACGCCGTTGACGTCGCGGTCGTAGATGACCTTCGCCAGGTGCTCGATGTTCACCTGGTGCACGATGCCGGTTCCGGGCGGCACGACCTTGAAGTCCTGGAAGGCCGTCTGGCCCCAGCGCAGGAACTGGTACCGCTCGCCGTTGCGCTCGTACTCGATCTCGACGTTGCGCTCGAGCGCGTTCTCGCTGCCGAAGAGGTCGGCGATGACGGAGTGGTCGATGACCATCTCTGCCGGCGAGAGCGGGTTGATCCGGTTGGCGTCTCCGCCGAGCGCCGTGACGGCCTCACGCATGGTGGCGAGGTCCACGATGCACGGGACGCCGGTGAAGTCCTGCATGACCACGCGCGCCGGCGTGAACTGGATCTCCGTGTTCGGTTCGGCCGCGGCATCCCACGAACCGAGGGCCTCGATCTGCGCCTTGGTGACGTTCGCGCCATCCTCGGTGCGGAGCAGGTTCTCCAGGAGGACCTTGAGGCTGAACGGGAGCTTCTCGTAACCGGGAACGGTGTCGATGCGGAAGATCTCGTAGTCGGTGCTGCCGACTGTCAGGGTGCTCTGGGCACCGAAGCTGTTCACCGTGGACACGAATACGTCTCCTTCTACTCGGATGGAGGCAACAGGCGCCTCCATCTTGCTCGCCAGCGAGCCCGGACGGCTAGCAAGGCGGACCTAACCAGTCTGCCCCGCTTGCGCCACCCGCGAAAGCCTGCAATTTATCTTGATGTCAAGATAAATCTATCACGACTCCACGGCGTCGACACCCGTCGCCGCGCGCGGGTAGAGCGCGCGTACGACCAGCCAGGTCACGGCGATCATCGGAGCGAACAGCGGCAGCCCCATGACCAGCTTCAGAGTCCCCAGCGCCGTCACGTCGCCGGCGAAGTACAGCGGCAGCTGCACGGCGAGGCGTGCGAAGAAGAGAGCCGACCAGGCGATGGCGAGCCAGAAGAACGCCCGCTTCTTGCGACGGTCCTGCCGCCACGCCGTGCCCTCGCCCATCAGGAATCCGGCCGCGAGGCCGATCAGCGACCAGCCGACGAGCGCGGAGACGAGAAGCGCCGTGCCGTAGAGCGAGTTCGTGAGGAACCCTGGCACGAAGTTGTCCTCGCCCCGCCCCGTGAACAGCGCGAGTGCGGCAGCGGCGCCTGCGGCGACCAGACCTCCGATCGCCGCCGAGGGCGGCGACTTCTGGATCAGCCGGATCACCGTGAAGACGGCCGCGAGACCGACGGAGACGCCGAGTGAGAGGATCAGCGGTTCGGGCCGGATCGTGAACAGGATGACGAACGCCAGGCTCGGCAGAACCGACTCCAGGATGCCGCGCCAGCCGCCGATCGCCGACCAGACGAGGCGATGCGTGCTCGAGGTCTCGTCAGGGTCGATTCCCGCCTTGCGCGCGGCTCCGCCCAGCGCGGCACCGAGCAGGTCGGAGACGCGGGGCTCCGCGTCGTCCGGTCGATCTCCGTCAGCGGGCGGGCGCTGCTCGCTCACGCTGCGCCGGGAGTGGACGGCATCTTCAGCGGGATGAGATCCCGTGGCGGCATCGGAGCACCGCCGCGGACGACGACGAGCGAACGGAACAGATCCTCGACCTTGGCCGCGGCATCCAGATCCTGAGCCGCCGCGCCACCGATGACACCGCGCAGGAACCAGCGGGGCCCGTCGACGCCGACGAAACGGGCCAGACGCAGGCCCGAGCCCTCTGCAGCGGTGGCGGGGACCTCGGCGAGCAGCTCCTTGCCGAGCGGGCCGTCCCGCTCTTCGACGCGGCCGCCCTGCGAACGGACCTGGTCCTTGAGCTGCACGCGCGTCTCGTCCCAGAGCCCGCCGGACCGCGGTGCCGCGAACGGCTGCACCTGCAGCGACGAGTCGGCGTAGTCGAGCCCGACGGCCACGATGCGCTTGGTCTGCTCCTCGACCTCGAGGCGGAGGTTCAGCCCTTCGCGCGGAAGGATCTTGATGCCGCCGAGGTCGATGTACGGACGAACCGGATTCACCTCGGACTCGTCGAACGGGCCGTCCACGGCGCGTCCGACCGGGGCTGACTTGCCCTGCTGCTCGTTCTGATCTGTCATGACTTCTCCCCTGAGACGGTGTCTGCGGTCTGCCCTGCTGTCTGATACCCGGTCGAGCCGAACCCTGCGACGCCTCGGGCGCTCTCGGGGAGCTCCTCGACCGGAAGGAACTCCGCACGGGTGACGGGCATGATGATCAACTGGGCGATGCGATCGCCGACGGCCACATCGTACGCGCTGCGGATGTCCGTGTTGATCAGGCTGACCTTGATCTCGCCGCGATATCCGGCATCGACCGTGCCAGGCGAGTTCACGATCGAGATGCCGTGCTTGGCCGCCAGACCGCTGCGGGGAACCACGAACGCCGCGTATCCCTCCGGCAGCGCGATGCGCACCCCTGTCGCCACGAGCGCGCGCTCCCCCGGTTCGAGATGCACGGCCTCCGCCGCGACCAGGTCGGCGCCGGCGTCGCCCGGATGCGCGTAATGCGGGACCACGGAGGCGATAATGGGAAGGTCGATGGAATCGCTCACCCCAAGAGGCTAATGCAGAACACGGTCCCCGCCACTCGCCCGCGCTATCGGGAGCGCCTCGCACCGAGTCTCTGGCTGCTGGTGTCCGCTGCGGTGCTCGCGCCCATGGTGGCGCTCACACTCGTGCCCCTGGATTCGGCACTGGGTCTCGTCATCGGCATCGTCGTCGCGATCGCCGTGATCGGGCTGATGGTCGCCGCATCCCCCGTCGTGTCCGTCCGGGACGGAGTGCTGACCGCCGGACGCGCGCACATCGACGCCCGGTGGCTCGGCGACCCGGTCGCACTCACCGGCGACGAGGCGAGGCAGGCGCGCGGACCGGGGCTCACGGCGTCCGGATGGCATCTGATCCGCGGCGGCATCGACGGCATGGTGATCGTCCCGAACACCGATCCGGACGACCCTGTCACGCAGTGGTCCATCTCGACGCGGACGCCGGACCGGCTCGCCGCGGCGATCCGGCGTGCTCGCGTCTGACCCTCGCCGGAACGACGACGCGCCCCGGACCGGAACGGTCGGGGGCGCGTTGGGGATGCTGCGGTCAGGCCGCGCATTCCTTGCAGATGGGTCCGTCAGAACCCTCGTGGTCGAGCTGCGAGCGGTGCTTCACCAGGAAGCAGCTCATGCAGGTAAACTCGTCCTGCTGCGCGGGGAGCACGACGACGTCGAGCTCGAGGTCGGACAGGTCGGCCCCAGGTAGGTCGAAGCTCGACGGGTTGTCGGAGTCCTCGTCACCGGTTGAGCCGGACAGCTTGTCCGGCACACGCTCCTTGAGGGCTTCGATCGACTCGGAGTCGTCTTCGCTCTTTCGAGGGGCGTCGTAGTCGGTTGCCATGCGGTAGATCTCCACTTTCATGGTGCTAGTGGGCGGGGCGCCGTCGGGTAATCGGCGGGCATAGTTTGCACGACCCGAGCGGAATACGCAAATGCGGGTCGTGGCACCCGATCAAACTCACGGCACGCCCAGGGTATTCCCGGCATCCGGAGTGCCTGCGTGACACCATGATCTGACACCCATCAGAGGGGCATTCGCATGGAAAACGTCACGATCGTGGGCACCGAGGCCGGAGTCCTCGTGCTCGCCACCGAGAACGGACAGCGCTTCGCGCTGCCCATCGACGACCTTCTGCGCGCCGAGATCCGACGCGCTCGCGCACAATCGACCCCCGCGGCCCCCCGGCTCGCCGCGAGTCCCCGCGAGATCCAGGCCCACATCCGTTCCGGGCTGGCCGCTGCGGAGGTCGCCGAGCTGCTGGGCATCTCCCGGTCCGACGTCGAGCGCTTCGAGGGACCCGTACTCGCCGAACGCGAGCACATCGTCGGCCAGGCCCTCGCCGTGCCCGTGCTGATCGGGAGCGAGGTCGAGCCGGACGCGCAGCCCACCTTCGGCACCGCGATCCGCGCGAAGCTCGCCGAGGTCGATGCGCAGTCGGAGCGCTGGGTGAGCTGGAAGGAAGAATCCGGCTGGATCATCAAGCTCGAGTTCACCGCCAACGAGGTCGCGCATGACGCGCGCTGGAGCTTCGACCCGCGCCGCAGCACGCTGGCCCCGCTCAACGGCGACGCGACTCAGCTGTCGCGTCAGGGCTCGCTGCCGGAGGGACTGATCCCGCGCCTTCGCGCCGTCGAGAGCGAGCGACAGGCATCGCCCTACAAGGATGAGACCCGGTTCGACTCCGGTGCCTTCGGTCCACGCGGCACCGTGGACCCAGAGGCCGATGTCGCCGACCCGTTCTCGCTCGACCGCGCCCCCAGTGCTGCGCAGAATGCGGCCATCAAGCGCGCCCCGGAGGAGTCCAGCACGAGCCCGGAGACCGCCGACCTGCTCGAAGCACTGAGGCGTCGGCGCGGACAGCGCGAGAGCGCGCCCCTGGTGATCGAGGAGCACGATGACATCGCGCCGCCGAGCCCGATCGCACTGTTCGATTCACAGGAATCGTCGCGTGAGAACGATCGCGGCGACGCGGAGCCCGATCAGGAGCCGGCCGGAGGCGAGTCGTCGTCGCGGAAGCGCCGCCGCAACGCGATGCCCTCGTGGGACGAGATCGTCTTCGGCGCACGCACCGACGAATAGCCCGGCGCTGGACGTCTGCGCGCGAGGATCGCGTGGTTTCAGCGTGCCAGCGCGCCGAGCCTGATCAACGGGACCTGACGCTCCTCCGGCGTGAGCGATCCGTGTTGGCCGATCATACCGCGGCCGCGCTGATCGGCCGCCGTGCCGTCGTAGAGCGCCCGGTTGCCCCGCGCCGCGATGACGAGGTCGCCGACGCGCGATGCCGCGGCATCCGTCACTCTAGGCCCGAACATCCCTGCGGCGATCGCCTGCGCGCGGGTCCCGACATCCGCGATGCCGTCCGTCTCCGAGGTCCAGAGCGCTGCCGCGCGCTCGTGATCGACGTCATCGTGCAGGTACAGATGCACCATGCGCGGTTCCCCGCCGAAGTGGCGGACGTGCAGCATCGCAGAGCTGGTCTCATCGAACACGCTCTGCCGATGCGCCGGCACGTCGAGCATCCCGTGATCGGCGGTCACGACGACGCCGACGCCCTCCGGGATCGCGCGGGACAGGGCCGCGTCCACGTTCTCGAGTGCCGTGACCCACTCGGGGGAATCGACTCCGTGCTTGTGGCCGGCCTGATCCACGTCCGGCAGATAGCAATAGATGATCGCTCCCTCATGCGCGGCCGCGAGGTCGTACGCGGCTTCGACGCGCTCCCCGGCCGACGCGACCGCGACGAACTCGGCTCCCCGCAGCGTGGCATGCGTGAAACCGCTGTGCGCGTACGCCGCGACCCCGAGGGCGAATGCGGGGTGGCCGGCATCCCGCGCGCGTTCGAACACGGTCGGGCTGGCCTGCCACACCCGAGGGTCGATTCCCGCGGACTCCCATTCGGAGAGCTGGTTGACGAGGCGATCGCGACTGCGGTCCAGGACGCGGTAGCCCACGAGCCCGTGCTCCCCCGGCCAGGCGCTCGTGAGAATACTCGTCAGCGCGGCGGCCGTCGTCGACGGGAACACCGACATCGCGACGTCTCGCTTGGCCATGCGCCCGGCCAGGAATCGGGCATGCCCGGCGTGGGCGCGCAGCCCGATCGCGCCGAGACCGTCGACGACGACGATCACGCCGGAGCGGATGCGTCGCTCGCCCTCGCCGCGGACGGCGGCGAACAGGTCGTCCGCCACCCCGACGACGCTCCGGGCTGCAGCGGACTCGGACGGTAACATGAGAGGCATATCCGAGCCAGTCTTTCACAGCCCTGTGCAACGCCCGAAGGTCCGCCATGCCCAAATCCTCGTCCGCTGAACCCGTCGAGGAACGCATCCAGGACATCGACCTCGAGAGCGAGATGCAGGGGTCGTTCCTGGAGTACGCGTACTCCGTGATCTACTCGCGCGCCCTCCCTGATGCGCGCGACGGCCTCAAGCCCGTGCAGCGGCGCATCCTGTTCCAGATGGCCGAGATGGGCCTGCGTCCCGACCGCGGGCACGTCAAGAGCGCGCGCGTCGTCGGTGAGGTGATGGGAAAGCTGCACCCGCACGGCGACTCGGCCATCTATGACGCCCTGGTGCGCCTCGCACAGGAGTGGGCCCTCCGGCTTCCCCTCGTCGACGGCCATGGCAACTTCGGCTCGCTCGATGACGGACCGGCCGCGGCGCGTTACACCGAGGCAAGGCTCGCCGGCGCGGCGCTCGCCCTGACGAACGATCTCGACGAGGACGTCGTCGACTTCGTCCCGAATTACGACGGCCAGTTCCAGCAGCCCGGCGTGCTCCCTGCGGCGTTTCCCAACCTCCTGGTCAACGGCGCCAGCGGCATCGCGGTCGGCATGGCGACCAACATGGCCCCGCACAACCTCATCGAGGTCGTCGCGGCCGCCACGTATCTCCTCGAGAACCCGGACGCCACGACCGAAGAGCTCATGGAGTTCGTCCCAGGTCCCGACTTCCCCTCCGGCGGCATCGTCATGGGTCTGGACGGCATCAAGGATGCCTACACGAACGGCCGGGGCGCGCTCAAGGTCCGCGGCAAGGTCTCGATCGAATCCCTCGGCCCACGGCGCACCGGCATCGTCGTCACCGAGCTGCCCTACATGGTCGGCCCTGAGCGCCTGATCGAGAAGATCAGGGACGCCGTCCAGTCGAAGAAGCTGCAGGGCATCAGCGACGTCACCGATCTCACCGATCGCCATCACGGCCTGCGTGTCGCGATCACGGTCAAGACCGGCTTCGACCCGAACGCGATCCTCGAGCAGCTCTACCGGCTCACGCCGCTGGAGGACTCCTTCAGCATCAACAACGTCGCCCTCGTCCAGGGCCAGCCGCGCACGCTCGGCCTCAAGGAGCTGCTGAGCGTCTACGTCGGCCACCGCATCGAGGTCATCACCCGCCGCAGCCGCTACCGGCTCGCGCGCCGCGAGGAGCGCCTGCACCTCGTCGAGGGTCTGCTCATCGCGATCCTCGACATCGACGAGGTCATCCAGGTCATCCGCTCCTCGGACGACAGCGAGCAGGCCAGGACCCGACTGCGCACGGTCTTCGACCTGTCCGAGCCGCAGGCCGAGTACATCCTCGAACTGCGCCTGCGCCGCCTGACGAAGTTCTCGCGCATCGAGCTCGAGACCGAGCGCGACGCGCTCAAGGCGGAGATCGCGGCGCTCCAGGAGCTTCTCGGCAGTGACGCGCTTCTGCGCGCTCAGGTCGCCGCAGAGCTGGATGCCGCGGCGGACGCCTACGGGACCCCTCGCCGCACGCTGCTGATGAACGCCAAGCCTGCGGCTCCGCGTCGCGCGAAGGCCGGTGAGACCGATCTTCAGATCGCCGACGCGCCCACGCTGATCGCTCTGTCGACGACGGGTCGCGCCGTGCGCGTCGACGTCGTCGGCGACCAGGAGATCAGCCGGCCCGCGCGGCGGAGCAAGCACGATGCGATCGCGTCGACGGTCGAGGCGACGGTCCGAGGCGAGGTCGGCGCTCTGACGTCGACCGGGCGCCTGCTGCGCTTCTCCCCCGTCGACCTGCCCTCGGTCCCCGCCAGCTCGGTGCAGCTGGGGGCCGGCACGCCGCTGCGGGACTACCTCGGCATCACCGCGCGCACCGAGCGAGTGATCGCGCTCGTGCCGCTCGACACCGAGACGCCCTTCGCGATCGGCACGGCGCAGGGAACCGTCAAGCGCATCGTCCCGTCGACGCTTCCCGTGCGCCCTGAACTCGAGGTGATCGGGCTCAAGCCGGGCGACACCGTGGTCGGCGGCGCCTCGGCCGCCGACGACACGGAGCTCGTCTTCGTCACGACGGACGCGCAGCTGCTGCACTTCACCGCGTCCGCGGTGCGTCCGCAGGGGGCACCCGCGGGAGGCATGGCGGGCATCAAGCTCGGTGCGGGGGCCACGGTGCTGCACTTCGGCGTGGTCACGACCGATGAGGAAGCCGTCGTCGCGACGGTGTCCGGCGCCGAGGACATGATCCCCGGCACCGACCCCGGCCGCGCGAAGGTGTCGTTCTTCTCCGAGTACCCGGCCAAGGGACGCGCCACCGGCGGTGTGCGCGCGCACGCCTTCCTGAAGGGCGAGGACCGGCTGACCGTCGCCTGGGTCGGCGATGAGCCTGCGTATGCGGTCGGCGTGGACGGCGCGGTACGGACGCTTCCCGTCCCCGGCGCCAAGCGGGATGCCTCAGGGCAGCCGGTCGACGGCGTCATCGGATCCATCGGACGCCCCGTCGTCTGACGCTCGGCTCACCGCCGTCCGCCGTCATTCGCGCAGCGTGTCCGGGTTCGTGCGGGCCTGCAGACCTGGACACCCGCAACGGAGCGGACATCCCCGTCCGGCGTGTCCGCGTTCGAGCGGGTCGGCGCCGCGAACACCCGCCGCAACCCGGACATCCCGTGGCGCGCGATGCCGGAAGGCACCGGGCTCAGGCGTCGATGGCCTCGCGGGAGAGCCGGTCCGAGGACTCGATGATGAACTCGCGGCGCGGCGCGACCTCGTTGCCCATCAGCAGTTCGAACACGCGACCGGCGGCCTCGGCATCCTCCATGCGCACACGACGGAGCAGACGGCCGGACCGGTCCATGGTCGTCGACGCCAGCTGCTCGGCATCCATCTCGCCCAGACCCTTGTACCGCTGGATCGGCTCGTGCCAGCGCTTGTTCTGCTTGCGCAGCTTCGCGAGCAGCGTGTGCAGCTCCTGCTCGCTGTAGGTATAGATGGTCTCGTTCGGCTTCGACCCGGGGTGCATCACGATGACCCGGTGCAGCGGCGGGACAGCCGCGAACACGCGCCCCGCCTCGATCAGCGGTCGCATGTAGCGGAAGAACAGCGTCAGCAGCAGCGTGCGGATGTGCGCGCCGTCCACATCGGCGTCGCTCATCAGGATCACCTTGCCGTAGCGCGCGGTCTCGATGTCGAAGCTTCGCCCTGATCCAGCGCCGATCACCTGGATGATCGATGCGCACTCGGCGTTCGACAGCATGTCGCCGATCGATGCCTTCTGCACGTTGAGGATCTTGCCGCGGATCGGCAGCAGCGCCTGGAACTCGCTGTTCCGGGCGTTCTTGGCGGTACCGAGCGCCGAGTCGCCCTCCACGATGAACAGTTCGCTGCGGTCGACGTCCTTGGTCCGGCAGTCGACGAGCTTCGCCGGAAGCGTGGAGGACTCCAGCGCGCTCTTGCGGCGCTGCGTCTCCTTGTGCGCCCGAGCGGACACCCGCGCCTTCATCTCCGCGACGATCTTGTCGAGGAGCTGGTTGGCCTGGTTCTTGTCGTCGCGCTTGGTGGACGAGAACCGCGCGCCCAGCTCCTTGCGGACGACCTGGGCGACGATCTGGCGCACGGCCGGCGTGCCGAGCACCTCCTTCGTCTGGCCTTCGAACTGCGGCTCGGGGACCTCGACCGTGAGCACGGCGGTGAGGCCGGCGAGCACGTCGTCCTTCTCGAGCTTGTCGTTGCCGACTTTGAGTCGGCGGGAGTTCTGATCGACCTGCGCACGCAGCACCTTCAGCAGCTCCTGCTCGAAGCCCTGCTGGTGGGTGCCGCCCTTGGGCGTGGCGATGATGTTGACGAACGAGCGCATGGTCGTCTCGTACCCGGTGCCCCAGCGCAGTGCGATGTCCACGCGGCACTCGCGCTGCACCTCCTGCGACGTCATCGTCCCGTTCGCCTGCAGCACCGGAACGGTCTCGGTGAACATCCCCTCGCCCTGGATCCGCCAGGTGTCGGTCACCGGGGCATCGGTCGCGAGGTACTCGACGAACTCGCTGATCCCGCCCTCGTAGTGATAGGAGGTCTCGTTGACGCCGTCCCCACCGTCCTCCCCCGAGGCGCGCTGGTCCCGGACGAGGATCTCGAGTCCCGGCACGAGGAACGCGGTCTGGCGCGCGCGCGTCTCCAGTTCGGCGAGTTGGAACGCAGCATCCTTGGTGAAGATCTGGCGATCGGCCCAGTAGCGCACGCGCGTTCCGGTGACGCCCTTCGCGACCTTGCCGACGACACGGAGTTCGCTCTTCTCCTCGAACGGAGTGAACTCGGCATCCGGACGCGGCTCACCGGTGTCCTTGAACACGCCGGGTTCGCCCCGGTGGAAGCTCATGGCATAGGTCTTGCCTCCGCGGTCGACCTCGACATCGAGGCGCTCCGAGAGCGCGTTCACGACGGATGCGCCGACACCGTGCAGGCCACCGGATGCCGCGTACGAGCCGCCGCCGAACTTCCCGCCGGCGTGCAGCTTGGTGTAGACGACCTCGACACCGCTGAGTCCGGTGCGTGGCTCGACATCGACCGGCACGCCGCGACCGCGGTCGCGGACCTCGACGCTGCCGTCGTCGTGGAGGATCACATCGATCTTGGATCCGTTGCCGCCGACGGCCTCATCGACGGAGTTGTCGATGATCTCCCAGAGGCAGTGCATGAGGCCGGGCGAACCGTTCGAGCCGATGTACATGCCCGGGCGCTTGCGGACCGCTTCGAGTCCTTCCAGAACCTGAAGATGATGGGCGGAATACTCGGAGGTCACAGTCTTCAAGTCTAGGTGCGACGGCCCCCTGCGGGCCGACGACACTCCCCGCCCCCTGCAGGCTCGGGCCCGGCGCGTACGCGCTGAGCGAAACACGCCGCGATCCGGGCATGCGCACAGCGGGAGCGTGGTTGTATTGAGCACGCTCCCCAGCGAACCCGACAACCGAGGAGGCACCGAGATGAATGCAACGACAGAACGTGAGACCTCCACGGTGGAGTACCGTCTGACGGCCATGGATCGCTGTGATTCGTGTGGAGCTCAGGCGTACATCGCCGCAGAGGTCAACGGCTCGGAACTGCTGTTCTGCGCCCACCACGGTCGCAAGTACGAAGAGAAGCTGCGCAGCATCGCGACCAGCTGGCACGACGAGACCGCGCGCCTCATCGAGGCGTGACGGACCGGCGCCGAGCCGGAATCAGGTCACGACTCGGCGCACCAGCGGCGACAGCCGCGTGAGGATCTCCTCGCCGACCGTGTCGACGCGCTCCGCCAGATCGGTCGCGGACGGTTCGCCCTGCTCCCCTGGGCCGAACAACCGCACCCGGTCGCCGCGCGCCGCACCGGGCCAGGCATCCACCGTCACCGTGTCCGGGCCGATCGCGCGCACCGCGACCGGCCCCGCCGCGGTTCCGACCGCGGCACCCACCAGCGTGGACGGATACCCGTCGAGCGCTCCGATCCCGATCGACACGGCGTCGGCTGCGACATCCAGGACGGACGCCGTGAGAGTCGCGATCGGACGAATGCCGTCGAGTCCCGGGCCGTCGGCCGAACGGATGCCGTAGCAGAACGCCCCGACCCGCGACAGCGACTCACGCAGCTCGGGACGCCACCACGACGCCGCTGATGCCGTGAAGTGGAGCACTTCGGGCGCGGCACCGGTCTCCTCGACCTGACGAACCGCTTCACGGAAGCACGCCTGCGCGGCGTCGTCCTCGGCGTCGCTCGCCTCGGCGATGTGGCTCCAGACGCCGGCCAGGCGCAGCGTCCCCTCCGCCTCGCCGGAACGGGCACGGGCGACGGCATCCGGCCACGCCTCCGGGCGCACGCCGTTTCGGTGCAGGCCGGTGTCGATCTTCAGATGCACGCGCGCCGAGCGGGCTGACCGCGCCGCGACCGCCCGGATCCGCTCGAGGTACTCGACCGTTCCGACGCCCAGGTCGATGTCCTGTCCCAGCGCCTCGGCGATCTCGTCGTCCTCGGAGGTCGCCCACGCGAAGATGCGGCCTCGGGGGCCGAGGGCGTCCCGCAGGGCCAGGCCCGTGCGCACGTCGTAGGCACCGAACCACTTCACCCCGGCATCCGCGGCGGCGGCCGCCGACCATGCCAGTCCGTGCCCGTATGCGTCGTCCTTCATGACGAGCATGAGCTCCGACGGCTCGATGCGCGCGGTCACCGCGCGGACGTTCGCGAGGAACGCGGTGCGGGAGATCTCCAGCGCGGGTCGCATCATGCCTCCCATTCGTGGCGGGCGTGCAGTCCTGCGACGGTGACCAGTTCGGGGATGCCGAGCCCGGTGGCCGCGCGCCAACGGGCGAGTTCACCAGCGACCGCGCCGCGACCCCCGAAGAACGTGACGTCCTCTCCCGGCATCGCCGGGACGTCGCCGAGGTCGATCACGCACACGTCCATGGCGACGCGTCCCACGATCGGCCTTCGGACGCCTGCGACCTCGACCTCGGCGTGATTGCCGAGAGCGCGGACGATGCCCTGCGCGTATCCGCCCGTCACCAGTGCCACGGCCGTGTCGGCTGCGGCGCGGAACGTGTACCCGTACGACACCGCCTCACCAGCCCGCAGCGGTTTGGTCGACATGATCCGGCCGGTCAGGCGCATGACGGGATCGGTGGTGAGCCTCCCGTGCGCGTCCGGCAGTCCGTACAGCAGGAACGGATCGATGTCCGCCGCACCGGTCGTCACGGCATCCAGGCCCCGGGCGCGCAGCGTGAGCGCGACGTCCTCGTCGTCGACGAGCGCCCGTCGGACACCGTGGTCGACGAGCGCCGCGGCGACATCGGACGCACCGTGACCCCAGGCATCCCGTCGCAGATCGGCGCACGAGCCCCCCGCCGTGACTGCGGCGGCGACAGCGGCACGGAGCGCACCGCGCGAGAGGATCGCACGCGGCAGCGCGCTGCTGGCAGCGGATGTCACCGGATCGCCTCCGTCACACCTTGATGGTCTTGAAACCCTTGTCGCGGGTCGGACGCATCAGGATCTTCGTCCTGGCAGCCTCCGCGTACTCGTCGAGTTCTCCTGGGACGGCCGGAGCCGCCTCGAAACCGCGCCGCTCGCCGACCGCGTCGATCAGAACATCCGTCAGGGCCGGGTTCAGCGGCAGTACAGGACCCTGCACGTTGCCAGCGAACGCGTTGCCGCGACGCACGAACTCGCCGCGCCGCTCGCCGCGCGCGAAGCTGCCGTGTCCCTCACGCACGAGACCGTAGGCGGCATCCGCATCCGTGAGGGACCACTCCGAGGCGTGGTCCTCGAACCCGACGATCTCGCCGTCCGGCGTCTCGACGATGATGTATCCGACCCGACGGTCGCGGACCCTGGCGACCCGATACGGCAGGATGCCGATACCCGACAGCTGCTCGCCACCGGTGTTGTCGACGCCTGCACCGAGGAGCTCGGCGGATCCGCCGATGGAGAAGAGGGTGCCGCCGTCGGCGACGAACGATTCGAGCGCGTCAGCCCGTGCGGACAGATCGGCGTGCACACCGCGCAGTGCGGAGAGCGGGCCGTTGCCGATCACGAGGATGTCGAGATCCGCCGGCAGCTCGTCGCCGCGGCCGACGAGCACGCTGACGGCGTCGATCCCGCGGGCAGCGAGACGGCGCTCGATCGCCCGGACGTTGCCGCGGTCGCCGGTGACACCGAGTTCGGACGGATAGAGCTGGGCGATCGTCACCTGTGTCATCGGCGTGCCACCTCCTGGTCACCATGGCCGAGGATGCGACGGCCGATCATCATGAGCTCGTAGTTGACGAACCAGATCTGCCGGCCCGCAGCGGTCTCAGGCAGAGAGCGCATGAGCTCGACAGCCTTCTCCATGTCGGGCTCGACCGTGCCGATCTGCACGCCCGCGTACGCGAGCGCGAGTGCGAGCTGGTGCGCCTTCTCCCCCGTGACCACGTCGACGCGCTCGAGCACCGCGAAGTCGACGTCGTACAGCCAGGACGTGTCTGGCGTGCCGTCGTCGATCGCCATGAGCGTGCGTTCGGGCGAACCGTCGAGCGCGTCGAGGTTCATCTGCAGGCTCGGCGCGTTCTTGAACATCACGAACTCGACCTGCTCGCCCTCGGGGTCGCGACGCAGCGGAATGACCTCGCCGCGTCCGTAGGCCGGAGCCATGCGCGAGAAACCGTCTGCGGCCTTGGCCGACGAGAACCGGTCTCCGAGCACGCGGGCGGCGACGGTGAGGGCGGCCGCGGCATCCGCGGCGTAGTGCAGACCGCGTGCCGGCAGCGTCAGGGCGACGTCGTCGCCGTCGACCTTCACGGTGATGTCGCGGCCGGCGACGGAGCGCACCTCGCCGAATGCCGGGTGCGCGAGGCTCCCCGACACGCCGCTGCGGGTGTCATCGGCGTTCGCGAGCCCATGGGCTGCTGCTTCGACGATCTCCGGCGCGACGCCGAAGAACGACAGCTCGCCCTGCAGCGTCGAGGCGTCGATCTTGCTGAGGTACGGGTCGTCGCGGTTGACGACGACGTGCGCGGAGGCGCGCGTCGACGCGTCGAGCATCATGTCGGCCACGCGCTCGGTCTCGTAGAACCGGAAGAGCTGATCGACCTGGACGTTGAGCGAGAGGATCACCGCCGGCGACAGCCGGTCGGCCAGCTCGGCGGCGTAGCCCTCGTCGACCTCGAGGACGGCGACATCAGCACGGATGCGTCCGGTCAGCGTCGCGTCGGCCAGCAGCGCGCTGGTCACGCCCTGCGGCAGATTCGCGCCGGTCGGGTTGGTGAACACCTTCAGACCGTGCGCGCGCAGCACCTCGCTCACCATGTGGGTCGTCGTCGTCTTGCCGTTCGACCCGAGGACGAAGATCACCCCGTAGGGGAACTGGTCGGCGAGCGTCGGCAGCAGCGTGGGTGCGAGCCGGTTCGTGAGATACCCCGGGAACGCCGACCCGCCGCCGCGCAGACGCGTGGCGAAGCGGGCGAGCTTTCCCGCGAGTACGGGGAAGACGTACCGGATGCCTGCGGAGCGCGCCTGAGGAGCGGCCCCCATCATTCGAGGTAGTCCCGCAGCGACTGCGAGCGGCTGGGGTGACGCAGCTTCGCCATCGTCTTGGACTCGATCTGGCGGATGCGCTCACGCGTGACGCCGAACGTGTCACCGATCTGGTCGAGCGTCTTGGGCTGACCGTCACCGAGGCCGAAGCGCATGCGGATCACGCCGGCCTCACGCTCCGAGAGCGAATCGAGCAGCTGCTCGAGCTGACGCTGCAGCATCGTGAACCCGACGGCGTCCGCCGGGACGACAGCTTCGGTGTCCTCGATCAGGTCGCCGAACTCGCTGTCGCCGTCCTCGCCGAGCGGAGTGTGCAGCGAGATCGGCTCGCGGCCGTACTTCTGCACCTCGATGACCTTCTCCGGGGTCATGTCGAGCTCCTTGGAGAGCTCTTCCGGCGTGGGTTCGCGACCGAGGTCCTGCAGCATCTGACGCTGGACACGCGCGAGCTTGTTGATGACCTCGACCATGTGCACGGGGATGCGGATGGTGCGGGCCTGGTCGGCCATGGCACGTGTGATCGCCTGACGGATCCACCACGTCGCATACGTCGAGAACTTGAAGCCCTTGGTGTAGTCGAACTTCTCGACCGCACGGATCAGACCGAGGTTGCCCTCCTGGATGAGGTCGAGGAACTGCATTCCTCGTCCCGTGTACCGCTTGGCCAGCGAGACGACCAGACGGAGGTTCGCGCCGAGCAGGTGGCTCTTCGCGCGCTGACCGTCTCGGGCCACCCACTGCAGGTCGAGTCCGAGCTGGTTCGACTTCTCCGCGGCGGACATCGTCGACAGCTTCTCTTCGGCGAACAGACCGGCCTCGATGCGCATCGCGAGCTCGACCTCTTCGGCCGCGTTCAGCAGCGCGACCTTTCCGATCTGCTTCAGGTAGTCCTTGACCGGGTCAGCGGTCGCACCCGTGATCTGGGTGGAGTAGACCGGCACGTCCTCGTCATCGTTCGAGGAGATGACGATCGCCCCGGTGGGCAGCGGCTCGGTGAACGCGGGCTTCTTGGCGTCGTCCTCGTCGTCGCCCTCGGCGGCGGCAGCGGACTCGTCGACGTCGACGTGGTCTTCTTCGACGACGTCCTCATCGGCCTTCTTGCGCCGCTTGGCGGGGGCCTTCGCCTCAGCCTTCTTCGCCGGCGCCTTGGCAGCGGTCTTGCCCTTGGCGGCGGTCGCCGTCTCTTCGGGCTCGACGGCCTCGGCGTCGGAAGCGGCCTTCTTCGTCCGGGTTGTCTTGGTCGTGGCAGCAGTCACGTTTCGCCTCTCACGAGCGGGCGCGACCCGCTCGGAACTTTTCGGACACTAGTAAGACCCTTGTCAAGTCCACAGCCTCAGGCGGAGTCTTGACAACGGGTCGGACTACCAGTATCGCACATGTGCGAGGGTGTGGCGCGCTCTCAGCCCAGTCCGTGTCGATCGTCCTCGCCCGGAGGGCGTGAAGCGAGGTAGCGCTCGAGCTCCGCGGCCAGTTCGTCGGCGCTCGGCAGGTCGCGTTCGCTGAACCCGCCGGCATCCGTGCGGGTGGTGTCCGTCGGGTCGTAGCCTGCCATGTAGGCGTCGTAGCGCTGCTCGAGCGTGGTCAGCATCTGGCTGAGCTCGTCGCTCGCGACCACCTGGTCGTCGACTTTCCGGATGAAGTCCTCGCGCTCGGAGTGAACGGCGTCCATCGACAGCACGAGTCCGGTGGCGCTCATCAGCCGATCCGCCGCCGCGATGACCGCATCCGGGTTCTCCGTCTCGGCGAGGTAGTGCGGCACGAGCAGCACGAAACCGGCGACCCGATCACCGTGCTCCACGAAGCGGAACTCGAGCAGGTGCCCCGCCGTGGCCGGCACCTGCGTGCGCGGCCGCCAGATCGACTGCGCCGCGATCAACTCGGCGCGATTGCCGCTGACCGTCGTGCCGATGGGCCGCGTGTGCGGAACGGGCATCGCGATCGCGTGCACCCAGCTGACGCTGGAGACGTCGAACTCCGCGGCGAGGTCCAGCATCGTCTGCGAGAACGCGTTCCAGGCGAAGTCGGGCTCGTATCCCGCGAGCAGCAGGAACGGCTGGCCCAGCGCGTCGTGCGCGAGGGACAGCTCGAGCCGGGAAGGACGGAACTGCGTCAGGTGGTCCTGCTCGAACACGATCACGGGGCGACGGGCCCGGTAGTCGAGGAGCACGTCGTTGTCGAAGACCACGAGCGGCTGGGGATCGGTCGTCTCCCGGAGGTGATCGATCAGCCCGGAGACGGCGCTGCCGGCGTCGGTGAACCCGGTCAGGAGCATGACGAGGGGCAGGCCGGAGGGCACCGTCGGCGCGTTCGCCACACGTTCGAAAAGATCACCGGAGAAGGGCATGACTCCATGCTACGAGGCGGCTCAGATCCTCGGGTCGGTGTCGCTGTCAGCGAACACGGCCGCAGTCTTCGCGGGCCCGTCGGGCGTCGCGTCCCTAGGATGGAGGCATGACGCTTCCCGTGCTCTCGCACACCACCGACGCATTTCCCGGGAGCGCTGCAGACGCCGCAGTGCTCGTCATCTCCGAAACCACCCCCGAGGCTCTCGCCGCCTACCCAGGCCTGGCGGAGGCGCTCGACGGGATCGGCTTCACCGGCTCGGCCAACGCCTTCGCCCGCGTGCATCTGCCGGAGGTCTCCTCCGTGCCGCTCGCGGTCGTCAGCGCAGGCGCCCCCGCGACGTCGTCGTCGGTGCGGGATGCCGCCGGCACCGCCGCGCGGACGCTGACAGGTTTCGCCACGGTGTCGATCGGCCTCGCGGAGGACCTGACCCGATTCGCCGCGGCCGCGGTCGAAGGAGCCGTGTACGGCGGCTACCGCTTCGACGGCTACCGCTCCGAGAGCGGCAAGAACCGCGCCGACGCGATCATCGTGCACGGCGAGACCCTCACGGATGCCGACATCGCCCGCGCGCAGACGCTCGGTGACGCGATGGCGCTCGTGAAGGACCTCGTCGCAGTGCCTGCGCAGTGGCAGAGTCCGGACGACCTCGCCCGCAGCGCCGTCGAGAGCGTGGAGGGCACCGGCATCTCCGTCGAGGTGCTCGATGAGACCGCCCTGGCCGAGCAGGGCTTCGGCGGCATCCTCGGTGTCGGGCAGGGCTCCGACCGTCCGCCTCGCCTGGTGCGGCTCGACTACTCGCCCGCGGACGCCGGACGCCACATCGCGCTCGTCGGCAAGGGCATCACGTTCGACACCGGCGGCCTGTCCCTGAAGCCGGCGGCCAGCATGGTCGGCATGAAGTTCGACATGGCGGGTTCCGCCACGGTCCTCGCCGCGATCCGCGCGATCGCCGCCCTGCGCCTGCCGGTCCGCGTGACGGCGTGGATGTGCATCGCGGACAACATGCCCTCCGGTCGGGCGACCCGCCCCGGCGACGTGCTGCGCATGCTCGACGGCACGACCGTCGAGGTGCTGAACACGGATGCCGAGGGCCGCCTGGTACTGGCCGACGGTCTCGTCGCCGCCAGTCGCGAGAACCCGGACGTGATCATCGACGTCGCGACGCTCACCGGTGCGATCCTCGTCGCGCTCGGGCACCGCCACACGGGTGTGATGGGCTCGGATGATGCCGTCGCACAGTATCTCGAAGCGGCGAGCAGCGTCGACGAGCCGGCGTGGGCGCTGCCCTTGCCGGAGTACATGGCGGAGTCGCTCCAGTCCCCCATCGCCGACATGATCAACGCGAACATGAGCGACCGCGCGGGCGGTTCGATGTTCGCCGGGCTGTTCCTGCAGCGCTTCATCGGTCGCGTCGGCGAAGGCGAGGATGCGCCCCGCATCCCATGGGTGCATTTGGACATCGCCGGTTCCAGCGAGCACAACGGCGCACCGTACGGCTTCGTGGACAAGGGCCCGACGGCCGCGACCGTCCGCTCGCTCGTCGCCTTCGCCGAGGCGACGGCAGGCTCCGAAAAGACGGAGGATGCGGCATGAGCACGCACACGTTCGACGTCGTCGTCCTCGGCGGCGGGAGCGGTGGCTACGCCGCAGCGCTGCGTGCGGCCGAACTCGGCAAGAGCGTCGCGCTGATCGAGAAGGACAAGGTCGGCGGCACCTGCCTGCACCGCGGGTGCATCCCGACGAAGGCGCTGCTGCACGCCGCCGAGGTGGCCGACCACGTGCGCGACGCCGCATCGGTCGGGGTCACCGCAACGCTGCAGGGCGTCGATCCGGCCGGCGTACGCGCCTACCGCGAGGGCATCGTCGCGAAGAAGTTCAAGGGTCTCGAAGGCCTGGTGAAGGCCCGCGGCATCACGGTCGTCGCCGGAGAGGGCCGACTGAACCCGGACCGCACTGTCGCGGTGGGCGACGACGTGTACACCGGTGGCGATGTCGTGCTGGCGACGGGGTCGTACAGCCGCAGCCTTCCGGGACTCGAGATCGGCGGACGCGTCCTGACCAGCGAGCAGGCTCTCGCGCTGGACGAGATCCCCGGACGCGTGCTCATCCTCGGCGGCGGCGTCATCGGCGTCGAGTTCGCCAGCGTATGGCGCTCGTTCGGCGCCGAGGTCACGATCATCGAGGGCCTGGAGCACCTCGTCCCCAACGAGGACATCGCTCTGAGCAAGGGCCTCGAGCGCGCGTTCCGTCGTCGCGGCATCCAGTACTCGCTCGGGACCCGCTTCCAGTCGGCCGAGCAGGACGTGTCGAGCGTCACGGTCACCCTGGAGGACGGTCGGACCTTCACGGGCGACTACCTGCTCGTCGCGGTCGGCCGCGGGCCGGTGACGGACGGCCTCGGGTTCGCCGAGGCCGGCGCGACCCTCGATCGCGGATTCGTGATCGTCGACGAGCAGCTGCGCACGGGCGTCCCCGGACTCTGGGCGGTCGGCGACATCGTCCCTGGCCTCCAGCTCGCGCACCGAGGCTTCCTTCAGGGGATCGCGGTCGCCGAGCGGATCGCCGGCCTCTCCCCCGCGCCGGTCCCCGAGTCGCAGATCCCCAAGATCACGTACTCGAACCCCGAGGTCGCCTCGGTCGGCCTCTCCGAGGCCGCGGCCGTGGCCGAGCACGGAGCGGACGGTGTCGTCAGCTACGAGTACAACCTGGCCGGCAACGGCAAGAGCGAGATCATCGGCACCGGCGGGCTCGTCAAGGTTGTGCGTCAGAAGGACGGCCCCGTCCTCGGCGTCCACCTTCTCGGCGATCGCGTCGGCGAGCTGATCACCGAGGGCCAGCTGGCCGTCGCGTGGGAAGCCCACCCCGAGGACATCGCACCCCTGATCCACGCTCATCCGACGCAGAGTGAGGCGCTCGGCGAGGCATTCCTCGCTCTCGCCGGAAAACCACTGCACGCGCTCTGAGCACCACCCGGCGCCCAGGTCAGTAAGCTTGATGCGTCACATACTTCCTTAAGGAGACTCAGTCATGAGCACATCCGTGGTCCTCCCCGCTCTCGGAGAGAGCGTCACCGAGGGTACGGTCACCCGCTGGCTCAAGCAGGTAGGAGACACCGTTCAGGCTGACGAAGGCCTGCTCGAGATCTCGACCGACAAGGTCGACACCGAGATCCCCTCGCCTGTTTCCGGCGTGATCGAGGAGATCCTTGTCGCCGAAGACGAGACCGTCGAGGTCGGCGCGCTGCTGGCGCGCATCGGTGACGGCTCCGCCGCCGCGCCGTCGTCGGATGCTCCGGCTGCCGCTCCGGCCGAGACCGAGGCCGCGCCCGCGGAGGCCGCTCCTGCACCGGCAGAGCCCGCCGCTCCCGCCGCGGCAGAAGATGCTCCGGCCGCTCCGGCCCCCGCCGCCGGCGGCGACAGCACCGATGTCGTCCTCCCCGAGTTGGGCGAGAGCGTCACCGAGGGAACCGTCACCCGCTGGCTGAAGCAGGTCGGCGACGAGATCGCCGTCGACGAGGCGCTGCTGGAGATCTCGACCGACAAGGTCGACACCGAGATCCCGTCGCCGGTCGCCGGCGTGCTCCAGGAGATCCTCGCCGCCGAGGACGAGACCGTCGCCGTCGGCGCCGTGCTCGCCCGCGTCGGTTCGGGTGCACCCGCTGCTGCGGCACCGGCCGAGACCCCGGCTCCCGCTGCTGCCCCGGCACCCGCTGCTGCCCCGGCACCGGCAGCTGCTCCGGCACCGGCCGAGACCCCGGCTCCTGCTCCGGCGCCTGCTGCCGCTGCTCCGGCTCCGGCTGCCGCTCCCGCTCCGGCTCCGGCCGCTGCACCGGCTCCGGCTGCTGCCGCCCCGGCCGCCCCTGCGACCGCGGAGTCCGACAGCGTGTACGTCACGCCTCTGGTGCGCCGCCTCGCTGCGCAGCAGGGCGTCGACCTCAGCACGGTCAAGGGCAGCGGCGTCGGTGGACGCATCCGCAAGGAGGACGTGCTGAAAGCGGCCGAGTCCGCACAGTCCGCTCCCGCCCCCGCGGCCGCCGCCGCGCCGGCACCGCTCGAGGTCTCGCCGCTGCGCGGCACGACGCAGAAGATGTCGCGGCTGCGCAAGGTCGTGGCCGAGCGCGCCGTCGCCTCGATGCAGCAGACGGCCCAGCTGACCACGTTCGTCGAGGTCGATGTCACCGCGCTGGCGAAGTACCGCGACAGCGTCAAGGCGTCGTTCCAGCAGAAGACGGGCGACAAGCTCTCCTTCCTGCCGTTCTTCACCCTCGCTGCGGCTGAGGCGCTTCAGGCGTTCCCGATCATCAACGCGACGGTCGACGGCGACAGCATCGTCTACCCGGCGTCGGAGAACATCTCGATCGCCGTCGACACCGAGCGCGGCCTGCTCACACCGGTCGTGCGGGATGCCGCGTCGAAGAACCTCGCGCAGCTCGCGCACGAGATCGCCGATCTCGCGGCTCGCACGCGTGACAACAAGCTGAAGCCCGATGAGCTCGCAGGCGGCACCTTCACGGTCACCAACACGGGTTCGCGCGGCGCCCTGTTCGACACGCCGCTGGTGTTCCTCCCGCAGTCGGCGATCCTCGGCACCGGAACGGTGTTCAAGCGCCCCGGCGTGATCACGGTCGACGGCGTCGACGCGATCGCCGTCCGTTCGTACGTGTACCTCGCGATCTCGTACGACCACCGCATCATCGACGGCGCAGATGCGGCGCGCTTCCTGGGTGCCATCAAGGCACGCCTCGAGGCTGCGCAGTTCGAGGCGAACCTCGGCGCCTGAGCCTCATCACAGCACTGGCTGGTCCGCGACGTCGTACACGTCGCGGACCAGCCATTTCTGGTTCTGGCGGACCAGCACGAGCATCTGCTCACGCACCGCGGGCGTGCCCACCTTGATCACCGCGAGATCGCCGTAGTCGTCGACGAGGGCCGGCTCCCCCGCAGCATCCGAGCGGAGGACATCAGCCGTACGTGCGCTGGAACCTCGTGCGATCCCCGCGGCGCAGGACTCGTCTGACGCAGCCGCGCACTCGTCGAGAGCGGCCAGGACCGCTTCTGCGGCCACCACCGGGTCCTCGGCACTGGCAGCGACCTCGGCCGCCGCATCGGGCTCGTCCCCCGGCGACGGCGATGTCACCGGCGTGGCTGCCGGTCGCGGCGGTGCATCATCGAGCGCGGACTGCGCCGCCTGCGTGGGTGCCGGCTCGTCACCCGGCCAGAGCAGACCGACGCCCAGAACCGCAGCGGCTGTCGCCGCGGCCACGAGGATCATCCGACCGCGCGGCCGGGCCGTCTTGGTCGTGTCACGACCGCGCGTGGACGAGGCCTGTGAGCCCTTCGGACGTCTCAGCCTCCCGATCAAGGCAGTCCCCCACGACGACGCCTGCTCGAGCACAGACCGCAGCGGCGTTCCCTCCGAGCGCACGCGACGTCTCCGCAGGGGACTCTCCGACCCCGCGGTCCTGAGCTGCGCGACCGACACGTCAGGCGCGGCCTGAAGAGGGTTCTCATCCAGACGCAGTGCGCGCGGTGCGGCGAAGTCCAGCAGCTCACGCTCCCACCCACGCACCCTGGCACCGGTCGGCATGGCTTCCGCAACCGACTCCTGGATCCCGAGGAGGATGCGACGCAGCGCACGGTCGGAGCAGGCGGCCTGCGCGACGCCGAGGATCTCGACTGCCCCGTCGCGTGCCGTCGTCGTGCCACCGGGTACGCACAGCGGGCGGCCCGTGTCCGTGAGCCACCACTGACCGGCGAACGCGGGATCCGCGCGTTCGGCGACCTCGCGCAGACCGCGGAGCAGGCTCAGCACGAGCGTGCCCCACTCGCCGGGGTCGAGCGCTGCGGCACCGGCCGTTCGGCGCGCCAGGAACGTCGTCACTCGTGTGGTGCACCACGGCAGCAGCGCGCCGTGACCATTCGCAGAGCGGGCGATGTCCGTCGGCGCGGCGACGTGAGCCGCCCCCGTGAAGCGCCAATCGATCTCGTCAGCCGCTCCGTCGATCTCGCACCAGACGGCCACGTCGTCCCGATCCGTGACGAGCGTCCCCCGCCACGGCCCTTCGCCCGGCGCGAGCGATCGGATCGATCGATGCACGCCGGCCACCAGCACGCCGTCCTCTTGCGTCATCCTCATGCCCGAGAGCACACCACAGCGGGAGGATACGGCGCGGAGTGATGCCGCGTCGATCCGCGGGGCTGGGGACAGGCCGTCGTCACCGCGGTGCGGTGCAGGGCGAGTGCGCCGGCCGCGAACGCGTCACCGGCGCATTCATCGACTCGGTAGTGTTATACACATGGCAAAGCGTGATCCCGAACCCGAGAAGCGTCCTGGGTTCTTCTCCCAGCTCAAGTCCCTCTTCCGGTTCACGCGCGAGGTGTACTCGTGGCTCCCCTGGGCTCAGATCGCGATCCTCGTCGCCGGCATCCTGCTGGGTCTGGTCGTCGGCTACCTGATCCCTCCGTTTCAGGTGTGGACGCTGGTCCTGTGGGCCATCACCGGTCTCATGGTCGGTGTGCTCGGCGCGCTGATGCTGATGACGCGGATGTCCACGAAGGCGATGTACGCGAAGATCGACGGCATGCCCGGCGCCTCCGGCCACGTGCTCAGCACGAGCCTCGGCCGCAACTGGCAGGCCTCGGACACCCCGGTGGGCATCAACCCGAAGACGCAGGAGGCCGTGTACCGTGCGGTCGGCCGCGGCGGCATCGTGGTCGTCGGCGAGGGTGCTCGCGGACGCCTCACGCGCCTCGTGAACGAGGAGCGCACCAAGGCACAGCGGGTGGCGCACGGCGTTCCCGTGACCGTCCTCTACGTCGGCCACGGTGAGGACGAAGTGGCCATCGCCGACCTCGCCAAGACGATCAAGAAGCTTCCCAAGGCCATCGACAAGACGACGATGGCGGCGGTCATCCGCCGCATCGGCTCGGTCTCGCAGTCGGTCACGTCCCTGCCGATCCCGAAGGGCGTCGACCCCATGAAGGCGCGCGCTCAGCGCCCGCGCTGATCTCGGCGAACACGAAGAGGCGCCTCTGCTCCGGACCGGAGCAGAGGCGCCTTCCCGTTCAGCCGCGCGCGTCCTTCGGAAGGCGACGCACCTTCGCCCGCCGACGGCGCCGCTCAGGGATCATCGAGCGCATCTCCTCGAGCTTGCCGAAGCAGAGCAGACGGTCACCCGCCTCCAGGACGACGTGCTTGCGCGGGTTGGGGATCACCGTCACACCGCGGTGCAGCGTCAACACCGTGATATCGCGGTCCCACAGGCCCAGATCACCCAATTGCCTTCCGACCTGCTCGGCGCCGGCGTGCATGACCAGCTCGGCGACGCCATAGCCGGTGGACACGCTCAGACGCTGACGCACGTCGATCTCGGGGAACGCGACCTGGCCGGCGATGTAGTCGATGATCGCGCCGGCGACGTCGAGATTGGTCGCCTGCTCGATGCCCTGCAGCCCCGGCGAGGAGTTGACCTCCATGACCAGCGGTCCGTCTTCGCCCTCGAGCATGTCGACGCCGGCGACTCGCAGACCCATGATCTGAGCCGACCGGACGGCCGTCTGCTCGTAGATCGGGTCAAGCGTGACCGGCTCGACCGTGCCGCCGCGGTGGACGTTGGATCGGAACTCGTCACCAGCGGCGACCCGGCGCATCGCCGCGACGACACGGTCTCCGACGACGAGCGCACGGATGTCGCGGCCGCGACTCTCCGCGACGAACTTCTGGATGAGCACGTTCTGCTTGGTCGAATGCAGGGTCTCGATGATCGCCTCGGCGACCTTCACCTGCGGGGCGAGGATCACCCCGATGCCCTGCGTGCCCTCGAGCAGCTTGATGACGACCGGCGCACCGCCGACCAGCTCGATCGCAGGCCGCACGTCTGCTCGATTGCGCACGAACGCTGTTGCGGGCATGGCGATGTTGTGACGGGACAGGATCTGGTTGGCCCGCAGCTTGTCGCGCGCCTGGGAGATGCCGTTCGCCGTGTTGGGCGTGTAGACGTCCATCTGCTCGAACTGGCGGACGACGGCCGTGCCGAAGTAGGTGATCGAGTTGCCGATCCTGGGCAGGATCGCGTCGTAGTCGCTGAGCGGACGCCCGCGGTACTGCAGGTCCGGTTCATCCTCGGTGAGGTCGATCGCGAAGCGCAGGGTGTTCAGCACCTTCACGTCGTGCCCGCGCTGCAGCGCGGCCGTGCGCAGACGCTGGGTCGAGTAGGCGTGCGGCGCACGGGAGAGGACGGCGAGCTTCAAGGGGATTTCCTGCCAGGATGTAGAGCATGAGTCGGACACTCCATTCAAACACCCTCACGGGGTGGCGTGAATGGGTAAGCCTGCCCGATGCCGGAGTCGACTGGATCAAGGCGAAGATCGACACCGGGGCACGTACGTCCTCCCTGCACGCCTACGACGTCGAAGAGTTCGAGCGCGAAGGCGAGTCCTGGGTCCGTTTCCGTGTCAAGCCATGGCAGGAGAGCCAGGAGGACACCACGGTCGTCGAGTGCCCCATCCACGACCGCCGACGCGTGCGCAGCTCCTCAGGCCACCAGCAGGAACGTCTCGTCGTGCTGCTCGCGATCCGGATCGTCGACCGTCTCGTCGTGTCCGAGGTCACGCTGAGCAATCGGGACGAGATGGGCTTCCGGATGCTGATCGGACGCGAAGCGCTGCGCCGAGGATTCGTCGTCGACCCTGCGCGCTCGTTCCTCGGCGGACGTGCTCCGAAGGAGACGCGCCGCCGCAACCGCGGACGGCACTGAGTCGCGCGGTCAGGCGCGGAGCAGGATCGTTCCCGCCGCCTTGTCGTGCAGACCGCGCTGATCCTGATCCCAGATCACGGCTGGCACCACGAAGACCAGCAGCAGCGTGCGGACGATCGGACGCCAGAGCCCGACCCACGCGCCGTCGGCACGCGCCACCCGCAGCCCGACGATGCGGTGACCGGGGCTGCCGCCCAGCGTCGGGATGAACACGATCTGCAGCACGGCGAACACGATCATCGGCGTGAACATGGTCACGCCGGCCTCGGCGGGCAGCGCGAACTGGTCGTAGCCGAGGAACGCGGTCGCGAGGATCGTCGCAGCCGCGTAGTCGATCACCAGAGCCGCGATACGTCGTCCGACCCGTCCGATGCTGCCGGATCCGGCTTCGGGAAGCCCCAGTCGTTCGCCCGGGTAGGAGTACACAGCATCCGTCACCCCCTGATCCTACCGAGCCGCTGTAACATGCCGGAAACATTCAGGACACGGCAGAGAAACCCCGCACCCCTAGCCTTCACAAAGGTCTCCGGCCCCCTATCCGCGTCATCAGGAGTGATACATGTTCACCGATTCTTCCGAGGTGCTGAGCTACATCAAGGAGAACGACGTCAAGTTCCTTGACATTCGTTTCACCGATCTGCCCGGCGTGCAGCAGCACTTCAACATCCCCGCGTCGACGGTCGACGAGGACTTCTTCACGGAGGGCCAGCTGTTCGACGGCTCGTCGATCCGCGGCTTCGCGTCGATCCACGAGTCGGACATGCAGCTCATCCCCGACGTGACCACGGCGTATCTCGACCCGTTCCGCGAGGCCAAGACGCTGGTCATGGTCTTCGACATCTACAACCCCCGCACCGGCGAGATCTACTCGAAGGACCCGCGTCAGGTCGCGAAGAAGGCCGAGAAGTACCTCGCCTCCACCGGCATCGCCGACACCGCGTTCTTCGCGCCGGAGGCCGAGTTCTACATCTTCGACGACGTCCGCTACTCGGTCACCGCCGGCGAGAGCTTCTACAAGGTCGACTCCGAGGAGGCCGCGTGGAACACCGGCCGCGAGGAAGAGGGCGGAAACCTCGCCAACAAGACCCCGTACAAGGGCGGCTACTTCCCCGTCTCCCCCGTCGACAAGACGGCGGACCTCCGCGACGACATCACGCTCAAGCTGATCGATGCGGGCTTCATCCTGGAGCGTTCGCACCACGAGGTGGGTACGGCCGGTCAGCAGGAGATCAACTACCGCTTCGACACCATGGTGCACTCGGCGGACGACATCCTGAAGTTCAAGTACATCGTCAAGAACACCGCCGAGGAGTGGGGCAAGGTCGCGACCTTCATGCCCAAGCCCCTGTACGGCGACAACGGATCCGGCATGCACACGCACCAGTCGCTGTGGCAGGACGGCAAGCCGCTGTTCTACGACGAGGCCGGTTACGGACAGCTCAGCGACATCGCCCGCTGGTACATCGGCGGCATCCTCGCGCACGCGCCGGCACTGCTCGCCTTCACGAACCCGACGCTGAACAGCTACCACCGTCTGGTCAAGGGCTTCGAGGCCCCGGTCAACCTGGTCTACTCGGCCGGAAACCGCTCGGCGGCGATCCGCATCCCGATCACGGGTTCGAACCCGAAGGCCAAGCGCATCGAGTTCCGCGCTCCGGATGCCTCGGGCAACCCGTACCTCGCCTTCGCCGCGCAGCTGATGGCGGGCCTGGACGGCATCAAGAACCGCATCGAGCCGCACGAGCCGGTCGACAAGGACCTCTACGAGCTTCCCCCGGAGGAGGCGAAGAACATCCCCCAGGTCCCGAACTCGCTGCTGGATTCGCTGGACGCCCTTCGTGACGACCACCAGTTCCTCCTCGAGGGCGGTGTGTTCACCGAGGAGCTCATCGAGACCTGGATCTCCTACAAGATCGAGAACGAGATCCTGCCGATCGCGCAGCGTCCGCACCCGTTCGAATACGAGCTGTACTTCGGCGTCTGACACAGCCGAACGCCGTTCCCGTGAACCCGCCTCAGCCACGTGCCGAGGCGGGTTCTCGCGTTCTCATCGGTCCGTCTCGGGAATAGCCGCTCTGCCGTCGTGTTCGTCTCCGGTATGAGCGACATCCCGGATCGGACCGTGCTCGTCTTCGACGTCCTCGGCACGCTCGTGGATCAGACCGGGAGCCTCGAGCGTCAGGTCTCGGCGGCCGCCGGAATCGATGACGATGCCGCCGCCGATCTGGTCCGGCGCTGGCTCGGTCACGTCTCGGCCCAGGAGGAGTGGATCACGTCCGGACGGCGCTCGTTCGTGCCGAGCGAGGCGCTGGATGCCGAAGCTCTTGCAGATCTCCGAGCCTCAGGGTTGCTCTCCTCCGACGCATCCGCGCACCTTCTCGGTGCCTCGGAACGGCTCTCACTGTGGGAAGACACCCTGACGGGTTTAGACGCGCTCGCGGCGGAGCACACCGTGGTCGGGCTGTCGAACGCCAGCCTTCGCGTGCTCATCGGCTTGAATGCCGGCAGCGGCATGCGGTGGCACGGGTTGCTCTCCGCCGAGGATGCCGGCGCCTACAAGCCGGATCCGGACGTGTACCGTCTCGCGATCGCGCGCGTCGCGCACGCCGAGCCGCCGATCATGGTGGCCGCGCACGCATGGGACCTGCGCGCGGCGAGGGCCGCCGGCATGCGCACCGCCTACGTGCCGCGTCCGAACGGCGATCCCCCGGCTCCCGGCGAGCGGTTCGATGTCCACGCAACCGATCTGGTCGACCTGGCGGTGCAGCTGCGACGCCCGTGAGCCCGGCTCAGCGGACCTGGATCGCGCCCGGCTGGACACGGACGGTGAACATCGTCACCTCGCCGACCTCTTCCCCGTCGATCTCGAAGGCCAGCGGGGTCTCGAGCTCGACGCGGATGCGCTCCGCGGTCACGTGACTCGTCGAGTCCGTGCTGACCGCGACGGCTTCACGATCGAACATGCGGCGGATGCCGTTGTCCCACACCACGGAGCGGACCGTGTCCATCCACTGCAGCGCACCGTCCGCGCTGACCAGCAGCAGATCCAGTCGGCCGTCGTCGAGCACGGCGTCCGGGAGGAGCCGGATGCCGCCCTGCAGCATGCCGCAGTTCCCGATCAGCAGGGTGTGCCCCCGGACCTCCTGGGCGTCGCCGTCGTCGATCGTCAGAGTGATGCCGGTCATCTCGGTGCCCGCGAGGGCCCTGCCCATGGCCTCGACGTACGCCAGCCATCCGGCGCGCTCCTTGAGATCGTCATCCGTCTCGACGAGCATCTGCGCGTCGACTCCGAATCCGACCATGACCGCGAACGCGTGCTCGACACCGTCGATCTCGACCCAACCGAGATCGATCCGTCGTACCTCGCCGCGAGCGATCCGCTCGAGCGCGGCGGGAATGTCGTCCAGCGGCACCTCGAGGTTGCGGGCGAGCAGGTTGCCCGTGCCGCGCGGCACGATCCCGAGCACGGCATCCGATCCCGCAAGCGTCTCGGCCACCGCGCGCACCGTGCCGTCGCCGCCGACCGCGAGGACCGTGTCGCATCCGGCCGTCAGCGCCTCGGCGGCCATCCCCCGACCAGGATCGTCGACGCTGGTCTCCCACCACTGGACCTGATCTCCGAAGGCCTCCTCGACAGCCGAGCGCAACTCCGCCTCTTCGACCTTGGAGGGATTCCAGACGACACCGATCTTCATGCTCATGTCTTCAGCCTGGGTGGAAGCGACCGATATGGCAACTATCCGTAGAAGAGCTCGTCGAAGACACGACGCGCTCGGCGTGTCACGCCGAGATAGTCCTCTTCCACCTCGGTGGCCGAGCGGTCCGCGTAGCCCAGGAGCCGGCCTATCCCATCCAACTGCTGTCGGTCAGACGGCAGCACGTCGCTGGTCTGCCCGGTCAGCAGCGTGATGGCCGAGCGCAGTCGACTCGCCAGACGCCATGCCTCGCGCAGCCGGTCCGCCCCGTCGGCCGGCACGAGATCGGCCGCCACGGCGGCATCCAGTGCCTGCAGCGTCGACGTCGTGCGCAGACCTTCGATCTGGGATGCATGCTGCAGCTGAATGATCTGGACGAGCCACTCGACGTCGCTGAGCGACCCTGGTCCGAGCTTCAGATGACGTCTCGGATCCGCCCCCTGGGGCAGGCGCTCGCCCTCGACACGCGCCTTGATGCGCTTGATCTCCCTGACGCCCTGCAGATCCACCTGTTCCGGGTAGCGGACGCTGTCCGCGAGTCGCATGAAGCGGTTGATCAACGTCGTGCTGCCGGCGACGCCTCTGGCACGCAGCAGCGCCTGCGCCTCCCAGGACAGCGACCACCGGCGGTAGTACTCCGCGTAGGCGTCCAGCGTGCGCACCACGGGGCCGTTGCGTCCCTCAGGGCGAAGATCCGCGTCCAGATCCAGGGGAACGCGCTGATCGGTCAGGTGCTCTCGCAGGCCGTTCACCAGCTTCACGGCCAATTGCTGGGCGCGCTGCGGCTCGACGTCGTTCGCCTCGTAGACGTAGAGGATGTCGGCATCCGAACCGAATCCGAGCTCTGCGCCGCCGAAGCGGCCCATCCCGATCACGGCGAAGTCGAGGCTGTCGTCCTCGGACGCGACGACCTCGCGACGGACGGCGCGCAGGCCCGCCTGGATCGTCGCGTCCGTGATGCCGGTGAGAGCTGTGGCGATCTCCTCGATCGTGAGCACGTCCAGCACCGCCCCCATGGCTGTGCGCAGCAGCTCCCGACGACGCAGGCCCCGCACGGCTCGGAGCGCGTCGGTCGTCTTCTCGTGTCGCGTCTGGATCGCCCGCGCCTCCTCATCGAGAGCGGATGCCGCGCGCGGCCGCAACGACTCGGTGCTGTCCAGCCACGCCACGGACTCCGGGATCCACTCCATCAGCTCACCCACGTAGCGCGACGAGGACAGCAGCCTCGTCAGACTCTCGGCGGCGCCGGACGAGTCCCGCAGCATCCGCAGGAACCACGGGGTGTCGCCGAGCCGCTCGCTGATGCGGCGGAAGGCGATCAGTCCGTAATCGGGGTCCGTGCCGTCAGCGAACCAGCGCACCATGACCGGCATCAGGTGCCGTTGGATCGTCGCCTTCCGGCTCACGCCCTTCGTGAGGGCGCCGATGTGGCGCAGGGCCCCGGCCGGGTCGCGGAACCCGATGGCGGCCAGGCGGTCGTGCGCCTGCTCGGTCGAGAGGCTGCGCCCCTCCTCCGGCAAGGACGCGACGGCCGTGAGCAGCGGACGGTAGAACAAGCGGGTGTGGATGTCGCGGACCTCGCGGCGCACGCGCTCCCACAGCGCCCACACGTCGGGACCGGAGTCGGCGAGACGACTCGCGCGGGCGAGCACGCGACGGCCCTCGTCGGTGCGGGGCATCAGATGCGTACGGGACAGCTCGCGCAGCTGCAGCCGGTGCTCGAGGAGCCGGAGCGTCCGGTAGTCGTCCGCGAAGGCGGCCGCATCGGCGCGCCCGATGTACCCGCGCTCGACGAGCGCGTCGAGCGACTCCAGGGTGCCGCGCGTGCGGATGCGGGGGTCGGCGAGGCCGTGCACGAGCTGCAGCAGCTGCACGGTGAACTCGATGTCGCGCAGGCCCCCCTCGCCGAGCTTGAGCTGGTACGGAGCGTCCTCCGGGTCGATGTGCGCGGTGACGCGCTCCCGCATGCGCTGCACGCTGTCGACGAAGTTCTCCCTGGCCGCACTCGACCAGATCTTCGGCTGGACCGCCTCGATGTACGCCGCGCCGAGCTGTGCGTCACCCGCGAGAGGACGCGCCTTCAGCAGCGCCTGGAACTCCCAGCTCTTCGCCCAGCGGTCGTAGTACGCCAGATGCGAGGCCAGCGAGCGCACCAGGGCGCCCTGCTTCCCCTCGGGGCGCAGCGCCGCGTCCACCTCCCACAGGGGCGGTTCGACCTCGATGCCGGAGAGCCCCCGCATGGTCTCGCGCGCCAGCCGCGTGGAGATGTCGATCGCCCGGCTCTCCTCGACGACGTTCTCGTCCGAGGTGCCGCCGACGAAGATCACATCGACGTCGCTGACGTAGTTGAGTTCGCGAGCACCGGCCTTGCCCATCCCGATGATCGCGAGCTGCGTCGCCGCGACAGCCTCGCGACGAGACGACAGGGCGACCCTGGTCCTCGCCACAGCCAGGGACGCCTCCAGCGCCGCGCCTGCGGCATCCGCGAGCCCTGCGCTCACCGCAGGGATCAGGTCGGCCGGTCGCGGATGCGAGAGATCGGCGATCGCGATCCGCGCGAGCTCGCGGCGATAGGCGACCCGCAACCGCACCCATGCCTCGTCCTCTGCGGTGTCGGCGAAGCCGTCCTCCGCCCCGACGGCGTCGAGCAGCCGGGCCCGAAGGCCGGCGGCATCCGGCACGGCCACGGTGGTTTCCGCGACCACGTCCAGGGCGTCCGGATGCCGGAGGAAGAAGTCCGCCAGCCCGAGCGATGCCCCGAGCACCCGCCAGAGCCGTGCACGGGTCTCGTCATCCGCGAGCAGGCCGCTGATCTGCGTGCGGTCGCGCCGAGCGATGCGGAGCATCCCGGCGACCGCGGCATCCGGGTCGGCACCGCCGGCGGCTCCGTCGATCAGGATGCCCCGATCGATGCCGGTCAGTTCGGCGAGCTCGGTGAGGGACTGCGCGGCGGCGCTGAGCTCGGTGAAGCCCAGGCGCGCCAGCGCAGACAGCGAGACGGAGTCGACCGGCCGTGCCATGCGCGGTCAGAGCAGCTCGAGGTTGCTCTTCAGTTCGAAGGGCGTGACCTGGCCGCGGTAGGCCTCCCACTCCTTGCGCTTGTTGCGCAGGACGTAGTTGAAGACCTGCTCCCCGAGCGTTTCGGCGACCAGTTCGGAGGCCTCCATGAACTCCAGCGCGTGGTCCAGGCTCGCCGGCAGCGCCTCGTAGCCGAGCGCCCTGCGCTCGGCGTCGCTGAGCGCCCAGACGTTGTCCTCGGCCTCCGGGGGCAGGTCGTAGCTTTCCTCGATGCCCTTGAGGCCGGCCGCGAGCATGAGCGCGTACGCGAGGTACGGGTTGGCGGCGGAGTCGATGCCGCGATACTCGATGCGCGACGAGCCGCTCTTGTTGGGCTTGTACATCGGCACCCGCACGAGTGCCGAACGGTTGGTGTGGCCCCAGGTCACGAAGCTCGGTGCCTCGTCACCGCCCCACAGGCGCTTGTACGAGTTCACGAACTGGTTGGTGACAGCGGCGATCTCGTTCGCGTGCCTGAGGAGGCCGGCGATGAACTGCCGTCCCGTCTTGGACAACTGGTACTTCGCGCCCTCCTCGTAGAACGCGTTGCGCTCCCCCTCGAACAGGGACATGTGAGTGTGCATGCCGCTGCCGGGGTGGTTGCTCAGCGGCTTCGGCATGAACGTTGCGTACACGCCCTGCTCGATCGCGACCTCCTTGATGACCGTCCGGAAGGTCATCACGTTGTCGGCCATCGTGAGCGCGTCCGCGTAGCGCAGGTCGATCTCGTTCTGACCTGGGCCGCCCTCGTGGTGGCTGAACTCCACCGAGATGCCGAGGTCCTCGAGCATCCGCACAGACCGGCGACGGAAGTCATGCGCCGTGCCACCGGGCACGTTGTCGAAGTACCCGGCCGAGTCGACCGGGACGGGGCCCTCCGGTCCGAAGGTCGAGGACTTCAGCAGATAGAACTCGATCTCGGGGTGCGTGTAGAACGTGAACCCGGCATCCGCGGCCTTGGCCAGGGTGCGCTTGAGGACGTGCCGGGGATCGGCCACGGCCGGCTGTCCGTCGGGCGTCGTCAGGTCGCAGAACATGCGGGCCGTGGGGTCGATCTCCCCGCGCCACGGCAGCGTCTGGAACGTGGTCGGATCCGGCTGTGCGAGCAGATCCGATTCGGAGCCCCTGGTCAGCCCTTCGATCGCCGACCCGTCGAATCCGATGCCCTCCGCGAAAGCGCCCTCGACCTCGGCCGGAGCGATCGCGACCGACTTGAGCGTGCCGATGACGTCGGTGAACCAGAGCCGGACGAACTTGACGCCGCGCTCCTCGATCGTGCGCAGAACGAAGTCCCGCTGCTTGTCCATGCCCATCGTCAGGAGTCCCACCCGTTCTCGGCGGCTTCCTCTTCGGCCCAGGCCGCCGAACGGCGCTTGACCACCTCGGGCGCGTTCGCCGCTTCCTCGGCCGTGTCGAAGGGGCCGATACGGTCCGTCGACGGCGAGATCATGCCGAATTCGACCTCGCCGGTCACCGAGTTGTACCAGTACTTGTGATCGTTGTCCGGCATGGCGGATCCCTTCGTAAGCAACTGTCACGATCCTACTGTCGGTCGGCCCGCTCGGTAGGCTATTGCTCATGGCAAAAGCGATCGGCGTCGACATCGGCGGCACAGGTATCAAAGCAGGCATCGTCGACCTCGAACACGGCACGATGGCATCCGATCGGGTGCGGGTCCCCACGCCTGAGGGCGCATCGCCGGAGGACGTGCTGATCGCCGTGCAGACCGTGCTGAAGACGCTGGATGTGCAGGACGCGTCGCTGCCGCTCGGCGTCGCCTTTCCCGCCATCGTCAAGCGCGGCAAGACGCTGTCGGCCGCGAACGTATCGAAGCAGTGGGTGAACTTCGAGGCCGAGCAGTTCTTCCGCGACGGACTCCAGCGCAACATCGTCTTCGTGAACGACGCGGATGCCGCGGGTGTCGCCGAAGCCCGCCACGGCGCGGCTCGCGACGTCATCGGCCTCACCCTGCTGACGACCCTCGGCACCGGGATCGGCTCGGCCTTCCTCTACGACGGCGTGCTCGTTCCGAACACCGAGCTCGGACACCTCAACTACGGCTCGTACGAGTCCGTCGAGCGCTGGGCCGCCACGTCCGCACGCGAGCGCGAAGGCCTCACCTGGGCCGAATGGGCCGAACGCCTCCAGGCGTTCTACTCGCACATCGAGTTCCTCTTCAGCCCCGACCTGTTCGTCGTCGGCGGCGGAGTCTCCAAGAACGCGAGCGACTTCCTGCCCCTGCTGGACCTCAAGACCCCGATCGTCCCGGCGATCCACCGCAACAACTCCGGCATCATCGGCGCGGCGTCGCTCGCCGGCGACTGATCCCCACGCCCACTCCCGACAGCGCTGCGCGCTGCCGCGAGCCTCTGGGCGCGTGGCCCCTCCGAGGCGAACGGTCCCCGGAGCGAAACGCCGAAGGCCTCGGCATCCTGATCAGGATGCCGAGGCCTTCGGCGTTGTGAGGTGAATGGGTCGGCCTGTACGCCGGGTTCTGTTCCGGGGTTCTTCGCCCCTTCGACGGTCATCTCTCTCGGCGGCACGTTGCCGTGACGCTCCAGCGGCCTACCCGAGGACTCGGCGAGCCGCGTCATCATCCTCTGTCTGGCCTTGCTCCGGGCGAGGTTTACCTGGCGGGCCGTGTCACCACGGCCCCCGGTGGTCTCTTACACCACCCTTTCACCCTTACCGGGCCGAGGCCCGGCGGTCTGCTCTCTGTGGCACTGTCTCGCGGATCACTCCGGGTGGGTGTTACCCACCGCCCTGCCCTGCGGAGCCCGGACGTTCCTCGGTGCGGTCTCCCGCCACGCGACCGTCCAGCCGGCCCATTCACCCCATCAGTCTACTTCTCGGCGGTCTCGGCCACTCGCAGATCCAGCGGGACGTCGAGCGGGAAGGACCCGAACAGCCGCTCGGTCGCCACGGCGGCGGCGTCGCGCACGGCATCCGCCGCCTGGTCGGCGACCTCCGCCGGCACGTGCAGGATGACCTCGTCGTGCAGGAAGAAGGCGAGGTGCGCAGCGCGCGCGAAGGGTCCGGATGCCGGAGCCGGCGTCCGCGCATCCGGGAGCGCGTGCAATCGGTGGCGGATCTCCGCCAACCAGATCAACGACCATTCGGCCGCCGTGCCCTGCACGACGAAGTTGCGGGTGAAGCGTCCCCGTTCCCGTGCCCGGCGCTGCGCCTCTCGGACCATCGCCGGTGAGGCCTCCGCGCCGCTCGCCGCGGCCTGCCCGGCGGCCCAGGCCGCCGGGGGCTTCGGCGACGAGCGTCCGAGCCACGTCGAGACGACCCCGCCGTCCTCCCCCGTGCGCGCCGCGTCGTCGACGAGGCGCATGGCCCGCGGATAGACCTTGCGCAGCCGGGGCACGAGACGACCGCTGTCGCCGGTGGTCGCACCGTACATCGCGCCCAGCACCGCGTACTTCGCCTCTTCCCTGGTGGCGACAGCGCCGGACGCCACGACCCCCGCATACAGGTCGGTGCCGCGGGCGGCCTGCGCCATCGCCTCGTCCCGCGCCATCGCCGCCAGCATCCGCGGCTCCAGTTGCGCCACGTCGGCGACGATGAGCTTCCAGCCCGGATCCGCACGCACGGCGGGCCGGAGCATGCGAGGCAGCTGCAGCGCTCCCCCGCCGGCTGATGCCCAGCGCCCGGTGACGACTCCTCCGGGGATGTACACCGGGCGGAACCTGCCGTCCTGCACCCATTCCGTCAGCCACGCCCACCCGTTCGCGCTGAGCAGTCGCGCCAGCCTCTTGTAGGCGAGCAGCGGGGCGACCGCCGGGTGGTCGAACTCGGCCAGCTCCCACCTGCTCGTGGATTCCGCCAGCACCCCGACGCGGTGCAGCGCGCGCAGGAGCTTCTGCTGGCTGTCCAGGTTCAGGTTCTGATCGTCCAGCTCGGCGCGGACCTGCTGCGCGAGCTCGGCCATCTTCATCGGCACCCCACCGGCGCGCCGCTCGCCGAGCGTGTCGGTCAGGATGCGCTCATGGGTCGCGGCATCCCAGGGAAGGCCGCCGGCGCGCATCTCCTCCGCGACGAGGCCGCCGGCGGACTCGGCGGCGCACAGCAGGGCGAGGCGACCGTCCGCGGCGCCGGACAGCGCACGCAGCTGCGCGCGATACTGCGTCAGCAGTTCCTCGATCGGATCGCGCGCGACGTCCGACGCCAGCGCATCGAAGAGCGTCGGGGGCTCTGGCTCGGCCGCCGACGCGATCCACGCCCGCGAGGGCGCGAGCGGTTCGGCCAGCAGCGCCGTGTCGCGCAGGATCGCATGGCACAGGACGAGATCATGGGTCCGCCCCAGACGCGCACCGGCATGCAGGAGCGCCGGATAGAGCTCCCGCGCACTGCGGATCACCCAGCGCGTCGGCGCGGCATCCTCGACGGACGCGATCCACGCCGGCAGCCGGTCGCGTGCGATGTTCCGCCGCTCGAGCTCGGTGCTGTCGGCGTCGAGGTCCACGGCCGTGTACGCATCGCCCGTCTCGACGAGCGCGATGCGGCGCTCAGCGCTGCGCGACACCGTGCAGGGCGCGCATGAGCGTCACAGCCCGGATTCCTCGGTGCGCACGAGGATGCATCCGCACTCCGGGCACGACATGACCTGGTCGGCCGGTGCCTGGCGGATGGCGGCGATGTCGATTCCCGAGAGCACCATCCGACATCCCTCGCAGGTTCCGGCGCGCAGGAGCGCTGCACCCGTCGTCCGCGCGGCTCGGCGGGTGTAATCCGCGAGCAGCGCCGCATCGATGCCCGCGACGATGGCCGCACGATCGCGCGCGAGGTGCTCGCCCTCCGTCGTCGCCGCAGCGATCTGCGCCTTCGCCTGCGTCGTGAGCTCCGTGCCCTCGGCGGTCGTCGCATCGATCAGCTGCTGCTGAGCGGCCACCGCAGCCTCGGCCTCTTCCACCCGGGTCATCACGTCGAGCTGCTGATCCTCGAGATCGCTCTTGCGCCGGGCGAGACTCGCCAGCTCGCTCTCGAGGCCCTGCGCGTCCTTCGGGCTCGTCACGACCGCGAGTCGCTCGGCGTCGCGCGCACGGCGCTGCTCGACGACGGCGACATCCGACTCGAGACGACGCAGCTCGGTCGCCGCGTCGTCGCGCACACCGGCGAGAGCGGTGAGCTCACGCAGCTGCGCCTGGCGGAGGGCGGAGAGTTCGTTGATGCGGGCGGCATTCGCCGGCTGGGTGCGCGCGCGCTCTGCCTGCTGGATGCGACGATCCAGGTCGGCGACGTCGAGAAGGAGGCGCTGCTGTTCGGGGCTGGCGTTCACGTTCCCAACCTAGCCGCTGTCGGAGACATCCGCGGGCGCAGCTCAGCCCGCAACACCGTCCAGATAGAACCACTCGCGCCCCTCGCGGACGAACCGGCTGCGCTCGCGCATCGATCCCACCTGGCCGGCCTCACGGAAGAACGCCTCGAACGCGACGACGCCTTCGCTGTCGAACGGTCCGCCCTGCTCCGTGCCGATCACGTCCAGACGCGTCCAGCGGATCGCATCCTCGAGCTCCAGCTCCGCAGGGCGCGTCGACGGATGCCACGTGCGCAGGAGGTGTGCGGCGTCGCCACGGGCGAAGGCCGTGAAACGCGATCGCATGAGACGCTCAGCCGTCGGTGCGGCTCGGCCCGCGAGCAGAGGACCGCAGCAGTTGTCGAATATCTCACCGGACAGGCACGGGCAGCGCATGGCTCCATTCTCCTGCGTAGGCTGTCAGCACGCGTACGACGAAGGAGAGACTCGATGACCTCGCTGCCCACGTTCACCGCACACAACGGCTTCGCTCTGCCCGCGATCGGGCTGGGCACGTACGGACTCAGAGGCGCGGACGGCGCGGCGTCCGTCACAAGCGCCGTCGACGGCGGCTACCGTCTGGTCGATACGGCGTTCAACTACGAGAACGAGGGCGCGGTCGGACGCGGGGTCGCCGACGCGGCGACCGATCGCGCCGAGGTGATCGTGACGTCGAAGCTGCCCGGCCGGCACCACGCGTCGGACAAGGCGCCGTGGAGCATCGAGGAGAGCCGCTACCGGCTCGGTCTGGACGCGATCGATCTGCACCTCATCCACTGGCCGAACCCGAGCCAGGACGAGTACGTCCAGGCGTGGGCCGCGCTGGTGGACGCGCAGCAGCGCGGCGTGGTGAAGCAGATCGGCGTGTCCAACTTCCTGCCGGAGCACCTGGAACGCCTCGAGCGCGAGACCGGAGTGCTCCCCGTGGTCAACCAGATCGAGCTGCACCCGTACTTCCCGCAGACCGAGCATCTCGCGTATCACCGTGAGCACGGCATCATCACCGAGGCGTGGAGTCCGCTCGGACGCGCACGCGAACTGCTCGAGGAGACGACCATCACAGAGATCGCGGCGGCCCACGGCATCACGCCACCGCAGACGGTACTCGCGTGGCACGTGGCGCGTGAGGTCGTCTCGATCCCGAAGGCATCGTCGGCCGAGCACCAGCGGAGCAATCTCGCCGCGGCATCCGTCGTGCTGGATGCGGACGAGGTCGAAGCGATCACCGCGCTGGGACGGCCCGACGGCCGTCTGTTCCACGCGGACCCCCGCACGCACGAGGAGTCCTGATCGGCCGGGTCCGCCCGTTAGACTGGCGGAACCAGGGCCTTTAGCTCAGCTGGTAGAGCGCCACGTTTACACCGTGGATGTCGTCGGTTCGATCCCGGCAGGGCCCACGACCGACTCCCCGCGCTCCCCGGATAGGGTGGGGCCATGATCGAGCTCCCGGACTTCGCGGCGCTTCGACCCGTCGACCGTGAGGTCATCGAGGCCTACCGAGACCGCGTACCCGCCGATGTGATCGAGTTATGGGAGACGTTCGGGTACGGCAGCTTCGCGTCGGGGTTCCTACGCGTGATCGACCCGGCCGTGTACGAGGCCGAACTGGCGGACTGCATCGGCAAGACCCAGGGCGACGGCGTCTCGATACCGATCATGGTGACCGGACTCGCCGACCTCATCACGTGGGAGCCGAGCGTGGGCTTCGTGGGCGTCATGTACAGGGATCATCGTGTCAGCGGTCTCAACAGCACGTTGAGCGGAGTCCTGCAGATGCTGAACAGGGCCCGCGACTTCTATCTGTCGCGAACGTTGAACTGGGACATCTTCCCGCAGGCCGTCGCGGCGCACGGCGAGCTCCCGTACGATCAGTCGTTCGTCTTCGTGCCGCTGCGCTCGATCGGCGGGCCGGAGAAGGTGGAGAACCTGAAGAAGCGGGAGACGATCGCCGCGATCAGGATGATGGTGGAGCTCCAGGGCGTCATCGGTCACTGACACCCACGACGAGGACCGTCCGGTGGGGAATTCTCCGACCCGGTCGATGTGCGCCGTCGTCGGAGAACAGGGCTAGGCTGATTTCGGCGCGCGTTGTGCAGAGCCGACAAGGCTCCCCGTGTCGCTTCCCGTTTCCTTGGCATGACCTGCCAGCTTGACGAAAGGCTCCACCGTGACCGTCCACGATCAGGATCCGTACTCCCAGGGCCCCCTCGACAGCGATCCGGAAGAGACCGGTGAATGGCAGCAGTCCCTCGACGAGCTCGTCGATGCGAAGGGACACGGTCGCGGACGCGAGATCATGCTCAGCCTGCTCAAGCGCTCCAAGGAGCTGCACCTGGGCGTTCCGATGGTGCCGACCACGGACTACATCAACACCATCGCGTCCGAGAACGAGCCGGAGTTCCCCGGCGACGAGGAGCTCGAGCGCCGCTATCGCCACTGGATCCGCTGGAACGCGGCCATCACCGTGCACCGCGCGCAGCGCCCTGGAATCGGCGTCGGCGGGCACATCTCGACGTACGCGTCCGCGGCATCGCTGTACGAGGTGGGCCACAACCACTTCTTCCGCGGTCAGGGCCACGACTCCGGCGGCGACCAGATCTTCTACCAGGGGCACGCCTCCCCCGGAATGTACGCCCGCGCCTTCCTCGAAGGACGCCTCACCGAGTCGCAGCTCGACGCCTTCCGCCAGGAGAAGTCCGGCGCGCCGAACGGCCTGCCCTCCTACCCGCACCCGCGGATGATGCCGGAGTTCTGGCAGTTCCCGACGGTCTCGATGGGCCTCGGCCCGATCAACGCCATCTACCAGGCGATGACGAACAAGTACCTCGCCAACCGCGGCATCAAGGATGTCGCCGACTCGCACGTCTGGGCGTTCCTCGGCGACGGCGAGATGGACGAGGTCGAGTCCCGCGGCCAGCTGCAGGTCGCCGCCAACGAGGGCTTGGACAACCTGACCTTCGTGATCAATTGCAACCTGCAGCGCCTCGACGGCCCTGTGCGCGGCAACGGCAAGATCATGCAGGAGCTCGAGAGCTACTTCCGCGGCGCCGGCTGGAACGTCATCAAGGTCGTCTGGGGCCGCGAGTGGGACGACCTGCTCGCCGCCGACACCGACGGCGCACTGCTGAACCTGATGAACGTCACCCCCGACGGCGACTTCCAGACATACAAGGCCGAGAGCGGCGCCTACGTCCGCGAGAACTTCTTCGGTCGTGACGAGCGGGCACTGTCCCTGGTCAAGGACCTCACGGACGACCAGATCTGGAAGCTCCGCCGCGGCGGTCACGACTACCGCAAGGTGTACGCCGCGTACAAGGCCGCCATGGAGCACAAGGGCCAGCCGACGGTCATCCTCGCGAAGACCGTCAAGGGCTACGGCCTCGGCCCGCACTTCGAGGGACGCAACGCGACCCACCAGATGAAGAAGATGACGCTGGACGACCTCAAGCTCTTCCGCGACACCATGCAGATCCCGATCACGGATGCCCAGCTCGAGGCCGACCCGTACCGCCCTCCGTACTACCACCCCGGTGCGCAGGACGAGACGATCCAGTACATGCTGGACCGCCGCCGCGAACTCGGCGGGTTCCTGCCGGAGCGCCGCACCACGCACGTCGACCTCACCCTCCCCGAGGACAAGGACTACGCGCTGCTCAAGAAGGGCTCGGGCAACCAGGAGGTCGCCACGACGATGGCGTTCGTCCGCATGCTCAAGGACCTCATGCGCGTGAAGGGCTTCGGTCAGCGCATCGTGCCGATCATCCCGGACGAGGCGCGCACGTTCGGCATGGACGCCTACTTCCCCACCGCGAAGATCTACAACCCGAACGGCCAGAACTACACCTCAGTCGACCGCGAGCTGCTCCTGGCCTACAAGGAGAGCCCGCAGGGGCAGATCATGCACGTCGGAATCAACGAGGCCGGCGCCACAGCCGCTCTCACGGCGACCGGCACGTCGTATTCGACGCACGGCGAGCCGCTGATCCCGATCTACATCTTCTACTCGATGTTCGGCTACCAGCGCACGGGCGACGCCTTCTGGGCGGCGGCCGACCAGATGGCGCGTGGTTTCGTGATCGGCGCGACCGCCGGTCGCACCACGCTCACGGGCGAGGGCACCCAGCACGCCGACGGTCACTCGCCGTTGCTCGCGTCGACGAACCCGGCGACCGTGACCTACGACCCCGCGTTCGGCTACGAGGTGGCGCACATCGTGCAGGCCGGCCTCGAGCGCATGTACGGCGGATCGCACCCGGACCCGGACGTCATGTACTACCTGACGGTGTACAACGAGCCGATGAAGCAGCCGGCCGAGCCCGAGGATGTCGATGTCGAAGGCATCCTGAAGGGCATCCACCGGATCGCCGTCGGCGAGGGCGACGGACCGCGCGTCCAGCTGCTCGCGTCGGGCGTCGGCGTCCCGTGGGCGCTGGAGGCTCAGGATCTGCTCGCCAAGGACTGGGGTGTCGTTGCCGATGTCTGGTCAGTGACGAGCTGGACCGAGCTGCGCCGCGACGGCCTCGCCGCCGACGAGCACAACTTCCTGCACCCCGAGCAAGAGCCGAAGGTCGCCTACCTGACCGAGAAGCTCGCCTCGGCCGATGGACCGGTCATCGCGACGAGCGACTTCATGCACGCCGTGCAGGACCAGATCCGTCAGTGGGTCCCGGGTGACTACTACACGCTCGGCGCCGACGGCTTCGGCTTCGCGGACACCCGCGCCGCGGCCCGCAGGCACTTCAAGATCGACGGACCGTCGATGGTCGTCCGCGCTCTCCAGAGCCTGGCCGACCAGGGCCGCCTCGACCGCTCGGTGATCGGTCAGGCCATCCAGAAGTACGACCTGTACAACGTCAACGCCGGCACGAGCGGGAACGCCGGCGGCGAGAGCTGAGCCGGAGGTGACAGGCTCGTCCCCCTCCTCGATGGACAAGGCAGCGACGCTCGCGTGGCTGCGCCGGATCTCCGGCGACATCGCGACGGTGACGATCAAGCGCCTGGAGGACACGCTCCCCTGGTACGCCGACATGCCACCGGCCCGCCGCTCAGCGGTCGGGCTGGTGGCGCAGGCCGGCATCACGTCATTCATCCAGTGGTACGACGATCCGACCTCGACACCGTGGATCGCCGCGGACATCTTCGCTGCGGCCCCGCGCGAGCTGCTGCGCAGCGTGAGCCTGCAGCAGACGCTCCAGCTGATCCGCGTGACCGTCGAGGTCACGGAGGAGCGCGTCGCGGGCAAGGGCGAGCACCTGCGGGAGGCGATCCTGCTGTACTCGCGCGATGTGGCCTTCGCGGCAGCGGACGTGTACGCCAGAGCCGCAGAGGCGCGCGGACTGTGGGACGCCAGGCTCGAGGCGCTCGTCGTCGACTCGATCCTCACCGGTGAGGCCGATGAGGAGCTGCCGAGCCGGATCGCCGCGCTCGGCTGGCACGGTCACGGCGAGGTCTGCGTCATCGTCGGCACGACCCCCGCTCAGTTCGACATCGATCAGGTCCGACGGACGGCCCGCAAGCTCGCCGTCGACGTCCTCGTCGGCGTGCAGGGCTCGCGTCTCGTGCTCGTGGTCGGGCGAGCACACGGCAGCGACAAGGACGGCGACGACGACGAACTCGCGTTCGACGAGATCGCGACGCGTCTGGAGCCGTCGTTCGGCCCCGGCTACGTCGTGCTCGGTCCGGCCGTCGCAGCGCTCGTGGATGCCGGGCAGAGCGCCCGCGCGGCCCTCGCCGGATTCGCGGTCGCTCGCGGCTGGCGCGGTGCCCCGCGGCCCGTCGAAGCGGACGATCTCCTGCCCGAGCGTGCACTGGCCGGCGACCCGCTCGCGAAGCAGACCCTGATCGAGCGCATCCACCGTCCGCTCCAGGCGCATTCCACGGATCTCGTGACGACGCTGTGGAGCTACCTCGACAACGGTCGGTCGCTCGAGGCGACAGCGCGCGAGCTGTTCGTGCATCCGAACACCGTGCGGTACCGGCTCAAGCGCGTCAGCGAGGTCATCGGCTGGGACGCGACCGGCCCGCGCGAAGCGCTCATCCTCCAGACCGCCCTCATCCTCGGCTCGATCGGCACGGTCGAGCCGGTCAGACGTCGCACGAACCCGCGCCGCCCCCGCTGAGGTCTGTTCGCCACACACAAGGGATCTGCGCAATCTTGTGAGAGATCCCCCACTGTCCGAGCGGGATCGTTGGCAGACTGGACTGGTGATTGTCGTCGCCTGCCCAGGACAGGGCTCTCAGACTCCCGGTTTCCTCTCCCCCTGGCTCGAACTGGACGGTGTGGCGGAGCGTCTCGCGGCGTACTCCGAAGCCGCGCAGGTCGATCTCGTGAAGCACGGGACAGAGTCGGATGCCGACACGATCCGCGACACGCGCATCGCGCAGCCGCTGATCGTCGCTGCTTCGCTGATCGCCGGACAGGAGCTCGTCGCCCGCGCCGGCCGCCGCGCCGACGGCATCGCCGGTCATTCGGTCGGTGAGATCGCCGCCCTCGTCGGCAGCGACGTCATCGACGCGGAGACCGGGATGCGCCTGGTCGGCATCCGCGGGCGGGCCATGGCGGATGCCGCCGCGCAGGAGCCGACCGGCATGAGCGCCGTGCTCGGCGGCGACGAGGACGCGTTGCTCACCCGTCTGAGCGAGCTCGGTCTCGCTCCGGCGAACTACAACGGCGGCGGCCAGATCGTCGTCGCCGGCGCCCTCCCCTCTCTCGCAGCCCTCGCGGAGGAGCCGTTGAAGGGCACTCGCGTCATCCCGCTGCAGGTGGCGGGTGCCTTCCACACGACGTACATGCAGTCCGCTGTCGAGACCCTCCGCGATGCGGTCACCGCCGTCCCGGCATCCGACCCCTCCCTGACGCTGTGGACCAACCGGGACGGCACCGTGGTGACCGACGGTGCGCAGGCGCTCGAGCTCCTGGTGGGCCAGGTCGCCTCCCCCGTACGGTGGGACCTGTGCATGAACTCGTTCGCTGACGCCGGCATCACCGGCCTCGTCGAACTCGCGCCGGCGGGCGCGCTGGTCGGTCTCGCCAAGCGCGGCCTGCGCGGCGTCCCGACCGTCGCCGTGAAGACCCCCGAAGATCTCGATGCAGCGGCAGAGCTGCTGAACGGAGCAGCCGCATGAGCGCCACACTGCAGCAGGTCACCGGGCCCGCCTATACCCGTATCTACGCTTTCGGCGCAGCGCGCGGCGAGAACGCGGTACCCAACGATGACCTCATCGAGCCGATCAACTCGAGCGACGAGTGGATCCGTCAGCGCACCGGCATCGTGACCCGCGCTCGCGCGGTCGCCGAAACCGACGCGATCGATCTCGCCACGACGGCCGCCGCCGAGGCCATCGAGCGCAGCGGGGTCGCGGCAGCGGATGTCGATCTCGTCATCGTCGCGACGATCAGCAACCCGAAGCAGACGCCGTCGGTCTCCGCCATCGTCGCCGACCGCGTCGGTGCGAACCCGGCGGCCGCGTACGACATCAACGCGGCATGCGCCGGTTACGCCTATGCCGTCGCGCAGGCGGACGCCCTGATCCGTGCCGGCGCCGCTCGGTACGCGCTGGTGATCGGTACCGAGAAGCTCTCCGACGTCGTCGACCCGACCGACCGCAGCATCTCGTTCCTGCTCGGCGACGGGGCAGGCGCAGCCCTCATCGGTCCGAGCGAGACCCCGGGGATCGCACCGGCTGTCTGGGGCTCCGACGGATCCAAGGCGGATGCCGTGGGGATGAACCACACGCTCACGGAGTTCCGTGACGGCGTCGCCCCGTGGCCCACGCTGCGCCAGGAGGGCCCGACGGTCTTCCGCTGGGCGGTGTGGGAGATGGCGAAGGTCGCGCGTGAAGCGCTCGAGGTCGCCGGCGTCGAGGCGTCCGATCTCGCCGCGTTCATCCCGCACCAGGCGAACATGCGCATCATCGACGAGTTCGCCAAGCAGCTGAAGCTCCCCGAGACGACCGTGATCGCGCGTGACATCGAGACGACGGGCAACACGTCGGCGGCATCGATCCCGCTGGCGAGTCACCGTCTGATGACCGAGCACCCGGAGCTCTCCGGCGGTCTCGCGCTGCAGATCGGCTTCGGCGCCGGGCTCGTCTTCGCCGCCCAGGTCGTCGTCCTCCCCTGATCCGGCCCGAGGTTTCCCTAGACTGTTCAACGGTTCCGACAACTACCCGCAAGAAAGAGGAATAGCAATGGCTTTCACCAACGATGAGGTCCTCGCCGGCCTCGCCGAGCTCATCACCGACGAGACCGGCATCAACGCCAGTGAGGTCGCCCTGGAGAAGTCGTTCACGGACGACCTCGACATCGACTCCATCTCGATGATGACGATCGTCGTCAACGCGGAGGAGAAGTTCGGCGTCACCATCCCCGACGACGAGGTCAAGAACCTCAAGACCGTCGGCGACGCCGTGAACTTCATCGTCGCCGGCCAGGAGTAAGACCTGACGGATGCCACGCCCGCGCATGCGGGTCGTGGCATCCGCGGGACTCCCCCACCGTTCGCTCGCTCGCTCGCTCGACAAGGAACCACACCCCATGACCAAGCGCATCGTCGTCACCGGCATCGGCGCCAGCTCCGCCATCGGCGGGACAGCCCAGGACAACTGGACCAATCTGCTCGCCGGCGCCTCGGGAACGCGCACCCTCACGCACGAGTGGGTCGAGCAGTACCAGCTCCCCGTGAACTTCGCCGCCGAGGCGATCGTCCGCCCCGAGGAGGTCCTGGCGCGGCACGAGGCGAAGCGGCTCGATCCTTCGACCCAGTTCGCCCTGATCGTCGCCCGCGAGGCGTGGGAGGATGCCGGGTCCCCCGACGTCGCTCCCGAACGCCTCGGCATCGACTGGGCGACCGGCATCGGCGGCGTGTGGACGCTGCTGGATGCCTGGGACACCCTGCGCGAAAAAGGTCCGCGCCGCGTCATGCCGCTGACCGTTCCGATGCTCATGCCCAACGCCGGGGCCGGCAACCTGTCTCTGCAGTTCGGCGCGAAGGCGTTCGCCAGGACCGTCGTGAGCGCATGCGCCTCGAGCACCGAGTCCATCGCCAACGCCTACGAGCACCTGCAGGACGGCCTCGCCGACGTGGTCATCGCCGGTGGTGCCGAATCGGCGATCCACCCGATCACAATGGCGTCGTTCGCCTCCGCGCAGGCGCTCTCCCGCCGCAACGACGACCCGGAGCACGCGTCGCGTCCCGGCGCGATCGACCGCGACGGCTTCGTCATGGGCGAAGGCGGCGCTGCGCTCGTCCTCGAGACCGAGGAGCACGCGCTGGCCCGTGGCGCCCGCATCTACGCGTACGTCGTCGGCGGCGGCGTGACCGCTGATTCCTACCACATCACCGGCAACGACCCCGAAGGCACCGGTGCCGCTCGCGCGGTCGAGCTGGCCCTGAAGCAGGCCGGCGCGACGGCCGACCAGGTGACGCACATCAACGCGCACGCGACGTCGACCCCTGTGGGCGACCCGAACGAGTACGTCGCTCTGAAGACGGTGTTCGGCGACCGCATCGACGACATCCCGGTGTCGGCGACCAAGGCGTCCACCGGACATCTGCTCGGAGGCACGGGCGCGCTCGAAGCCGTCTACACGGTCCTTGCACTGCGCGATCGTGTCGCACCGCCGACGATCAACATGACCGAGCAGGACCCTGCAGTGCCGTTCAGGCTGTCGGCGGAGCCGCAGCCCCTCGGCGACGGTCCCCAGCTCGCGATCAGCAACTCGTTCGGATTCGGCGGGCACAACGCCGTCATCGCGTTCGCGGACTACCCCGGCTGATCCGACCGGCACGTGAAACGGCCCCCGGCGAACCGGGGGCCGTTTTCGTGTGAGCGGCATTCGCTGTCTCAGCGTCCGGGGTGAATCACCGGAATCCGATACCGACGCCTACCGCTCAGGTCCTCATCGGCTCAGCCGACCTTGTGCAGCCAGACGACGCGTGCGTCGTCGCTGGCGTGACGGAACGGCTCGAGCTCTTCGTCCCATGCCGAGCCGAGTGCGACGTCGAGTTCACGCTGCAGCTCGACGGCGTTTCCGGCCGCGATCTCCATGGCGTAGCGGATGCGATCCTCGCCGATCACGATGTTGCCCGCGGCATCGGTCTGCGCGTAGTGGATGCCGAGATCCGGCGTGTGCAGCCAGCGTCCGCCGTCGCTCCGCGGCGTCGGGTCTTCCGTGACCTCGAAACGCAGGTGCTCCCAGCCGCGGATCGCGGTTGCCAGCGCGGCGCCTGTGCCGACCGGGCCGTCCCAGTAGAACTCGGCACGACGAGATCCTTCGAGCACGGGCTGCTCGGCCCAGTCGAAGTTCACCGCACGACCAATGGCGCGTCCCACCGCCCATTCGAGGTGCGGGCAGAGCGCGCGAGGTGCGGAGTGGATGTACACCACTCCGCGTGCGTAAGCCGTCGCCATGATCTCTCCGTTTCATCAGGTGCGTCTTCCCCAACGACCTGAACCCCACGAAGAAGTGGCGAGAATATGCGGTTATGCGCCTATTCTCCAGCACGAAGGCGGAAATCACAAGCATGTGATTCCCGCCTTCGTGGTATGAGGATGAGGCTCAGGCCTCGCTCATGGCCTGCTTGACCTGCTGGCCCTTGGCCGCGTAGTACGCGGCACGGGCGGCGTCCTTGCGGGCCTGCTCGGCGTAACCCGCCTCGAGCACGTCCTGCGGAAGCTCGAACTGGGTGTGCTGGCTGGTGCCGTTGTACTTCTCGATGTAGGCGTCGAGCTCGGGGCCCGAGGTCCACGACGTGATGAGGTTGTAGCGCGGCTCGGTGCCGACGTGGGTGGCGGCGTGCCACAGTCGCTGCGTGTCGATGATGAGCTGGGCGCCGGCCGGCAGGGCGATGCGCACCTCGCCGGCGGGGTCCGTGCGGTTCTCACGAAGGACGAAGAAGCTGTCCTTGTCGTCCGTGAGGTTGAAGAAGCCGCGGACGACCCATCCGGTGCCGTCCGGGTTCAGACGGTTGTTGTCGTCCTGGTGGAGGTTGTAGAGGCACTCGCCGTAGGTGTTCGGCTGCAGCTCGATGACGCGGCAACGGCCGACGTTCGCGCCGGGCTCCTGTGCACGACGGGTCAGGTTCGGCGCCTTGGCCGTCTGCTCGTCGATCCAGACGCCGTCCTTGTCGGTGCGCGGCGGCTTGTGGTTCCAGAAGCCGTTGCACTCGATCTCGCCCTTGGCGCTCGCGAGCGGAGCGAAACGGGTGTCCCCCGACGACTTCCAGTCGACGTACTCGATGTCGAGCCATTCCTTGGGGTCGAGCGCCTGGTTGTAGCTGTCGAGGACGACGAAGCCGGTCTCCTCGAGGGCAGCGGACTTGATGTATCCCATGATCTGGATCATGTTCCTTTCATCGGGGGCCAGCACGTTTTAACAGGCCCTGATAAGGCAAGCCTAACAGCGGAGCCGAGGAGGACCGTGGAGCTCGACCGTGCAAAATCAGCCCGGGCTAGACTCGTTCAGGCGGGTCTCGGACTCCCGCTCTTCTCGGAGGCATCACTCAGTCATGGCAACGGCCACCAACGTCGAAGCGACCGCAGTAAACACGATCGAATGGCTCGCCGCCCCCGCCACGACCATCGTCGTGCCGGTCTATCAGCGGCAGTACCGCTGGGACATCGGCGCCTGCGAGCGGCTGCTCTCGGACGTGCGAGCGGTGGCGGGCGAGGACGACGCGCACCGGCACTTCATCGGGTCGATCCTGTCCGCTCAGGATGCCTTGGACACTGATCTCATCCTCATCGATGGTCAGCAGCGCATCACCACGCTCATGCTGCTGGTCGCGGCGCTCCACCACGCGGTGCGCGGGCAGGACGCCGTCATGGCCGCGGAACTCGAGCGGGTGCTCGTACGCGCGGACGACGACAGCCGGACGAAACTGCGTCCGCACCACGCATGGGCCGACCTGTACGAGACGGTCGTGCTGGACCGCCGCGACGACGCCGATCGGGAATCCCGGTTCGACGACAACTACGCGTTCTTCCGCAGCCAGGTGCACGCCGATGAGGCTCCGCGCATCTGGCGAGGACTGAAGAAGCTCGAACACGTCTCGATCACTCTCGGACCGCAGGCGAACGCGCAGCAGATCTTCGAGAGCCTCAACTCCACCGGCGAGCCGCTGCGCGATCACGAGCTGATCCACAACTACATCCTGATGGGTCTCACGCACGCCGAGCAGCTGGACGTCGAGGAACGGTTCTGGCTCCCGATCGAGCGCCACACCGGTGAGACGATCGGCGCCTTCTGGCGGCACTACCTCGTCATGCGCACGGGGCGGGAGGTCGCCGCGGGCGGCGAGCACGGCGTGTACAGCGCGTTCCGGCATTCGTTCCCTCGGGTCGACGTGGCACACCTCGAGGCGGATGCGGAGATCTGGCGGCACTTCGCGGAGATCTACGGCATCCTGCTGGACCCGTCACGCGAGACGGACGCGGAGATCCGGCGTCAGCTGGAGTTCGTGAACACGTTCGGCCGTGCGGCGTATCCGCTCGTGCTGCGCGTCTACAGCGATCATTCCCGTGGCCTCATCGAGCGCGGCGAGTTGCTCGAGACGCTGGAGTGGGTGCAGGCGATGTACCTGCGCCGGGCGATCGTGAATCTCCCCACCGACCGGCTGATCGCACGCCTGTGCAGAGCGCGAACGGCGGGACGCGAGGCGCTGATGCGCGCGATCGCCCGCATCACACCGTCGGACGAGCGCGTGAGCGCCGTCCTCAAGTACGGCGAGCTCCCCCACGCCGCCTATGTGCTCGGCAGACTCCAGGATGTCGAGGATGCCGCCGGCCTCGACCTGGAGCACATCGTGCCGGCAGCTCCTGGCGACGCCTGGTCCGGAGGCGGAGCGCGCACGTGGAGCGAGCTCACGGAGGACGAGCAGAACAGTCACCGGGCCCTCGCTCCCACCCTGGGCAACCTCACCCTTCTCGAGCAGCACCTCACGGAGCGCGTCTTCGGCTCGTCGTTCCCGGACAAGCAGCGGGATGCGTATGCGCGCAGCGCGATCGCCGACACCCGTGCTCTCGCGGAGCTGGACGAATGGGGCACGGCAGCGATCACTCGACGGACCGTACGATTGACCGCCGATCTCGTGCGGATCTGGGCACGGCCCGAACTGCCGGAGATCGACGACGACGGGCTCACACCGATCCTGGACGCGGTCCGGCGTCGAGGCTGGCCCGCCGGGTGGGATCGTGAGTTCTCGTACGTCGAGTATCGCGGTGAGCACTGGGACGTCCGCGACGTGAAGTACCTCTTCAACCGGGTCTTCCGGCGCGCATGGACGGATGATCGTGCCGCGGCGCTCGCCTACAGCGCGCGCCACGGGGGGCCGATCTACGACGGGATGGCCTGGAAGGGCCAATGGGACGAACTCGACGGGTCGCACTTCCTCTACATGGGCTGGGACTCGAACTACATGATGAACGCCGTGCAGGGAGTGCTCGAGGAGTCGGGCATCGCGTCAGAGGTCTTCGTCAAGTACTCCTACATCGGGGATGTGATGTGATGCGGCGCAAGAGCCTCGGAAGAGCGACGGATGCTGCGCTCGATCCGCTCGACCGGGCATTCGCGGACGCGCTGCAGAGCTGGGACCGGGACTCGTCGATCGAATGCGAGTGCGACCACGGCGACGACGAGGCCTATGAGGCGTGCGGGCGGAAGGCGACGTGGCGGGTGACGATCGACTGCACGTGCGGCGAGGACCACCCTCGCATCGTGGAGCTGCTGTGCACGCAGTGCCTCCGCACGGCGCGCGAGGATCTCGGCGAGGAGTCGGTCACAGCGCGTCCGCTGTGATCGACCCGTTGGCCGTGGTCGGAATCGGATGGCTCCGTTGCGGTCGAAGAACTGACCCGTCGGATCGGTCACGGCCGCGTACCCCGCCGCGACCGGCGCGTCAACCCGCTAGGGGATTCTCGCGTCCGCTCCTAGCGTGAACTCACCATCACGAGAGGAGCCGATCATGTCGAACGAGTATTCATCCCCGTTCCCGATCCAGCCGGACGGTGCGGATGCCAAGGAGACCGTGACGCGCGAGGTCGACGGGGAAGAGGTCCTCGACGACGACGTCGACGCCGACCGGATCGACAGCGCCGAAGCGGACCGTCTCGCAGCCGGAGCCGAGGACGCGGAGTCATGACGGACACGCCAGGCACCCCAGAGGAGGAGTCCGGCGAAGCGATGCCGTCGGATGCCGAGCTGGCCGAACCCAGTACGGAGAAGGATCCCGCCGAAGAGCCGCACGCCCCCGAACGTGCCGAGGACGAACCGAGTCACGAAGCAGTCGGTATCGGCATCGTCGGACGGCCGCAGGTCGAACCGGAACCCGACGACGAGGCCTGAGCGTCAGTCCCGCAGCGAATCGGCGACCTCGCGCAGCGCGTCGGCCGAGCGATGCAGCATCTCCTCCTCCTCCACGGAGAAGCTCGTGGCACGGATCGGAACGGCACCGGCGGCGCTCACGACAGACGGTACGGACAGTGCCACTCCGTCGACGCCGTGGAAGTCCTCCAGCACTGTGCTCACCGGCATGACCGCGTGCTCGTCTCCGAGGATCGCCTCGATGATGCGCGCGCTGGACAGCCCGATCGCATAGTTCGTCGCCCCCTTGCCCTGGATGACGGTGTATGCGGCATCCCGCACGTCGACGGCGATCGCATCCAGTTCCGCACGGGTGATGCGTGGATGCCCCGGAGTCTCCCACTCCAGGATCGGCACGGTTCCGATGGTGGTCCGCGACCAGAGCGGGAACTCGGTGTCCCCATGCTCACCCACGATGTACGCATGCACGCTCGACGTCGAGACGCCGGCACGTTCGGCGAGCTTCCAGCGCAGACGCGACGTGTCCAGGACCGTGCCGGACGCGAAGATGCGCTCACGCGGCAGGCCGGTGGCCTCCTGCGCCAGAACAGTGAGCACATCGCAGGGATTGGTGACGATGACGTAGACGGCGTCCGGCGCGACCTCGAGGAGCTTCGGCATCATGTCGCGGATGATGCGCGCGTTGACCGCGGCGAGTTCGATGCGCGTCTGCCCGGGCTTCTGCTTGGCCCCAGCGGTGATGACGACGACGTGCGAGCCGGCGACGACGGAGATGTCGCTCCCGCCGATGATGTCGCTCGACCCCGTGAACTGGGTCCCGTGAGCCAGGTCGAGGACCTCGGCTTCGACCCTGGCCGTGGCGATGTCGTACAGCGCGACGTGTCGAGCCGATCCGCGGATCAATGCGGCATACGCCACGCTCGAGCCGACGCTGCCCGCACCGACGACGGTGACCTTCGAGTTCTCGATGACTGCCATGCGCTCAGTCTGTCAGCCGCGCGACAGGAGGACGAGTGGTGGGGCCGGTGGGACTTGAACCCACGATCGTCGGGTTATGAGCCCGCTGCCTTGACCAGCTTGGCCACGGCCCCGTGAGCACCAGCTTATCGGTGCCCGCGCCCGCTACAGAGCGGTGCCGGCCTCGTGCGTGCGCACGTGTTCGCGATAGATCTCCGCGTTCGTGATCAGCCCCGCCCTCTCCTCGGCCGTGAGAGCGCGCCGTACCTTGGCGGGGACTCCGGCGACGAGCGATCCGTCGGGCACCTCGGTGCCGCCGAGCACGACGGCACCGCCGGCGATGAGGCATCCGGCTCCGATCACCGCACCCGACAGCACGACGGCGCCCATGCCCACCAGCGACCCGTCTCCGATCGTGCACCCGTGCACGACGGCGTTGTGTCCGACAGAGACGCGGCGTCCGATGACCACCGGGTGTTCGGCATCCACGTGGACGGAGACGTTGTCCTGCAGATTGCTGCCCTCGCCGACGCTGATCGACGCCGAATCGGCGCGCAGAACGGCGTTGTACCAGACGCTGGAACCGTTCTCGAGGGTGACCGCGCCGACGACGCGGGCACCGTCCGCGACGAAGGCGTCGTCCGCGATCGTCGGTGCACGCTCCGACAGCGCGATGATGGAGGCCGCTGACGAGATGCTCATAAGGCGAGACTATCCTCAGATCCGCGTGTTTCCGCGGTATTCCAGGGTCATTAGCCGAGCCTCAGCTTGCTTGCGGAATGTCTGAGGCTGAGTACGGTTGTGTTCATCAGGTACGAAAGACGACGTCCGGGAGGCACCAGAATGAGCAAGGCACAGACCATCTCCACGACCGCCAGCGACCCCACGGTCGCCGCGGCGGCAGCGCAGTTCCTCTCCCCGGTCGTGCTCGGGCTCCAGGCGCTCACGATCAACGGCAAGCAGGCGCACTGGCACGTCCGGGGCGCGAACTTCATCGGCGTCCACGAGCTGCTCGACACGATCGTCGCTCACGCCGGCGACTTCGCCGACACCGCAGCCGAGCGCATCGTCGCTCTGGGGCTGCCGATCGACGCACGAGTCGCCGCGGTCGCCGCGAAGACTCCGCAGACGCCCGTCCCGGCCGGCTTCGCCCAGTCCGACGAGATCATCCGCGCGATCGTCGCGGACATCGATGCGATCCTCGTCGACACGAAGGCCGCCATCGACGGACTGGACGAGATCGATCTGACGAGCCAGGACGTCGCGATCGAGATCATGCGCGGCCTCGAGAAGGACCGCTGGTTCCTCGTCGCGCACGTCGCCGCGTAACGAACCGCCACGAATGCCCCCGGGTCATCCCGGGGGCATTCGTCGTCTCAGCGCGGAGCGAGCTCCCCGCCCGACGGTGACCTCACCCTCCGGCGCCGGCCATGGCGTCGGTGAGCGCCTGGGTGTACTGCGGAGCCAGCGTGTCGACGAACGTGACGGTCAGGTGGTCCTGGTCCCGATAGATGTTGGCGCCGCCGACGACGGGCGCGCAGGTCTCCTCATCGCAGTACACGTCGGTGAAGTCCAGAAGCGTGACGTCCGCCATCCCTGCGGCGGCCTCCGCGATCGGGTCCTCCTCCGCCAGCACGTCGGCGCGCAGCCCCGAGCACTCCGCCTGGTCCCTCGTGCGCAGGCACTTGTTCGGATCCGTCTCCCACCCGGGGTTGTCCACCACCGTGACGACCGGGATGCCGCGTTCGGTCATGGTCGACCATGCTTCCCGGTAGCCGGCGACGGCGGCATCCTGAGCAGAGTCGAAGCCCGCCGAGGAGAAGGACGTGTTCGAGATGGCGGCCGTGAACACGACGTCGAAGTCGCTGTCCGCCAGCTTCTCGTCGACCCGCTCTCGCCAGTCGGTGCAGGCGGCGCCGAAGGAGCCGCCCTTCGCGAGCGGAGTGGTGTTCCACGCGCACGCGCCCTTGAAGTAGGTCGTGAGACGCCAGCCCTCGCGCTCGGCGATGCTCTGGAAGGTCGGCAGGAGCTGATACGCGTGGCTGTCGCCGATCAGTGCAACCTGCGGTGCCGCCGGGTCGTCCGAGCCGAACTCGCACGACACCGGGCGGGAGTCGTTCAGCTGCATGAAGCACTGGTCGTCGGTGGGCTTGTCGACGCCGGCGAAGCCGGGCGCGGGCAGGATCGCGTCGAACTCCGCATCCGCGCAGGACTCGTCGAGCACTGCGGCCGCACCCAGACATGCCGGCGGGTTCTCGCGCACATCCTGGATCGCCTGCGTGCCCGCCTGATAAGCGGGAGCATTGACGGCCCAGCCGCCGGCCGCCGTCGCACCGACCAGAACCATCGCGGCGAGCGACGCCCACAGCGTGACCTTCGGCGGCCGCTTGGTGAGCACCTTCCACGACCGCGCAGGGTCCTCGACGAAGCGCTTGGTGAGCCACGCCAGCACGAAGCACAGGACCAGCAGCGCGACGCGATGGTAGATCGTCAGCCCCCAGAACGGCACCGAAGGGGCGATCACGATCAGCGGCCAGTGCCAGAGATACAGGCTGTACGAGATGTCACCGGTGAACCGCATCGGACGGATCGCGAGCAGCCGGGTCGGGTACCACCACCGGTCGGTGTTCGATGCCGCGATGATCGCGGCGGCGCCGAGCGTCGGAACGAGAGCCATGTAGCCGGGGAACGGCGTCTGCCCGTCGAAGCGGAACGCGGTGTAGAGCAGAGCGAGGATGCCGGCCCAGCCCAGCACGAAGCTGACCACCGCGTTGCGGACCCGCAGCATCGGCACCAGTGCGATGACGGCGCCGACCCCGAACTGCCACATCCGCCCGAAGGTGATGAAGTACGCCGGCGCGGGGTCCGTGATCGTGTAGACCACGCAGAACACGAAGGAGGCGACCGACACCACGCCGATCGCGACCGCCGCGGCGCGCAATTGCGCGCCGCGGAACCACTTGACGGCGATCCACGCGGCGAACAGCATGATCAGCGGCCACAGCAGGTAGAACTGCTCCTCAAGGGACAGCGACCAGTAGTGCTGCACCGTGGTCGGCTCTCCGGAGAGCGCCAGATAGTCGGCCGAGTTGAGGACCAGGTACCAGTTCTCCACGTAGAACGTGGAGGCGATGATCTCCTTGACCTCGGCGGGTACGGCCGATGTCGGCGTGAGAAGCGGGATCGCGGCGACGATCGCGCAGAACAGCAGGACGAGCAGCGAAGCCGGGAGCAGTCGCCGTGCGCGGCGCGCCCAGAACTGCCCGAGCTTCACGGTGCCGGTCGCCGAGAGCTCCCTCGCGAGATGCGATGTGATCAGGAATCCGGAGATGACGAAGAAGATGTCGACACCGACGTAGCCACCGCTGAGCCTGCCGGGCCAGAAGTGGTACAGCACGACGAAGAGGACGGCGATCGCCCTGAGCCCCTGGACGTGCGGAATGAACCGCGAAGCCGTCGCGTGCTCCGGAGACCGGTCACGGCGTAGCGAGGATCTGACGGGCGACGTCGTCTGCGGAGCGGAATTCACATCTACAACGCTAGCGCGCGCGACGCCGAGATCGTGACGACCGCGCTGCGGTCAGGATGCCGCGTGCGTCACGATTCCCCGGAGGATCGTGGCATCCACCGGCATCCGGCGCAGCTCCGAACCCTCAGCAGTGCGGGGGTCGCGGCCGCACACCACGAGGTCTGCAGGATCACCGGGACGCACGGCGGAGCGGACGCTCGCAGCGATGGCCTCGTCGATGCTCAGGCGCTCGTGCGGCTGCCACGGTTCCCGATCGTCGTCCGTCCGCGTCACCGCGGCGGCGATCGCCCGCCAGGGATCCAGAGCCGTCACGGGTGCGTCCGAGCCCAGCCGCACCTCGACCCCGGCTCGCAGGAGCGAGGCCAGCGGATACGCGATCCCCGTCTGGTCGACCCACAGTCGCGCCGCCATGTCGCGATCGTCCAGCGCATGCTGCGGTTGCACGCTGGCGGCCAGCCCCAGGCGCGCGATGCGGGCGATGTCGGCATGGCGCACGAGCTGCGCGTGCTCGATCGTCCCGGCGGCGCCGGATCGCGCGAACGCGTCGAGGGCCGCCGCCGCCGCGCGATCGCCGATCGCATGCACGGATGCTTCCAGTCCGGACCCGGCGGCCCTCGTGAGCAGATCCGTCAGTTCGGGCAGATCGACGGTCATCACGCCGTAGCCGTCCCCGGGATACGGGTGCGAGCACGCCGCCGTCCTCGTGCCCAGCGACCCGTCGCTGATGACCTTCAGTCGCCCGACCTTCACGAGGCCGCCCTCGTCGACGGCGTCCCCGGTCCGCATCCCCGCTGCGATCGCCCGCTCCAGATGCGAGGGATACACCGCGAACTCGACGCGGTGGACGTCGAAGCCGCCCGAGATCCGCCGCTTCCAGGCATCCGCGTTCCAGGCCATGTCGAAATCGACGATGCCCGTGATGCCGCGCGCCGCCGCCTGCTCCCCCGCCGTGCGAACGGCGGCATCGGCATGCTCCTGGTCGACGGCGTTGAGTCGCCGGGAGATCTCGAACGCGTCCTCCTCCCGGAGCACGCCGTCCGGTGCGCCGAACCCCTCGCGCGCGAGCGCGGCGGAGTTCAACCACACGCTGTGCACGTCGGCGTTGATGAGATACGTCGGGACATCGGAGGTGACCGAATCGAGCACCGGCAGGCCCGGGGCATCCGGCCAGAGCGCGTCGCGGAACCCCGTGCCGATGCGTCGACCGTCGCGGCGCGGCGGCACCGCCGCCATCACCGAAGCGGCCTCACGAGCCGACGTCGTGTCCCCCAACCAGGTGCGATCGGACGCCAGCGCCCACTGCACGGCGTGCACGTGATGATCCCAGAGTCCAGGAACGACCCATGAGCCCTCGGCATCCAGCACCTCGCCGTGCAGCGCCACCGCGCCGGTCGGCGCGATGTCCACGATCCGTCCCTCGCGGATCAGCACGTCGACGGGCTCGTCGTCGAACAGGAACTCGCGCCCCGGCCCGGCGATCCGCACGGCTCGCAGCGCATCGAGGTGCGCCCCGATCACGAGACCTTCCCGGTGCGAGCATCCTGCGCACGGCGCATCTCGGCGGCCAGCGCCGGGTTGGCGTAGACGCCGTCACCCTGCAGCTCGGCGATCACGTTCTCGACCGTCGCGGCATCCTTGTTCTGACTCAGCTTCCGCTTCGCGACCACTCGGGTCGGCGTGAGCCGGAACCCGACGGTGCCCGCCTCCAGCCGGCGCACGAAGGATTCGTCATTGGGTCGCTGCCACATGAGCCGGGGGTCCGGCATCCGCGACTCGAAGCGCTCGACGAGCCGGTCGAGGATCCGGAGGTTCTCCGCCGTGTCGAGGATCTCGGGGACCCCGGCGAGATGCACCGCCGTGTAGTTCCAGGTCGGAACGCTCGCCGTCTCGGGGTCGTACCACCCCGGAGAGATGTAGCCGTGCGGCCCCTGGAAGGCGATCAGCAGTTCGCGCTCGCCCATGCCGTGGATCATGTCGTCGGGCCGGCCGACGTGCCCGACGACGGTCAGGTCGTCACGGTCCTCATCCAACATGACCGAGTAGTGCGATGCGACGAGCCCGTCGTCGGCGGCGCTGACGAGCGTCGCCCACGGGTTGAGGTCGATCACGCGCCTGATCTCCTCGACGTCGGCGAGGGTGAAGCTGGGGTTCTGACGCATACGACCAGACTACGACCGGGTGGAGCAGCGGCCGGCCACCCGAGCGGCTACTTCGTCCCGACGACCGGGATCGCCTGGGTCTTCCACTCCTCGAAGCCCTTGTCGCCGGCCATGAACTCGTTCACCTCGGCAGTGCTGGCCCGGAGCTTCGGATCATTCGCGAGGTACTTCTTGGTCTCGCGGGCGATGAGACCGGACAGCACGAGGAGACCGATGAGGTTCGGCAGCGCCATCAGGCCGTTCATGACGTCCGAGAACGCCCAGACGACGCCGAGTTGGACCGTGCATCCGATGAACACCACGAGGGAGAACACGACACGGAAGGGCATCACGGCCTTGCGCCCCAGGAGGCGTTCGATGCAGCGCTCGCCGTAATACGACCAGCCGAGGATCGTCGACCCGGCGAACATCACGAGGCCGATCGTGACGATGTAGTGCCCCCATTCGCCCGGAAGCCCGTGCGAGAAAGCCTCGCCGGTCATCAGCGCCGGGCTGATCGGCTCCCCGGTCTCGGGGTCGGTCATGTTCCACACGCCTGTGGTGATGATCACGAGCCCCGTGCAGGTGACCACGATGATCGTGTCGATGAACGTCTGCGTCATGGAGACCAGGCCCTGCCGCACCGGGTGACTGGTCTTCGCGGCGGCGGCCGCGATGGCCGCCGAGCCCATGCCCGACTCGTTCGAGAAGATGCCGCGGGCCACGCCGAACTGGACGGCGATGATGATCGCGGATCCGGCGAATCCGCCGATCGGCGCGGTCCCCGTGAACGCGTCGGTGAAGATCTGCGCGAAGGCCGCGGGGACGTCCGCGATGTTCGCGATGAGGATGTAGAGGGCACCCAGCACGTAGAAGATGATCATGATCGGCACGAGTCCGGCGGTCACACGACCGATCGACTTGATGCCGCCGACCAGGACCACCATCGCGAAGGCCGTGAGCACGAGGCCGGTGACCCAGGTCGGCACATGGAAGCTGTTCTCCATGTTCGAGGCGATCGAGTTGCCCTGCGTCATGTTGCCGATGCCGAACGACGCGATCACCGCGGCGATCGCGAAGAACAGCGCGAGGAACTTGCCGAACCGATTCGGGATCCCGCGTTCGAGGTAGTACTGCGGTCCACCGGACTTCTCACCGGCGGCATCCGTCTTGCGGAACCGGACACCGAGGAAGGCCTCGGAGTACTTGGACGCCATCCCCAGCAGTCCCGTGATCCACATCCAGAACAGGGCGCCCGGCCCGCCGATGCCGATGGCGGTCGCCACCCCGACGATGTTGCCGGTGCCCACCGTCGCCGCCAGGGCGGTCGTCAGCGCCTGGAACTGGGAGATGTCACCGTCCGAATCGGGGTCCTTGCGGGTGAACAGCCCGAGGCGCAGTGCCGATCCGAGCTTCAGGAACTGGAGTCCGCCCAGGCGGATGGTGAGGTACAGGCCTGTGCCCAGCAGCAGCGGGATGAGGACGAACGGCCCCCAGATGATCCCGCTGAGCCAGGAGAGGAATCCTTCGACTCCGGTGAGGTCCATGGAAGCTCCTATCGTGCGTCGGTGCACGAAATAGTCGCACAGCGAACGCTCAGGGTCGAGCACGACCTGCCGTCGTGTCGACAATCAGGCCTGGCAGGAGGGGCACCAGTAAAGCTTGCGTGCGCCGATCTCCTCCAGGGCGATCTCGGTGCCGCAGATCCGACACGGCAGCCCCGCGCGGTGATAGACCCAGTGCCGGTCATCACGACTCGCCATCGCCGCGCGGTACCGCTCCGGCGACAGGTCGTCCATGGTCATCATCTGACCGGTCTCGACGCCGATCGCCAGCAGCCGCACCCAATCCCGCCACAGTTCGCGGGCCCGTTCCTCCGGAACGTCGCGGCCCGGCGTATGCGGGTTCAGCCGGGCCCGGAACAGCATCTCCGCCCGGTACACGTTGCCGATGCCGCTGACGACGCTCTGATCCATGAGCAGCAGCGCGATCGCGGTCGACTTCTTCCGCACCGCGCGGACGAACCGCTCCTCCCCCTCGTCCGGGTCGCCGACGAGCGGGTCAGGACCGAGCTTCGCGACGGTGGCGAGCATCTCCTCCGGTGTCTGCAGCACGCATGCGGTCGGCCCTCGGAGGTCGGCGCACGTGATGTCCGTCAGGAGTCGCAGCCGCACCTGACCCACCACGGGCGGCGGCCACTCGGTCGCGTCGTCGTCGGCGAGACCTCTGGTCTGCTCGGACATCCGCACGTGCACGCGGGCTCGGCGGGGTGCACCGATCGAGGACAGCGAGTTCTCCCCCGCATCGTCCAGGATCGCGTCGTCCTGCGCCGCTTCGCCCAGGTCCGTGCCCCGCTGATTCGTCTGCCCCATCCGACCGTTGGCCGACGCGATCGTCGGATCCACGAGGATCTCCCCGGCGAAGTCCCATGCCCCGTACAGGCCGAGGTGCACCCGCAGCCAGACGTCCCCCTCGGTCTCGAGGAACATCTGCTTCCCCACAGCCTGCACACTGACGGCCTCGCGCCCGTCGAGGACGGCCGCGCCCTCGGCGAAGCGCCCCTGCGGGCTCGAAGCCGCGAGCGGCTTTCCCACGAAGTTCCGAGCGAACTGACGCGCGATCCGGTGGACGGAATGCCCCTCGGGCATGTCAGCCCCTCGGGTCCGGAAGCAGCGACCCGTCGCGCTCGTAGTCCGCGATCTGTCCGATGCGGCGCACGTGCCGCTCGTCGTTCGAGAACGGCGTCGCGATGAAGCGGTCGATGAAGCTCACGACCTCGTCGAACGTGTGCTGACGCGCTCCGATCGAGATCACGTTCGCATCGTTGTGCTCCCGCGCGAGCTCGGCGGTCGACAGGTTCCACACCAGCGCGGCCCGGACGCCCTCGACCTTGTTCGCGGCGATCTGCTCGCCGTTGCCCGAACCGCCGAAGACCACACCGAGCGCCTCGATGCCGGCGCGCTGGTCGCTCACGACCGCCTGCGCCGCACGGATGCAGAAGGCCGGGTAGTCATCCAGCGCGTCGTACTCGACGGGTCCGTGGTCGACGACCTCGTGACCGGCGCCGCGGAGGTGGTCCTGGAGCTGCGTGGAGAAGTCGAGACCCGCGTGATCGGTGGCGATGTGGATGCGCATGGTTCCCATCCTATTGACGGCGCGGGGGCGCGAAGCGAGCGCGTTACGGCACGAGACCCGCGGCGGCGGGCTTGAAGCCGGCGCGGATGTTCTCGCAGCATCCGGGGCGGCAGACGTCGTACCAGGGACCGAGCTCTGTGACGTGCGCGCGATCGGTCGCGGCGCGTCCCTCGAGGCGTTCCTGGACGAGGTCGACGATGCCGGCGACGAACGCGGGCGAGACACCGGGCGTCGGGGTCCGGACGAACGCGAGTCCGGCTTCCTCCGCGGCCTCCGCCGCTTCGGTGTCGAGATCCCACAGGACCTCCATGTGGTCGCTCATGAATCCCAGCGGCACCACGATGACAGCGGCCTTGCCGCGTCCCGGCAGCTCGCCGATCACGTCGCACACGTCCGGCTCCAGCCACGGCTGCGTCGGCGGGCCGGAACGCGACTGATAGACGAGTTCCCAGTCCACGACGCCGGCGGCGGGCAGATCGGCCTTGATGCGGTCCATCACCCAGGCGCCGACGGCCTCGTGCTGCGCCGCGTACGCACCGCCCTCACCCCAGTCGACGTCCCTCGGCCCCGAACGCCGTGCGTCGTCCGTCGGCACGCTGTGGGTCGAGAAAAGGACCTGGATGCCGTCGGCTGCGACGCCGTCGGCGATGAATGCCTCGATCGCCGAGCGCACGCCGACGAGGAATGCGTCGACGAAACCGGGGTGGTCGAAGAACGGACGGATCTTGTCGATCGTCACCGTCTCCCCCAAGCCGGTGTCCTCGAGCACCCGCGCGAAGTCCTCGCGGTACTGCCGGCAACTGGAGAACGAGCTGTAGGCGCTGGTCGCGAACGCGAGCAGCGAGGTGTCGCCCGCCGACGCGGCATCCCGAACCGCGTCCTCCAGATACGGCGTCCAGTTCCGGTTGCCCCAGTACACGGGCAGATCGATCCCTCGCCGGTCCAGTTCCGCTTCCAGAGCCGCCTTGAGAGCCCTGTTCTGCGCGTTGATCGGACTGACGCCGCCGAAGTGACGGTAGTGATGCGCGACCTCTTCGAGACGCTCGTCGGGGATGCCACGGCCGCGCGTGACGTTCCGGAGGAACGGGATGACGTCGTCCTGACCCTCTGGACCGCCGAATCCTGCGAGCAGGATGCCGTCGTACGCGCCGGGCGCCTCGACGAAGGGGGCACCACCGGCCGCAGCGGGCGAAGCGAAGGGAACAGGGCAAGAGTCGTTCGCAGTCACCTCTCCATCCTTGCACCTCGGACCGTTCGCCTCGCCCGTCTCCTGGCGTAGGCTGTCATGGTTGCCGTCGGCGCCAGCAGCGTCGTGGAGCGGTCGCACCCCCCTGACCCCCTGGGAGAACAGCTGTGCCTGGAGAGAACCTCACCCGTATCGAAGCGCAGGAGCGTCGCGCCCTGATCGACACGCAGTCGTATCAGGTCTCGTTGGACCTGACGAAGGGCGAGGAGGTGTTCGGATCGCGCAGCGTGGTGCGATTCACCGCCCAGCCCGGCAGCTACACCTTCATCGATCTGATCGCACGCGAGGTGCGCGAGATCTCACTGAACGGTGAGCAGCTCGACCCGAGCGAGGTCTTCGCCGACTCCCGGATCGCCCTGGCCGATCTCCAGACAGAGAACGTACTCGTCGTCGACGCGGACTGCGAGTACACCAACACCGGCGAGGGACTGCACCGCTTCGTCGACCCCGTCGACGGCGAGGTCTACCTCTACTCCCAGTTCGAGGTCCCGGACTCGCGTCGCGTGTTCGCCGTCTTCGAGCAGCCCGACCTCAAGGCGACGTTCCAGTTCACGGTGACGGCCCCGGCCGCGTGGAAGGTCGTCTCGAACTCGCCGACCCCCGAGCCGATCGTCCACGACGACAAGGGCACCGCCACCTGGGGCTTCGAACCCACTCCGCGGATCTCCTCCTACATCACCGCACTGGTCGCCGGCCCCTACGAGGCGACGTTCTCGGAGCTGACCAGCGCATCCGGTCGCGTCATCCCGCTCGGCGTCTACGGACGCAAGAGCCTGTGGCAGCACCTGGACGCGGACTACATCTTCGAAAAGACCCGCCAGGGCTTCGAGTACTTCGAGTCGAAGTTCGGTGTCCCGTACCCGTTCGCGAAGTACGACCAGCTCTTCGTCCCCGAGTTCAACGCGGGTGCGATGGAGAACGCGGGCGCTGTGACGTTCACGGAGACGTACGTCTTCCGCAGCAAGGTGACGGATGCCGTGAAGGAGCGTCGTGTCGTCACGATCCTGCACGAGCTCGCGCACATGTGGTTCGGCGACCTCGTCACCATGAAGTGGTGGAACGACCTGTGGCTGAACGAGTCCTTCGCCGAGTGGGCGTCGACGATCGCCACGGCCGAGGCGACCGAGTGGACCGAGGCGTGGACGACGTTCAACGCTATGGAGAAGACCTGGGCGTACCGCCAGGACCAGCTTCCCTCGACGCACCCGATCGTCGCCGAGATCAACGACCTCGAGGACGTCCAGGTCAACTTCGACGGCATCACGTACGCCAAGGGCGGATCCGTCCTCAAGCAGCTCGCCGCGTGGGTGGGCATCGAGGCGTTCTTCGCCGGCGTCTCCCAGTACTTCCAGAAGCACTCCTGGGGCAACACCGAGCTGAGCGACCTGCTCACCGAACTGGAGGCCACGAGCGGGCGCGAGCTCAGCACGTGGTCCAAGAAGTGGCTCGAGACGGCCGGCGTCAACACGCTCGCGCCGATCGTCGAGGAGGACGTCGACGGCCGCATCAGCCGTTTCGCCGTCACGCAGACCGCACCGGCCGACTACCCGACGATCCGCCCGCATCGACTGGGCATCGGGTTCTACGACCTCGCGGGCGGCTCCCTCACCCGGACGCATTACGTCGAGATCGACGTCGACGGCGACCGCACCGAGGTCCCCGAGCTCAAGGGCATCAAGCGGCCGGATCTCGTGCTGCTCAACGACGACGACCTCGCCTACGCGAAGATCCGACTCGATGACCGATCGCTCGCCACGGCGGTCGCGCACCTCGCCGACATCGCGGACCCGCTCGCGCGTTCGCTGGTCTGGGGCGCCGCGTGGGACCAGACCCGCGACGCCGAGAGCGCGGCATCCGACTACATCGACCTGGTCCTGGGCAACATCGGCCGCGAGACCGAATCGACGACCGTCCGCACCACGCTCGCGCAGCTGCGCACCGCCGCGACCCTGTACGTCGCACCCGCCGACCGGGCCGCGGCCCGTCAGAAGGTCGCGGACGGCCTGTGGGAGCTCGCGCAGAACGCGGAGGGCGGCAGCGACAGCCAGCTGCAGTTCGTGACCGCGTTCGCCGGCAACCTCGTCACGGGCGAGCACGCCGGCATCGTCGGCCGCCTGCGGTCCGGCGAGGAGACGCTGCCCGGACTCGAGATCGACACTGACCTGTCCTGGCAGCTGCTCGTGGGCCTCGCGACGATCGGTGCGACGGATGCCGCATCGATCGATGCCGCACTCGCCGCCGACAACACGTCCAAGGGCGCCGAGTTCGCCGCGCAGGCACGTGCGGCACTGCCGACCGTCGCCGACAAGAAGATCGCGTGGGCGTCGCTCGTCGAGAAGGACGACGCCCCGAACACGATCGTCCGCTCCGCCGCGCTCGGCTTCGTGCACCCCGCAGGTGTCGAGGTGCTCGGCGAGTTCGTCCCCGCCTACTTCGACATGCTGCTGCCGATCTGGGAGTCGCGGACGTACCAGATCGCGAACTACCTGATCGTCGGGCTCTACCCGACCGCTCTCGCCAGCCGCGAGCTGCGCGACGCGACGCGCGCGTGGCTGTCGGACAACGCGGACGCCGCACCCGCGCTTCGTCGACTCGTCAACGAGAACCTCGCCGACGTCGAGCGCTCGCTCGCCGCTCAGAGCCGCGACGAGGAGCGCTGAGCGCGACCTGCTCCCTTCGGGCCTCTGCATCGCTGATCCAGCTGATGCAGAGGCCCGATCGATAGGATCGGGTGGTGCCTCTGCTTCCTCTCGAAACCCCGACGGAACCGGTCTCCGATGCCTGGAACGCCTTCCTCGCGTTCCTGATGCCGATCGGCGAGAAGGCGCTGGGCGTCGGCATCATCGTGGTCGTCGCGCTGCTGATCGGCCTCGCGCTGCGCTTCGTCGTGCACCGGGTCGTCAGCCGCATCGTCGACAGCGCCAAGTCCAAGGCGAACGTCGACGACACGCAGGCCCTCGAACGATCGCCCCTGGCCGACATGCGGCTCGTGCAGCGCACGCGCACACTGGGTTCCATCCTGCAGAACATCATCAACGTGGCCGTGACGATCATCGCCCTTCTGATGATCGTCTCCGTCATCTCGCCTGACCTCATCGGCTCCCTGACCCTGCTCACCGCCGCCCTCGGCGCCGGCCTCGGTTTCGGCGCGCAGAACATCGTCAAGGACGTCCTGAACGGTCTGTTCATCGTTGCCGAGGACCAGATCGGAATCGGCGACGTCGTCGACCTGGGCCTCGCATCCGGTGTCGTCGAGTACGTCAGCGTGCGCATCACTCAGGTGCGCGACGTCAACGGCACGCTCTGGTACGTCCGCAACGGGGAGGTCACGCGCATCGGGAACATGTCGCAGGGCTGGGCTCGGGCGATCATCGACCTCGGCGTCGCACCGGATGCCGATCTCGAGGCCGTCGAGAAGGCGATGCTGGAGACGGCTCAGACGCTCTCCAAGGACCCGAAGTGGCGCACCCGGATCGTGGAGCGCCCGGAGATCTGGGGCCTCGAGTCGATCACCGGCGATGCTCTCGTCGTCCGCGTCGTCATCAAGACCCGCGCGAACGCGAAGGACGACGTCGCCCAGGAGCTGCGGGCACGCCTCAAGAAGAGTCTCGACGCGCTCGAGATCGGGGTGCCCAGCATGATGACGGTCACTCCGACCGGTCTCGACGGCGCACGACGCGTCCGCGGAGCCAACCCGCCCCGCACCCGCCCGAATGCGGTGACGGGCGTTCCTCCGGTGGCCGAGCGCGGGATCTGGCGACGCAAGAAGTCCGGCGGGTCCGACGGCGACTCCGGCTCAGGAAGCGAGAAGAAGTGACATTCTACGACGAGGTCGGCGGTATGCCGACGTTCGAGAAGCTGGTGAACACGTTCTATCGTGAGGTGGCGCTGGACCCCGTGCTGAAGCCGATGTATCCCGAGGAGGATCTCGGTCCTGCGGCCGAGCGCCTGACGCTCTTCCTCGCGCAGTACTGGGGCGGGCCGACGACCTACGGCGACACCCGAGGGCATCCGCGCCTGCGCATGCGGCACGTCGCGTTCCACGTCGACCCGGACGCCAGGGACCGTTGGCTGCGCTGCATGCGGATCGCCGTGGACGAGGCGCAGTTGTCGCCGCTGCACGAATCCACCCTCTGGGACTACCTGGAGCGCGCGGCTTATGCCATGGTGAACACATTCGAGCCGTCCGGCATCGGTGCCACCCCGGCCGGACGACCGACGCTCGAGACCCGCAGTCAGGATTCGACGGAGAACTGATGACCACCACGCCCCTGTCCGCTGATGTCCTGGTGATCGGATGGGGGCTGGCAGGCCTGGTCGCAGCCTCCGAGGCCGCGGCGTCCGGGAGACGCGTCATCCTCGTCGATCAGGAGCCGCTCTCGAACCTGGGCGGGCAGGCCTGGTGGTCGTTCGGCGGGCTGTTCTTCGTCGACTCCCCCGAACAGCGCCGCATGGGGATCAAGGACTCCCTCGAGCTCGCCACGCAGGACTGGCTCGGCACTGCCGGTTTCGATCGGCCAGAGGATGCCTGGCCGAGGAGATGGGCCGAGGCGTATCTGGAGTTCGCCGCGGGCGAGAAGCGCGCCTGGCTGCGGGAGAAGGGCGTGGGGTTCTTCCCCGTGGTCGGCTGGGCGGAGCGCGGCGGCTACGGTGCGCTGGGGCCGGGGAACTCGGTCCCCCGCTTCCACATCACCTGGGGCACCGGTCCCGGGATCGTCGAGCCCTTCGCGGCCGCCGTCCACACCGCTGCGGATGCCGGAACGCTGACGATCCTCCCTCGTCACCGCGTGACCGAACTGGTGCTCTCGAACGGAACCGTCACCGGCGCGCGAGGCGATGTCCTCGCGAGCACCTCGGAGCCGCGGGGCGTGGCGAGCAGTCGGGAGGTCGTCGGGGAGTTCGAGATCGCGGCCGGCGCCACCGTCGTCTCCTCCGGCGGCATCGGCGGCAATCACGACCTCGTGCGCGCGTCCTGGCCCGAGCGCCTCGGGACCGCACCGGCTCATATGCTCTCGGGGGTGCCCGCCTACGTGGACGGCTCGATGCACGCGGTCTCCGCGGCGGCAGGTGCGCACCTGATCAACGGCGACCGGATGTGGCACTACGTCGAGGGGATCACGAACTGGGATCCGGTCTGGCCCGGTCACGGCATCCGGATCCTCCCCGGACCGTCGTCGCTGTGGCTCGATGCGACGGGCAAGCGGCTCCCCGTTCCGCTGTTCCCCGGATTCGACACACTCGGCACCCTCGCGCATCTGCGAGCGACCGGACACGACCATTCCTGGTTCATCACGACCCGGCAGATCGTGGAGAAGGAGTTCGCGCTGTCCGGCAGCGAGCAGAACCCGGATCTGACCGGAAAGGACGTGCCCCTGCTGCTGAAGTCGCGGCTCGCCAAGGGGCCGACCGGACCCGTGCAGGCGTTCCTCGACGAAGGCGAGGACTTCATCGTCGAGAACGATCTCGACACCCTGCTCGATCAGCTGCGCCTGGCGCCGGACGGCGATCTGCTGGATATCGAGCACGTCCGCCGTGAGATCGTCGCGCGCGACCGCGAGATCGACAACGACTTCACCAAGGACGCGCAGATCGGCATGCTGCGCTCGATGCGCTCGTACCGCGGAGACAAGCTGATCCGCACCGCTACTCCGCACCGGCTGCAGGATCTCGCGGCCGGCCCTCTGATCGCGGTCAAGCTGCACGTGCTGACACGAAAGTCGCTCGGCGGCATCCAGACCGATCTGGACGGGCGAGCGCTCGACGCCGCTGGGTCACCGATTCCCGGCCTGTATGCGGCGGGCGAGGCGAGCGGCTTCGGCGGAGGCGGCGTCCACGGCTACCGCGCGCTGGAGGGCACGTTCCTCGGCGGATGCCTGTTCTCGGGACGCCAGGCCGGCCGCGCCGCCGGGCGATCCGTCTAACCGGCCGTACCGGTTCCGCGGACAGGCGTCAGCCCCGTGGCGACCGGCCCGCGGGACAGGACATGCCCGCGCTGGAACGCGATGCGCGTCCAGCGGCCGGAGCGCATCACAGGGATCTCCTCCTGCCCGGAGATGAAGCCGAGCGCGTCGGCCGCGAACGCCATGCCGCGAGGCAGGTCGCCGAGGTCGGGGTCCGGTTCGCCCCAGATCGCCGCTCGCAGTGCGCGGACCGCCTCTTCGCCGCCCCCGGGGGTCGTGCCGTGGGCGACAGCGCTGATGCCCCACTGCGCACGCTGGGCGATGCCGGATGCCGTGAGAGACGTCTCGCGCTGCCAGTCGCCGCGGGGCGGAGCGATACCCGCCCAGGACGGCGACAGCGCGGTTTCGGGCAGTTCCAGCATCCGGTCGTCCTCGGTGGCCGCGAGAGAGGTCACCACCAGATCGCACTCGAGTTCGGGGTCTGCATTGACGATCCGCATGGCGAGGATCGTCGGGGTCTGATCGAACAGCCCGTGCGGAGCGAGAACGGCTGTCGTGAGCGCGAGGACGCCGCCGCGGGCCTGCAGCCGGACGCCCTCATCGGAGATGCGCGTGGCGCGGCCCACGAAGGTCAGGACGTCTCTGGCGGTTTCGGGATCGGCGAGCACGAGGCGGGGAGGCACGCGCTCTAGACTACCGAGGTGCGGCGCCGGGCCGCGGGAAGGACCGTCATGAGCGAAGACGCCCACGCCGAGGCATCCGTGGATCTGCTGCTGGACGTGCTCGATCTGGACGAGAGTTCAGCGCGCACGACCGAGGACATCTTCACCGGTCGCTCCCACGCCATGCCGACCGGGCGCATCTACGGCGGTCAGGTGCTCGCTCAGTCGCTGATCGCGGCCGAGCGGACCATGCCGCCGGAGCGGGCCGTCCACTCGATGCACGGATACTTCCTGCGCCCGGGGGATGCTTCGCAGGGACTGACGATCGCGGTGGATCGTATCCACGACGGCCGCTCGTTCTCGACGCGACGTTCTCAGGCGTACCAGAACGGTGTGCCGATCTTCTCCATGATCGCGTCGTTCCAGGACGAGAGCCCCGGTGTCGAGCACGCCGTGCCCATGCCGGGCGGCATCCCCGAACCCGAGGACCTCGCACCCGATGAGGAACTGGTCGCAGGGGTGCATCCGCTGTCGATGCGGATGCTGCGCGACCGCCCAGCGGACGTGCGCCATGTCGAGGGCCCGATCTACCTCACGGTGGAGGGCGAGCGGCGACCGCATCAGGCCGTGTGGATGCGCATCCGCTCGCAGATGCCGGATGACGAACGCCTGCACCGCGCGGCTCTGGCGTACCTCAGCGACATGACCATCCAGGAGTCGATCCTGCGCGCGCACGGAGTGTCCTGGGCGCTCAGGGGGCTCAAGGTGGCGAGCCTCGACCACGCGATGTGGTGGCACCGGCCGGCGAGGGCGGACCAGTGGCTGCTCTACGTCCAGGAGTCGCCGAACGCCCGCGGCGGACGCGGACTGGCCTCCGGACGGATCTACACGCGCGAGGCCGTCCTCGTGGCGAGCGTCGCGCAGGAGATCATGATCCGCGTCCCTGACGAGGCCTCCGAAGACTGACCGGCGCGGCGAGCGTCAGCGGTGCGCGTAGACGATCGACTCGCCGATGTACGGTTCCCACGCGGTGCGCATCTCCGGACTGATGCGCGTCGGGCGTCCCGTCTTCGCATCGACCAGCACGATCACCGCCGTGGAGCGCGCGTAGATCACGCGCTCCACGGATGCCGGGTCGTTGTGCACCTCGTAGCAGACCTCGACGCTGGATCCGCCCAGCTTGCCGAACCACATCTGCACCTCGAGCGGATGCCGCTGATACGGCACCGGCGCGAGGTACTCGATCTCCTGCCGCGCGATGAGCGTGAGCACGCCCTGTTCGATGCCGGAGTCCAACACCGCCGTGCTCGGCGCCTGCTCCCCCGGCGCCGGCTTCCAGAAGGCGCGTACGCGCGCCTCCTCGAGCAGTTTCAGCATCGAGGTGTTGTTGACGTGGTTGAACGCGTCGAGATCGCCCCACCGAAGGTGGATGGGGATGTGCAGCCTAGTCACGCGTGAGCTTGCGGTGCGTGGTGCGGTGCGGACGAGCCGCATCCGGCCCGAGGCGCTCGATCTTGTTCGCTTCGTAGGCCTCGAAGTTGCCCTCGAACCAGTACCACTTCGCCGGGTTCTCGTCCGTGCCCTCGTACGCGAGGATGTGCGTGGCGATGCGGTCGAGGAACCACCGGTCGTGCGTGATGACTACGGCGCAACCGGGGAACTCGAGCAGCGCGTTCTCGAGCGAGCTCAGCGTCTCGACGTCGAGGTCGTTGGTGGGCTCGTCGAGCAGCAGCAGGTTGCCGCCCTCCTTGAGCGTGAGCGCGAGGTTCAGGCGGTTGCGCTCACCGCCGGACAGCACGCCGGCCTTCTTCTGCTGGTCCGGACCCTTGAAGCCGAACTTCGACACGTACGCGCGGGACGGGATCTCGGTCTTGCCGACCGTGATGATGTCCAGGCCGTCGGAGACAACTTCCCACAGCGTCTTGTTCGGGTCGATGCTCGCGCGGGACTGGTCGACGTAGCTGATCTTGACCGTCTCGCCGATCTTGAGGTCGCCGCCGTCGAGCGGTTCGAGGCCGACGATCGTCTTGAACAGCGTGGTCTTGCCGACGCCGTTGGGACCGATCACGCCGACGATGCCGTTCGGCGGCAGGCTGAAGCTGAGTCCGTCGATGAGGACGCGATCGCCGAAGCCCTTCTGGAGCTTCTTGGCCTCGATCACGACGCTGCCCAGTCGCGGACCGGCCGGGATCTGGATCTCCTCGAAGTCGAGCTTCCTGGTGCGCTCCGCCTCGGTGGCCATCTCCTCGTATCGGGCCAGACGCGCCTTCGACTTCGTCTGACGGCCCTTGGCGCTGGAGCGGACCCACTCGAGCTCCTCCTTGAGGCGCTTGGCGAGCTTCGCGTCCTTCTTGCCCTGGATCTCGAGGCGTTCGCCCTTCTTCTCGAGGTACGTGGAGTAGTTGCCCTCATAGCCGATCAGACGGCCACGGTCGACCTCGGCGATCCACTCGGCGACATGGTCGAGGAAGTACCGGTCGTGGGTGATCGCGATGACAGCGCCCTTGTAGGCCTGCAGGTGCTGCTCGAGCCAGAGCACGCTCTCGGCGTCGAGGTGGTTGGTGGGCTCGTCCAGCAGGAGGAGATCGGGCTTCTGCAGCAGCAGCTTCGCCAACGCGACGCGGCGACGCTCACCACCGGAGAGCGGTGCGATCTCGGCATCCGCCGGCGGGGTGCGCAGCGCGTCCATGGCCTGCTCGAGCTGCGAGTCGAGGTCCCAGCCGTCCGCGGCGTCGATCTCTTCCTGCAGCGTACCCATCTCGGCGAGGAGCGAGTCGAAATCGGCATCCGGGTCGGCCATCTGCGCCGAGATCTCGTTGAAGCGGTCGACCTTCGCCTTGATCGCGATGCCGTCCTGGATGTTCTCGAGCACCGTCTTGGACTCGTCGAGCTCCGGCTCCTGCATGAGGATGCCGACCGAGAATCCGGGGCTGAGCTTGGCCTCGCCGTTGGACGGAGTGTCGAGGCCGGCCATGATCTTGAGGATCGTGGACTTTCCGGCGCCGTTCGGGCCGACCATACCGATCTTCGCGCCGGGGAGGAACGCCATGGTGACGTCATCGAGGATGAGCTTGTCGCCCACCGCCTTGCGTGCACGGACCATCGAGTAGATGTACTCTGCCACGGAAAACCGCTCCTTCTGTTGGCGTCGTGAATCGACACTCCAGCCTACCGGCTGCGTGCTGTGCGGTTCTCGGTCACCAGTCGATGGGCCGCGTCGCCCCGATCAGGCAGCGCCCTTCCGCGAGCTGGTCCGTCACGGTCGTCACGGGGTCCCCCGTCGACGGGCCGACCTGACCGACCAGACACTCGGTCTCTCCCCATCGCACCGAGAACTGGAGGCTCTCGACCGGATTGCCGACGGTCGTCTCATCCGCGGTGACCTGCATGGCTGCCTTGTCGAACCCGGCAGCGACGAGAGCGTCGATGTAGGCCCGCCCCTGCGCGCGCTGGTCGGAGGCCCATACCTGGGCGATGACCGAGGCGAACAGCGGCAGATTGTCCGCCGCCGTGCCGTCCGGGACGAGCGCCGGTGCCCACGGCTCGGTCGCGCCCGGCGTGGGGACGGTCGAAGCCGACGCCGAAGGCGGCGGGGGCTGCGTCGGCTCCGGGGAGCACGCAGCGAGCGAGAGCACGAGAACCGCGGCCGCGGCAGACGCGAACGTTCGAGCGGCAGGAGCGGCGGGTCGGCGAAGCACGGTTCGAGTCTAGGTGCGCGCATCGCCGACCCCGCGAACACGTCACGCAGCGGTGTGGGTCGGCTCGAGCCCCCAAGCCGGATCGACCACCTCCGCCTCGCCGTCACGATCGGCGTCCTCGTCGAGATCGGACTCGGATGCCGGGTCCCGCTCGGCGGGAACGGAGTCGACGGCGTCCGAACTCGACGTCCGTGCGGCCGGCGGCCGGTTGCGGACGAAGGCGCTCGTCCCCCAGCGCAGGTCGTGACCGATCGCCTCGGCATCGATGTCGAGGCTCGTACCGCGGGCCGTGCCGTTGTCCCAGTCCCGAACCCGGAGTCGGCCCGTCACGATGACCGGATGCCCCTTCTGCAGCGACGCGCGCGCCTGGACGGCGAGCTGTCGGTAGGCCGAGACGTTGTACCAGTTGGTCCCGGTGTCGATCCACGTCTGCGTCTTCGCGTCGTAGCGGCTCTGGCTGCTGCCCACCCGGAAGTTCACGACGGGGACTCCGCCCGCCGTCGTGTTGCCGCCAGGGTCGTTCCCGATGAATCCCATGATCGTGATGGTGTCGTTCATCGTCTTCTCCTCATGATCCCGGGTCGCGCCCGGCTGACGAACAGCGTGCCCGGTACCGCCGAACCCTGCGTCGTGGACGCCGCGGCCTCGACGACACCGGTGGATAACCGGCCTCATCAGCGCATCCGTGCAGAGCGGTGCGCCCGGCTTCACCGTGCGCCGGCCGGAACCGATGTCGGTGGTCGGTCATATGTTCGATGGCGAAAGGAGATACCGATGCACACTCACACGATCGCCGCTCTTCCCGACATCCCCTACGCCACCCCGAAGCTGTCGTCCAGCCGCGAGAACCTCATCCGAGCAGGCGATCACCTGTGGCGCGTGCAGGATCGGTCCGGGCGGATCCTGGGCCATCTTCGCATCGTCGCCGAACCACTGGGCTTGCGATACCGCGCCGAGCGTCTTCACCTCGCTTCCGGATCTTTCCGGCTCATCGGCGAGTTCTGGACTGCCGACGAGGCCGTCCAGACGCTGCGCTATCTGAGGTGACGCGTCCGATGGCGACTGACGCTGCGCGCGTGCGCGAATTGCAGGCGCGACACAGATTCCGCAACTTCGTACGGCTGATGGACTATCTGGCTACCCATCCCTGTACGGACTGCGGCGAACCCGATCCTGTCGTGCTCGATTTCGATCACCTGCCGGATTCGGAGAAGCGGTTCGAGATCGGGCGCGCCGTGAACGCATCGACTCGGTCCTGGGCATTGATCCTTCAGGAGATCGAGAAGTGCGAAGTGGTCTGCGCGAATTGCCACCGTCGGCGAGGTGCCCGACGCGCGAACCATCTCAAGTTCCGGCTCGCTGAAGGCTCTCCCTTGACCGCCCCCGCCATCACGACGGATGATCGACGACCCCGCGTCCCCCATGGCGGCGGCGCCAAGGGTCGGCACGGGTGCCCGTGCGACGCCTGCCGCTCACGACGGCGGTCCTACTCACGAGAATGGCGCGCGGCTCGAGCGGCCCGCGGCGAGACTGACCGCGATGTCGGTATTCTTGGACAAGACCCTCAGTAGCTCAGCGGAAGAGCATCGATCTTCTAAGTCGCCGGTCGCAGGTTCGAATCCTGCCTGAGGGGCCGATGTCCGTGCGCTCATTAGGATGCCTGTATGGCAACTGCGTCTGAGAACGATCGACTCGTCTGGATCGACTGCGAGATGACGGGACTCGATCTCCAGATCGACGAGCTCGTCGAGATCGCCGTCGTCATCACCGATTTCGAGCTGAAGCCGCTCGATCCGGGCTTCCAGATCGTGATCAGACCCAGCGATGCCGCGATGGCGAACATGAACGACTTCGTCACGAACATGCACCGCTCTTCCGGCCTGATCGACGAGATCCCGGCAGGTGTGAGCCTGGAAGACGCCGAGGCTCAGACCCTGGCCTACATCAAGCGTTTCGTCCCCCTGGAGCGCAAGGCTCCCCTCGCCGGAAACACCATCGGCACGGACCGCATGTTCCTCGCCAAATACATGCCGCAGATCGACCAGTGGCTGCACTACCGCAATGTCGACGTGTCCAGCATCAAGGAGCTGTCCCGGCGCTGGTACCCGCGCGTGTTCTTCCAGGCTCCGGCGAAGGACGGCGGGCACCGTGCGCTCGCCGACATCCTCGAGTCGATCCGTGAGCTGCGCTACTACCGCGAGGCAGTGTTCGTCGACGAGCCCGGCCCCTCGAGCGACGAGGCGCGCGAGATCGCCAGCGCGACGGTGTCGACGTTCGCCGAGGACATCTGACGCAGGTGTCATCGGCATGCTCAGACGTGTATTAGAATCGTCTGGTTGCCTGCTGACAGCGGGCGCATGGTGGCTATAGCTCAGTTGGTAGAGCACCGCGTTGTGGTCGCGGGGGTCGCGGGTTCGAGCCCCGTTAGCCACCCCAACAGCGAGGTGTTCGCAGCCGTTCCGCCCGGCCGCGAGCACCTCGCTCTGTCCCTCCCTCCTCGATAGGATCGTCAGTATCCGTCGAGATGAGGAGTGCCCCGTGAAAGCCGTCCGTTTCACCGCCTGGAAGACGTTCCCGACCATCGAGGACGTGCCGCGTCCGGCCCCCGGTCCCGGCGAGGTCCTGCTCAAGATCGCAGGTGCCGGCGCCTGCCACTCCGACGTCGCCGTGTTCGAGCAGTTCGACCAGAGCATGGGCGAGCAGCTGGCGCCGAGCTACACCCTGGGGCACGAGAACTCCGGGTGGATCGAGGAGCTCGGCGAAGGCGTCACCGGACTCGCGGTCGGCGATGCGTTCCTGTCCTACGGACCGATCGGCTGCGGCCATTGTCCGGCATGCTCGCGCGGGCAGGACACCTACTGCTACAACGCGGCCACCCAGCCGTACCTGGCCACCGGGCTGGGCCGGGACGGCGGCATGGCCGAATACATGACGGTCCCGGCACGCAACCTCGTGCCGCTCGGGGATGCCGACCCGGTCGTCGCGGCGCCGCTGTCGGACGCCGGGCTCACGCCGTACCACGCGATCAAGCTCGCGCTTCCGAAGCTGCAGGGCGGCGGGAAGTCCGCCCTGGTGATCGGCCTCGGCGGACTCGGCCAGATCGCGGTGCAGATCCTCACGGCGATCACCGGTGCGACCGTCTACGCGACCGACACCAAGCCCGAGGCGATCGCCGCGGCGGAGGAGTCCGGCGCGGTCGGGATGGCGGGAGGCGAAGGGCAGGCCGAGCGGATCCGTGAGGCCACCGGTGGCCAGGGCGTCGATGCCGTGTTCGACTTCGTCGGCATCACGCCGACCATCAAGCTCGCCCAACAGGTCATCGCGCGTCGTGGACGCATCACCGTCGTCGGCGTCGCCGGTGGACCCGTCGACTGGAACTTCTACGCGAATCCCTACGAGGCCGAGCTCACCAACACCTACTGGGGCACGATCGAGGAGCTGTTCGAGGTCGTCGCGCTGTACCGCGCCGGCAAGATCATCCCGCAGGTGAAGACGTACTCGATGGATGATGCGCTGCAGGCCTACCACGACCTGCACGATGGGAAGCTCAGCGGACGCGCGGTCGTCACTCCGCACGCGTGAGCGCGCGGTGAGCGCCCCGGTTCGTTCGCATCCGGGCGCTCACCGTAGAATCACCTGGTGTCACTGACCGTCTGGCTCTCTCTGCTCGCAGCGTCGGTGGTCATCAGCTTCACGCCGGGCGCGGGCGCCATCAACACGATGTCCAATGCCCTGAACGAGGGCTGGCGACGGGCTGTCTGGGGCGTGATCGGTCAGCAGCTCGCACTGATCGTGCACGTCGTGATCGTCGCTGCCGGTGTCGGTCTGCTCGTCGCTCGCTCCCCGCTTCTGTTCGACGTCGTCCGCTATGCCGGTGCCGCGTATCTGGTCTTCCTCGGCATCCGGATGATGCTGGCCAAGCCCGCCGCCGAAGACGACATCGAGACCCTGCGCCTGCCGGAGAGCCGACTGTCCATGGTGCGCCGAGGATTCTGGGTGAACCTGCTGAATCCGAAGGCGATCGTGTTCTTCCTTGCGTTCATCCCCCAGTTCATCCGACTCGACCAGCCCGCGCTCCCCCAGTACCTCATCCTGATCACCACCGTCGTGATCGTCGACGTCGCCGTGATGTGGTTCTTCTTCGCAGCCGCCGCGAAGCCGTTCCGCCGGCTCACCAGGACGCCGCGCGGCCAGCGCACGCTCAACGTCGTCTTCGGCGCCCTCTTCCTCGCGGTCGCCGCGCTGCTCCTGTTCGTGCACTGACTGCGTCCGGTACGACCGTCTGCGCCCTAGGCTGGAAAGCGATGGAAATGGATGCCGCGGCCTTCGAACAGCTCGTCGTCGACGAGCTGGACTTGCTGCCCGACGACATGGTCGACGGGCTCGACAACGTCGTCTTCGTCGTGGAGGACCGTCCTGAGGACGGCAGCCTCGATCTCCTCGGCCTCTACGACGGGCTCGCCCTGACCGAGCGGGGCCAGTACGGACTCGGCGAACTGCCCGACCGCATCATCGTTTACCGCGAGCCGCACCTGGAACAGTGCGACACCGAGGATGAACTGCGCGACGAGATCCACACGACACTGGTCCACGAGATCGCGCATTTCTACGGCATCGACGACGTCCAGCTGCACGAACTGGGGTGGGCATGAGCAGCCCGATCTCCACCCCCTCCGTCGACGAGCGCCTGGGTCTGTCCGCCGCGCCGCTGGAACCTTGGCAGGTCGTGGTGTGGAATGATCCGGTGAACCTGATGAGCTATGTCGTGCGCGTCTTCCGGACGTACTTCGGCTATTCCCTCGACCGCGCCACGCAGCTGATGCTCGCCGTGCACCACGAAGGTCACGCGATCGTCGCCACCGGTCCGCGGGAGACCATGGAGGTGCACGCTCAGGCCATGCACGATTACGGCCTGTGGGCCACCGTCCGGAAGGCCCCGCAATGACATCGCCCGCCGTCCGACTCGAACTCGCGACGATCGAGGGAGTCCATCTCGCCCATCTTCTGGACGAGTTCCAGGAGATGCTGAGCGCGGATGCTGCCGAGAACGCCGGGGATCCGGCGATCGCACGGCTCGCCCCCGACGCCTATCCCGAAGACACCGAAGCCTCACGCGCCTTCGCGGACGCGACGCATGACGATCTGCTCGATCGCCGACTCGCAGAGGCCGCCGTCGTGCGCGCCGCGCTGACGGGCTTCGACGCGGACCAGGACGTGCTCGACGAGCAGCAGGCGCTCACCGGGCTCGAGATCCGGATTCCGGATGCCGAGGTCGACGCGTGGCTGCGCACGCTCACCGCACTGCGCCTCGTCCTCGCCTCACGCCTGGGCATCTCGGTCGAGGACGACCTGGACGAGGACGATCCACGGCGCGGCGTGTACGACTGGCTGGGTTATCGGCTCGAAGGCCTGATCCAGTCCGCCGACGAACTCGGCTGACCGGCGCGGACCGCGGTCACGGGATCCGCACCCGCACCGTCGCGAGCCCGCGCGGATCATCGCGGTCCAGATGGCGCTGTTCCTGAGCGGCCCACCGATCCCAGTGCGGCCGGAACGCATCGCCATCGCGCTGAAGCGCCCGGCTCTTGCGCGCGGCATCCGGAGACTCGACCCAGACCAGTACATCCGCGATCGGCGCCGTCTGCGGCGTGATCGCGCCGCACCCCTCGAGGATCACGCCGAGCGCTGGATCCACGGCATGGCTCTCGGCATCCGCGCCCTGTGCCCAATCCCATCGGTGCCAGATTCCGATGCGGCCCCGCCCATGGGGGCGCAGGATGCCGTCGAGGGCGCGCTCGATGCCGGCATCCAGACCGTCCCAGCCCGGGTAGAGAGAATCCATCGCGATCGACTGCGGGCGTCCTGCCAGCGGCCATCGTTCGGCCAAGAGCCGTGCCAGCGTCGTCTTGCCTGCGCCGCTGCGACCGTCGATCAGCACCACCGGGTTCGCGGCGGACACACCGGCGATCGCGTCGACGACCCGTGAAGCGGCGATGTCGAGAGCTGCAGCGACCGGATCCTGGTTACTTCTTGAGTGCACGGATGACACGCGCGAGCGCACGTCCCGCGACCCAGACGAAGGGGATCGCGACGACGATCAGCGGGATGAGGTTCGGCTCGAACCGCAGGCCCTCCTCCCGGCGCACGTAGACGCCGAGCGGGATCGCCACGCCGCATCCACCGCCGCCTTCGCCCGCCTCCGCCGTGCCGGCTCCGAAGGTCGTCACGGTCAGGGCGACGGGCGTGAGGCTCGCGCCGTCGACATCCTGCGGCTCGCCGTACGCGCTCTTCACGCCGAAGTCGGCTGCCTGCTTCCCAAGTTCCACTGCGATGTTCGGCATGCGTCCACGCTAGCCCACTCCGGTACGGGCCGCGTCGTCAATCCGCGCCGTGCGCCTTCGGGTGCCGGGGCGCCCCGCGCCCGTCGCCTCGGCCCAGATGCCGCGCGCGGGTGATCGTTCCGTTGCCGAATCGCGCACGGGCGCTGTCGAGGGCCCCCTCCACGCGCCGCCAGTCCTCGTCGTCGTCCCACAGCGCGAACGCTCCTCCGCCGGCCGGCTGGAGCTTCTCCGCACGCACCCCGACCAACCGCACGGGGCTGCGACGGTCGATCTGCTCGAACAGTTCCTGAGCGGCGGTTCCGATGCGCTGCCCCACCGCGGTCGGCTCAGGCAGTGTCTGCGAGCGGCTGAGCGTGGTGAAGTCGTCGAAGCGGATCTTGATCGCCACCGTACGGGTCTCCCATTCGGCCCGCCGCAGCCGTGCGGCGACGCGGTCCGAGAGGCGCAGCAGTTCGGATCGCAGCACGTCGCGGTCGGTGACGTCGACGTCGAACGTCTCCTCGTGCCCCACGCTCTTCTCGACCCGAGCGGTCTCGACCTCTCGGGGATCCTGCCCACGCGCCAGCTCGGACAGGCGCTGCCCGAGTGCGGGCCCCACAGCCCTGTCCAAGGCTTTCTGGGAGGACTCGCGGATGTCGCGGATCGTCCGGATGCCGCGGGCTTCGAGTGCTTCCGCCGCCTTCGGGCCGACCCCCCACATCGCGCGGACCGGGCGCGGGGCGAGGAAATCGAGGGTGTCCGCGGCCGCGACGACCAGCATGCCGTCCGGCTTGCACAACGTCGATGCCATCTTCGCCACGTGCTTTGTCGCCGCCACGCCGACGCTGCAGGTGATGCCGACCTCGGCGAGCACGCGCTCCCGAACGAGCTGCGCGATGCGACCGGGGCTCCCCCAGAGGCGCCGCACGCCCCGCACGTCCAGGAAGGCCTCGTCGACCGACAAAGGCTCGACCAGGGGCGTGAACGACTCGAAGATCGCCATCACCTGGCGCGAGATCTCCTGGTAGCGGGCGAAGTCGGGGAGCACGATCCGCGCAGCGGGGCATAGACGCAGCGCCTGGGACACCGGCATGGCCGCGCGAACGCCGTATCTGCGCGCCTCGTACGAAGCGCTCGAGACCACGGAGCGACCATCGGGTGCGCCGATGATCAGCGGCAGACCGCGCAACGACGGGTCATCGAGCACGGCGACGGCCGCGTAGAACGCGTCCATGTCGACATGCAGGATGCGCGTGCCCGCATCGTCCGCACCCTCGGGTGAGACGATGCGGCCCGAACCATCACCGCGCCCCATGGATCCATTGTCGTCGAGACCACCGACATCGCGTGCCGGTGGTCGTCATCGAGCGGGCGTCACTGCGCAGCGCGCTCCAGGATGAGCTCGCGCACGCGCGCCGCATCCGCCTGGCCCTTCATCGCTTTCATGACCGCGCCGATGATGGCACCGGCGGCCTGGACCTTGCCGTCCTTGATCTTCGCCATGACATCGGGCTGCGCGGCCAGCGCATCGTCGATCGCCGCGATGAGCGCGCCGTCATCCGAGACGACGGCGAGACCGCGTGAATCGACGACCTCCTGCGGCGTGCCCTCCCCCGCGATGACGCCCTCGAGCACCTGACGCGCGAGCTTGTCGGTGAGGGTGCCGGCGTCGACGAGCTTCTGCAGCGCGGCGACGTTGTCGGGGCTGATCAGATCCACCGCATCCTTCTCGGCCGCGTTCGCGAGACGCGAGATCTCCCCGGTCCACCACTTGCGGGCGGCGGCCGGTGCGGCGCCGGCCGCGATCGTGGCTTCGACGACGTCCAGCAGTCCGCCGTTGTGCACGTCCTGGAACTCCAGGTCGGTGAAGCCCCACTCGGTCATGAGCCGGCGGCGACGCGCGACGGGCTGCTCCGGCAGGGCCGCACGCAGCTCCTCGATCAGCTCAGCGGTCGGCTGCACCGGAAGCAGGTCCGGCTCCGGGAAGTAGCGGTAGTCATCAGCATCCGACTTCGGGCGCCCGGGGGACGTCGTGCCGGTGTCCTCGTGCCAGTGGCGCGTCTCCTGCGTGATCGTCCCGCCGTCGGCGAGGATCGCGGCCTGACGCTGGATCTCGTACCGGACGGCGCGCTCGACCGACCGCATCGAGTTGACGTTCTTCGTCTCGGTGCGCGTGCCGAGCTTCTCCTGGCCCCGCGGGCGCAGGGAGACGTTGGCGTCACAGCGCAGGTTGCCGCGCTCCAGGCGGGCCTCCGAGATGCCGAGGCCGCGCACGATGTCGCGGATGGCGGCGACGTACGCCTTGGCGATCTCCGGTGCACGGTGCTCGGCGCCGAAGATCGGCTTCGTGACGATCTCGACGAGCGGAACGCCGGCGCGGTTGTAGTCGACGAGCGAGTACTCCGCCCCCTGGATGCGCCCGGTCGCTCCGCCCATGTGCGTGAGCTTTCCGGCATCCTCCTCCATGTGCGCGCGCTCGATCGGAACCGTGACGATCGTGCCGTCCTCGAGTTCCACCTCGACCGAGCCCTCGTAGGCGATCGGCTCGTCGTACTGCGAGATCTGGTAGTTCTTGCCGAGATCAGGGTAGAAGTAGTTCTTCCGCGCGAACCGGCTGGACTCGGCGATCGAACAGCCGAGCGCCAGCCCCAGACTGATCGATGACCGGATCGCCGTCGCGTTCACGACCGGGAGTGAGCCGGGCAGACCGAGATCGACAGGTGCGATGAGGGTGTTCGGCTCGGCGGCGTGGTACTTCTCGTTCGCCGGGTTCGGGGCATCCGAGAACATCTTGGTCTCGGTGTTCAGCTCGACGTGCACCTCGAAGCCGAGCACGGGCTCGAACAGCTCGAGCGCCTTGTCGAAGTCCATCAGCTTGGCAGCGGCCATCAGCGGTTCCCTCCAGCGAGCTCGGGGGCCCTGGTCAGCAGCGGAGCACCCCACGAATCGACGAGCAGCGTCTCCAGTGCGGCGCCCACCCGGTACAGACGAGCGTCCTCATGCGCGGGCGCCAGGAACTGGATGCCGACGGGCAGTCCGTCCTCGGCCGCGAGTCCGGAGGGGATCGAGATGCCCGGCACGCCGGCGAGGTTCGCGGGGATCGTGGTGACGTCGTTCAGGTACATCTGCAACGGGTCGTCGATCCGCTCGCCGATCTTGAACGCGGTCGTCGGGGCCGAGGGCGTCGCGATGACGTCGACGTCGGCGAAGGCGTTCGCGAAGTCCTGCTGGATGAGCGTGCGGACCTTCTGCGCACTGCCGTAGTAGGCGTCGTAGTAGCCGGCCGACAGCGCGTAGGTGCCGAGGATGATGCGGCGCTTCACCTCATCGCCGAACCCGGCCTCTCGCGTCGCGGACATGACGTCCTCGACCGTCGCGCCGCCTTCGGGGGTGACACGCAATCCGAAGCGGACCGAATCGAACTTCGCCAGGTTGCTGGATGCCTCCGCTGGGAGGATCAGGTAGTACGCCGCGACGCCGTACTCGAAGTGCGGCGTGGAGATCTCGACGATCTCGGCGCCGTTCGCCTCGAGCAGCGCGAGCGACTCGCGGAAGGATGCGGCGACGCCGGGCTGGAAGCCGGAATCGGGCAGTTCCTTGATGACGCCGACCTTCAGTCCCTTGAGCACGTCGCCGCGCGCACCTTCTCTGGCGGCATCGGCGAACGACGGCCAGGCGTCCGTGAGCGACGTGGAGTCCTTCGGGTCGTGTCCGCCGATCACGTCGTGCAGGAGTCCGGCATCCAGAACGGTCCGGGTGACAGGGCCGACCTGGTCCAGGCTGGAGGCCAGCGCGATCGCGCCGTACCGGCTCACGCCGCCGTACGTGGGCTTGATGCCGACCGTTCCCGTGACGTGCGCTGGTTGACGGATCGAACCGCCGGTGTCCGAGCCGAGCGCGAGCGGAGCCTCGAAGGCGGCGACGGCCGCCGCGGAGCCTCCGCCGGAGCCGCCGGGGATCCGGTCGAGATCCCACGGGTTGCGCGTCGGGCCGTAGGCCGAGTGCTCGGTGGAGGAGCCCATCGCGAACTCGTCCATGTTGGTCTTGCCCAGCGGAACCAGGCCTGCGGCCCGCGAGCGGGCGACGACGGTCGCGTCGTAGGGCGACAGGTAGCCCTCGAGGATCTTCGAGCCGCTCGTCGTGGGCTGATCGGTCGTGACCAGCACGTCCTTGATCGCGAGAGGCACGCCGGCGAGCGGGTGCAACCGCTCCCCCGCCGCACGCGCTGCGTCGATCGCATCAGCGGCGGCGAGAGCGCCGTCGTTCACATGCAGGAAGGCGTGCACGTCGCCGTCGACGGCCGCGATGCGATCCAGGTGCGCCTGAGTGGCCTCGCGGCTGGAGACCTCGCCGGAGGTCAGCTTGTCCGCGAGCTCCGCGGCGGTCCAGCGGATGATGTCGCTCACTGCTCTTCTCCCAGGATCGCGGTGACGCGGAAGCGTCCGTCGGCGGCATCCGGTGCGTTCTGCAGCACCTGCTCGTGCGTCAGCGTCTGTCCGACCACGTCGGGGCGGAAGACGTTCGCGAGCGGAATCGGGTGGCTCGTCGCCACGACGTCGGAGGTGGCGACCTCGGAGACCTTCGCGATGTTGTCGACGATGGCGTCGAGCTGGCCCGTGAGCCGCGTCACCTCGTCGTCGTTCAGCTGGATGCGCGCGAGCACGCCGAGATGGCGTACGAGTTCGGGGGTGATTTCAGACACCCGACCAGTCTAGTTCGCGGCGGCGGATCCCCTGCGACGCTCCGGCGCGGCAATAGGCTGGTGCGCATGACGACGTTCGATCCTCCTCGTCCCTGGGTCGCCAGCTATGCCGCCGGCGTCCCCGAAGACCTCGCACCGGTGCAGGGCTCCCTCATCGACATCGTCGCGGCCTCGGCACGCGACTACCCCGACGCTCCCGCGCTGCAGTTCTTCGGGCGGGAGACCACATACGCCGAGCTCCAGCAGGCGATCGATCGCGCTGCTGCCGGACTGCGGGATCTCGGAGTGAAGGCCGGGGATCCGGTCGCCATCGTGCTGCCGAACTGTCCGCAGCACATCGTCGCCTTCTACGCCGTCCTGCGCCTCGGTGCCGTCGTCGTCGAGCACAACCCGCTCTACACGCCGCGCGAGCTGCGCAAGCAGTTCGAGGACCACGGTGCGAAGCACGCCATCGTCTGGAACAAGGTCGTCGGAACGGTCCAGGAGTTCCCCGCCGACCTCGCCGTGTCGACCCTCATCTCGGTCGACGTCACGAAGGGGATGCCGCGGCTCACGCAGCTCGCCCTGAAGCTGCCGATCGCCAAGGCCCGCGAATCCCGCGCGGCGCTGACCGAGAAGGTGCGCGGCACCGTCGTGTGGGAGCGGGTCGTAGGCGCTGACCCACTGCCCGTCTCGCATCCGAAGCCGCAGACCGATGACCTGGCGATCATCCAGTACACGTCGGGCACCACCGGCACTCCGAAGGGCGCTGCGCTCACGCATCGCAATCTGCTCGCCAACGCCGCGCAGTCGCAGGCCTGGGTGCCGTCGATCCAGCGCGGCAACGGGTGCGTCGTGTACGCCGTGCTGCCGATGTTCCACGCGTACGGTCTCACGCTGTGCCTCACGTTCGCGATGTCGATGGGCGCGCGCCTCGTGCTGTTCCCGAAGTTCGATCCCGACCTCGTGCTGGATGTCGTGAAGAAGCACCCGGCGACGTTCCTGCCGCTCGTGCCGCCGATCGCGGACCGTCTGCTCAGCGCCGCGAAGGCGAAGGGCGTGTCGCTGGAGGGCATCGAGGTCGCGATCTCGGGTGCGATGGCGCTGCCGCATGAACTCGTCGTCCCCTTCGAGAAGGCCACCGGCGGCTACCTCGTCGAGGGCTATGGTCTGAGCGAGTGCTCGCCGGTGCTCATGGCGAACCCGGTGGCCGACCACCGCGTTCCCGGGACGGTCGGACTGCCGCTGCCCGGCACGGAATGCCGCGTGGTGGACCCCGATGAGCCGACGAAGGACGTCGAACCGGGGTCGGCGGGAGAGCTCGTCGTCCGCGGCCCGCAGGTGTTCTCCGGTTACTACGGCAAGCCGGAGGCCACCGAAGAGGTGTTCGTGGACGGCTGGTACCGCACGGGCGACATCGTCACGATCGACGAGGCCGGCTTCGTCCGCATCGTCGACCGCATCAAGGAGCTCATCATCACCGGCGGGTTCAACGTCGCCCCGACCGAGGTCGAGAACGCGCTGCGGCAGCATCCGCTGGTGTCGGATGCCGCGGTCGTCGGGCTTCCCAGCGATCACTCCGGCGAGGAGGTCGTGGCCGCCATCGTGGTGGATGACGCGGACGACGTCGACGTCGAGGCGATCCGCGAGTTCGCCCGCGGCATCCTGACCCCGTACAAGGTCCCGCGCCGGGTCTTCGTGGTCGACGAGCTGCCCAAGTCGCTGATCGGAAAAGTCCTGCGCCGCCAGGTCAAGGAGCGCCTCCTCGCCCTCACGAACGGCTCCTGACCGACGATCTCACAGACACGGGCGCCTCGAGGGCGCTACCTTTAGGTAGTGACCCCTGAAGACGCAGTGCTGACCGACGCCCCCGAGGAATCCCCCGCAACCCCAGGATTCGAGGAGCTCGGCATCACCGGGCCCGTTCTCAAAGCCATCCGTGACCTCGGATACGAGACCCCTTCGCCGATCCAGGCCGAGACCATCCCGACGCTCCTGAACGGCCGCGATGTCGTCGGGATGGCGCAGACCGGCACCGGCAAGACCGCGGCGTTCGCGCTGCCCGTGCTCGAGCGCCTGGACATCTCGCAGAAGACGCCGCAGGCGCTCGTTCTCGCCCCCACCCGCGAGCTCGCCCTGCAGGTCTGCGAGGCATTCGAGTCGTACGCCTCGAAGATGAAGGGGGTGCACGTCCTGCCCGTCTACGGAGGCCAGGGCTACGGCGTCCAGCTTTCGGCGCTGCGCCGCGGCGTGCACGTGATCGTCGGCACGCCGGGTCGCATCATGGACCACCTCGCCAAGGGCACCCTCGACCTCTCCGAGCTGAAGTACCTCGTGCTCGACGAGGCCGACGAGATGCTGAAGATGGGCTTCGCCGAAGACGTCGAGCAGATCCTCGCTCAGACGCCGGAGGAGAAGCAGGTCGCGCTGTTCTCGGCCACCATGCCTCCGCAGATCCGTCGCCTCGCTCAGCAGTACCTGCGCGATCCCGAAGAGATCAGCATCAAGTCGAAGACCGCGACGGGCACGAACATCACGCAGCGCTATCTCGTGGTGTCCTACCAGCAGAAGGTGGACGCGCTGACGCGCATCCTCGAGGTCGAGAACTTCGACGGGATGATCGTCTTCGTCCGTACGAAGAACGAGACCGAGACGCTCGCGGAGAAACTGCGTGCGCGCGGCTATTCGGCCGCGGCCATCAACGGCGACGTCCCGCAGGTCCAGCGCGAGCGCAGCGTGAACCAGCTCAAGGACGGCAAACTCGACATCCTCGTCGCCACGGATGTCGCCGCACGTGGTCTCGATGTCGAGCGCATCAGCCACGTCATCAACTTCGACATCCCGACCGACACCGAGTCGTACGTGCACCGCATCGGTCGCACCGGCCGTGCCGGACGCTCCGGCGACGCGATCAGCTTCATCACGCCGCGCGAGCGCTACCTGCTCAAGTCGATCGAGAAGGCGACGCGCCAGGCTCCGACGCAGATGCAGCTGCCCAGCACCGAAGACATCAACACGACGCGACTCACACGCTTCGACGACGCCATCACGACCGCGCTGAGCGAGACGAGCCGCATCGAGGCGTTCCGCGACATCGTCGCGCACTACGTCCGCAACCACGACGTCCCCGAGGCGGATGTGGCGGCGGCGCTGGCCGTCGTGGCGCAGGGCGAGACGCCGCTGCTGCTGGATCCGCAGAACGATCCGCTGGCCCGAGCCGTCGCCGCCGACAACCGACCGCCGCGTGAATCGGGATCCCGGGGCGAGCGCACGGAGCGTCCGCCGCGCACCGAGCGACGCGGCCGGGGCGACTACGCCGCGTACCGCATCGAGGTCGGCCGCCGCCACCGTGTGGAGCCGCGTCAGATCGTGGGTGCGCTCGCGAACGAGGGCGGTCTCGGTCGCGACGACTTCGGCGCGATCAAGATCAACCCGGACTTCTCGATCGTCGAGCTGCCAGCCAATCTGGATGCCGCGGTTCTCGACAAGCTCAGGGATACCCGGATCTCGGGGCGCCTGATCGAGATCAAGCCGGACCGCGGGCCACGCGCCGGCGGCGCACGACGCCAGCGCGACGATGAGGGATCCCGTTACGACAGCCGTCCGCCTCGCGGCGACCGGGACGACAAGCCGTTCCGCAAGCCCCGACACAAGGGCTGAGCACCCCGCGAGACTTCCTCTGCGCAGTGAGACCGAGTCGGCTCGGCTCGGTCTCACCGCAGAACGTACGTTTCACGAACCCGCTCCCACGTCCGCTACCGTGGCGACATGGTGAAGGTGCGGTGGGCGCGGACCGAGGACGCCGCAGACGTGGCGGAAGTGCACGTGGATGCCTGGCGATCGGCCTACGCCAGGCTCATCGACCAGGCTGTCCTGGACGGGCTCGACGTCGACCGCCGTGCCACGATGTGGGCGAGCTTCATCGCCCGGTCGCTGCAGGGGCTTCCTCCTGAGGGCTACGACGAGCCAGCGCATCGCCTGCTCGTGGCGGAGGACGACGATCGGATCCTGGGCTGGGCCGCTTTCGGGCCAGGGCGGGATGACGGCCAATCGCACCGGGGAGAGCTCGCCGGCCTGTACGCGCATCCGTCCGTGTGGTCGCGCGGTGTCGGGCATGCCCTGATCGCGTGTGTCGATGAAGAGCTGCGCGCTCAGGGGTTCGCGGATGCCTACCTCTGGGTGCTCGCCGGCAACGAAAGGGCCATCGGCTTCTACGAGCGTCACGGCTGGATCGCCGACGGCGGCGAGAAGTTCGGGGATGCGGGCGGCGCCACCGGCCTCCATGAACTGCGCCACGTGCGCGCGCTGACATGACCTCGATCCGGGTGAGCGTGACCGGTCGGGTGCAGGGCGTCGGTTACCGCTGGTTCGTGCACGGTCTGGCTTCGGAGCACGGTCTCACGGGCTGGGTGCGCAACCGCCGTGACGGGTCGGTGGAGGCGGAGCTGCACGGCGACCCGGTCGACGTCGAAACCGTGGTCGGCGCGATGCGCACCGGTCCCCGGCACGCGCGTGTCGACGCGGTCTCGGTGCGCGAGCTCCCGGGCCGCCGCGCGCACGACGGCTTCGAGATCCGTGCGACCGAGTGACCATCGCACGTCCGGCCGCTTCAGGACGCGGTGTTCAGCTCTCTCCGACGTCGTGGGCTGCGATGCGTGCGGCGAGAGCCCGGACGTCGACGACCGAGCTGGTGTCCACCTCGATCACCGGGAATCCCGTCATCGGGCGGGCGACCAGCGCAGCGGCATCCCACTCGTCGATGCGTGCCCGGTCGTCGTGGACCGCGTGACGCACCCGCGTGAGGTACCTCTCGCGCATCACCTCACGCGGCGCCTCGCACCAGACCTCCAGCCCTTCGGGTGAGCCGGCCGACTCCCATCCGCGGCGGAACCAGTTCTCGTCGCGCCCGGTGAGCCAGACGGACTCCACGAGCACGGTGCCCTCCATCATTCCGACGATCCGCCAGAGCGCATCCGCGGCCAGTGCGCCCACCGCCCGCGTCGGCAGCGGAGCGTCGACCGCGCCACCGAGCGCTTCCTTGACCGCGTCCTTGGAGACCAGCGGCACGCCGAGCTCGCGCGACAGAGGCCGGGCCAAGGTCGTCTTCCCGGCTCCTGCCATGCCGTTGAGCACGATGAGTCGATCAGCCACGCGCATTCGCCCCGGAGCGAGCGAGTTTCGCGGCGATGTCGATCACCGATTCGGGGTGCGCGAGCAGCGACCGCTGAACCGGCGTACGGATGAGATGTTCCAGCAGACGGTGCGCGCCCTCGACGGTCGGCGCCCAGTATCCGCCCACGTGATGCCTGCTCAACGGGACCCGCATGGACGTGCCGTCCACAAGGAGCTCGACGGCCCCGTCGTCCGGGTCGAGATCGAGCATTTCGGCGGTGACCACCGTGACCGCCCCGAGCACGGCCGTGCTGACCAGACCGGGAAGGCGGAACCGCGTGGTCGGAACGTCGAGGGTCACCTGCTTCACCTCGTCCCACGCGTACACGTCGCGACCCTCGGAGCCGTCGCGCCGGATCACGGCATCCGGTGTGAGCCGCAGGTGATGCCGTCCTGGATCGCCGATCGCCAACGCGCCGGGGACGGCGATCAGCGGGCCATAACGCTTCATGCGAGCGCGTCCGGGCCCTCCGTGACGAGGATGTGGAACTGTGCGGCATCCAGGATCCGGATGCCGAGCTCCTCGGCCTTCGCGAGCTTCGATCCCGCCCCTGGCCCTGCGGCCACGAAATCGGTCTTCTTCGACACGCTGGACGCGGCCTTGCCTCCGGCATTGATGATCGCCTCCTGCGCGCCATCGCGCGTGTAGCCGTCGAGGCTTCCCGTCGCCACGATCGTCAGCCCGTCGAGCACGCCGCCTTCGGCCACCGCCGCCCCCGGGCCAGGGTGGCCCGGCGTCGTCCACTGCACGCCCGCCTGCGCCCACCGCTCGACGATCTCCCGGTGCCAGTCGACCTCGAACCAGGCAAGCAGGGAATCGGCGATGATGCCGCCGACGCCCTCGACGCCGGCGAGCTCCTCGCGGGATGCCGCTCGGATCGCGTCCAGCGAGCCGAACCACTGCGCGAGCGCCCGCGCGGCCACGGGGCCGACGTGCCGGATGTTCAGGGAGACGAGCAGCCGCCACAGCTCCTTCGTCTTCGCCTTGTCGAGCTCGGCGAGCAGCTTGACCGCGGCGGAGGACGGCTGCGCCGCATTGATCCCGTTCTTCTTCTCGGCAGGGGTCGGATTGCGGCGGAACGGCGATCGCGTCTTCACGACGCCGTCGTCGTCCTGCTTGGGCAACCCGGTCTCGCTGTCACGGACGACCACCGAGATCGGCACCAGGTCGTCGAGTTCCAGCGAGAACAGACCAGCCTCGGTGTCGAGCAGCGGCACCGCGGGCGGTTCCGCCTGCGTGAGCGCAGCCGCAGTCACCTCGCCGAGCACTTCGATGTCGAGCGCGCCACGCGAGCCGATGTGCTCGACGCGTCCGCGGACCTGAGCGGGGCACGACCGCGCGTTCGGGCAGCGCAGATCGATGTCCCCCTCCTTCATGGGGCGCAGCGGTGTGCCGCACTCCGGGCAGCGTTCGGGCATCACGAATTCGCGCTCCGTACCGTCGCGCTTGTCGACGACGGGTCCGAGCACCTCGGGGATCACGTCTCCGGCCTTACGGAGCACGACGGTGTCGCCGATCAGCACGCCCTTCGCCTTGACGACGTCCTTGTTGTGCAGCGTCGCCTGCCGCACGACAGACCCGGCGACGTGCGCCGGTGCCATGACCGCGAACGGCGTCGCCCGCCCGGTGCGCCCGACCGAGACCACGATGTCGAGCAGCTTCGTCTGCACTTCCTCCGGCGGGTACTTGTACGCGATCGCCCAGCGCGGCGCGCGGCTCGTCATGCCCAGCTCGTCGTGCAGGGCGAGCTCGTCGACCTTGACGACGATGCCGTCGAGCTCGTGCTCGATGGAGTGCCGGTGCTCGCCGAAGTGCTCGACGAAGGCGACGACGTCATCGATCCCTTCGCACACCCGGAAGTGCGGGCTCGTCGGGAGCCCCCAGCCCGCGAGCAGGTCGTACACCTCGCTCTGCGTCGCCACCGGAGGGTCCTGCCAGGCTCCGATGCCGTGCACGTACATCGCCAGCGACTCGATGCGAAGGAGGCCGGCTTCGAGCTCGAGACCGTCCTTCTTGTCCAGCTGCTGACGAAGCCCGCCGCTGGCCGCGTTGCGCGGGTTGGCGAAGGCGGGGAAGCGACGTGCCGCCGCGGCTCTGGCTTTGTCCTCCTCGAAGGGCTTCTTGGCACCGCCGCGGCTCTCCCAGCGGGCGAGGGCATCGGCGTACGCCCGTTCGCGGAACGCCGCCTGGGCGGCGTTGAGCCGCTCGAAGGCGGCGACCGGGATGAACACCTCGCCGCGCACCTCGACGATGTCGGGGTGTCCCTCGCCACTCAGCCGCTCGGGGATCTCGGGAAGCCGGAGCGCATTCTCCGTGACGATCTCCCCGACGCGACCGTCCCCGCGCGTCGCCGCAGACGTCAGCACGCCTTTCTCGTAGCGCAGGTTGATCGCAAGGCCGTCGATCTTGAGCTCGGTCAGCCACGCCACCGTGCGCCCGGCCGCGGACTGCGTCTTCGCGGCCCAGTCGCGCAGCTCGTCGACGGAGAAGACATTGTCGAGGCTCAGCATCCGCTCTGCGTGCTCGATCGTGGCCAGCCCGGTGGCCTCAGCCGCTCCGACCATCTGCGTGGGGGAATCCTGTCCCTGCAGCTCGGGGTGCAGGCGCTCGAGCTCCTCGAGACGGCGCATCCACGTGTCGTAGGTCGCATCGTCGACGAGCGAGGTGTCGCGACCGTAGTACGCGTCCTTCGCCTCCAGGATGCGGGTCGTGAGCTCTTCGGCTTCGAGGCGGGCGTCTTCCAGCGAGATGTTCTCCGGCACAGCTCGAGTCTACGAGCGGGCACCGACAGTCGCAGGCCGCGTCACCGGCATCCGGCAGCACCGATCTCGCAGAACCGCGCGGATCTCGCACGAAACCGCGCAGAACGTGCGAGATCCGCGTCATTCTGCGAGTCGGATGCCGAGCGCGCCCGAGGGATCAGGCCCCGACCGGGACCGCGGAGACGGTCGTGTCGATCGTGAACTGACCGAGCACCCGCGTTCCGATGTACAGCACGGCGGTCTGGCCCGGCGCCACGCCGTTCAGCGGCTGCTCAGGGAGCACGCGCACCCCGGCGTCCGTCACGAACGCCGTCGCGGGCTCCGGCTCGGCGTGCGCACGGATCTGCACGTGGCACGCGAATTCGGTGTCCGTCGGCGCCGCCCCGGCCCAGCTGAACCGCTCCCCCGAGATCTCGGCGATCGCGAGCGCCTCCTTGGGACCGACGACGACCGTGTTCGACACGGGGCGCACCTCGAGCACGAACCGCGGCTTGCCGTCCGGCGCCGGAACGCCCAGATGCAGGCCGCGCCGCTGGCCGACCGTGTAGCCGTGAGCTCCCTCGTGCGAACCGACCACGGCGCCTTCGCGGTCCACGATCTCCCCGGTCGCGGTGCCGACCTTCTCCGCGAGCCAGCCGCGGGTGTCGCCATCCGGGATGAAGCAGATGTCGTGGCTGTCCGGCTTCTGCGCCACGCTGAGTCCGCGCTCGGCGGCTTCGGCTCGCACGAGCGCCTTGGACGGCGTCGACCCGAGCGGGAAGTACGTGTGCGCGAGCTGCTCGGCCGTCAGCACGCCCAGCACGTAGGACTGATCCTTCGCGTTGTCGGACGCCCGGTGCAGCTCGAGGCCTTCTTCCGTCGACACGAGCGTCGCGTAGTGGCCGGTGCATACCGCGTCGAAGCCGAGCTCCAACGCGCGCTCGAGGAGCGCCGCGAACTTGATCTTCTCGTTGCAGCGCATGCACGGATTCGGCGTCCGGCCGGCCTGGTACTCGCTGATGAAGTCGTCGATCACGTCATCGCGGAAACGCTCCGAGAAATCCCACACGTAGAACGGGATGCCCAGGCGATCCGCCGCGCGACGCGCATCCATGGCGTCCTCGATCGTGCAGCAGCCCCGACTGCCGGTCCGAAGGGTACCCCCGGCGCGCGAGAGCGCCAGGTGCACGCCGACGACCTCGTGGCCCGCCTCGACCGCTCGTGCTGCCGCGACGGCCGAGTCAACGCCACCGCTCATGGCCGCCAGAATACGCATGGGTCCAGTCTACGAGCCGCTGGCTGAACCGGACCCGGATGCACGTGCGCAGACGTCCGCGATCACCGCCAGCACGGCATCCACGTCGTCCTCGGTCGAGGTGCGGCCGAGCGTGAAGCGCAGCACACTGCGGGCGTCCTGCTCGGTCCGACCCATCGCCATCACCACATGCGATGGTTCCGCGACTCCCGCCTGGCACGCCGAGCCGGTCGATGCGGCGATGCCTGCCACGTCCAGCAGGAACAGCAGGCTCTCCCCCACGGCGCCGGGGAACAGCACATGCGCGTTCCCCGGCAGCCGATCGACGGGGTCGCCGAGCAGTTCGGCATCCGGGACGCGGGACAGGATGCCGGACACGAGGCGATCCCGGAGACCGGTGAGCCGAGCCGATTCGGCGACGCGCTCGGATTCGGCTGCCTCGAGCGCCACGGCGAACGCGGCCGCTCCGGCGACGTCCTGCGTGCCCGCGCGCAGTCCGCGCTGCTGAGCGCCGCCGTGCAGGAGCGCGCTCAGCCGTGCCGAACGCGCGACGACCAGCGCGCCGATGCCGACCGGCGCCCCGATCTTGTGCCCGGCGACGCTCATCGCGACCAGCCCGACGCCGGCGGGTGCGTCGCCGCGGAGCCCTCGGAAAGAGACGGGCACGTGTCCCAGCGCCGCGACGGCGTCCAGATGCAGCGGCGTTCCGGCGGAACCGGCCGCACGCGCGAGAGCCGCCGCGTCGTTGATCGTGCCCGCCTCGTTGTTGGCGACCAGTGCAGTGGCCGCCGCCGCGCCGGGGAGCGCGTCCGCGAAATGATCGGGATCGATCCGCGCCCGATCGCTCACCCGCACGATCCGCACCTCGGCGCCCTCGCGGGCCAGCGCCGCCACCGTGTCCACGGTCGCGTGATGCTCGGCATCCGGCAGCACGATCGCGCTCGTCCCCTGAGGACGAGCCGCCCACAGACCCCGCAGAGCGGTGTTGATGGACTCGGTCCCCCCGGACGTCAGCACGACCTCGATCGGATCGCACTGCAGCACGGCCGCGATGCGTTCCCTGGACTCCTCCAGGAGACGGCGCGCGTCCTGTCCTGCACCGTGCGTCGACGAGGCGTTTCCGATCACCGAGGTCGCCGCCAGCCACGCATCGCGGGATTCCGGGCGCAACGGCGTTGTCGCCGCGTGATCGAGATAGTGCCGCATGCTTCGATTCTCCCCCGGTTTCGTGCGTGCGGAGGTGGAACCGAGTACAGCCTGAGATGAGACTGCAACACAAGCGCCTTAGGGTGTTACTCATGTCCGCGACCCGTGCGTTCGCCGCCCCCGGCGGAACCAACCTCGACAATCTCGGTGTGCGTCTCCACGACGGCACGGCGACGCTGCGCGTCTGGTCGCAGAACGCCTCGTCCGTCGAACTCGTCCTCTTCGACGAATCGGACCTCGACTGGGTGACCGATACGGTCCGTCTCGAGCGCCGCCCGGGCAGCGTCTGGGAGGTCACCACTGACCTGCTCCAGCCGGGTACCCGGTACGCCCTGCGCGTCGGAGGCCCGCACGGACCGGGCAACACCTTCAACCCCGAGACGCTCCTTCTGGACCCGTACGCCAGGGGTCTCGCGCAGGGCGACGGCTATGAGGAATGGCGCTCGGTCGTCATCGCCGACGGCTTCGACTGGGGCGGCGTGCAGAAGCCGCGCATCCCGCTGGACCGCACGGTCGTGTATGAGGGACATCTCAAGGGCATGACCAAGCGTCACCCCGGCGTCACGCCCGCCCTGCACGGCACCTATGCCGGGTTGGCGCACCCGGCCATGATCGAGTACCTCCACTCGATCGGTGTCACCACGGTCGAGCTGCTGCCCATCCACGCGTTCGTCCCCGAGCCGCGCCTTCTCGAACGCGGCCTGACGAACTACTGGGGCTACAACACCCTGAACTTCTTCACGCCGCACGCCGCGTACGCCAGCGACGACGCCCGCAAGGAAGGACCGGAGGCGGTCCTTTCCGAGTTCAAGGGCATGGTCCGGCTGCTGCACGAGGCCGGCCTCGAGGTCGTGCTCGACGTGGTCTACAACCACACATCGGAAGAGGGCATCGGCGGTCCGCGGTCGAGCCTGCGCGGCATCGACAACGCCGCGTACTACCGCCAGCAGGACGACGGCGCGTACATCGACACCACCGGGTGCGGCAACACGCTGAACACGTCGACGGATGCCGCGGCCCGCCTCGTCCTCGACTCCCTGCGCTACTGGGCGACGGAGATGCAGATCGACGGATTCCGGTTCGACCTCGCCACGGCTCTGGGGCGCAACGACCGCCACGAGTACGACCGGGAGCACGCGCTGCTGCGGGCCATCCAGGACGACCCGATCCTCGCCGACGTGAAGCTCATCGCCGAGCCGTGGGACGTCGGACTCGGCGGCTGGCAGACGGGCAACTTCCCCGACGGGTTCCTGGAGTGGAACGACCGCTACCGCGACCGCGTCCGCAACTTCTGGCTCAGCGACATCGACTACGCCCGACGCGCATCGGCCCCGGTCGGCATCGGCGGTTTCGCCACGCGTCTGGCCGGATCGTCCAACACCTTCTCGGACGAGCGAGGCCCGCTGGCCAGCGTCAACTTCGTCACAGCGCACGACGGATTCACCCTGCACGACCTCGTGTCCTACGACGTCAAGCACAACGAGGCCAACGGCGAGAACAACCACGACGGCGCCGACATGAACCGTTCGTTCAACCACGGCGCCGAGGGGCCGACCGACGACCCGGCGATCCTCGCCGCCCGCCGCAAGGCGATGCGCAATCTCCTAGGGACGGTGCTGCTGTCCGCCGGCATCCCGATGCTGACCGCCGGCGACGAGACGGGACGCACCCAGCGCGGCAACAACAACGCCTACGCGCACGACTCCGCGCTGACGTGGCTGAACTGGGAGTTCGAGCCGTGGCAGGAGGACCTGCGTGCGCATGTGGCGGCGCTGACCCGTCTGCGGCGCGAGAACCCGGCCCTGCGGCCATCCCGATACGCGCGTCTGGGCGAGCACATCCCCAACGCGAGTGTCATGGACTGGTACGACCAGAACGGCGAGACCATGGAGCAGCAGCAGTGGACGGACCCGGGCAACCGGACGCTGCAGTACGTCGCGGCGTCGACGCCCGACGCTGAGGACTTCAACCGCATCCTGCTGATCGTGCACGGCACGGAGACACCGATCGACATCACGCTCCCCGAGGCCGTTGAGGGCGCGACGCGGTTCGTCTCGCTGTGGTCGAGCGCGGACGAGCATCCGGATGCCGAGGAGCGCGTCCACCTGCCCGGTGACGTTCTGCCGATACCAGGAACCTCGATGCACCTGTTCCGGGTGGAGTGACTCGAGACGCCGCGTCACGGGCGGGTGTCACGCCGACCGCTGGGGCGGTAGATTCGGGACATGGCCGCACGCACGGTATCCCGTTCCGAGGCTCTGAGGAGCCCCGTCCAGATTCCCCTGCGGTCCGCTCCGGCGACCGTCTCCACAGGCGCGGAGCGCACGGGCAGGATCCCGCTGTCGGATCCGCGGCCGAGCGTCCCCGGCGGATTCGACGCGAAGGCGTTCGCCGGTGAAGTCGTGCCGTTCAGCGTCGTCGCGTTCCGTGAAGGTCACGATCGCATCGCCGTGCACGTGCGCCTGACCGCACCGGACGGTTCGGAGAGCCTGCACCGGCTGACGCCGCTGAACGACGGCACCGACCGGTGGGAGGCCGAGATCGCCCTCGACCTCCGCGGTCCGTGGCACTACCGCTTCGAGGCCTTCTCGGACGAGTACGCGACCTGGGCCCACGCCGCCGCGGTGAAGATCGCGGCCGGCGTCGACGTCGAGGTCATGACGGCATCCGGCGTCCAGCTCCTCGCCAGAGCCGCCGCGGAGAAGGACCGGCCGACGGCCGAGCGCCGCCGCCTGTCGGCCGCCGCGAGCGACCTCGACGGCGGCGGTGCCGCAACGACGCTCGACGCGGCTCGGAGCACCGAGTTCGCGCGGCTCTTCGCGGAGCGGCCGCTGCGGTCCCTCTTCACGGCATCCGATGAGCACCGGATCCGGGTCGAGCGCACCCGCGCGGGCGTCGGCGCCTGGTACGAGTTCTTCCCGCGGTCGGAGGGGGCCAAGCGCTCGGCGGACGGCACGATCATCAGCGGGACGTTCCGGACCGCGACGAAGCGGTTGCCAGCCGTGGCGGAGATGGGCTTCGATGTGCTGTATCTGCCGCCGATCCACCCGATCGGTCGCAGCCATCGCAAGGGCCCCAACAACACGCTGAACGCCGGGCCGAACGATCCGGGCTCGCCGTGGGCGATCGGATCCGCCGACGGAGGTCATGACACCGTCCACCCCGATCTCGGTACCTTGGCCGACTTCCGGGCGTTCGTGCGCGCAGCGCAGAAGGCGGGACTGGAGATCGCTCTCGACCTCGCCCTGCAGGCCTCTCCCGACCATCCGTGGGTCGCCGAGCATCCGGAATGGTTCACCACGCTGCCGGACGGGACGATCGCGTATGCGGAGAACCCGCCCAAGAAGTATCAGGACATCTACCCGGTGAACTTCGACAACGATCCGGATGGGATCTGCGCCGAGGTGCTGCGCATCGTCGAGCACTGGATCGCGCAGGGCGTGCAGATCTTCCGCGTCGACAACCCGCACACCAAGCCGCTCTGGTTCTGGGAGTGGCTGATCGCACGGGTGAACGACGCCCACCCGGGTGTGGTCTTCCTGGCCGAGGCGTTCACGCGGCCCGCTCCCCTGCGCTCGCTCGCGGCCGTCGGGTTCCAGCAGAGCTACACGTACTTCACGTGGCGCAACACCAAGTCCGAGCTCGAGGAGTTCCTCACGTCGCTCGCGACGGAGACCGCCGACTATCTGCGACCCAATCTCTTCGTCAACACACCGGACATCCTGACCGAATACCTGCAGTTCGGGGGCCGCGCCGCCTACCGCGTGCGTGCCGCGATCGCGGCGACCGCTGCGCCGACCTACGGCGTCTACGCGGGCTACGAGCTGTACGAGAACATCGCACGGCCGGGCGCCGAGGAGAACATCGACAACGAGAAGTACGAGTACAAGCTGCGCGACTTCGCCGGGGCCGAGGCGGCCGGCGACTCCCTCGCACCGTATCTGCGGCGCTTGAACGAGATCCGTCGGGATCATCCGGCACTGCGCCAGCTGCGCAACCTCTCCGTGCACTGGAGCGACGACGACGCCGTTCTGGTCTACGCGAAGCATCTCGGGGCGGAGTTCACCGGAACAGGCACCGCCGACACCGTGATCGTCGTCGCGAACGTCGACCCGCACTCGGTCCGTGAGACGACGGTGCACCTGGACACCCGCGTCTGGGGTGTCGACCCAGGGTCCTCCTTCGAGGTGGAGGATCTCATCACGGGACAGGTGTGGACCTGGAGCGACCACGACTACGTACGGCTCGACGCCTTCGCCGAGCCGGTGCACATCCTGGCAGTGAAGGAGCGATCATGAGCTACGTCGAGGACGTCACCGAGGCCGAGGGCTGGGCGCAGATCGCGGCAGGCGCGCACCACGCACCGCATGACGTGCTCGGCGCGCATCCGGTGACGGATGCCGCAGGACGGACGCACACGACCGTCCGAGTGCGGCGCCCGCTCGCGGACGAGGTGACTCTCGTGTTCGCCGACGGACGCCGCCTGGCGCTCTCCCATGTCGCTCACGGCATATGGGAGGCGCGGCACGACGGTCCACCGGTCGCCTACCGCGTCGCCACGGCCTACGGCGATGACGACGAGATCTTCGCCGGCGACCCGTACCGGCATCTCCCGACCCTGGGCGACATGGACCTGCACCTCATCGCGGAGGGGCGCCACGAACGGTTGTGGGAGGTCCTCGGTGCGCATCCGATGGCGCACGGCTCCGAGCTCGGTACCGCATTCGCCGTGTGGGCGCCGAATGCCAGGGCCGTGCGCGTGGTCGGCGATCACAACGGGTGGGACGGATCAGGGCATCCGATGCGGTCGCTGGGCTCGAGCGGTGTCTGGGAGATCTTCATCCCCGATGTCACGATCGGCACCCGCTACAAGTACGAGATACTCACGCGCGACGGCCACTGGGTCCTGAAGGCCGACCCCATGGCGCAGGCCGCGCAGACACCGCCCGAGACGGCATCCGTCGTGACGGCGTCCGCATACGTCTGGCAGGACGGCGCCTGGATGACGCGTCGCGCCGCCACGCACGCCGTCGCCCAGCCGATGTCGGTCTACGAAGTCCACCTGGGCTCGTGGCGGCACGGGCTCGGCTACCGCAAGATGGCGGATGCGCTCATCGAACACGTCAAGGCGACGGGCTTCACGCACGTCGAGTTCATGCCGGTCGCGGAGCATCCGTTCGGCGGTTCCTGGGGCTATCAGATCAGCGGCTACTACGCGCCGACCAGCCGCTTCGGCTCCCCCGACGATCTGCGTCATCTCATCGATCGTCTGCACGGCGCCGGCATCGGCGTCATCCTCGACTGGGTTCCCGGTCACTTCCCGAAGGACGCGTTCGCCCTGGCCCGCTTCGACGGCGAGCCGCTGTACGAGCACGCCGACCCGCGTCGCGGCGAGCACCAGGACTGGGGCACGCTGATCTTCGACTACGGCCGCCCCGAGGTCCGCGGCTTCCTCGTCGCCAACGCGCTGTACTGGCTCGAGCAGTTCCACATCGACGGCCTCCGTGTGGATGCCGTCGCATCCATGCTCTACCTGGACTACTCGCGCAAGGACGGCGAGTGGGAGCCGAACATCCACGGCGGCCGCGAGAACCTCGAGGCGATCCGATTCCTGCAGGAGGCGAATGCCACCGCTTACCGCCTGCACCCCGGGATCGTCATGATCGCCGAGGAATCGACGAGCTTCCCCGGCGTCACGGCGCCGACCGACCACGCCGGTCTCGGATTCGGGTTCAAGTGGAACATGGGATGGATGAACGACTCGCTCGTCTACATCCAGCGGGACCCGGTGCACCGGTCGCACCACGAAGGCGAGATGACCTTCTCATTCGTCTACGCGTTCGGAGAGAACTACGTCCTCCCGATCAGTCATGACGAGGTCGTCCACGGCAAGCGGAGTCTGGTCGCGAAGATGCCCGGTGACCACGCGCACCAGCTCGCGAACGCCCGCGCGTATCTGGGCTACATGTGGGGCCACCCCGGGAAGAACCTGCTGTTCATGGGACAGGAGTTCGGCCAGCTCGCCGAGTGGTCAGAATCGCGGGAGCTGGACTGGTGGCTGCTCGACCAACCAGCGCACCGCCGGCTGATGGACTTCGTCGGCTCCCTGAACACCACCTACCGCGCCCAGTCACCGCTGTGGGAGCGGGACGGGGATGCCTCCTCGTTCACGCGGATGGGCGGTCCGACCTGGGACCCGAACGTCATCGCCTTCGAGCGGCGCGACGCGCACGGCGGCCGACTGGTGGTCATCAGCAACTTCAGCGGCACGACCCGGACGGCCCTGCCGCTGACGTTCAGCGTCGAAGGCGTGTGGCAGGAGGTGCTGAACACGGATGCCGCGGCCTTCGGCGGCCACGACGTCGGGAACCTCGGCATGGTCATCGCCCGCTCGGAGCAGGACGGTGCGGCTCCCGTGGCGGCCGTCACCGTTCCGGCGCTGTCGACGTTGTGGCTGCGTCACCAGCCGGAACCGCACGTGCCTACCGTGTCGCACGGCTGAGCGGCCGCCGCCACGGGTCTTGCCGGAGAGAATCCGGCGAAGCTCAGAACAGTAGCGACGACAGCCGGGTGCGGGCGCTGATCACACGCGGGTCGTCAGCACCGATCAGACCGAACAGCTCGACAAGGCGCTCGCGCACCGCGGTCCGCTCGTCCGTCCCGACAGCCGCGAACAGATCGAGCAGGCGTCCGAAGGCGTCCTCGACGTGGCCGCCGGCGATGTCGAGGTCCGCGACGGCGAACTGCGCATCGAGGTCCTGCGGCGCGGCGGCGGCCGCCGCGCGCGCCTGCTGGAGATCGAGGCCCTGCACGCGGTCGAGCAGGCGCACCTGTCCGAGGCCCGCTCGTGCATCCTCGTCCCGCGGGTTCTCCGCCAGGGCCTTCTCGTACGCGCGGACGGCACCCGCGTAGTCGCCGTTCTCGATCGCAGCGAACGCCTCCGCGTGCAGCGGCGGCAGCGGGGCCTCTTCGACTGGCTCCTCCGGCTTCCGCTCGCCGACGGGCAGCGTTCCGGTCACACCGTTCTGAGCCGCGAGCTGCAGGAGCTGCTCGAACACCTGACGCACCTGCTCCTCCGGAACGGCGCCGTTGAACATCGGCACCGGCTGCCCGGCGACCAGCGCGACCACCATCGGGATCGACTGGGCGCGGAAGCCCTGTGCCAGTTGCGGGTTCGCGTCGACGTCCACCTTGGCGAGCACGACGCGCCCGGCGAGCTCCTGAGTGATCTTCTCGAGGATCGGACTCAGCTGCTTGCACGGGCCGCACCACTCGGCCCACAGGTCGACGACCACCGGAACCGTACGGGACAGCTCGAGCACCTCACCGAACGTCTCATCCGTGATGTCGCGGATGAGCGCGCCGGAGGCGACGGCGCTGTCCGGCTGCGCGGCGGATCCCGCTGGCGCCGCGGACGGGGACGGACGGTTGCGCAGGGCGGAGAGGTCGACAGCGCCGCGCAGGGCGGCAGGTGAGATATCGGTCATTTGATCACTTCCACGTTGAGAACGTCCTGGTGCACGGCCAGCAGGCGGATCTGCTCACCGGACACCTGCGTGGGCACCGAGAAGAACAGCTGCATGCTGTACGTCGTCTTCACGCCCTTGGCTGACTGATCCACGCCGGTGAGTGCCTTGGCCACGGGGTCCTCGCCGAACTTGATCACGGCGTCCGCCGAGGTCGGTGTGATGGTCTCGCTGTCCAGCACGGAGACCGCGACGATCGCACCGCTGTCGAGCGTCGCCATCGAGACCGGCTGGTCCGTGGCCGGGTCCATGCCGAACGCCGCCTTCGCCGTCTCCGCGGACTGCTTCGCGGCGAGATTGTCGACGACGGACTGACGGCTGGTCTGGATCTTCGCCGCCAACTCGTGGGTGCCGTCGTCGAACAGGTCGTACGATGCGCTCTTGTCACCGGCGTCGACGACGTCCGAGAACGCGGCGGCCAGTTCGGTCGGCGCCAGCGCGAGGAACGTCGTGTCCGGCGGAACGAGCGTCGTCCCCGCCCACGGCGGAGCGAGCTCGGGCAGCTCGACGGATGCCTGCATGTCGGCGAGGTAGGACACCTTGTAGTCGGACCACGGGTCCTGCTGCGTCATGGTGAGGATCACCGGCGCCGCCGAGTCGTCGGCGTCGCTCTTCGAGAGCATCAGCACGGTGCGCGGCCACGCGTCGGTGGCCTGCGGCAGCAGGATCTCGACCTTGTCTGTCGGGATGACGGCCGGCACCGGGCGATCCGCGATGGCGCCGCGCAGCTTGTAGTCCGTGCGGCGGGCGGTCAGCGCCGCACCGTCGAGTCGCGTCGCCGCGAGATCGATGTCGAGATCGGTGTCCGCCTGCGCGACCGTCTCGGACACGTTCTGCAGGATGCGTGCGGCCTGGGCCTCGGTCACGGCGGGCGGCTTCTGGTTCTCCGGGGCGATGACGGTCGGCGTCGGCGACGGCGTCGCCGTCTCCGCGCCGAACTGCGGCCAGGAGTCAGCGGAGCAACCCGTCGCGAGCGCGGCGACGAGGGCCAGTGCGGGGATCGCAAGACGTCGACGCGTCACCGCGACCCGCTTGGTCGTCCCGTTCTGCTCCGTGGCGCCGGTCGCCTCGGAGTCGGCATCGGACGGGGCGCCGGCCTCGGCGTCCGAGGCGGGTGCCGGTTCGATGGCCTCCCGCTCGGGCGCCCTGTCGATCGCGACGTCGATCGGCTCGGTCGGCGGCATCGGACCGAGCCCCTTGCGGCGCGGCCCACGGCCACGGCGCTGGTGGCGGATGCCGAGGATGTAGAGCACCACCCCGATCGCGAGCATCAGACCTCCGGTGGCCATCAGCGGGCCGGCCAGTGGCGTGGAGTTGTCCAGTGGCCAGGACACCACGATGTCGTCGGGTGCCGGCTCCGTGCCGTCGCGTGCGATCAGGATGCTCGTGCCCTCGGGCAGCTGCATGTCGGTGATGATCTGGTCCTGCTCCGTGAACGAGTCCAGCCACAGGTCCGAGCCTGCCGGGTTCCGGCCGGCCGCGGGTTCTGCCGGCTCCTCGGTCGGTGCCGGCGTCGGCTCCTCAGTCGATTCCTCGTCCTCGGCGAGCTCCGGCTCGACGACCGTGGTCTCGGGCGTGCCGTCCTCTTTCAGCGTGATCGAGTTGTACGTGGCGTCCGAGAGCCACGCCTCCATGTCGGCCGTGCGGCCGTAGGCCGCGAACAGCTCGCCGTCGCCGCGGATGATGAGGCTCTGGAGCCCCGGCTGCGTGCGCAGCACCGCGCCATCGATCAGCGTGTAGGGCTCGGGCTGCGAGGTCTCCAGGACGAGCTCCTCGCTGGACGGACCCATGAAGAGGGTGCGCTGAGCGATACCCGCACCGATCAGGAGCGTGGCCAGGACGAAGGCCACGACGGCCCATACGAATCGCACGAAAAGTTCTCCTTACGTGATCCGGAAAGGGGGCCGGATCATCGCTCGACGTTTCAGACTAGCGAAATCACCTGAGTGTTGTCCCAGGCGGATCACCCTGGAGGCGCTCGGCACGTCTGCGTCGCCGGCCGCCGTCCACTGGATACGCTGGCGTCACCTGTCCTGCGAGGAGCCGACATGAAGCTGCACAATCCGTTCCGAACGGCTTTGGTCGCGACCCTCGGGGTGGGGCTCGGCATCCTTCTCATCGGAAGCGTGCAGACGCTGTCCACCGTGCTGCTCTACCTCGGGACCGCCCTGTTCATCAGCCTGGGCCTGGATCCGCTCATCTCGTGGCTCGAGCGTCAGAAGCTGCCCCGCTGGCTCGCCGTACTGGTCACCATCGTGGCCGTGCTGGGCGTGTTCACCGGCATCGTCCTCATCGTGCTGCCGATCATCATCTCCCAGGTGACCCAGCTGGTCGAGCAGATCACCGAGCTCGTGCAGAGCAGCAACGACATCTGGGCGGATCTTCGGACGTGGCTGGGCGGCATCTTCCCGGCTCTGGACATCGATCGCGTGCTCACCGAGGCCCAGGACTGGCTCCTCGCCAACGTCGGCAGCATCACCGGTGGCGTGATCAATGCGAGCCTCACGGTCGTCAACGGGCTCTTCGGCGCCTTCATCGTCCTGATCCTGACGATCTACCTCACGGCGTCGACGCCGTCGCTCAAGCGCGCCGTGTACCAGCTCGTGCCGGCATCCAAGCGACCGCGCTTCATCGATCTCGCCGACCAGATCACCGATTCCGTCGGCTACTACGTCATGGGGCAGGTGTCGCTCGGCGTCATCAACGGCGTGCTGAGTGCGATCTACCTCTCGATCATCCAGGCACCGTTCCCCGCCGTCCTCGCCGTCGTCGCCTTCTTCTTCTCGCTCATTCCCCTCGTGGGAACCCTCACCGGCTCGACCATCATCGTGCTCGCGTGCCTGATCCCGGGACTGGGTTCCCCCGCGACGGCTCTCGCCGCCGGCATCTACTACCTCATCTACATGCAGATCGAGGCGTACGTCATTTCCCCGCGCATCATGAGCCGCGCCGTCTCGGTACCCGGAGCGGTCGTCGTCGTCGCAGCCCTCGCCGGCGGCTCGCTGCTGGGCCTGCTCGGTGCGCTCATCGCGATCCCGGTGGCCGCGAGCATCCTGATCATCTACCGACAGGTGGTCATCCCCCGGATGAACGAACGGTGATCCGCGTCAGGAGGACCACACGGTCGGTAGGGGCAGTGCCTGCGGGTTGACCGCCGCGACGATCTCGGTCATCACCCGGCGGGTCTGACTCTCCCCCACCCACAGATGCCTGCCCCCCTCGACCTCGATCAGTACCGCATCCGGGATCGAGGCGAAGCCTTCGCGCGCCCGCTCAGGCGGCAGATAGTCGTCCAGTTCGGGGATCAGGGCGATCACCCGACGCGGGTCGCCCGCCCAGGCCGCGACCTCTGCGGCACTCGCGCGGTGCAGCGGAGGCGACAGGAGGATGGCTCCGACGACATCGTGCTCGAGACCGTACTTCACCGCGAGATCGGTCCCGAATGACCAGCCGAGCAACCACGGCGTCGGCAGTCCCCGCTCATGCACGAAGTCCATGGCCGCCGCGACGTCCAGGCGCTCGCCCCCGCCGCCGTCGAACGTCCCGTCGCTCGTGCCTCGTGGCGACGACGTGCCGCGCGTGTTGAACCGCAGGACGGCGAGATCGGCGAGGGCCGGCAACCGCGAAGCGGTCTTGCGGATGATGTGGGAGTCCATGCACCCGCCGGCGGTCGGAAGAGGATGCAGCGTGACGAGCGTCGCGACCGGGGGACGCTCGACGGGCATCGCCAACTCGCCCACCAGTCTGAGCCCGTCCGCGGTGCGCAGTTCGACATCCTCTCGGAGCGCCGGCAGATTCAGCGGCCCGCGGATCTCGATGCTCATCCGAGCCGCCAGCAGTGCGTGTGCCAGTGCCTGCGCGCGGCCAGATCCGCGGCATCGCCGAGGACGCCGTCCGCACGCCAGGTCACCAGATGCGCGGTTCCGGGGACGACGGTCAGCGCGCACCCAGGGCAGATGTACTCCTTCTGCGCCTGGAGCGCCGAAACGGGCTGTACGACCCATTCCCGGCCACGCCGGGTCTCGGTGCGCTTCCACCCCGCGAGGAGGCGATCGAAGGAGTCCTCGGTGGTGGAGCGCTCCGGACGTCGTTTACGGGATCGGGGCATGGCGGAGCGAGGTCACCACCAGTGGTTGCTCCGCCAGAAGTTGTACGCGCTCGCCCAGCTGCCGTAGCGGCCGATGGCGTAGCCGTTGCCCCAGCGGAGGTTGTCGACCGGGTCGTAGCCGTTGCCGGGAACCTTGCTGCAGGGAAGAGCCTGGACGAGACCGCAGGCGCCGGACGACTTGTTGGTCGCGTTCGGGTTCCAGCCGCTCTCCTTGGAGACGATGTAGTCGACGTAGCCCCAGTCGCTCTGGGCGATGCCTGCTGCCGCCATCCACTCGGCCGGCGATCCGCCGCCGGTGTACTGCGGTCGGCTGCCGCTGCCGCTGCCGCTGCCGCTGCCGCTGCCGCTGCTGGAGGAGCCGGACGAGGCCGGCTTCGGAGTCGGCGTCGGCGTGGGCTTCGGCTTGATGTAGACCTCATAGGTGCCGCGATCGACGGGAGCGAACGCCGTGCCCTCGACCGTCACACGCAGATCCTGCGAGTCCTCGGCCGCCAGTGAGTACACCGTCGTCTGGGCCTGCGCCGCATCCACGGGGTCGGCCAGGGCGAACCCGGTCGGGGCGACGATCGCCGCTGCGAATCCGACGACGGCGAGCGATGCGAGCGTGGCTGCGACACCGCGTCGACGCGACCACCGCGCACGGCTGCTCGCCGCGCGCCTGTCCGTGGAGAGGATGTCGGAGCGGCCGTGGCCGGCTGCCGGGACGATCTCTTCTGACTCGTGGGGTGAACTCACAATAGCCTCAGTCTAGACCAGAGCCCGCTGGGCGGACCATGGGAATGCTCAGCGAACCGCGAGCATGACCTCGATGGTCGCGTCGAGCAGGGCATCGACCTGCTCCTCCCGGTAGCCGCCTCGCTGCATCCGAAACGCCGCCGAACGCAGCTGCTCGACCGAGAGCTCATCACCGTCGCGAAGGTATCGGACGATGCGGCGGGCGACGTGGTCGACCTCCTCGGCGCGATAGCCGTATGAGAGCCAGCCGACCCGAGCGAACTTGTGGAGCTTCGGTCGGGCGAGGTGATCCAGGATGACCTGCGCCTCGCTCCTGGCCTGCTCGACCCACGCGGTCGCGCCGTCGGCGCGCACCGCACGGTCGCGGACACGAGCGGCGAAGGCATCCTCGATGCGCCCGAGTGCGGCATCCACCTCGGCGACCGCGTAGCCGTTCTTCACCATCGGGAAGGAGGCCAGACGGACGTCCTCCGCGGACAGCGCATCGTCATCGCGCTCGAAGCTCGCCTTGGCCGCGGCGAGGAACGTGTCGACGGCCGCCGGATGGTATCCGCGGGTTCGGCCGGTCGTCAGGGTGAACCCCGCCGACGTCGGCTTCGTCTGAGTATCTGTCACGTCATCCACCGTAACCCGCTCACCCGATGCTCACCCACGGCGACAGCAGGAAGTACAGCAGGAGCGCGGGAATCGTCGACGGCAGGATGCTGTCGAGGCGGTCGAGCAGACCACCATGACCGGGAAGCCACGAGCTCATGTCCTTGATGCCGAGGTCGCGCTTGAGCATCGACTCGGCGAGATCGCCGAGAGTCGCGGACAGCAGCACGGCCGCACCGAGAATCGCACCCGCCCACCATGGCATGTCGAGCAGGTAGAGCGCGAGGAGCACCCCCACGCCGGTCGCGGCGAGGACGGCGCCAGCGAAGCCCTCCCACGTCTTCTTCGGGCTGATCCGCGGGGCCATCGGGTGCTTGCCGAATGCGAGTCCGGATGCATAGGCACCGGTATCCGCAGCGACGGCGATCGCGATGAACGCGAGCACCCACCACTGCCCGCCCTCCTGCGAAAGCAGGATCAGGGCGATACTGGCCAGGAAAGGCACGTACACCTGGATGAATCCGCCGACCACGACGTCACCGAGCACCTCGCCGTACGTGCGCCCGTCCTGCACCACCATCTGGGCGACCAGACGCCAGACGATCACGAACGCGACCGAGACGAACAGTGCGACCCAGCACAACCACGGCTCCGCGAAGTACCCGGCGAGCACCAGCGGGGCGCCGGCGATCAACTGCGGAACGATGTCGACGCGACGGCCCGCGCCGCGCAGGGCGAGTCCGAGTTCGTAGATGCTCAGCAGGGCGATCGCGAGCACGATCGGCACGAAGAGCCACTTGATGAACAACAGTGAGCCGAGCAGAACGGCTCCGGCGGCGAGACCGATCAGGATCGCGACGATCAGGTCGCGCCCGGTGCGCTCCTTGATGCGCTCGTTCGCCTGGTCGAGCTGACCCCGCGCGTGCGAGACGTGACTCTCGAACTCGCCGCGCTTCGCTCGCCACTGCTCGCGGATGGCGTTGTGCTCCCCCGTCGACATGCCGGGCGCCGGGGTGGGCGGAAGCTCCGGCTTCGGCGGAACGATCTCCGCGTCGAACCCGGGGAAGGCGGTGTCGCTCAACGGCGCAGGTGCCGCGTCGCGTCGCCGCTCGCTGCGCCTGGTCGGCGCATCGTTCGGCGGCGTGCCCCCGGAATCGTCAGTCATTGGCGCTCACACCTCGAGCAGTTCGGCCTCTTTGCGCTTCAGCGCCTCGTCGATCAGGTCGACGTGCTGACGCGTCAGGGCGTCCAGGTCCTTCTCGCCGCGGGCGATCTCGTCCTCGCCGACGTCGCTCTTGAGCGCGTCCAGCTCGTCCTTCGCCTTGCGACGGATGCCGCGGACGTGGACCTTGGCGTCCTCGCCCTTGGAGCGCACGAGCTTGACGTACTCCTTGCGGCGCTCCTCGGTCAGCTCGGGCATCGTCACGCGGACGATGTTGCCGTCGTTGGACGGGTTGGCCCCCAGATTCGGCATGTCGCGGATCGCCTGTTCGATCGCCTTCAGCGCGGACTTGTCGTACGGCGTGACGATGAGCGAGCGCGCCTCGGGGTTGGCCAGCGACGCCAGCTGCGCGAGAGGTGTGGGCGAACCGTAGTAGTCGACCATGACCTTCTGGAACAGCTGCGGGTTCGCACGCCCGGTGCGCACCGTGGCGAAGTCCTCCTTCGCGGCTTCGACCGCCCTGGTCATCCGGGTGGTGGTTTCTGCGAGGACGTCCGCGATCACGGCGACTCCAATCGTCTGGGGTGTTCTGGCAATTCTATCGGGGCGGATGCCTCAGCACCCGCGTGCGACGCTCAGGAGGTGACGAGCGTGCCGATCGTCTCTCCGAGCAGCGCGCGCGTGATGTTGCCCGAGGGCTCCATCCCGAACACCCGCATGTCCATGTTGTTGTCCATGCACAGGCTGAACGCCGTCGAGTCGACGACCTTGAGACCGCGCTGCAGCGCCTCGCGATACGTGACCTGGTCGATGCGCGTCGCGGTGGCGTCCTTGTTCGGGTCGGCCGTGTAGATCGCGTCGACGCCGTTCTTGGCGACGAGGACCTCCTGGGCGCCGATCTCCAGAGCGCGCTGCGCGGCGACCGTGTCCGTGGAGAAGTACGGCAGACCGGCGCCGGCGCCGAAGATCACGACGCGCCCCTTCTCCATGTGCCGCTCGGCGCGGCGCGGGATGTACGGCTCGGCGACCTGGGTCATGGCGATCGCGGACTGCACACGCGTCGCGGCTCCGGCCTGCTCGAGGAAGTCCTGGAGGGCGAGGGCGTTCATGACGGTGCCCAGCATTCCCATGTAGTCGGCTCGCCCGCGGTCCATGCCGCGCTGGCTGAGCTCCGCCCCGCGGAAGAAGTTGCCTCCGCCGACGACGACGGCGATCTCGACCTGATCGACGGCTGCGGCGATCTCGCGCGCGATCTGGCTGACCACGTCTGGATTGACACCCAGCTGACCGGCACCGAATGCCTCGCCGGAGAGCTTGAGAAGGACGCGGCGGCGTCCGGTTCGTTCAGTCATGGGTGAATCCTCTCGTCCCGAAATCAAGATAGTGCCTTCTGGGCATGAAGAAGGGGTTCGGACCCTCACGGATCCGAACCCCTTCGACGTCGTTACGCGCCGACCTTGAAGCGCGCGAAGTCCGTCACGGTGATGCCGGCGTCCTGCGCGACCTTCGCCACGGACAGCTTGTTGTCCTTGGCGTAGTCCTGCTCGAGCAGTGCGACCTGCTTGATGAACGCGGTCACGCGACCCTCGACGATCTTCGGCAGTGCAGCCTCGGGCTTGCCCTCGCTGCGGGAGATCTCGGTGACGATCTCGCGCTCCTTCTCGACGTCTGCCGCCGGAACGTCCTCACGGGAGAGGTACGACGGGTTCGCGAACGAGATGTGCTGGGCGATGCTGCGCGCGGTCTCGGCGTCGTCACCCGAGTAGGCGACGACGACACCGATCTGCGGCGGCAGGTCCTTGCTGGTGCGGTGCAGGTAGACCTCGAAGTTGTCACCGGTCAGCGTTCGGACGCGACGCAGCTCGACCTTCTCGCCGATGATCGCTGCCTCGTCCGAGATCAGCTGGTCGACGGTCTGGCCTGCGGCGTCGGCCGCGAGGGCCTCCTCGACCGTGTTCGCCTTGACGGCGGCCACGGCGTCGGCGACCTTCTCGGACAGCGCGATGAAGCGGTCGTTCTTCGCGACGAAGTCGGTCTCGCAGGCGAGCTCGACGAGCGTCACGGCGCCGTCCTGCTCGCGAGCGACGACCAGGCCTTCGCTGGTGGAACGGTCAGCGCGCTTGGCGTTGCCCTTCGCACCCTTCAGGCGCAGGATCTCGACGGCCTTCTCGCGGTCGCCATCGGCTTCCTCGAGCGCCTTCTTGGTGTCGACCATTCCCGTACCGAGCTGCTCACGCAGCGCCTTGATGTCGGCGATGGTGAAGTTGGCCATGTGTGGCGGCTCCTTGCTTCGTGATGTGTGTGTTCGCGGGCGGGTTCAGCCCGAGGGAATTACTTCGCGTCGGTGACCGCAGCGTCCTCGGCCGGAGCCTCGGTCGCCTCGGCGGCAGGTGCCTCGGCCGGAGCCTCGGTCGTCTCGGCCGGAACCTCGGTCGTCTCGGCCGGGGTCTCGAGGAGCTCGCGCTCCCACTCGGCCAGCGGCTCGGCGTCGCCCTGCTCGGGGTTGTGCTTCTGCTGCAGGCCCTCGGCCGCGGCATCCGCGATGATGCGGGTGAGCAGCGAGACGGAGCGGATCGCGTCGTCGTTGCCGGGGATCGGGTACTGGAAGTCGTCCGGGTCCGCGTTCGTGTCGAGGATGCCGATCACGGGGATGCCGAGCTTCTTGGCCTCGTCGATGGCGAGGTGCTCGCGCTTGGCGTCGACGACCCACAGAGCCGACGGGGTCTTCGCGAGGTTGCGGATACCGCCGAGCGACTTGTGCAGCTTGTCGAGCTCGCGCTTCTTGAGCAGCAGCTCCTTCTTCGTGAAGCCGGAAGCGGCCGGGTTCTCGTAGTCCAGCTCCTCGAGCTCCTTCATGCGGGCAAGACGCTTCGCGATGGTGGAGAAGTTGGTGAGGAGTCCACCGAGCCAGCGCTGGTTCACGAAGGGCTGGCCGACGCGGGTGGCCTGCTCGGCGAGGACTTCCTGAGCCTGCTTCTTCGTGCCGACGAAGAGGATGGTGCCGCCGTGCGCGACCGTCTCCTTGACGAAGTCGTAGGCCTTGTCGATGTACGACAGGGACTGCTGCAGGTCGATGATGTGGATGCCGCTGCGCTCCGTGAGGATGAAGCGCTTCACCTTCGGGTTCCACCGGCGGGTCTGGTGTCCGAAGTGCACGCCGCTGTCGAGCAGCTGGCGGATGGTGACCACAGCCATGGTCGTCTCCTTGTTCTGGCGTTCGCACGCCGTTGAGGTTGATTTCGCCGATCGTCCGATCGTCGAGCCTGGTGCCCGGCGCACACCCGCCCGTTCTGCGAACAGGACCTGTGGGAGTGGATGCCGCGACCGAGGTCGCTTTGGGCACGCGTAGTCACCCCGGAATCGAGGTGCATGGACAAGTGTACCCGATCAGCCCCGCTCACTCGCCCTGCACCGAGGCACGGGACACGCGGGTTCTGCACAGCTGCTGAGATCCGGGATCACCCGGGCTCGTCGGCCCGCGCACGATGGACTCATGTCCGCTCACCTCACGCTTCGCGCCCGCTCCCTCGCGGTGATCGCGCTCGTCGTCGCGCACAGTCTGCTCCTCGGCCCGGAGGAGGCGCCGGCCGGCGGCGGATCGGACTGGCAGTGGCCTGTTGCGGGGGCCAGGACGGTCGTCGAGCCGTTCGTCGCCCCGGCGCACGACTACGGCCCTGGTCATCGCGGAATCGACATCGCGGCGCCCGACGGGGAGGTGCGGGCTCCCGCGAGTGGGATCGTGGCATTCGTCGGAACGGTGGTCGACCGTCCGCTCATCACGATCGACCACGGCGGCGGGCTCGTCACCACCTTCGAGCCGGTGGCGTCGCGCCTGCGCGCAGGCGATGCGGTGACCGCGGGCGACGCGATCGGCACGGTCGCGTCGGGCGGGCATGCTCCGTCGGGTGCCGTCCACATGGGGTTGCGGGTGCACGGGGTCTACGTCGATCCGATGGCGATGTTCGGGCCGGTCGAACGAGCGATCCTGCTGCCCTGCTGCGCTCCGCTCTGACGCGCGGCGGGGTCAGGCTCGGGGATGCGCCAGGCGGTACGTCGCCGCGAGGCGTTCCGACGAGACGTGGGTGTAGATCTGCGTGGTGCCCAGACTCGCGTGACCGAGGATCTCCTGGACAGCGCGCAGGTCCGCTCCGCCGTCGAGCAGGTGAGTGGCAGCCGAGTGCCGCAACGCGTGCGGTCCGACGTTCTCGGCCCCGACCACGGGTCCAAGGGTGCGCGCCACGAGGGTGTACACGAGCCGCGGGCCGATGCGGCCTCCGCGGGAGCCGAGGAAGACCGCCGGACCAGCAGTCGATGCCCGCGCGCTGAGCACGGGCCGCCCGCGTGTCGCCCAGGCGGCGATCGCATCGTGTGCGGGACGGCCGTAAGGGACGACGCGCTCCTTCGACCCCTTGCCGAGCACCCTCGCCGTGCCCCGGTCCTGGTCGAGGTCGTCGACGTCGAGGCCGCACAGCTCCGAGACGCGCATGCCTGTCGCGTACAGCAGCTCGAGGATCGCGTGATCGCGCAGAGCCACAGGATCTCCCCCTGCCGCGGCCATCCGTTGCGCGTCGAGCAGCGCCCGCATGCCGTCACGGGACGCGACGGTCGGGAGCGTGCGCCCCCGCTTGGGAGTCACCAGGCGCAGGCTCGGATCGACCGGGATGAGCTCTTCGTCCTTCGCCCAGGCGAAGAAGGATCGGGCGGCGGCCGCACGCCGTGCGAGTGTGCTGCGCGCATCGCCTCGCTGGGTCGCCGTCCAGAGCCAGTCACGCAGCGATTCCAGATCCACATCGCGCAGTGGTCCATCTCCGACGGAGCCGACGAGGTCGCGCAGATCTGAACGGTACGCGCGCACCGTGGCGGGCGACAATCTGCGCACCGTCTCGAGATGCGTCGCGAACGCGGCTGCGGCGACGGAGAGGTCCATGCCTCCAGGATGGCCCGCAGCGCGCGCCCCGGTCTGTCGCCTCGCCGGGTCCTCGCGACGAGGCGTCCGATCATCGCGTGGCCTGAATCCGGCGGAGCCACCCGCCGTCGCGGCGTGATGCCGTTCCTTCGAGCTCGAGCATGCCCAGCAGGCCTTGGACTCGATCGACGGCCAGCCCCGATCGGCGGGCGACCTCCTGCGGCGCGATGGCCGTGCGAGTGCTGAGCGCGTCGAGCAGACGCGTGGTGTCCGGATCGACCCGGTCCTCGGTCGGACCATCGAACGGCAGATCCTCGCCCCAGAGCTCACGCACCTCGGCCGCCGTCGTGACGCATCGTGCGTCGTACTCGCGCAGCAGGCGATGACAACCGGCGGATGCCGCGGACGTCACCGGTCCCGGCACGGCGCCGAGCGGCCGACCGAGCGCGGCCGCGTGGCCCGCGGTGTTCAGCGACCCGCTGCGCCGGCCGGCCTCGACGACGACCGTCGCCATGCCGAGGGCCGCGATCAATCGGTTGCGCGCGAGGAAACGCCACTTCGACGGGGACGTGCCGCACGGGACCTCCGTGGCGACCGCCCCTGAGCGCGCGATGTGCTCGAAGAGCTGATGATGGCCGACAGGATAGGCGCGATCGATGCCGCCCGCCAGGAACGCGACCGTCTGCCCACCAACGCCGAGGGCCGCGCGATGGGCTGCCCCGTCGATGCCGTACGCGCCTCCCGAGACGATGAGCACGCCGCCGTGCGCGAGGTCGCCCGCCAGGTCGGCGGTGACGGTCTCGCCGTACGAGCTCGATGCACGGGCGCCGACGAGGGCCGCACTCGGCCTGACCGCCAGGCAGGCCGGATCACCGCGGACCCAGAGCAGCACCGGAGCGTGCACGCCGAGATCGTCGAGATCGGTCGGCCAGTGCTCCGCGCCCGGCAGCAGCAGCCGTGCTCCGACCTCCGAGGCGGCGGCGAGGGAGGCGCGGATGCTGTCGATCCGAGCCCGCGGTTGCCAGCGGGCCCGCGCCTGAGCGAGCGCCCTCGCACCACCGGCGCCACCGAGAGCGTCGATCGCGGCAGCCTCCACCCGCGGCCGACGCACCTCGTCCAGCGCCGCGGACAGGGCTGCGGCCGCGCCGAGCGTCTCGATCAGGACACCCGCCGTCCCGTCCCCGGGTTCGGTGATGACAGACCAGGCCGCTCGTGCGAGCGCCTCGTCCTGGTCGACATCCGGCCGCATGCGAGTCACCAGGTCACGCAGGCCGCTCTCTCTGTTCAGCCTCTCGATCATGTGATCAGTCCTCTCTTCAGGAACAGGGCGCGGCCGAGCTCGTCCCGTCCGGGCCGCTCGCGTCCGGCCAGGTCGGCGATCGTCCACGCGAGCCGCAGGACCCGGTCGTAACCGCGCAGAGTGAGGACGCCGCGTTCGAGGGCGCGATCCAAGGACGCGCGATCCGCGGCCGGCAGTCGATGTCGTCCCTGCCGCAGCCACGTGCCGGGGATCTCGGCGTTCAATCGCCACGGAGTGTCTGCCCAGCGCTGCGCGGCGCGGGCGCGCGCCTCGGCGACGCGGGCACGTGCGACCTCCGACGTGAGAGCTGCCCGGTCCCCCGCCGTTGCGCGGGATGCGGCCACCCGCGCGACCTGCAGATCGATGTCGATCCGGTCACGGAGCGGGCCGGACAGGCGACCGGCATAGCGGCGGATCGCGATCGGCGGGCAGGTGCATTCGGCGCCGCGGACCCCGTAGTTGCCGCACGGGCAGGGATTCATCGCGAGGATCAGCTGGAAGCGCGCAGGAAACCGCGCCGTGAACCCGGCCCGCTGGATGTCGATCGTTCCCGACTCGAGAGGCTGCCGCAGCGAATCGAGCGCCTGTCGGCTGAACTCGGCCGCCTCGTCGAGGAACAGCAGACCGCGGTGCGCACGCACGATGGCCCCCGGCCGCGCCGCCCGTGACCCGCCGCTCACCAGCGCCATGGGTGAGGCGCTGTGGTGCGGAGCCTCCAGCGGAGGCACCCGGCTGAGCGAGGCCACGGGCAGGCCGGACAGCGAACGGATCGAGGCCACTTCGAGCGCCTCCTCGTCCGTGAGCTCCGGCAGGATTCCGGGCATCCGTCGCGCGAGCATGGTCTTGCCCGCGCCGGGCGGACCGCTCAGCAGCAGATGGTGTCCCCCCGCGGCGGCGGTGAGGAGCGCCTCCACGGCATCCTCCTGCCCGATCACATCGGCCAGGTCCACCGCATCCGTCTCATCCTCCGTCGTGACCGCAGCGGCGATCGGCTCGACATCGGGGATCTCGACATCGGCACCGTGCCAGACGGCGACCTCGGCGAGCGTCGTGGCGGCGCGCACCTCGATGTCGGCGACCAGTCGCGCTTCGGCGGCGTTCGCGTGCGGGACGACCACGTGCTCGAACCCCGCACGCTGCGCAGCGAACACTGAGGGCAGCACGCCGGGCACCGGGCGCAGTCGGCCGTCCAGACCGAGCTCCCCGATGTGCACCGTGCGGGCGATCGAGGCGGCATCCAGCGAGCCGCTGGTCGCCAGCGCCGACACGGCGACCCCGAGGTCGAAGGCGGAACCCTGCTTCGGCAGGCTCGCCGGCGACAGGTTCACGGTCAGCCGCCGTGCGGACAGCTCCAGCCCCGCGTTCTTGCAGGCGTTGTGGACGCGTTGCGTGGCTTCGCCGAGCGAGCGATCCGCGAGCCCGATGATGCGGAAGTCGGGCCGCTGATTGGACAGGTCGGCTTCGACCTCGACCATGTGGCCGTCCACCCCCGTGAGCGCGACGGCCCAGGTCCGCACCGCGGTCATCGCAGATCCACCAGATGCTCGAGCGCACCGCTGCGCGGATCGGGGCCAACGATGCCGATCGCCTCGAGCCGGACTCGGGAATGCGCCGCCTGTTCCGGATGTGCTTCGACCCAGGCGTGCGCGAGGCGCCAGAGCCGACGCACCTTTTTGTCGTCGAGCGCCTCGAACGGGTGGCCGAACCGCAGCGAGGTGCGTGTCTTGACCTCGACGACGCACAGCAGGGCGCCGCGCGCCGCGACGATGTCGACCTCGCCGGCAGGACACCGCCAGTTGCGGTCCAGAACCTCGTAGCCGAGCCCGCTCAGGTACGCGGCCGCACGCTGTTCGCCGACTCGGCCGAGATCATCTTTCGCTGCCATGCCGACAGCGTGCCCGTCCGCGGACAGCAGCCGCAGACGGCCTGCCCGCGAGATCTACGGGATCTGGGGGAAGGTTCGCTCAGTGACCGACGTGTGCAGAGCGGGTCACTTGCCGTCGAGCGACAGCTCCTCCGGCAGCTCGAACTCGCGCCGCTGCAGCTCCTCCACGTTGACGTCCTTGAACGTCAGCACGCGGACGGCTTTCACGAACCGGTCGGCGCGATAGATGTCCCACACCCAGACATCGGTCATCGAGATCTCGAAGTAGAAGTCGTGCTCGGTGTCCCGACGCACGACGTTGACCTCGTTGGCGAGATAGAAGCGGCGCTCCGTCTCGACGACGTACTGGAACTGCGAGACGACGTCCCGATACTCGCGGAACAGCGCGAGTTCGAGTTCGCGGTCGTAATCGTCGAAGGCTTCCTCATCCATGATGTGTCCATCCTACGAGTCCGGGCGCACGACCGGCGCCCTCCCCTGCGTGGAGCGGCACGCTGCCCGTCAGAACAGCGTCGGAGCGTCGGCGATCGCCCAGGACGAGCGGTGCAGCGGCGACAGACCGCTGTCCCGGATCGCCGCACGATGCTCGGGACTGGCATAGCCCTTGTTGCGCTCCCACTGGTACACGGGGTGCTCGTCGTGCAACTCGGTCATCAGCGCATCGCGAGCCACCTTGGCGATCACCGAGGCCACCGAGACCGACGCGCAGTCGCGGTCCGCCTTGATCACCGGACGCACGTGCAGACGCGACGGATGCACGGCCGACACGTAGTCGTGATTGCCGTCCAGGATCACCAGAGCGCGCTCGGTGACCACTCCCTGCTCCGCGATCGCCAGCAGGGCCCGTGAGGCGGCGAGTCCCAGCGCGCGCATGATGCCGACCTCGTCGACCTCGGCGGCGCTGGCCCAGCCGAGGCCGGATGCGGGCACCCACGCCGCGGCGCGCAGCGCGACATCCGGTCGCCGACGTTCGGTGATGAGCTTCGAATCGCGCAGCCCGTCAGGAACGCGGCGGCGTGCACCGGCGGCATCCATCACCGCCGCACCGACCGTGACGGGACCGGCCAGCGCGCCGCGTCCGACCTCGTCGAGCGCGATGATCAACTCGTGCTCCTTGAGAAGCGCGCGTTCGAGCCGGAGCGTCGGGGCGACGACGGTCATCATTCGGGGTCCGGTACTCCGTTGAACACCTCGTGGTGCCCGTCGATGGTGCCGATCCGGTCCAGCGGCCAGGTGGTCAGGAACGCCTTGCCCACCACGTTGTCGAGCGGGACGAATCCGCCGGTGGGCAGATCCTGATGCGCTCTGGCGTCCTGGGACCTGTCGCGGTTATCTCCGAGCAGCCACAGCTGCCCGTCGGGGACCGTGACATCGAACGGCTCTTCGGAGGCGAGCGTGTCGCCCTCGGGGACGTTCAGGTACGAGAGCTCGTCGATCGGCGCGCCGTTGACCGACACCTGGCCGAGCGAGTTGCAGCACACCACGTGGTCACCGGGGAGGCCGATGAGCCGCTTGACGAGGTGATCCTGCGAATCGGATGCCGAGATCCCGATGAAGGTGAGGACGCCGTCGACGAAGCCGATCAGCGGAGGCTGGGCCGGCTCCTGGACGGCGGGGGGAAGCCATCCGCCCGGGTCCTGGAACACGACGACGTCGCCGCGCTCGTAGCCCGTCCAGCGCGGGGTGAGCTCGTCGACCAGGATGCGGTCGTTCACGAGAAGCGTCTGCTCCATCGAGCCCGACGGGATGTAGAACGAGCGGACGACGAAGGTCTTGACCAGGAAGGACACGAGCGCCGCGATCACCACGATGATGAGGACGTCACGCAGGAAGATCAGGAAGCCACGCCGCCGCTTCGGTTCCGGGGCCGGGGTGGACTCAGTCGTCATCGCATTCCTTCACGAGCTTCACGCCGGACGTCGGTACGGCCTTACAAGCGTTGCATATCCTGGCCGAAAGAAAGCACCCCGGGACACGAGTGTCCCGGGGTGCTTCGAAGAGGCGTCGACTCAGTTGTCGCGCTTCTCCTTGATCTTCGCCTTCTTGCCGCGGAGGTTGCGCAGGTAGTAGAGCTTCGCGCGACGCACGTCACCGCGGGTGACGACCTCGATGTGGTCGATCACCGGGGAGTGCACCGGGAAGGTGCGCTCGACGCCCACCTGGAAGCTGATCTTGCGGACCGTGAAGGTCTCGCGCACGCCATCGCCCTGGCGGCCGATCACGACACCCTTGAAGATCTGGATGCGCGAGCGGTTGCCCTCGGTGATGTTGACGTGCACGTTGATCGTGTCGCCTGGTGCGAAGTCGGGAACGTCGGAACGGAGCGAAGCCGCATCGACGGCGTCGAGGATCTGCATGATCGTCTACTCTCTGCATCCGCCACAGGTCGGGTGCAAGCTGGAAGGAATACGTAAGGTGTGTGCTGAACGGAGCGCATGGCGTCCGCGGGCTCCCCTGAGGCAGAGCCGGTCACGGCACAAGGGTCCATTCTGCCATGGATCCGCGCCACGGCCAAAACACGCTCAGCGGTCGGAGTCGGGCTTCTCCCGGATCACGAACACCTCGGGGTCGGTGACGCGCTCGGCAGTCGGCTCCTCGTCGACCGGTGCACGCCAGGACGTCGTGACCACACGGATCCCACCGCTGTCACGTGCTTCTCGCCACAGCTGCCAGAGGGACAGCCAGATCAGGGCGATGCCGCTGATGATCGCCAGCGTGAGCGCCGGTGCGAACCACGATGGATAGAACCCCACAGCGATGGTGAGGGCGTGCCACACGCCGAAGCCTGCGACGTCCCACCACGACACCGCCCGAGTGAGACGCACCGTGGGGCGCGCCCGGACCAGGAGAGTGAGGATCAGCTGCCCGACGAAGACCGACGGGATGCCGACGAAGAGGAACAGGAACGCCCATCCTCCGCCGGAGAACACGCCCCAGCCGATGAGCAGCCACAGCGGCAGCACGAAAGCGGCCGGAATGAGCCACCGGAAGAACGCCTCTCGCAACCACATACTGCGATGGTACGTCGCGCGCGTCGTGCCGGACGAAGTGTTCGCTGAGAGCGGGTGCGCCGGCGAGCCCTTCGGATCCGGGAGAATGGAGGGGACGAGAGGAACACCATGATCGAACTGCGCACTCCGGCCGAGATCGATGAGATGCGGGCCGCGGGGCGATTCGTCGCCGAGACCCTCGCCACGCTGCGCGCCGACACGAAGATCGGCACCAATCTGCTGGACATCGACCGCCGCGCGCACGACATGATCCGCAAGGCCGGCGCGGAGTCCTGCTACATCGACTACGCACCGTCGTTCGGCCGCGGCCCGTTCGGCAAGGTCATCTGCACCTCCGTCAACGACGCCGTCCTGCACGGGCTCCCCCACGACTACGTCCTGCGCGACGGCGACCTCGTGACGCTTGACTTCGCGGTGGCCGTCGACGGCTGGGTCGCGGATTCCGCCGTCTCGTTCGTGGTCGGTACGGCGCGCGACGAGGACCTGCGCCTGATCGACACGACGGAGCGGGCACTGGATGCCGCGATCGCTGCCGCCGTCGTCGGCAACCGCATCGGCGACATCTCGGCATCGGTCGCCGGCATCGCGCACGGCGAGGGCTACAGCATCAACACCGACTTCGGCGGACACGGCGTCGGGAGAACGATGCACGGCGACCCGCACGTGGCCAACGACGGACGCGCCGGCCGCGGCTTCCCGCTGCGCGCTGGTCTGGTCCTCGCGCTCGAGCCGTGGTTCCTCGCGACGACGGACGAACTGGTCACGGATGCCGACGGCTGGACGCTGCGCAGCGCCGACGGCTCGCGCGGCGCGCACTCCGAGCACACGATCGCCATCACGGACGACGGGCCGATCATCCTGACCGACCGGTCATTCCTCGGCGTCGACTGACCGATCAGGTCGGCGGCTGTCCAGCGCGCTCCCACGACGCGATGGGTCCAGCCGTGACCGTGAACAGCGGATGCGGTTCCGGCCGCGTGATGTCCGCCCATCGTTCGCGCAGCTCGGGGCTCCGCACGGCGAGCTTCGCCAACAGGTGCGCCCATTCGAGCGCGATCTGACCATCAGTGACGCCGATCGTCGCGGACTGCTCCACGGCGTCGACGATGCGGGAACGATCGAATCGGTATCCGCGGTGGTCCGCCTCCGTCGCGAGCCCGTGCAGATACGCGCCGATGGATGCGAGCGGCTCATCGGTCTCGCGGAACCGTTCGAGCTGCGGGTGGCGGGTGTATCCGCGCGTCGCACCGTTGAGCACGGCCTGGGCGAGCAGGGTCTCGCGCCAGCACGCGATCAGGCCCTGCCGGTCGAGATAACGCGGGTGCAGCGACCAGATCCTCACCCGTCGATGCTATCGGGACACGGGCCTCCCCTTCGCTCGTGGTGCTGTGCCATCCTGAGGGCATGATTCCGCGTGATCGCCATGTGCCGCAGCGGGCATATCTCGCCCGGTGCGGTCAGACGGCATGGAATCTCGAAGGTCGCTTGCAGGGTCGTCGGGATTCCCCGCTCACCGCAGACGGTCTCGCGCAGGCCGCGGATGCGGCGCAGCGTCTGGACGGCTCAGGAATCCGCACGGTCTGCACCAGCCCGCTGGGTCGCGCGATGGCGACGGCCCTGATCATCGCGGAGCGGCTCGGCGCCGACCTGGTCGAGGTCGCGGATCTCGCGGAACTCGATCACGGCGAGATGGCGGGGATGACGTGGTCCGAGATCGAGGAGGTGTTCCCCGGTGCACGCGCCGAGCGCGCGGAGAACCGCTACGGCTGGGCGTTCCCCGGCGGGGAGAGCTACGCGCAGGCGCGACTGCGCGCCCGACGGGCGTTGAGCGAGTGCGGCTGGGTGTCGGACGGTGCGCCCCTGATCGTCGCGCACGAGATGATCGGACGGATGCTGCGCGCAGAACTGCGGGGTCTCGACGCGTCCGGGGCGCTGTCGCTCCGGCATCCGCACGGTCTGGTGTTCGAGATCGACGGCGGAGTCGAGCGGGTCGTCTGAGTCTCAGGCCGAGTCGTCGCCGAGCAGATCGGGCCGACGGGTGCGTGTGCGCTCCAACTGCTGCTCGTGACGCCAGCGGGCGATCGCGCCGTGGTTGCCGCTCAGCAGCACCGGCGGAACCTCACGGTCGCGCCAGGACGCCGGCTTGGTGTACGACGGGTACTCGAGCAGCCCGTCCTCGTGGGATTCCTCGACGAGGCTCTCGGGGTTGCCGACGACGCCGGGGATGAGGCGTCCGATCGCCTCGATCATCGCCATGACGGCGACCTCTCCCCCGTTCAGCACGTAGTCGCCGAGGCTGACCAGGCGCACCTCTCCGAGGCCCGCGGCGTACTCGAACACCCGCTCATCGATGCCCTCGTAGCGCCCGCAGCCGAAGATGAGGTGCTCGCGCGTGGCGAGATCCCGTGCGGTGGCTTGCGTGAAGACCTCGCCGGCGGGCGACGGGAAGATGATCGTCGGGCGGTCGCCGGCCTGCGTGCCCGCGAGCTCGTCGAGCGCGAGCGCCCAGGGCTCCGGCTTCATGACCATCCCGGCGCCGCCCCCGTACGGAGTGTCGTCGACCGTGCGGTGCCGATCGCTCGTCCAGTCGCGCAGATCGCGCACATTCAGATCGATGATCCCAGCGTCCTGCGCTTTGCCGAGCAGGGACAGCGTGAGTCCGTCGAAGTACGACGGGAAGATCGAGACGACGTCGAAGCGCACGGGATCAGGGTAGACGGATCAGGATGCGTCGGCAGCGGGCTGCTCGTCGGATGCCGCGTCCGGAAGCTCCTCGAAGAGTCCGGCGGGAGGGGTGACGATGACGCGACCGGCCTCGATGTCCACGGTCGGGACGATCGCCTCGACGAAGGGGACCATGATCTCCTCGGAATCCGACTCGAGCGGGCGGACGATGAGCAGATCCTGTGCCGGCATGTGGTCGATGCGCACGACGCGCCCGACGACCTTCTCGTCGCGCACGACGTCGAGTCCGGTGAGCTGGTGGTCGTACCAGGCGTTGTCCTCGGGTTCGACGTCGTCCTGGTCGATCCACAGGATGGCGCGCACGAGGCCTTCGGCGGCGTCGCGGTCCTCGATGTCCTCGAAGAAGACGACCGGGTTGCCGTTCATCACGCGGTACTCGCGGACGGTGATCGTCTTGCCGTGCCACGGAGACGCCTCTGGCACCTGCAACGTGAACTCGGCCCCCGTGACGAAACGTGCTTCGGGGTTGTCGGTGTACAGCTCGAGCTTGATGGCGCCCTTGAGCCCGTGCGCCTTGACCAGGCGGCCGACGCGCAGCTGATTGCGTGCCTGGCCTTTGTCGCCGACCGCCACGTCAGTCGTCCGCGACGTCGACGCGAACGCGACGTCCGTCGGCGAGGGCGGAGATCAGCGTACGCAGCGCCTTCGCGGTGCGACCGCCGCGCCCGATCACGCGTCCACGGTCGTCGGGGTGCACGCGCACCTCGAGCAGGTCGCCTCGCGGCGATGTGGATTCGGTGATGCGGACGTCGTCCGGGTGATCGACGATCCCCTTGACGACGTGTTCGAGCGCGGCGGCCAGCACGACGGATTACTCGGCGTCGGCGGCGGGAGCCTCAGCGGCCTCCGCGTCGGCAGCGGCGGGAGCCTCCTCAGCGGGAGTCTCCTTCTTCTCCGCCTTCGGCTTGACGACCGACTTCTTGGACGCGTCGATCTCGAACGGAGCCTTGGGCTCGGCGACCTTGAGCGTGGACTTCGCGTCCTTGTCGCCCTTGAACTTGCCCCAGTCGCCCGTGATCTTCAGCAGCGCGGCGACCTGCTCGGTCGGCTGCGCGCCGACGGAGAGCCAGTACTGCGCACGCTCGGAGTCGACCTCGATGAACGAGGGCTCCTCGGTGGGGTGGTACTTGCCGATCTCCTCGATCACACGACCGTCGCGCTTGGTGCGCGAGTCGGCGACGACGATGCGGTAGTAAGGCGCGCGGATCTTGCCCAGGCGCTTGAGACGAATCTTGACAGCCACGATTCTCCTGAATGGTGTGGAAGGAAGTTTGAACCGATCGCCTGGAGAGTGGGGTGCACACCCGGCGGAAGCTCTGCGGGAGGACGTTCTCGCTGGATAGAGGGTCGAGCGAGCCGTCCGACCTTCTATTCTGCCAGATCAGCTCCCCCGGCGCGAAACGTGTTGTGACTCCGCGCGTCGGTTCGCAGGGGCGACCGTGTCAGACTGTGCTCGTGACCGTCGCTTTCGCCGAATCCGCTCGCTCCACCGTTGGCCTGGAGTGGGAGATCATGCTCGCCGATCCGGACACCGGAGATCTGGTGGGGCGTGCTCCCGAGCTGCTCAGCGAGCTCGAACAGGCGAGCGAGAGCGAACGCCACACCGTGACCGGAGAGCTGCTCACGAACACGATCGAGGTGACCAGCGGGGTCGGCACCTCGGTGGCGCATGCGGTCGACGACATCGCCGCCGCGATCGCGGCTGTCCGCGACGCCACGGACCCAGCCGGTGTCGAACTGCTCTCGGCCGGCAGCCACCCGTTCGCGCAGTGGTACGACCAGCGCGTCACGGACAAGACGCGGTACCACACGCTCATCGAGCGCACCCAATGGTGGGGCCGCAACATGATGATCTGGGGCATCCACGTGCATGTGGGCGTCGAGGACCGCGACAAGGTGTTCCCCATCATCGGTGCCCTGTCGGGGTATCTGCCTCATCTGCAGGCTCTCGCGGCATCCAGTCCGTTCTGGGCCGGCGAGCGCACCGGCTACGCCTCGAACAGGGCTCTCGTGTTCCAGCAGCTTCCGACCGCTGGACTGCCGTGGCCGCTGCAGGACTGGAGCGAATTCGAGCACTATCTCGACGACATGGTCACGACCGGCGTCATGGCGGACGCGACCGAGGTCCGGTGGGACATCCGTCCGGCCCCCCGATGGGGCACGATCGAGGTGCGCGCGTGCGACGGCCTGTCGACGCTCGCCGAGCTCGCATCCGTCGCCGCTCTCGTGCAGGTGCTGGTCGAACACTTCTCGCGCCTGCTGGATGCCGGCGAGCGCCTGCCGGTCATGCCGACGTGGTTCCACCGCGAGAACAAGTGGCGTTCGGCGCGGTACGGCCTCGATGCCCGACTGATCACCGACGCCGAGGGCACGCAGGTGCCCGTGCGCGAGCACGTGTCCGCGCTCCTCGCGGATCTGGCGCCTGTCGCCGTGGACCTCGGGTGCGCAGCGGAGTTCGCACGCACCGGTTCGATCATCACGGGCGGCGCGAGCTATGAGCGCCAGCTCGCGGTCGCCGACGCGTCCGGGAACGATCTCCGCGCGGTCGTACAGCATCTCATCCGCGAGTTCCGCTCCGGCCCCGAGGGCTCCATCGCCTGACCCGGCCGGCAGGGGCGTCAGTCCTCGACCCAGTCGAACGTGCGCGTGACGGCCTTGCGCCAGCGCGCGACGCGGCGGGCGCGCTCGGTCTCGTCGGTGCGCGGCTCGAATCGGGCGTCTTCGCGCCACATCCCCCGCAGCTCGTCGAGGTCCCTCCAGACCCCGACGGCGAGGCCGGCCGCGTATGCCGCCCCCAGTGCGGTGGTCTCGATGATGGCCGGTCGGATGACGGGGACGCCGAGCACGTCGGCCTGAAGCTGCAGCAGCGTCGCGTTCGACACCATCCCGCCGTCCACCCGCAGCTCGGTCAGGGCCATGCCGGTGTCGGCGGCCACGGCATCCAGAACCTCCCGCGTCTGGAACGCGACGGCCTCGAGCGCTGCTCTGGCGATGTGTCCCTTGTTCGCGAAACGGGTCAGTCCGAGGATCGCGCCGCGCGCATCGGGTCGCCAGTACGGGGCGAACAGGCCGGAGAAGGCCGGCACGATGTACACCCCGCCGTTGTCCTCGACCGTGAGCGCGAGCTCCTCGACCTCCGGGGCGCGCGAGATGATCCCGAGATTGTCCCTGAGCCACTGGACCAGCGAACCGGTGACGGCGATCGAGCCCTCCAGCGCGTATCGGGGCGCAGCGTCTCCGATCCGGTAGGCGACCGTGGTGATCAGGCCGTTGTCGCCGGAGACGATCTCCTCCCCTGTGCCGACGATCAGGAAGTTGCCCGTCCCGTAGGTGTTCTTGGACTCCCCCGCCTCGAACGCGACCTGACCGAACGTCGCCGCCTGCTGGTCGCCGAGGATCGCCGCGATCGGCACGCCGTCCAGGGCCGTGCCCGCGGTCTTCCCGTACTCCTCGGACGACGACCGGATGTCGGGGAGCATCGCCCGCGGGATGTCGAAGGCGCTCAGCAGTTCGTCGTCCCAGTCCAGCGTGTGCAGGTCCATCAGCAGGGTGCGGCTCGCGTTTGTGACGTCCGTGGCGTGCACGCCGCCCTCCGCACCGCCGGTGAGGTTCCACAGCAGCCAGGAATCCGGCGTCCCGAACAGCAGATCGCCAGCCTCGGCTCGCTCGCGGGCGCCCTCGACGTTCTGGAGGATCCAATGGAGCTTGGACGCCGAGAAGTAGGTCGCCAGCGGCAGCCCGGACTTCTCGGCGAAGCGGCGCACGCCTCCGTCGGCGGCGAGCGCGTCGATGAGCGGCTGGGTCCGGGTGTCCTGCCAGACGATCGCGTTGTACACGGGCTCGCCCGTACGGCGGTCCCAGACGATCGCGGTCTCGCGCTGGTTGGTGATCCCGATCGCGGCGACATCGGCCGCCGGAACCTCGGCGCGCTCGAGAGCCGTCTCGAGCACGGACTGCGTGTTGCGCCAGATCTCCATCGCATCGTGCTCCACCCAACCCGCCTCGGGGAGGATCTGCTCGTGCTCGAGCTGACCGCTCGCGACGATATCGCCGCGCGCGTCGAAGACGATGGCGCGCGTGCTGGTGGTGCCCTGATCGATGGCGACGATGTGCATGACGTTGTGCTCTCCCGCGTCGTGACGGCGATGTCCTTATCGACGACAGCCTAGGAGATGCACGCACGGGGCCGCGGCTGCGGTGCACGAACGTGCATCACTCGACGAGGCGCTCCGCCAGGTGCTCGTCCAGGACCAGATCCGTCACCAGCCGCGTCGCGATGGCGCCGCGCAGACTCGCGAGCTTCTGCACGCCGGAGACGACGCAGATGCGTCGGGCGACACGGCTCAGGACGCTGAAGGCCGGACCCGTCGCCCTGGCGTTCAGCTCGATGTCCTGCCAGGTGCCGTCCTGGCGATAGAACACGGTGGCGATGTCGCCGACCACGTCATCCTCCCGGAGGCTGCGATAGTCGTCCCGACTGAGGTACCCGCCGATGTAGACGCGGCTGGGCACCTCGGCGAACGGGGAGCCGAGGCCGAACAGGATGACATCGGCGCGCGCCTGCAGATCGAGCACGCGACGCATGCTGCGTTCGCGCCACATCGCCTCCTTCGTCCTCGGGTCGTCGAAGAACGCGGGGACGGGGAACTGCTGGATGCCGGATCCGAATGCCTGCCCGAAGCGCTGCAGGATCTCGCTGGCGTAGTCGACGCCCGTGGTGAAGGTGTTCCCGGCGCCGTTGAGCTGCACCACGGTGGTGTTGTGCGTCTCCTTCCTCGGCAGATGGCGGCTGATCGCATCCAACGTCGACCCCCAGCCGATCCCGAGTGTCATGTTCGAGTCGAAGTACAGCGGCAGCAGTCGGGCAGCGCTCATCGCGACCCGCTCGAATCGCTCCACGTCGGACAGGTTCTTCGGCGTCGGCACCACGTGCGCCGCAATGCCGAACCGAGCGCGGATGGCCTCCTCCAGGCGCAGCTCCTGGCCCTGCGGCTGATGGATCTGGATCTCCACCAGGCCCGTCTCCCGTGCGTGACTGAGCAGACGCGACACCGAGGAGCGCGAGGTGCCGAGTTCACGCGCGATGGCATCCATCGTCATGTCCTGCAGGTAGTACATCTGGGCCGCGCGCAGCGCCGATGCCGCACGGGGATCGGCGAGGCCTGAGGTGGTCATCGATGCCTCCTTGCACGTATGTGCACACCGCTTGCGCAGGTGTGCCGATGCGCCAAGGATATAGCGTGAAGGCTCTGGGAGGAGACACGATGAGCGCCACACCACGCGAACGCGAAGACGTCACTGCGGTACGCGAGTCCGGACGAGCGAGCGTCGTCATCATCGGCGCGGGGATCAACGGCATCGCCACCTTCCGCGACCTGGCGCTGCAGGGCGTCGACGTCCTCCTGGTCGAACGAGACGATTTCGCCAGCGGTGCCACTGCGGCATCCAGCCATATGATCCACGGCGGAATCCGGTACCTCGAGAACGGCGAGTTCCGGCTCGTGAAGGAGTCGGTCCAGGAGCGCAACGGTCTGTTGAAGATCGCCCCGCACTACGTCAAGCCGCTCGAGACGACGATTCCGATCTATTCGACCTTCTCGGGCATCCTCTCGGCCCCGCTGCGCTTCCTCACGCACAGGCAGGGCAGACCGACCGAGCGCGGCGCCTTCCTCATCAAGGCCGGTCTCACCCTCTACGACACGTTCTCCCGCGACGGCGGCAGCGTCCCGCGGCACCGCTTCCACGGCCGCAGGAAGTCGCTTGCGGCTCTGCCGAAGCTGGACCCCGAGATCAAATACACCGCGACGTACTACGACGCCTCGGTGCACGACCCGGAACGGCTCGCCCTGGATGTCCTCCGCGACGGCGAGTCCGCGCACGCCGGTGCCCGCGCGCTGAACTATGTGGAGGCGACCGGCCTCGATGCCGACGGCGTGGTGCTTCACGACCGCGAGACCGGAGACGAGTTCCGTGTCGCCGCCGACGTCGTCGTGAACGCCTCCGGTCCGTGGACGGACCTGACCAACGAGGCGCTCGGCACGCACACATCGTTCATGGGCGGCACGAAGGGCTCGCACATCGTCCTCGACCATCCCGAGCTGCTGGAGGCCACGGGCGGTCGGGAGATCTTCTTCGAGCATTCCGACGGACGCATCGTCCTCATCTATCCGCTGAAGGACCGCGTCCTCGTCGGCACGACCGACCTCGAAGCCGATCCGCGTGAACCGGCGCGCTGCACCGAGGAAGAGGTCGACTACTTCTTCGCGCTGATCGCTCATGTGTTCCCGACGATCGCCGTCGACCGATCACAGATCGTGTACCGCTACTCCGGCATCCGACCACTGCCGCACCACGACGACACCGCACCCGGCTTCGTCTCGCGCGATTACCGGATCGAACGCCGACAGGATGCCGGGATGCCGGCGGTCCTGAGCCTGGTGGGCGGGAAGTGGACCACGTTCCGTGCGCTCGGCGAGACCCTCGGCGATCGTGTCCTGGCCGAACTCGGCCTCGGTCGCGTCACCAGCACCGAGGGCATGCGCATCGGCGGCGGCATCGGCTACCCGAAGACGCCGCGGCGGCGGATCGAGTGGTTGCGGCAGAACGTCGGCGACACGCTGCGCGGTCGCGTGCTGTTCACGCGGTACGGCACGCGGGCCGCCGCCGTCGCGGACTTCCTCGCGCTCGACCACGATGAGCCTCTGCTCGGTGACGCGCTGTCGACGCGCGAGCTGGCCTGGATGGTCGACAACGAGAAGGTCAGGCACGTCGGTGACGTCGTCTTCCGCCGGACCAGCCTCGCATTCACCGGGGATGCGGATGCCGAGTCGATCCGCGTCATCGCCGAATCGCTCGCGCCGCTGCTGGGCTGGGACTCGGTGCGGGTCGACGAGGAGATCGACGAGACGATCACCACCCTGCGCGACGCGCACGGCGTCTCGCTCGCCCACGCCGCCGCGCGTTGAGCGACGAGCACAGCCCCACCCCGTATTCAGCGACGCGCGCAACCCCGACCCCGTTCGTTGAGCGACGAGCACAGCGAGGAGTCGAAACGCGCCGACTGCTGTTCAGCCCCGACTGCGTTTCGACTCGCTCCGCTCGCTCGACGAACGAATGGACGCGCTTCCTCGGCAACGAGTGGGTACCCCCGCTCGACGGGTGGCGGGGTGAAGGGTCGCTCAGCCCTTGCCGAACAGCTTCTGGATCTCGGCGAGGTCGGCCTCGCTGGGTGCGGCCTGACCGGCACCGAGACCGAAGCCCGAACCTGTCGCCGGACCGACCGGAGCACCGGCGTTCTCTGCTGCCCGCTTCGCGGGGTTGCCCGACCGCGACGGGCCCTTGGACTTGCCGCCCTTCTTACCGCGCTTGGCCGAGGCGCCCGTGCGACCCATGCCGGGGACCGGACCCATTCCGGGGATCTGCGGGGTGCCGCCTCGGGCCACGGTCTTCATCATCTTCGCGGCCTGTTCGAACCGCTGGACGAGCTGGTTGACGTCGGTCACGGTCATACCGGAACCGCGCGCGATGCGCAGGCGACGCGAGCCGTTGAGCACCTTCGGGTTACGACGCTCCCCCGGCGTCATGGAGCGGATGATGGCCTCGGTGCGATCGATCTCGCGCTCGTCGAAGTCGTCCAGCTGCTGCTTCATCTGGCCCATGCCCGGGAGCATCCCGAGCATCTTCTTCATCGAGCCCATCTTCTTCATCTGCTGAAGCTGCTCGAGGAAGTCCTCGAGGGTGAAGGCCTCGTTCGCGAGCTTCTCGGCGACCTTCTTCGCCTCTTCCTCGTCGAACGCCTGCTGCGCCTGCTCGATGAGTGTGAGGACGTCACCGAGGTCGAGGATGCGGCTCGCCATACGGTCGGGGTGGAAGGCCTCCAGGTCGTCGAGACCCTCACCGGTCGAGGCGAAGATGATCGGGCGGCCGGTGACGGATGCCACGGACAGCGCGGCACCACCGCGAGCGTCGCCGTCGAGCTTGGACAGCACGACACCGGTGAAGTCGACACCCTCCTGGAAGGCCTTGGCCGTGTTCACGGCATCCTGACCGATCATCGCGTCGATGACGAACAGGACCTCGTCCGGACTCGTCGCCTTGCGGATGTCGGCGGCCTGCTTCATCAGCTCGGCGTCGACGCCGAGACGGCCGGCGGTGTCGATGATGACGACGTCGTGCAGCTGACGACGCGCGTGCTCGACGCCGTCGCGGGCGACCTTGACCGGGTCGCCGATGCCGTTGCCCGGCTCTGGCGCGTAGATCGTGGCGCCGGCCTGTTCGGCGACGACCTGCAGCTGGTTCACCGCGTTCGGTCGCTGGAGGTCGGCCGCGACGAGGAGCGGGGTGTGACCGTCCTTCTCGAGCATCTTGGCGAGCTTGCCGGCGAAGGTCGTCTTACCCGAACCCTGCAGACCCGCCAACATGATGACGGTCGGCGGGGTCTTGGCGAACTCGAGTCGACGCTGCTCGCCGCCGAGGATGCCCACGAGCTCCTCGTTGACGATCTGCACGACCTGCTGCGCAGGGTTCAGCGCCTTGTTGACCTCGTCGCCGAGCGCGCGCTCGCGGACCCGTGCGGTGAACTCCTTGACGACGACGAGGGCGACGTCGGCATCCAGCAGGGCGCGACGGATCTCGCGGACGGTGCCGTCGACGTCAGCGGCTGTGAGCTTTCCCTTCGTGCGCAGGTTGCGGAAGGTCTCGGTGAGCCGATCGGAGAGCGTGCCAAAGGTAGCCATGGTGCTCTCGATTCTACGCGAGCGGAACCTCCACGCTCAGCGCGGTCCGCAGCTGCTCCTTGGCACGCTGGTAGCGGCCTCGCGCAGTGGATGCCGGGATGCCGAGGAGTTCGCTCGCCTCCGCGAGACTCATCCGGTCCCAGTGCACGAGCCGGACGAGCTCGGCGAGGTCGGGTTCGAGGCGCTCGATCGCGTCGCGGACCTCGGATCCGGCATCCGCAGCGGGTGCCGTCGCGTGTGCTCGGCCGGTGCCGCGGATGCGATCGGCGAGCGCCCAGCGGCGCCGCTCGCCGCGGGCATGGTTCTGCAGCGTGCCGCGAGCGATGCCGAACAACCACATCCGCGCCTGCTGTTCGTCAGACGGGAGACGACGCACCCGGCGCCAGGCCACGACCATGGTCTCGCCGAGCAGATCCGGCGCCTCGTCAGCATTCGTGCGGCGCGTGAGATAGGCGAGCAGGTCAGATGCCGAGGCCTCGAACGCGGCGATCAGCGCGGCGTCTGCGGGACGGCGGGTCACTTGTCGAGCTCCGGGCAACGCCCCTGCGAACCGTAACCTGCGATCTCGTCCAGGATCCCCAAGCGCTCGAACTCGGCCATGGCCTGATCGGAGATGGAGCGATCGATCGCGTAGGCGTACGCCATGTCGAGGTCGTAGCCGGTGAGCTCGCCCTGAACCTGGCCCGCCGCTACCAGCGCGTCGTGACGATCTCGGATGTACTCATCGACCTGCGACTCGGCGATCTCGACGACATCCGTTGTCTGGAACCACGCCTTCAACTCGCTCTCGAGCTGATCACGTCGCGCGCGATCGCGCCGCTCGACGATCTGCACATCCCCGAAGACGACCTCGCACGTTGCGCCGCTAGGCACCTGATAGGTGTACGAGCCAACCGGATCGTTCAGAGAGGCCCAGTAGTCGGACGCCGTCGCAACCCCTGCACCGCTGACCATCAGCAGCGCGAGGACGCCCGTCACCAGAGCAGCCTTCTTCGCTCGAGGCTCTCGGGGCGCCCTCTGCGCCCGTGCATCGAGCACCATCGCCCGCACATCGCTCGACGCGATCGTCCGCGCGGCCGGCGCCGAAGCATCCAGCACGTCATCCAGCTGGTCCCTGGTCATGAGTTCCTCCTCGTCGGTGGCTTCACTCATGACATGTCCGGCAGCGGGCGTTTCGTCCGCGCCGACTTCAGATCGTCCAGGGAAGATCGTGGATCGTGCCGAGGGCGTCCAGCAGCACCGTCTCCACCGAGACCTGGCCGGCCCCCTGCTCGGCCCACACCCGCAGCGCCGACAGGACAGCGGCCGCATGCGCAGCGCCGAGGATGTCCGCTCTGATCACGTCGATCCCCGAGGCGCGCGCCGCCTCGGAGATCGCCGACGAGAGCCGTGCATGGCGGAGTCCGGTCTCCCCGACCAGCTCGTCATCGAGCCCCATCGCGGCCGAGTTGCGCAGCGCCAGGGCGAGCGGATCGGGGGCGAAATCGCGAACGATCAGAAGCAGGATGCCGCGCACGGCATCGCCGCCGGCATCCGGTCCGAGCGAACGGAGCCCGGTGATCGCCTGGTCGATGCGCTCGTCGATCCCCGACCAGAGCACGTCGCTCTTCGAGGCGAAGTAATTGAAGAAGCTGGAGCGGCTCACGCCGGCGCGCCGAGTGATGTCGGCGACGGACGTCGCCTCGTAGCCCTGCTCGAGGAACAGCTCGCAGGCCGCTTCGGCGAGAGTCTCGCGAGACGAGGCGCGAGGGCGTCCCGCACGGCTGTCCGTGTTCATCCCTTCACCGTACCGCGTGCCGCCTTCATCCCATTCGTGCCGAAGAGGCGTATTGTTGGACCGCATCCAACAACAGATGAAGGACGAGCATGCTCGATATCCAGATCGCCGGACTCGACCCCGAGTTCGTTCCCTATCTCGACGGCTGGGACCTGCAGCGGCGCATCCATGCCGACGTCGTCTCAGGGTCGCGCCCCGACACCCTGATCCTGCTCGAGCACGAAGCCGTCTACACCGCCGGCAAACGCACGGAGCCTCAGGAACGACCGCAGGACGGCACACCGGTGGTCGATGTCGATCGCGGCGGCAAGATAACGTGGCACGGCCCCGGTCAGCTGGTCGGCTACCCGATCGTTCGCCTCCCCGAGCCGATGGATGTCGTGGCGCACGTGCGCCGTCTGGAACGGCTGCTCATCGACGTCCTGCGCCCGCTCGGCGTCGACGGCTATCAGGTGGACGGGCGCAGCGGCGTCTGGGTGCGCCGACCCCTCAGTGAGGACAAGGTGGCCGCGATCGGCGTTCGCGTCCAGCAGGGCGTGACGATGCACGGTTTCGCCATCAACTGCGACAACACCCTGTCCGGGTTCCGCGGCATCATCCCGTGCGGAATCACGGATGCCGGCGTCACGACCGTGAGCGAGGTGGTCGGCTCCGACGTCTCCCCCATCGACATCGCCGACCAGGTCGCCGCGGCCTTCGCCGCCGAGTACGCGGAGGTGCCCGCATGAGCGCCGCAGCACCCGACGGACGCAAGCTCCTTCGTCTGGAGATCCGCAACGCCGAAACGCCGATCGAGCGCAAGCCGGAGTGGATCAAGACCAAGGCGAAGCTGGGACCCGAGTACCAGGCGCTGCATGCGCTCGTGAAGGACGAGGGCCTGCACACCGTCTGCCAGGAGGCCGGCTGCCCCAACATCTTCGAATGCTGGGAGGACAAGGAGGCGACGTTCCTCATCGGCGGCTCGCAGTGCACGCGACGCTGCGACTTCTGCCAGATCGACACCGGCAAGCCGGACGCCTACGACACCGATGAGCCCCGCCGCGTCGCCGAGAGCGTGCGCCAGATGGGGCTGCGCTACGCCACCGTCACGAGCGTCGCCCGCGACGACCTTCCCGACACGGGCGCATGGTTGAACGCCGAGACGGTGCGCAAGATCCACGAGTTGAACCCGAACACCGGCGTCGAGCTGCTCGCGAACGAGCACAACGCCGACCCCGCGTTCCTCGGCCAGATCTTCGACGCCCGTCCCGAGGTGTTCGCGCACAACGTCGAGACGGTCCCGCGCATCTTCAAGCGCATCCGCCCCGCCTTCAAGTACGAGCGGTCGCTGAACGTGCTCACGCAGGGTCGGGATGCCGGACTCATCACCAAGTCCAACCTGATCCTCGGCATGGGCGAGGAACCGGAAGAGGTCGTCCAGGCGCTTCAGGATCTGCACGATGCGGGCTGCGACATCATCACGATCACGCAGTACCTGCGTCCGACACCTCGGCACCTGCCCGTGGCGCGCTGGGTGAAGCCGGCGGAGTTCGTCGAGTTCAAGCAGGAGGCCGAGCGCATCGGGTTCCTCGGCGTGCTCGCAGGCCCGTTGGTGCGCTCGTCCTATCGTGCAGGCCGGCTGTGGGCGCAGTCGATGGTGTCGAAGGGACGCGAGATCCCGCCCCACCTCGCGCACATCGCCGAGAGCGCCGACCTGGGTTTCGCGCAGGCGGTGTGATCAGGTTCCCTCTTGCGAACGTTCCGCGTTCGTTGAGCGAGCGAAGCGAGTGGAAACGCGGTGATCGTCGATCAGCAGTCGCCGCGTTTCGACTCGCTCGGCCTGCTGCCGTGCTCGCTCAATGAAAGGGACGAAGAGGTCAGTCGGCACTCATGACCGACTGCACGGAGCCGTCGGACGACAGGTTCACCAGCAGGACGTCGTCGGTGTCCTCGGCATCCAGCGCGTATTCGAGCACGGCGAACGGCTCCGAGCCGCCGTGCTCGTCGGCGAGGATCGTCATGCTCATGAGGCGCAGCGAGCGGATGATGTCGACCGCGGCGTCACCGGAGACGTCGACCAGGACGTCGACGAGCTCGTCGCCGTACGCCTCCTGCTGCTGCAGGATGTACTCGGTGACCTCGCTGGTGCGATCGTCGACCTCGGCGAGCATGCCGCGGCGGGCGGTGGCGTCGACGTCCTCCAGTCCGGAGATGAGCGCCGCAGCGATGTCGAGCGCGTCAGGCGACACGTCGTCCTGATCCGGAGCGGTGAGGTCCACGGTGACGGACTGGTCGCCGAACTCGACCGTCTCCGACCAGAAGATCGATCCGTCGGGGCCTGAGGACAGGAGCCCGAAGTAGTCGTGTTCGATCGCCATACCGCTATGAAACCAGTCCCCGCGCGCTGGCGGTAGTCCCGATCACTGCCCGACCAGCGCCTGCACGAAGGCGTGCGGCGTGAAGCCGGTGAGGTCGTCGATCCCCTCGCCCTGACCGAGCATCTTCACCGGGATCCCAGTGCGCTCCTGAACGGCCAGGACGAACCCCGCCTTGGCCGATCCGTCGAGCTTCGTGATCACGAGTCCGGTGACGCCGGCGTGCTGCAGGAACGACTCGGCCTGCATGACGCCGTTCTGCCCCGTGGTCGCGTCGAGGACGAGCAGCACCTCGCTGATCGGGGCCTGCTTCTCGACGACACGGCGGATCTTGCCGAGCTCGTCCATCAGGCCGCCCTTGGTGTGCAGGCGACCGGCGGTGTCGATGATCGCGATCTCGATGCCCTGGTTCTTCGCGTACTCGACGGTCTGGAAGGCGACGGATGCCGGATCCTGCCCCTCCTGCTGCGGCCGCACGATCGCCGCACCGGCGCGCTGCGCCCAGGTGGCGAGCTGATCGACGGCGGCCGCGCGGAACGTGTCTGCGGCCCCCACGACGACGCTGCGCTCGTAGCGACGAAGGAACTTCGTGAACTTGCCGATCGTGGTCGTCTTGCCGACGCCGTTCACCCCGACCACCAGCACCACGGCGGGACGCTCGGTGAGCTTGAGCGTCGTGTCGAACTTCGCGAAGTGCTCCTCGAGCGTCTCGCGCAGCATCCGCTGCAGGTCCTTCGGATCGGTCGTGCGGTACTTCTCGACCTTCGCCTGAAGCTCCTCGACGACGCGCTCGGTGATGTCCGGGCCGAAGTCGGCCGTGATCAGCGCGGTCTCGAGGTCCTCCCACGTGGTCTCGTCGATCGTGGGTTTGACGAACATGCCGCGCAGTGCGCGACCGAGGGACCAGGACTTCTCCGCCATGACTCCAGCCTACGGCCAGGCTACGATCGCGGAATGCAGACAGCGCTCAGTCGGCTCTACATCCACGGCGGTGGCCGTCAGGGCGCGTCCGCATGGCCGTCGCAGGCGGATGCCAGAGGCGAGTTCGTGAGCTTCGGGACAGCGACCATCGCGGATCAGGTCCGCCTGCTGCAAGTGCGACCCGCCGGAGCGCTTGTCTTCGCACACTCGATCGGCGGCGTTCCGGCCGTGCTCGCCGCCCGCGCGATGCGCCCGGCGGGTCTCGTGCTCGTCGAACCCGCACTGTACGACATCGCCCGCGGGCACCGCTCCATCGAGCGCCACATCGGCATCGTCAGCGAGGCGCGCGACCAGGCGGATGCCGGGAACCTGCGCGGGTTCTGGGCGATGCTGCGCCCTCTCATGTTCGGCGGACCGTTCGACGAAGCGCGGTGGTCCGAGGAGCGACCGCTCGCCGAGCGGTGGGCCGAGACGAATCTGCCGTGGGGCCACGGGGTGCGCGAGAGCGTGATCGACGGCATCCCCGCTCTGGTGGTGACGGGCGGGTGGAACGACGAATACGAGGTGATCGCCGAGCTGCTCGAGGCGCGCGGTGCACGGCACGTCGTGCTGCCGGGTGCGCAGCATCGCCCGCAGGATGTCGAGGAATTCGCGAACGTGGTCGCCGCATTCGAGGCGGAGCTGTAGGGACGCTCGTCGACAGGAACCCGCTTCGAATCGCTCCGCTCGCTCGACGAACGGGGATGGGAGCTCGCTCCTCTTCGCTCACTCAGCTCGCTGCGGCGGCTCGGTCTCCGACACGCTGCCCGACGACGGCCGAGACGCCGTCCTGACGCATCGAGACGCCGTACAGCGCGTCGGCGATCTCCATGGTGCGCTTCTGGTGCGTGATGACCAGCAGCTGCGAACTCTCGCGCAACTGCTCGAAGACGGTCAGCAGACGACCGAGGTTCGCGTCGTCGAGCGCGGCCTCGACCTCGTCGAGGATGTAGAACGGACTCGGGCGCGCCTTGAAGATGGCGACGAGCAAGGCGACCGCGGCGAGCGACCGCTCTCCACCGGACAGCAGCGAGAGCCTTTCGATCTTCTTGCCGACCGGTCGCACCGCGACTTCGATTCCCGTGGTGAGCATGTCGTCAGGATTCGTGAGCGAGATGCTTCCCGCGCCGCCCGGGAACAGCAGCGGGAACACCTCGGTGAACGCCTGCCTGGTGTCCTCGAACGCGCTCGCGAAGATCGTCTGCATCCGCTCGTCGAGGTCCGCGATGATCGTCATCAGGTCCTGACGCGTCCGGGTGAGATCGGCCAGCTGCTCGGTGAGGAACGCATGGCGCTGTTCGAGAGCGGCGAACTCCTCGAGCGCGAGCGGGTTGACGCGGCCGAGCTGACCCAGCTTGCGCTCGGCCTCGCGCAGGCGCCGCTCCTGCACCCGCCGGTCGTACGGCACGCCGTCGCTCGGCGCGGCGTCCGGTGCATCGCTCTGGTCGGCCGCATCTGCTTCCGCGACCTCGGTCGGGTCACGAGGAACCCACTGATCGGGGCCATATTCCGCAACGAGAATATCTTCGTCGAGAGCGAGTTCGCTCGCGACGCGATCGAGCAGGCTCGACAGGTGGAGCTTCTTCTCGTGGATCTGCAGCTCGAGCCCGTGCACGCTCTCGGTGAGGCCGGCGAGCCTGTCGCGCAGGCTGTTCTCCTGGACGCGCAGCGCCGTCAGCTCCTCGTTCTGCGCCGACCGTGCGGCCTCCGCCTCGGCCAGGGCGAGCCGCGCCTCGGCCACGGATCGGTCCAGCGAGTCGAGGATCCGCGGCAGTTCAGCCGCGACGCCCGACGCCGCTTCCCGCTGCGCGCGGCGGATCACGGCACGTCGGGCCGCCTCGGCCGCGGCATCGCGCTCCTGCTCGCGCTGGCGCTCCAGCGATGCGACGCGGGATTGCGCCGCGCGCACGCGTTCGCGCAGGGTCTCGATCTCGAGCCGCGCGGTGACCTCGCCCTCGCGTGCGGCTTCCAGCGCCTCGAGAAGCCCGTCGCGCGCGGACGCGTCCAGGACGGGTCGCGGGGCCGATTCGGCCGCTTCGACCTCGGCCTTCGCCGCGGCGGCTTTCTTCTCGGCATCCGCGACGGCAGCCTGCGCCTGGGCGAGTCCCGACTCGAGCCGTTCGCACTCCGCGACGGCCGACTCGTGCTGCACGGTGACGCGATTGACCTGTTCGGCGTATGTCGCGAGGGCAGCATCGTGCTCGCGAAGCGCTCGCAGCGCTTCCTTGGCCTGCCGACGGGTGTGCTCGACCTGTTCCGTCGCGTCTTCTCGTGCGTCCCGCAGCGAATCGACGATCACCCTGACCTCGTCGAGCCTCTCGGCCGCGGCGTCCCGCTCAGCCGCGAGTTCGAGTCTCGAGCGCTCGGACCCCGAACCCGCCCGCAGGGTCTGAGCCGTGAACACCTCGCCGCCGGTCGTCACGACTGTCGTCGTCGTGTCGGACAGCGCATCGAGGGCTGCACGCGCCGCGCGAGCCGAAGCGAGATCTTCGGCGATCAGCACATGCGCGAGGATGCCCAGCACGCCGTCGGGCGCTGTGACCACGTCGACGGCCGGAGTGACTCCGTCGACCTCAGCGGTGGTCGCCGACCTCGTCGCGTCGGCGATCACGAAATCGACCACGCCCCTGTCGGCTTCGCCGACGAGCGCGATCGCATCGTCGACGCTGTCGACGAGCACGCCTTCGGCCAGCGGCCCGAGCACCGCTGCGATGGCGGCTTCGAACCCGGCGCGCACCTGCACGGCGTCACCGACCAGACCGCGGACACCGCGGCCGCCGGACTTCACGATCTCGGCCGCCCCGCCCGACAGCGACAGCGCACTCGTCAAGGCCGCGGTCTTGGCCGTGAGCGAATCGACTTCACGTTCGGCCGCGTGCAGCCGCTCGCGGAGGCCGTCGCGCTCGGTCTCCGCGGCGGTGGCAGCGGCCTGCGCCGCTTCATAGGCGGCGGCGTGCTCGGCAGCGGTTCCCTCCGGCGCCTCGGCGTCCTCGATCGCATCGAGTGCCTCGGCCGCTTCGCGGCGGCGGGCGTTCGCGGCTTCCAACGCGTTCTCCTGACGCAGCACCGCACCCCGCACGGCAGCCAGTGCGGATGCCGCGGCCTCCGCGTTGCCGCGCAGCGCGGCCAGGCGCATGTCGTACTGCGACACCAGGGCGCTCTGTTCGGCGATGTCGACGTCGAGGGTGTCCAGCTCGGCACGCGCCTGCATGACCTCGCGGCTCGCCGCCGCTGCAGCGTCCTGCGCATCGCCGAGCCCCTCGGAGATCCGCGTGATCTCGTCCTTGGCGTCGTCGATCGTGGCCTGGGTCACCGTCACCGCGGTCACGGCCGCATCGTCCTCTTCGGACCCCAGCAGCGCCAGGCGCTGGTTCGCGAGCGTGTACAGGCCGCGCATGCGCTCCTGCACCTGTTCGAGGCCGAATGCGACGCCGCGCGCCGCGTCGACCGCGGCGGAGTTCTGATCGGCCTCCAAACGCGCGATCTCGGCTCTGACCTGGTCGGCCTGGTCTGTGAGCACCAGGCGTTCGGTATGCCGTTCCTGCTCCGTGCGCGTGTGGTCGGCGAGCGCCGTGCGCAGCGCGACGACGTCGTCCGCGAAGATGCGCGCCTTCGCGTCGCGCACGACCGCCGCGATGGTCTGTGCCTCCCGGGCGATCTCCGCCTGACGACCGAGCGGCTTCAACTGCCGCCGGATCTCGCCAGCCAGGTCGCTGAGTCGCGTGAGGTTGGTCTCCATCGCGTCGAGCTTGCGGAGCGTCTTCTCCTTGCGACGGCGATGCTTGAGGATGCCTGCAGCCTCCTCGATGAACCCGCGGCGGTCCTCCGGTGAGGCCTGCAGCACGGTGTCCAGGCGGCCCTGACCGACGATCACGTGCATCTCGCGCCCGAGCCCCGAGTCGCTCAGCAGCTCCTGAACGTCCAGCAGTCGACAGCCGGACCCGTTGATCGCATACTCGCTCGACCCGTTGCGGAACAGCGTGCGGCTGATCGTCACCTCGGCGTACTCGATCGGCAGAGCCCCGTCGCTGTTGTCGATCGTCAGCTGGACCTCGGCGCGCCCCAGCGGGCCGCGCGTCGACGTGCCGGCGAAGATGACATCCTCCATCTTGCCGCCGCGCAGGGTCTTGGCTCCCTGCTCCCCCATCACCCAGGCGAGCGCGTCGACGACGTTGGACTTGCCGGATCCGTTGGGACCGACGATGCAGGTGACCCCGGGCTCGAACACGAATGTGGTCGGCTGCGCGAACGATTTGAAGCCCTTGAGCGTCAGGCTCTTCAGATGCATGCGGGCACCAGTCGTCCGGGGAGAATCACGGCGGCAACGCTACCGGAATTCCGCGGCAGAACCGGCATCCCACACGGCAGAACGACGATTCGACGAGCACGCGACACGCCGTCTACCTGAGAGAATGCTTGACGCGTTCCGTCCGCTTCGCTACCGTTGCACTCCGGAACGTCACACGAAAGGAGGTTACCGATCATGATCAAGCTCATCGCACAGGCCACAGGCCTCGATACGCGCGCCTTCGGGGCGCCGCGTCCAGCGCATTCGGTAACCGCCTCCCTCGGCTTCCGCATCGCGCTCTCGTAGAACCGCAGCCTGAGATCGCCGGCCCTTCTTGGGCCCTTCTCCGCCGCAGTCCGCGCGCCACGTCCCTCTGACCTTCCGCGTCACGGCCGTCCTCTCCCGCCGCATCGGGCGTCTGCCTTCGTAGCCTCCCGTTCACCGGCTTCCTCCGCCCTCCGTGCCTGCCGGACCGTCTCGGCGACCCGGCACAGCGCTCGGGCACCTTCCACCACCATCACAACCTTCACTGGAGTTCGAAGTGACCATCGCACAGCTGCACCGCAGCACCGCACATCCGCCCTGTACCCAGGATCGCGAGATCCTGGAGATTCCCGTCCCGGTCGACCGCAGCGAGCTCGCTCTGGCAGACCGGCTGTCCCTCCGGATCGGCCTCTGGCTGCTCCTGCGGACCCAGCGTCGCCAGAGCATCCCGGCGGAAGTGGACGTCCCGTCCTTCTTCCCCGGCGCTCCGCGGCTCACACAGCGCGAAGCACTTGCTCTGCTCGCATTCGATCTGCAGCACCAGCTGCGCTGATCTGAGGAGATCACCATGGGCATCGCGCTCACCGACACCGCATCGCTGCACCCGCTCGTGCTCCCGGCACGAGCGGGCGCAGCCCCCACTCCGCTGGTGCGCGAGTACGCGCAGGTCCGCAACGCCACGATCGTCGAGAGCACCGGCCGAGATGACGACGTCCTCCCGGCCGAGGCCCTGCTCCCGATGCTCTACAGCACGCCGGACCGCACGCGTCGGCAGTGGTACGTCGCTGCAGACGGCCGGATGCTCGGGTGCGCCGCCCTCGACATCTCGCAGGACGATGCGGGAGAGACGGCTCTGGTCGTCGTGGCGATCCTCCGCGAGGCGCAGGGCCGCGGCATCGGGCGAGCGCTGTACGAGCATGTCGAGTCGGTCGCCCGTGAGTCGGGTGTGCGCAGGCTCCTGCACTGGGAAGAACATCATGAAGACGGCTCCGAGGTAGAGCCTCTCGCTTCGCCGACAGGCTTCGGCGCCGTGCCTGCGGATCGATCCGCCCGCTTCCTCACCCGCAACGGCTTCCGCCTCGAACAGGTCGAACGCGCCAGCGAATTCACGTGGACCGACGAGTCGACGGATCGCCTGAGGACGCTCTATGACGAGGCCGCGGCACACGCGTCCGACTACCGCATCGTGCGCTGGATGCTCCCCACCCCGGCGGAGCGCATCGACGGATACGCCTGGATGAAGTCCCGCATGTCCACCGACGTCCCCGATGCCGAACTCGGCACCCCCGAGGAGGCCTGGGACGCCGCCCGCGTCGCCCGCCAGGACGAGCGAATCGCCCAACGGGGCTGGTCCATGCAGGTGACCGCCGCGCAGCACATCGACACCGGCGAACTCTGCGCCTTCAACGAACTGGCCATCGGATCGGACGCCGCGTCCGTCACGCACCAGTACGACACCCTGGTACTCGCGGATCATCGTGGGCATCGCCTGGGGATGCTGGTGAAGACCGCCGGGCTTCTCGCCTGGCACGAGCAGTACCCGGCATCCGCACGGGTCATCACGTACAACGCGGAAGAGAATCGGCCGATGCTCTCGATCAACGAGCAGATCGGCTTCGCGGCCTTCGCTTACGAGGGCGCCTGGAAGAAGGACCTGACATGAACACTCTCCTGATCGAAGAGCTCGCGCTTCCGGCGACGCCGGATGCCGACGACGCGGCGGACTTCCTCGCGGTCGTCGAGCTGAACAACGCCGTGTGCCGCAGCGATGCGGGAACCGATGACCTCTCCCAGACGCCCGCCGAGCTCCTGGCGGGCCTGCGGGACACGGCCGACGAGATCCAGCGCGTCTTCGTCGTCCGGGAGTCGGGCGTCGTGGTCGGGTGCGTCATCGTCGGTCACGCGACGGCGGAACCCACGAGCACGCAGTTCGACCTCATGGTGCTGCCGGAGAACTGGGGCCGCGGGCTCGAGAACGCCCTGCTCGCGCGCGCCGAGGAGGAGACCCGAACGCTCGGGCGACGGGTCATGCAGACCTGGACGCTCCACCCCGGCCAGGCCCCGTCGCCGACGATCGCGCCTGCGACGGGGTGGGGCGCCGTCGCCGACACCGCCCTGTCCGGGCTGCTCGCCCGTGCCGGGTTCACGCTCGAGCAGGTCGAACGCAACAGCGCCTTCGATCTGCAGGGTCCCATGGACGGCGTCCACGCCGCGCTCGAGGCGTCGCTGAGCGCCGCCGGATCGGACTATCGGCTCGTCGAGTGGACCATCCCGACGCCCGCCGAGCTGAAGGACGACTACGCCTGGGCGCTCTCCCGGATGTCGACGGACGTGCCGGCCGGGGCCCTGGAGATCGATGAGGAGATCTGGGATGCCGCGCGCGTGGAGCGCCGTGAGGCGCGACTGATCGAGGGCGGTCAGACGATGTCCGTCGCGGCAGCCCAGCACGTGCCGACCGGTCGCCTCGCCGCCTTCAACGAGCTGGTCATCGGCGCAGACCGCGGCGAGGTCACTCATCAGTTCTGCACCCTCGTACTGCGTGAGCACCGCGGACACCGGCTCGGAATGCTCGTCAAATGCGCGAACCTGCTGCGGTGGCGCGACGTCGCCCCGCGCTCACCGCGGGTGTCGACGTTCAACGCCGAGGAGAACCGTCCGATGCTCGACATCAACGAGCAGATCGGATTCGTGCCGGTGTCGTATGCCGGCGCGTGGCAGAAGAAACTGGCCTGACCGCCGTCGGTGCGGATCATCCTTCCGGATGACCCGCACCGACGGAACTGCATCGCGGGACCGATGTGCCGGGTGTCGCGGTCGACGAGGCTGAAGACATGAATGCTCCTGTCCTCACCGCTCACGCCCTGCACAAGTCCTTCGGCACCACCCGTGCCCTCGCGGGGGTCGACCTCGCCGTCGCGCGCGGGGAGTCCGTCGCGATCATGGGCGCTTCCGGTTCAGGCAAGACGACGCTGCTGCACGTGCTCGCCGGCATCACCGTTCCGGACTCCGGCCGTGTCGCGTTCGCCGCGGCATCCGGAGCCACCGTCGACGTGACGGGCCTCGGAGAAGGCGAGCGCTCGCGACTGCGGCGCGAATCGTTCGGCTTCGTCTTCCAGCAGGGGCTGCTGATCCCCGAGCTCACGGCGATCGAGAACGTCGCCCTCGCCCTCATGATCAATGGGACGCCCCGGCGCGCTGCCGAAGAGCACGCCGCGGGCTGGTTGGCCTCGCTCGGGCTCGCCGGCATGGAGCAGCGCCGCATCGGGGAACTGTCCGGTGGCCAGGCGCAGCGCGTGGCGATCGCACGCGCACAGGTGACCGGCGCGGAGGTCGTCTTCGCGGACGAGCCGACGGGAGCGCTCGACTCGCAGACCTCGTCCGAGGTCATGGACGCACTGCTGTGGTCGACCACGGGGCAGGGACGGACGCTCGTCGTCGTGACCCACGACTCGTCCGTGGCGCAGCGGTGCTCGCGCGTCGTGCACGTCCGCGACGGTCGGATCATCCCGACGGAGGTGGCCGCGTGAACCCGCGCGTGCTGGCTCTGCTGCTGCGCCCATCGCGCGGAGCGGGAGCCGTCGTCGGACTGCCCATCGTCGCATTCGGCATCGTGACGACCCTCGTGCTGACCGTCATCGGCGGTGCGCAGACGTTCTGGACCTGGACGGATCCGGACGGCTTCCTCTATCAGGGCCTCGCGGCGATCGCTCTCGTGCTCCTCGTGGTGCCGCTCGCCGGTCTCGGCGGCGCGGCGGCCCGCCTCTCGGCGCGCCGGCGCGACGAGCGGCTCTCGACCCTGCGGCTGCTCGGCGTCTCCCCCGCCGGCGTCGTCGTCGCCACCGTGATCGAATCGGTCGCCGTCGCCGCAGTCGGCGCCGCCGTCGGTGTCGTCGGCTATCTCGCGCTCTCGCCTGCGATCGGGCTCATCTCCTTCCGCGGCGAGCCGCTCGGCTGGGCGGGAGTCCTGCTGCCGGTCGACACGGTCGCGCTGGTGTTCCTCGGCGTGCTGCTGCTCGCCGCGATCAGCGCGGCGATCGGACTGCGCCGGGTCGTCATCTCGCCGCTCGGCGTCCGCATGCGCACCGACGTGCCGAAGGCGCACTGGATGCGCGCCGTCGGCGCACTGCTCATCATCGCCGCGGCGTTCGTCGCCATGCAGGTGTTCCCCGGCCTGGGTGGATTCATCGTCACGATCATCGTCGTCGCCGGCATCTTCGCCGTGGGCCTCGCAGTGCTGAACCTGATCGGCCCGTGGGCGGTCTCGGTGCAGGCCCGGCGACAGCTGCGCCGGGCGGAGAGTGCGGAGCGGCTGCTGTCCGCACGTCTCGTCCTCGAATCCCCCAAGACCGCGTGGCGTCAGGTCAGCGGCATCGCGATGGCGAGCTTCATGGCCGTCTTCGCCGGCAGCGGTGTCGCCGTCATGGACACCATGGGCGCCTCATCGAACCCGGCGGATCTCGCGCTGGTCGTCGACATCCGCACCGGATTGATCATCACCCTCATCGGGTCGTTCCTCATGGTCGCGGCATCCGTCGGAGTCAACCAGGCGGCCGAGATCCTGGACCAGCGGGACCTGCACCGGAGCCTGCACCGGCTCGGGATGCCGCTGCGGACGCTCGACACGGCCCGTCGCCGCGCGGTCATGTCTCCGCTGCTTCTGACGACGCTCGGCGCCGCCCTGTGCGCAGCGGTGCTGATCTTCCCGCTGATCGGGATCGCCCTGATCGTCGCCCCGCTGTCCCTCGCCACGATCGCCGTCGTCATCGCGGCCGGGATCGCCCTGGTGTGGGCCAGCACCCGCGTGACGCGACCGATCCTGGAACGGAGCTTCATCGAGGCCTGATGGCGTGGCCCGTGGTGTCAGACGGCCGCTCGGCGGCGCTGGCACCGCGGGCAGTAATGGCTGGAGCGGTTCATGAACGCCTCGCGGCGGATCGCCCCTCCGCACCGAGGGCACGGCTGACCGCCCCGTCCGTACGCGTTGAGCGAGTGCGCGAAGTACCCCGCCTGGCCGTTGACATTCACGTACTGCGCGTCGAAGCTCGTGCCGCCCTCGGCCAGAGCCTTCTCGAGCACGAGACGCACTTCGGCGAGCAGTCGGCGCAGCGCCTGCACGGACAGCGCTCGTCCTTCGGTCTCCGGGTGGATGCGCGCGGCCCACAGCGACTCGTCCGCGTAGATGTTGCCGATGCCACTGATCAGCGTCTGGTCCAGCAGGATGCGCTTGATCGCGCTCGATCGGCGGCGAACCGCCACGATGAACGCGGCATCGTCGAAGGCGGGATCCAGCGCATCGCGCGCGATGTGGCGGACCTGGCTCGGCACGAGATCGACGCCGTCCGGCACCAGTGCGTCGACGGCGAGAGAACCGAAGGTCCGCTGGTCGGCGAAGACGACCGCGAGGTCCCCGTGCGCCGGGTGGTGGATGCCGAGGCGGATGCGCTCGTGCCGTTCCGCCGGAGCATCCGGTGCGCGCAGCAGCATCTGCCCGCTCATCCCGAGGTGCGCCGTCAGCGCGCGATCCGCGCCGACCAACGGCATCCAGAGGAACTTGCCTCGTCGCTCGGCTCCGGCGATCGTCGCGCCTTCGAGGAGTCCTGCGAAATCGGCGGCGCCGGCCGGATGCCGCGTCAGCGATCGCTCGTCGAAGACGGCGACCGAGCCGATGACGGCGCCGATGACCGCCGGCGCGAGCCCGGCACGCACGACCTCGACTTCGGGGAGCTCAGGCACGATCGCTGAGCATCCGCCACGCCGTGAGCGCTGCGGCCATCTCTGCGGTCTTCTTGCTGGTGCCGTCCCCCGTCGTCGACACGTCGCCGACGACCACCGTCGCCGTGAAGCGCCGGTCATGGTCTGGTCCGTCGGACTGAACGGAGTACTGCGGCGGCGGCGAGCCGACGCGCGCGGCGAGCTCCTGCAGGCTCGTCTTCGGGTCCATCGCGGCGCCGTAGCGCTCCGGGTCGGCGAGCAGGGGTTCGGTCAGGCGCAGCACGAGGCCGGTCGCGGCATCCGCACCCGCTGACAGGTAGGTGGCGCCGATGACCGCTTCCATGGTGTCCGCGAGGATGGAATCCTTGTCGCGGCCGCCGGTCTGCTCCTCGCCGCGTCCGAGCAGCAGGTGGTCGCCGAGGCCGATGCCCCTGGCGACCTCTGCCAGGGCGACCGTGGAGACGACGCTCGCGCGTCGTTTGGCGAGCTGGCCCTCATCCAGGTCGGGATGCGTCGTGAACAGCATCACCGTGACGGCCTGCCCGAGAACCGAGTCCCCAAGGAACTCGAGGCGCTCGTTGTGCGGGATCGCACCGTGCTCGTACGCGTACGAACGGTGGGTCAGGGCCAACGCCAGAAGCTCAGGGTCGATATCGACCCTGAGCTTGGCGATGAGCAGAGCTGTCCCTGCGGGGACCTCTGTCACGATCGTGCGACCGTGGTTCAGACGTCTGCGACCTTGCGGCCCTTGTACTCGAGGAAGAGCTCGGTGCCCTGCGAGTCGGTGACGACCTTCGCCTGGTGCGGACGGCTGTAGACGGTCTTGCCGTTCTCAACGGTCTTGACGAGCGCGATGGGCGCCGCCTTCCACTGCGCGCGACGCGAGCGGGTGTTGGAACGGGAAACCTTGCGCTTCGGGGGGTTACCGGCCATGGCTAACTCTCTTCTGTGTTCTCGGGCGCGCGGGTGTCTTCCGCGCCCCCCTGGTCTGCGATCTGTTGGAGCGCACTCCATCGAGGATCGATGGGAGCGGCAGTCTCTGCCCCGGTGCTCTCGGTCAGTCGCTCACCCGTGATCGGGTCAAGACCCGGGCAATCCGGCTGACACACCGGCTGAAATGGAAGCGACAGAACCGCCGCATCCCTGACCAGAGTTTCAAGATCCACGTGGTCGTCTTGAACCTCGAAGTCAGTTTCTTCCTCACCAGGATACGCGAAAAGCTCCTGGAACTCGACTTCGACAGGCGCAGAGATGTCTGTGAGGCATCGACCGCACACGCCGACGTACGTTCCGTCCGCCGTTCCGGACACCAGGATGCCCTCGTGGACGGACTCCAGACGCACGTCCAGCTCCAGGTCGGAACCGGCCTGCAGAGACACGATTCCCTCACCCCACTGCTCGCGCAGCGGCACCGTGAAGGCATGCTCGCGCATCTCGCCCGGATGCCGGACGATGTCGCGGACGGGCAGCACGAAGGGTCCGTTGAGTCGGGATTTCACTCTTCGAGTCTACCGGCTCAGATGCCGCGCGCTCCGGTGTCGAGGAACTCGGCCACCGCGCGCGGGACGAACGGCGAGACGTCGCCGCCGAGACCGGCGACCTGACGCACCAGCGAGCTCGACACGAGTGCGTGCGACGGATCCGGCAGCAGGAAGACGGTCTCGATGTCGGCGAGGTGCCGGTTCACGATCGCCATCGGCGTCTCGTACGCCACATCGATCTGCGACCGGATGCCCTTGACCAGCACGCCGGCGTTCACGTCACGCGCGTAATCGACGAGCAGGCCCATGCTCCACGCGCCGACGACGATGTTGCCGGACATGCCGTCGTCCGCGATCGACTGCTCCAGCAGGCTGAGCCGCTGGGCGATCGGCAGCATCGCCTCCTTGCCCGGGTTGTGCACCACGAGGACGTGGAGTTCGTCGTACAGCTTCGCCGCACGACGGATGACGTCGAGATGACCAAGGGTCGGCGGGTCGAAAGAACCCGGTACGACAGCGATCCGGCTGCTCACTTCGGCTCCTTCGCTCGCTCAGTACGGCGCATGCCACCAGCCTAGGGCACCGCGAGAACGCCTCAGTTCTTGGCGAGAGCCGCGCGGTCCTCCGCGCTCACGCGTCGGGCGATCGCCGCACTCAGGCCCGCATGCCGGTCCAGGAGCGGGTCGGCGTCCAGGATGTCCTCGGCGAGGCTGCGGGCTCGCGCGATGAGCCCGCTGTCCTTCACCACGCGCAGCAGCTTCAGCGACGAGCGGATGCCGGACTGCGTGGACCCGAGCACATCCCCCTCGCCGCGGAGGTCGAGATCGACCTCCGCGAGCGCGAACCCGTCCAGGGTCGCGGCGACCGCTTCGACCCTGTCACGCGCGAGCGTGCCCTCCTCTGCTTCCGTCACGAGCAGGCACAGCCCCGGCACGCCGCCTCGACCGACGCGTCCGCGGAGCTGATGAAGCTGCGAGACCCCGAACCGGTCGGCGTCGAGGATGATCATGGTCGACGCGTTCGGCACGTCGACGCCGACCTCGATGACCGTCGTGGCGATCAGCACGTCGATCTCGCCGCGCGCGAACGCCTGCATCACGGCATCCTTCTCGTCCGCCGGCATCTTCCCGTGCAGGACGGCACGGCGCAGGCCCGCGATCCTCGGATGCGTCGCGAGCGCTTCGTCCAGTTGCACGACGCCCCAGCGCGGTCCTGCCGCGCCTTCGGGGGCCGGCGGCTGATCGCCGACCTCGGCCGTCTTCGCCGCGGTGTCGATCGCCGCGCACACGACGAACACCTGACGTCCCTGGGCCACCTCCTCCGCCGCGCGCTCGAAGACCCGCGCGAACCAGCCGGGGTGCTCGGCGAGCGGGGCGACGAAGGTCTCGATGCCCGCTCTGCCTGCCGGCATGGTGCGGATGACCGAGGTGTCGAGATCGCCGAAGACCGTCATCGCGACCGTCCGCGGGATGGGCGTCGCCGTGAGGACGAGCGCATGCGGGCTGGAGCCCTTGGCACGCAGCGCCTCGCGCTGTTCGACGCCGAAGCGGTGCTGCTCGTCGACGACGACCAGGCCGAGGTCGGCGAACGTGGTCTTCTCCCCCAGCAGAGCGTGCGTGCCCACCACGATCAGCGCCTGCCCGCTGGCCACTCGGAGAGCCGCCTTCCGACGAGCGGGAGCGGACATCTGTCCGGTGAGCAGCGTCGGCATGACGAGGGGCGACAGCTCCGGCCCCAGCATCTTGGTGATCGAGCGCAGATGCTGCCCGGCGAGCACCTCAGTGGGGGCGATCAGGGCGGACTGCCCGCCGGACTCGGCGACCTGCAGCATCGCGCGCAGCGCCACGAGCGTCTTGCCCGATCCGACCTCGCCCTGCACGAGGCGGTTCATCGGCCAGTCGCCGACGAGATCCGTCGCGACCTGGTCGCCGACGGTCCGCTGGTCGGCGGTGAGCTCGTATGGGAGAGCGGCGTCGAACCGCTTGAGGAGACCGCCCGGGGTTGCTGGCCGGCGCGTAGCGCTCAGCATCCGCACGAAGGCGCGCTGCTGCAGCAGCGCCGTCTGCAGCACGATGGCCTCGTGCATGCGCAGCGTGCGCACGGCCGGGTCGATGTCGTTGCGCGTCTCGGGGCGGTGCACCTGCACGAGAGCGGTGCGCGCGTCGAGCAGGCCCTCGGCCGCACGCACCTCGGGCGGCAGCGGGTCAGGCACGTCCGTGAGCTGCGGGAGAACCCGCTCCATGTGCTTCTGCAGCGTCATGCTCGCGACCGTCGCCGTGGCCGGGTAGATCGGGATCGGCCTGGTCGATCGGATGTCGGCGCGCTTCCGAGCCTCGAGCTCGTCGTCGAACAGTTCGTAGTCGGGATGGGCGAGCTGCATGGTCTCCCGATAGAACCCGACCTTCCCCGAGAAGATTCCGCGGCGGCCCGGCTCCAGCTGGCCCTTGCGCCAATCCGCCTGCTGCTTGTTCTTGGCGAAGAACGTCAGATTCACCTGGCCGATGCCGTCACTGATGGTCACCTCGACCATCGCGCCCGACCGGTTCCGCATGACGCGGACGCTCGACGAGACGATCTGCGCGACGATCGTCACCATCTCCCCGGGCGGCAGATCGACGATCGGCGTGAGTTCACCAGGATCCGCATATCGCCTCGGGTAGTGCGAGACGAGGTCGCCGACCGTCACCATTCCGAATGCGCGCTCCAGCGGCTTCGCCGCCTTGTCGCCGAGCGCCAGAGTCAGCGGCGCATCGAGACTCAAGGACATGGCTTCGAGTCTAGAAGGGGCGGCGGACGTCGTTCCGACGACCCCGCGCCGATCCGCCCGTGTCATAGGGTGATCAGGTGACGAGGATCATCGCAGGACAGGCGGGCGGACTCCGTCTCGCCGTCCCCGCGGCTGGCACCCGGCCCACGAGCGACCGGGTCCGGGAGTCGCTGTTCGGGGCCCTGGAGTCCGCGGATGCCTTCGACGGCGCTCGGGTACTCGATCTCTATGCCGGTTCCGGTGCCCTCGGCCTCGAAGCCCTCAGTCGCGGCGCGGCATCCGCCGACCTCGTCGAGCTGTCCAAAGCGGCGGCGGGCGTGGTCCGCCGCAACGCCCAGGCGGTCTCGCGCATGACCGGTCGACCGGCGCAGGTGCACCATCTCGGCGTCCACGCCTACCTGCTGCGGGCGACGGGACCCTACGATCTGGTGTTCTCCGACCCGCCGTACGACATCGACGACGCCGCCATGACCGCGGACCTGATCGCGCTCGCTCCCCTGCTGTCCGATGATGCGCTCGTGATCATCGAGCGCGCCAGACGGTCGACTCCGCCCGATCTCGGGGCGGCCGGTCTCGAGCAGATGCGATCCAAGGTGTACGGCGACACCGCGCTGTGGTGGGCTCAGCCGGCGGCCGAATCCCAGTCGCGGTAAGGGTCCCAGCCGGCGACGTCGACGGACTCGCCGTCGCACAGGACGCCCGCCGCTCCGCGCTCCACGACCGTGCCGATCACCCGGAACCCGGGTGCGAGACGGTCGGGCGGGAACGTGGCCAGCAGCGCATGATCCTCACCGCCTGCCAGTGACCGCAGCGGGTCCGCGCCGAGTGCGTCCCGGCGCAGATCCAGCGTGACACCGGACGCGTCGGCCAGGCGACCGGCATCCAGCGCCAGGCCGTCCGAGACGTCCATCATCGCCGTCGCACCAGCGGTCGCCGCCATCGGGCCGAGCCCGATCGGCGGACGGGGCCGCAGCTGCGCGGCCACGGCATCCGACTCGCCGTCCGCGAGCATCTCCCGTTCGACGGGCACCGGCGTCTCCCCGTCACGGAAGCGGCCGAACAGCACCGCGAGGCCGTGAGCGGCGTGCCCCAGCTCGCCGGCGACCGCCACGACATCGCCAGGCTGTGCTCCTGCACGCGTCACAGCGGCGCGTCCTTCCAGGTCTCCCAGTGCTGTCACGGCGATCGTCAGCACATCGGACGTGGTCAGGTCGCCGCCGACGACCGCGCACCCAGGCGCCAGGGCGTCGCACGCCTCACGGAACCCGTCTGCCAGACGCTCGACGAACGACAGCCGCAGCTCGCGCGGGACCGCCAGCGCCACGAGCAGCGCCGTCGGACGGGCCCCCATCGCTGCGATGTCGGCGAGGTTGACCGCTGCAGCCTTCCAGCCCAGGTCGTAGCCGTTCGACCAGGCGAGCCGGAAGTCGGGACCGTGCACGAGCGTGTCCGTGGTCGCGACGACCGATCCGCTCGGAGCGGCGATCACCGCGGCGTCGTCACCGGGGCCCAGCAGCGTGTGGTTCGCCGGCGGCGTCCGCGTGAGGATCGCCCGCAGGATCTGTCCTTCGGAGAGTTCTGACAGGCGCGGATCATCGTCGGCGGAGCGAGAGGGCATGCTCTCAAAGGTAGCCTGGAAGCATGCGTTCCCGTCTTGCCGTCGCCGCCGTCCTCCTCGCCGGGACGGCCCTGCTCGGCGGATGCTCGACGACCGTCCATCTGGAGCCGGCGGCCGATGCGAACGATCCGCTCTGCGCGGATGTCATCGTCAGCCTGCAGAACACCAAGACGCTCGCCGGTCAGGACCGGCGTTGGACGGATGCCCAGGCCACCGCTGCGTGGGGAACAGACAGCTCGGCGATCCTGCTGACATGCGGCCTGGAGAAGCCTGCCCCCACGAGCGACCTGCAGTGCGTGACGCTCGAGGGCGTCGACTGGCTCGTCGACGCCTCGGAGACGCCGTACGTGCGTCTGACCACCTACGGGCGAGAACCTGCCGTGCAGATGTACGTCGACACCGAGGCCGTCAGCTCCAACGATGTGATCAGCAACCGCGGCATCGTCGGCGCCATCACGTCCATCCCCGCGGAATCCGCCTGCACGGCTCCCGATCAGCTTCCCGAGGACTACGAGGCGGATGCCGAGGACTGACGCCTCTCAGCGCGACAGCCCCGCCTCGATCAGCTCGGTGATGAGCTCGGAGTAGCTCAGCCCCGACGCGATCCAGCACTTCGGGAACATCGAGATCGGCGTGAAACCGGGCATCGTGTTCAGCTCGTTCACGACGAGCCGGCCGTCCGGCGTCACGAAGAAGTCGACACGGGCCAGGCCCTTGCCATCGACCGCTTCGAACGCGCGGACCGCGGTCTCCTGCAGCTGCGCGATCAGCGCCTCATCGACGTCCGCAGGGCACACGATCTCGACGCCCTCACCGCCGAGGTACTTGCCCTCGAAGTCGTAGAAGCTCCGCGATGTGAGCACCACTTCGCCGGGGAGCGACGCGCGCGCACGGGCCCCCTGGCGTCCGGCCAGCACGCCGACCTCGATCTCACGGCCCTCGACCCGCGATTCGATGAGGACCTTGTCGTCCTCAGCGAAGGCGACGCGCAGTGCCTCGTCCAGTCCTGCCCCGTCGTCGACGCGCGAGACGCCCACGCTCGAACCGGCACTGGCGGGCTTGACGAAGACGACAGAACCCAGCGCGGCGATCTGGGCACGCACGCCCTCCGGATCGACCGCCCACTGCGCGCTGCGCACCGTGATCCCCGGCGACACCGCGATCCCGGCCGAGGTGAGTGCGAGCTTGGTGAAGTGCTTGTCCAGGCAGACCGCGGAATCGAGGATCCCACAGCCCGCGTACGGCACCTCGAGCACGTCGAAGAAGCCCTGGATGGCGCCGTCCTCGCCGTGCAGGCCGTGCAGCAGCGGCAGCACGACATCGATCTCGCCCAGGTCGGCGATCGCCCCGTCGGCATGGACCACCCGGAGCGTCCTGTCGCCATCCGGCTCCGGCCACCGGACACGGGTGCCGTTGTCGACGACCTCGGGCAGCTTCTGCGCGTCGAGCGCGAACTTCGCCGGGTCGTCGGCCTCGAGGACGAATGCACCCTCGCGAGTGATCCCGACCGGGATCACGTCGTAGCGATCACGATCGATCGCGTTCAGCACCCCGCCCGCCGTCGCGGAGCTGATCGAGTGCTCGCTGGAACGCCCGCCGAAGAGCACCACCACCGTCTGCTTTGCCATGATTGGTCCTCTCCCCCTGCGGGGTGTCGTCGTCGGTCGTCAGGTGGGGCGCGATGTCGCGCGGGTTCATGGTGCCGTCGAGCACCATCTTCACCTGCTGAACGATGGGCATGTCCACGTCGGCTTCGTGCGCGAGCTGGAGAATGGGGGCCACGGACGCCAGTCCCTCGGCGGTCTGCTGCATCTGGGCCACCACGTCCTGGAACCCGTACCCCTGGCCGAGAAGGCGACCGGCGGTGTTGTTCCGGCTCAGCGGAGACTGACAGGTCGCGATCAGGTCGCCGAGACCGGCGAGTCCCTGCAGCGTCTCGGGCTGCGCGCCGTAGGCGACGGCGAAGTCCGTCATCTCGACGAGGCCGCGGGTGATGATCGACGCCTTGGTGTTCTCGCCGTAACCGACGCCGTCGACGATACCGATCGCGACGGCGATGAGGTTCTTCAGCACGCCGCCGAACTCGGTGCCGATGACATCGGTGTTCACGAAGGTGCGGAAGTAGGCGTTGCGCGCAGCACGGGCTACCGTCTCCGCGGTCTCCTGGCTGACCGACGAGATCACGGCGGCCGTCGGCTGCTCCCGAGCGATCTCGAGCGCCAGGTTGGGACCTGACGCCACGGCGATGCGCGCGGGGTCGCACTCCAGCTCGTGCTCGATGACCTGGCTCATCCGCTGACCGGTGCCCCGCTCGACGCCCTTCATCAGGCTGATGATCGGCGCGGAGCTGTCCTCGATCAGCGGCCGGAGCGTCTTCAGGTTCTCACGGAGCGTCTGGCTCGGCACCGAGAGGTAGATCTGGTCGGCGCCGTCCAGCGCCTTCGCGAGGTCGTGGGTGGCGTTGATCGACCGCGGCAAGTTGATCCCGGGGAGATACCGCGAGTTGCGCTTGGCCTCGGCGATCTCCTGCGCGAGCTCTGGCCGACGCGCCCACATGGTCACACCGGCACCGCCGTCGGCGAGGATCTTGCCGAACGTGGTGCCCCAGCTGCCGGCGCCGACGACGACGACCTGCGGACCGGCGGCGGGGATTCGTCTAGGAGTCAAGGCGACCGGTCTCCTTCTGCCCGTGGTCGGTCGGGTTCCACCGCTGCTGCGGGGCCTTCTCGTGCCTGATCTGCTCGAGCAGAGCGGTGATCGCGTCCATCAGTCGGGTCGTGGCCTCGTTGAGGGCCGCCTGGTCACCGGAGCGACCCTTCAGGTCGGACAGGTCGATGGGGTCGCCGATGATGACCTGGACCGGCTTGCGCGGCGGCCACAGCTTCAGGCCCTTCTGGTAGCGCCCCATGATCTCCTGCGTGCCCCACTGCGCCATCGGGATGAGCGGGATGTCTCCGGCCAGCGCCAGTCGCACAGCTCCGGACTTCCCGCGCATCGGCCAGAGATCCGGATCGCGCGTCAGCGTGCCCTCGGGGTACACGATCACACCGCGGCCGTGCTCGACGAGATCCTTCGCCTGCGCCATGGTCTGCTTCGCGGCGGCGCCGGATGCGGCACGGGCGACAGGGATCATCCCCGTGGCCCGCAGAGCCGCGCCGACGACCGGAACCCGGAACAGGCTCTCCTTCGCCATGAAGCGCGGCGCGCGGCCGATGCGCCACACCGCCACCGCCACGACGAGGGGGTCGAACTCCGAGTAGTGGTTCGGAGCGAGCACGAACGCACCGTCGCGCGGCAGCTTCTCCTTGCCGACGAACGTCATCTTCGTCAGGTAGGACATGAACGGAAGGACGACGGCGGCGAGCAGCCACCAGACGCTCGGACGGGACTTCTCGGGTGACCGGGAGCCCATGCTGCTCACCGGACGACGTCGAAGTCGGCGCCGAGGGCGTCGAGCTTGTCCAGGAACTTCTCGTAGCCGCGGCTGAGGATGTCGACACCGGAGACCTGGGACTGCCCCTGCGCGGTGAGCGCGGCGATCACGTGGCTGTAGCCTCCACGCAGGTCGGGCACGACGATGTCCGCGCCGTGCAGCGGCGTCGGTCCCGTGATGACGGCCGCCTGCTCGAGCTCGCGGCGCGGAACGCGGCGCGGTCCGTTCTGCAGGCCGTGCGGGTGCACCACGATGTCGGCGCCCATCTTCACCAGGGCCTGGGTGAAGCCGAAGCGGTTCTCGTACACCGTCTCGTGCACGATCGAACGGCCCTCGGCCTGCGTGAGCGCGACGATCAGCGGCTGCTGCCAGTCCGTCATGAAGCCTGGGTGCACGTCGGTCTCGACGATGACCGGCTGCAGGTCTCCCCCGCGGCGGAACAGGATGCCGTCCTCCTGGATGTCGAACCACCCGCCGGCCTTGCGGAAGACGTTGAGGAACGTGAGCATCTCCTGCTGCTTCGCGCCGCCGACGAAGATCTCGCCGTCGGTCGCGAGGGCGGCTGATGCCCACGAGGCGGCCTCATTGCGGTCGAAGATCGAACGGTGGTCGTAGCCGCGCAGCGAGTCGACGCCCTCGATCAGGATCACGCGGTTGGGCTCGTAGGAGATGATCGCGCCCATCTTCTGCAGCACGGCGATCAGATCCATGATCTCCGGCTCGATGGCGGCGTTGCGCAGCTCGGTGGTGCCCTCGGCGCGGACCGCCGTCAGCAGCACCTGCTCGGTGGCCCCGACGCTCGGGTACGGGAGGTGGATGCTCGCACCGTGCAGGCGCTGCGGAGCGGAAAGGCGGATGCCGCTCGGAAGCTTCTCGACGACGGCGCCGAACTTGCGCAGCGCGTCGAGGTGGAAGTCGATCGGACGGTCGCCGATGCGGCATCCGCCGAGGTCGGGGATGAACGCCTGACCGAGACGGTGCAGCAGCGGTCCGCAGAAGAGGATCGGGATGCGCGACGCACCGGCGTGCGCGTCGATCTCCTCCATGTGCGCCGATTCGACTCCGCTGGGATCGAAGATCAGCGAGCCGGGCTCATCGCCCTCCTCGACGCGGACGCCGTGGACTTCGAGCAGCGATCGCACGACGGCGACGTCGCTGAGGTCGGGCACATCGCGCAGCGTGCTGGCGGTCTCGCCGAGCAGCGTCGCGACCATCGCCTTGGTGGCGAGGTTCTTGGCGCCCTTCACATCGACGCGTCCCCGGAGCGGGTGTCCTCCGCGGATGGCGATGACATCTCCGCTCAGTGCGGGGACGCCGTCCTGGAGTACGTCGCGCAGGGGTGTCGTCATTCGGGGCCTCACTTCGTTTCCACGGATCACGGCACGTGCCGCTGGGGCGGATGCCCCGGGCTCACGGTCCCGTTCAGAGAACGGGAAGGGTCCGTGGCCGCCACGCTTCGCGGCGGGCCTCGAACTGCGCGATCTTGTCTTCGTTGCGCAGCGTGAGCCCGATGTCATCGAGCCCTTCAAGGAGCCGCCATCTAGTGTAATCGTCGACGCCGATGGTGGCCTGGAAGTCGCCGATCGTGGCGGTGCGCGCCTCGAGGTCGACGGTGATGGAGCGACCGGGCTCCTCGTCGATCAGCGCCCAGATCGTCTCCAGGTCCTCTTCGGAGATGGTCGCGGCGAGCAGACCCTGCTTGCCCGAGTTACCGCGGAAGATGTCCGCGAACCGGGGGCTCAGCACGACCGTGAAACCGAAGTCGCGCAGGGCCCAGACGGCGTGTTCACGGCTCGAGCCGGTCCCGAAATCGGGTCCTGCGACGAGCACGGATGCGCCCTGGAACGACTGCTGGTTCAGGACGAACTCCGGGTCCTGTCGCCACGCGTGGAACAGCGCGTCGTCGAACCCCGTCTTGGTGACGCGCTTGAGGAACACCGCAGGGATGATCTGGTCGGTGTCGACGTTCGAGCGCTTCAGCGGGGCCGCGATGCCGGTGTGTGTGGTGAACTTCTCCATGATCAGGCTCCGATCAGCTCGTCGGCGGGTGCGAGATCGCTGGGACTGGACAGCGTGCCACGGACGGCGGTCGCGGCGGCGACCAGCGGGGACACGAGGTGCGTGCGGCCGCCCTTGCCCTGTCGGCCTTCGAAGTTGCGGTTGGAGGTCGAGGCGCAGCGCTCCCCCGGGGCGAGCTGATCGGGGTTCATGCCGAGGCACATCGAGCAGCCCGCGAAACGCCACTCGGCGCCGAAGTCGGTGAAGATCTTGTCCAGGCCCTCGGCCTCGGCCTCCAGACGCACGCGAGCGGAACCGGGCACGACCATGACGCGGACGCCCTCGGCCTTCTTGCGGCCCTTCACGATCGACGCGAAGGCCCGAAGGTCCTCGATGCGGCTGTTGGTGCAGGAGCCCATGAAGACGGCATCCACGGGCACCTCCTTGAGCGGGGTGCCCGGCGTCAGAGCCATGTACTCGAGCGCACGCTCGGCGGCGGCGCGCTCGTTCGGGTCCGCGATCTCCGCGGGGTCCGGCACGAATGCCGAGAGCGAGCTGCCTTGGCCGGGATTGGTTCCCCAGGTCACGAACGGCTCGAGTTCGTTCGCGTCGATGAAGACCTCGGCGTCGAAGGCCGCCCCCTCGTCGGTGGGAAGCGTGCGCCAGTAGGCGACGGCATCCTCCCAGTCCTGGCCCTGCGGCGCGTGCGGCTTGTCCTTCACGTACGCGAACGTCGTCTCGTCCGGTGCGACCATGCCGGCGCGGGCGCCCGCCTCGATCGACATGTTGCAGATCGTCATGCGCCCCTCCATGGAGAGAGCGCGGATCGCACTGCCGCGGAACTCCAGGACGTAGCCCTGTCCGCCGCCGGTGCCGATCTTCGCGATCACCGCGAGGATGATGTCCTTCGCGCTCACGCCGGGCTTCAGCTCGCCCTCGACCGTGATGGCCATGGTCTTGAAGGGCTTGAGCGGCAGGGTCTGCGTCGCCATGACGTGCTCGACCTCGCTGGTGCCGATGCCGAAGGCCATCGCGCCGAACGCGCCGTGCGTCGAGGTGTGCGAGTCACCGCACACGACCGTGATGCCGGGCATGGTCAGGCCGAGCTGGGGGCCGACGACGTGCACGATGCCCTGCTCCGCGTCGCCCAGCGAGTGGATGCGGACGCCGAACTCCTCGGCGTTGCGGCGCAACGTCTCGATCTGCGTGCGGCTGGTGAGGTCGGCGATCGGCTTGTCGATGTCGAGCGTCGGCGTGTTGTGATCCTCGGTCGCGATCGTCAGGTCGAGCCGGCGCAGCGGACGGCCCTCGGTCCGCAGACCGTCGAAGGCCTGAGGGCTCGTGACCTCGTGCACCAGGTGCAGGTCGATGTAGATGAGATCCGGTTCGCCGTTCTCGCCCTTCACGACGAGGTGGTCATCCCAGACCTTCTCGGCGAGCGTGCGAGGGCGGGCGGGAATGTCTGATGCGTCGATGGTCATGCGTCTTTCGTCTCCGGGAATCGCAGGGCGGCCCACGCTGGACACCGCGACGAGAAAGGCCTAGAACGAGGTCTCGTCGCGGCTGCTAAGAAGGAGAACCACCCGCCGCATGTCGGTCAGCTTACACCGATGCGGCGGGTGGTCAGGGCCCCGTGACGCCGGGTCAGTGCGTCGGCGGCTCGGGGTGCAGCTCCTCCGGCGCACGGCGCTTGTCGTTCGCCGACGCGATCAGGCTCGCGACCGTGGCGACGCCCATCGACGCGACGATCACCGTGAGCGACAGCCAGATCGGGATGTCCGGCGCCCACTCGATGTGCTCGCCGCCGTTGATGAACGGCAGCTCGTTGACGTGCATCGCGTGCAGGATCAGCTTGATTCCGATGAATCCGAGGATGACGGCGATGCCGTAGTGCAGGTAGCGCAGTCGGTCGAGCAGATCGCCGAGGAGGAAGTACAGCTGGCGGAGACCCATGAGAGCGAAGATGTTCGCGGTGAACACCAGGAAGCTGTTCTGGGTGATGCTGAAGATCGCAGGGATGGAGTCGATCGCGAACATCAGGTCGGTGACGCCGATCGCGACGAAGACGATGATCATCGGCGTCCACATCCGCTTGCCGTCGACCGTGGTGCGCAGCTTGCCCTGGTCGTACTCGTCGCTGATGTCGATGCGACGGCGCAGCAGTCGAACGATGAAGTTCTCGCGCTTGACCTCGCCCTCGTGGTCGCCCTCCGGTGTCGCCTGACGGATCGCGGTCCAGATGAGGAACGCACCGAACAGGTAGAAGATCGGCGAGAAGTTCTCGATGATGGCCACGCCGAGGATGATGAAGATTCCTCGGAGCACGAGGGCGATGATGATGCCGACCATCAGCACCTGCTGCTGCAGGCGCCGCGGCACGGCGAACTGGGCCATGATCAGCACGAAGACGAACAGGTTGTCGATCGACAGGCTGTATTCCAGTGCCCAGCCGGTGAGGAATTCACCGGCGTACTGGCCGCCGGCGATGACGTAGAGCAGCCCGGCGAAGATCACGGCCAGACCGACGTAGAAGGCCACCCAGAGGGAGGACTCCTTCGTCGAGGGGATGTGCGGACGCAGCCGCACCAGGAGGAGGTCACCGATGAGGATGAGAGTCAGAACCACCAGCGAGGTCACTTCGAACCAGATGGGGATTTCCAAGGGCGCACGGCACCTTTCGAGAGGGGACGGGAAAAGGCCGAAAGTCTCTCCCACGCACGGTGTGCGCCGCACCCCCGGAGCAGCGCTGTCGGTGCTCGTGATGACGAGGGCGCGAGGACGGGATACTCCCTCTCGCAGGTATTCATCGTAGCGGAGGATCGACACGACGACCGGACATGATGGAATAGTCGCCGTGACCTCTCAGATCGACACCGCTGCTGACCCGCTCGAGACCACGCCGCGCAACCCCTGGGCGAAATCGATCGGGTCGCTGATCTTCGTCAGCCGCTGGCTGCAGGCGCCCCTGTACATCGGCCTGATCATCGCCCAGGTCGTCTACGTCATCGTGTTCATGGTCGAGTTGTGGCACCTGATCACGGAAGACGTGTTCGGGAACATCACGCACATCAACGAGGCGACGATCATGCTGAGCGTCCTCGGCCTGATCGACGTCGTCATGATCGCGAATCTGCTCATCATGGTGATCATCGGCGGGTACGAGACGTTCGTGTCGCGGATCAACGTCGACGGGCATCCCGACCAGCCCGAGTGGCTCTCGCACGTCAACGCGAACGTCCTGAAGGTCAAGCTCGCGATGGCCATCATCGGCATCTCCTCGATCCACCTCCTCAAGACGTTCATCGCCGTCGGCTCCATGGACGAGAACGGCGTCGACTTCGAAGGAACGGTCTACACGCCGACCGGCGTGCTGTGGCAGGTCGTCATCCACATGGTCTTCATCGTCTCGGCTCTCGCACTCGCCTGGATCGACCGGATGTCCCAGAAGACGCTCACGGAAGCGCACGCGCAGAACCAGCACTGACGGCATCCGATCCGATCTGAGACGATGAGGCATCCGTCGACACTTCCGAGGTGAGAGACACCGAACGGAGCAGGATGCCTGAGCGATCGGAAGACCAGGAATGGGCGGCAGCGGCTGCTGCCGGCGATGAGCGCGCGTTCCGCACGATCTACCGTGCGCACGTACGGCCGGTGTACTGGATCGCACACGGCATCCTCGGATCGGTCGTGGATGCCGAGGATGTCACGCAGGAGACGTTCGTCGTCGCCTGGCGCAAACTTCCGACGCTCGAGCTCGCGGGCGAATCGCTGCTGCCCTGGCTGGCGACCATCTGCCGGTTCCAGGCGGCCAATCGCCTGCGTCGGCGGATCCGCGACCGCGAACACACGACCGAGGCACCCGATGCGACGATCGCCGACACGGTGAACGTCGAGGATCAGGTCATCTCGGCCGAGTTGGCCGAGCGCATCGCCGCAGAGATCGGCACGCTCGGCGAACTCGACCGCGAGATCTTCCGGCTGTGCGCGTCAGAAGGCTACGCCTACCAGGCCGCAGCCGAAGAGCTCGGCGTCAGCCACGCGGTCGTCCGCAACCGTCTCTCCCGAGTGCGCACGCAATTGCGAGGCACCGTCCAGGAAGTGAGAGACGCATGAACGATCAGAGCACCGCCCTCCCCGAGCTGTCCGACGAGGCCGTCGCCCGTATCGAGGACGGTGTGTTCGAGCGGATCGCCGACGAACCGGCACGAGTCGCGTCCGCATCCGCGCCTGGGCGGAGCAGGCGTCGGCGCTGGCTCACCGGCGCCGGGATCGCCGCCGCTTTCGCGCTCGGCATCCTGATCACGCCACCCATCCTGAACGCCGTCTCCCCGACGTCCACGAGTGCGGACATGAGTACCTCGGGCGGGTCCGTCGCCGAGGTCGCTCCCGAATCGGGCGTCGTCGGCCTGGACGGGACGGCCGTCGAGGATTCCGCGTCCGTCGCGACGAACCCGGAGCAGGCTGCCGGTGCCGGCGAAGGCGATCGCGAGATCATCGCAACGGCATCGGCGACGGTCGAGGTCGCCGAGGTCCCCGCGGCCGTCAGCGTGATCGGAGACATCGCCGACGAGCACGGCGGGTACGTCGAGAGCACCAGCATCTCCAGGGCTGAGGCCACCGACTCGTCGATGCCGGTCCCGCCGGAAGGCGGGTACGGGTGGATCAGCATCCGCGTTCCGTCCGAGGATCTGACCGCCGTTATCGCCGAGCTCGACGACGCCGGCGAAGTGGTGTCCTCCTCGCTCACGAAGCAGGACGTCACCTCGACGGCGATCGACCTGCGCGCCCGCGTCGAAGCCCTCGAGGCATCGGTCGCCCGGCTGACCGAGCTGATGTCGCAGTCCGGATCGGTCTCCGAGCTGATCGAGGCGGAGGTCGCACTGACGGACCGGCAGGCCGAGCTGGAGTCGTACCAGCAGCAGCTGGCTGCGCTCGAAGATCAGGTCGCGATGTCGTCGCTGCAGATCGAACTCGTCCCGGAGACGAAGACGGCCGAGGCCGACCCTGCCGGGTTCTCCGACGGCCTGCAGGCTGGCTGGAACGGCTTGATCGTATCGCTGAACGCCCTGGTGATCGCGCTCGGATTCCTACTGCCGTGGATCGCCGTCGCCGCGGTGGTGCTCGTGATCGTCTGGCTGACCCGACGGGCACGGCGGCGTAGTCGAACGGACGAGAAACCCTGATTTTCCGGGGTATACAAGAACTCTTGTGAGAACTGCGGGTCGCGCCTAGCGTTGCCTGCGTGGAAAAGATCTCCGTCATCACCGCCGTGCACCATCCGCTGCGCCGGCGCATCATCGACCACCTGCAGCTGCACGACGCGACACAGGTCGGCACGCTCGCCCGGGTGTTCGATGCACAGGTGGGAAGTATCAGCCACCATCTGCGGATGCTGCAGAAAGCCGGGGTCGTCGAGCAGGTCGACGACCCGACGGGTGACCGGCGGACGAGCTGGTGGCGGCTGTCGCGCCGCACATTCACCTGGTCCGAATCCGACTTCGACTCCCCCGCGGACGCCCTGCTGGCACGCGAGGCTCAGCGTGCGAACGTACGCCATCAGCTGGAGCTGCTCCAGCGCTGGCATCGCGTATCGCCCGACAGCGATGTCGAGGGATTCGCGACGGACGCGCTGAAATGGGCGACCCCGGCGGAGTTGCGCGATCTCGGACAGCGCCTGACGGCGCTGCTGGACGAGTGGGGCGCCGGGATCGACCGCGAAGACGGGCAGGAGCGCCTGCCGGTCTTCTTCTTCGCGCACGGCTTTCCCACGGAGGTGTGAGATGACCTCGACGGTCGAACCGCGGATGCTGCGGCAACCCCCTGCCTTCTCCCGCGACCGCATGGTGCAGGCCTGGCTGCTCGTCAAGGCCCTCTCTGATGCCGGGGACGCGATCTTCACGATCGCGTTCGCGTGGACGGCGGTGCAGATCGCCTCCCCCGCCGTCGCAGGACTCGTGATCGCCGCCGGCACGGTTCCGCGCGCCGTCGTCCTGCTCGTCGGCGGGGCGTACGCCGATCGGGGCAACGCACGACGGCTGATGGTGATCTTCAACGCGCTGCGCGTCGTCGTCCTCGTCACCGTCGCCGTCTGGTGCCTCGCGACACCACCGACGGTCGCCCTGCTGCTGATCGCGAGCGTCGCCTTCGGCCTGTGCGATGCGTTCTTCGAGCCGGCCGCCGGCACGATGCCCCGACAGCTCGTCTCGCCGGACGATCTGCCCGCCTACTCCGCTCTCAGCCAGACGCTGTCGCGCCTCGGCACGATGGCCGGTGCCGCGTTCGGCGGGTTCCTGGTCGCTCTGTTCGGCATCGTCGGCAGCGCTGCGGTGAACACGCTCACCTACACGATCGTCATCGTGTTCATCGTGCTCTGGCTGCGCCCACGGTTCGCACTGCCGCGGGCGTCGACGGAGCAGAGCGTGCTGAGCGGGGTGGCGGACGGCTTCCGCCATCTGCGCACCGAGCGGGCCACCCGAACGCTCGTCATCGCCCTCTCCGGGCTGAACCTCGCAGTCGGTCCGGCGATCGCCATCGGCATCCCGTTGCAGGCGACCCAGCGCGGGTGGGGCGCCGGCGCCGTCGGCATCCTGGAGGCGCTGGTCGGCGGAGGTGCGATGATCGGCGCGCTGGTCGTCGTGCGCTGGCGGCCGCGGCACGAAGCGCGCGGCGCCTTCATCGCCCTGATCGTGCAGGGTGCGGGCATCGTCGCGCTGGGCATCGGCTCGCCCTATGTCGTCGGCACCGGGGCCCTCGTCATCGGTCTGACGGCCGGCTTCGCGTCCGCCTTGCTCGGCGCCACGTTCGCCGCAACCGCGGCTCCCGACTTCCTCGGACGCCTCAGCTCGATCCTGCGACTGGGCGACGATTGCCTGATGCCGGTGGCGATGGCCTTGTTCGGCGCACTCGCCGGCGTCCTCCCGCTGTGGGTGCCGTTCGCCCTCTACGGCGGCGCGATGGCGCTCCTCATGACGGTACCGCTGAGCAGGCGCACGTTCCATCAGATGTCACTGCGAGCATCCGAACCTGCCGGCTGACGCGCTGTTCCTGCGCTCGGGCCCCATCGTGCTCCGCCCTGCACGCGACCGTCCCCGGATACGCGAAAACCCCCGGCTGAGCCGGGGGCTTTCGGTGTTGTGTGACCCCAGCGGGATTCGAACCCGCGTTACCGCCGTGAGAGGGCGGCGTACTAGGCCGCTATACGATGGGGCCGTCTTGCGGAGCGTTTCCGTCCCGCGACAACCGTTCAAGTATGCCACGGGGTTTCTCGCTCCGCAAAATCGAGGCGGGACCGACGCGATTCCCGGGCGTGGCGCGGCGAACCGGGTTTGCCGACGACGCTGCGGCGGGGTTGACTCTACGTATGCGCGTCACCAAATACGAACACGCCGCACTCCGCATCGACGAGAGCGGCGACACCCTCATCGTCGACCCCGGCTCCTTCACGACACCCCTCGACGACCTCACCGGAGTCGTGGCCGTGGTCATCACGCACGAGCATCCCGACCACTGGACACCGGAGCATCTCGACCGGATCCTGCGCGACGCCCCCGGCACCCCGGTGTTCGCGCCGGCCGGCGTGGCCGCCGCGGCGACCGATCACGAGATCACGATCGTCTCCCCCGGCGACACCGTGACCGCCGGTCACTTCGCCCTGCGCTTCTTCGGAGGTGAGCACGCCGTCATCCACGAATCGTTGCCCGCCATCCAGAATGTCGGCGTCCTCATCAACGATGAGCTCTACTACCCTGGCGACTCGTACGCGGTCCCGGACGACGTCACGGTGAACACGCTCGCCGCCCCGCTCGGCGCCCCCTGGCTCAAGATCGGTGAAGCGATGGACTTCGTCCTCGCCGTCAAGCCGCGACGCGCGTTCGGTGTGCACGACATGACGCTGTCCGTCATCGGCAAGGACATGCACCGCACCCGTCTGCAGTGGGCGACCGAGCAGGACGGCGGGGAGTTCTTCGTGCTCGAGCCGGGCGAATCGCTCGACCTCTGACGTGGCGGACTCCCCCGCCGCCGAGCGCTCGCTCGAGGAAGACGACGTCCGTGCGCTCCTGCGCAGGGACGCTCGGCACCTCGCCGACCTGCCTCTCGCCCTCGTCTCCGACGGCTGGGACAACACGATGTGGCGTCTCGGCGCCGACCTGGCCGTGCGGATCCCGCGGCGTGAGCTCGCCGCAGGCCTGATCCAGCACGAACAGCGCGCCCTCCCCGAACTCGGCCCGCGACTGGCGACGCTCGGGCTTCGCACACCGATCCCCCTCGTCTGCGGACGTCCGAGCGAGGTCTTCCCCTGGCCGTGGTCGGTCGTGCCGTGGATCGACGGGACCTCGGCGTTCGGCACCTCCCGCGCCGACAATGCGCGCTGGGCTTCACGCCTCGCCGAGGCACTGCGTCTGCTGCATCAGCCCGCACCAAACGACGCTCCGCACAACCCCGTCCGCGGCGTGCCCCTGATCGAGCGTGATGACGTCATGCGCGCGCGTCTGGCGGAGCATTCCGAATTGGGTGCGCTCCATGATGCGTGGGATGCCGGACTCGCCGCCCCTCCGAGCACCGAACGGGTCTGGATCCACGGGGATCTGCACCCGGGGAACATACTCGTGCGGCACGGTGCGCTCACGGCTCTCATCGACTTCGGCGACGCCACCGCAGGCGACCCGGCCTACGATCTCGCGGTCGCCTGGCTGCTGTTCGACGCCGAGGGGCGCGAGCTCTTCCGACGTGCGACACGCGATCGCTACGACGACGCCACATGGACGCGCGCGCACGCCTGGGCGGCCTACCTGGCCCTCGTGTTCCTCACGCTCAGCGACGACCGCCCCGACCACCTGGCGCTCGGACGCAGCACGATCACCGAACTGACGTCCGAGCGCCCGGGCCCCGGTCAGCCCTGAGCGGCTCGGACCCGCAGATCCCGCGCGAGGTGGTCCCGCTGCTCGGTCACCAGGCGGCGCAGCGCGTTCGGCGCGTCGCCGTTCTCCGCCAGCCAGGCATCGACGAGTTCGAGCGTGTCCGACTGAGGGAACATCCCGGTCACCAGCCGCGACGCGATCTCGATGCTGCGCTCGCCCCATACCTCGCGAATCCGCGAGAAGTACTCGGCGTCGTGCTGCGCGATCAGATCACGCCTGCCACCGGCGCGGAATCCAGCGATCGTGGCGTCCAGATGATCGTTCGACAGATCGGTGTCGGTCCATGCGGTCGTCCAGGCGGCCTCCCGCACGGCGGCCACGGGTCGCGAGGCCAGAGCGCGAATCGACGCCGTCCGCCCGTCCGCCGTGTCATCGCGCGCGAGCTCGGCCGTGATCTCCGCCTCGCCGAAGGCGCCGGTCGTCGCCAGCGCTGCGACGAACGCCCAGCGCAGCTCCGGATCGATCGGCAGTCCTGCGGGGCCGTGCCCTGCCAGCACGGCGCGCACTCGGTCGCCCGCGCCGGAATCGTACGCGGAGGCCGCAGCGAACGCCCTGGCCCAGGACAGCTGCGCGTCGCTGCCCGGCTCCGCGGCATCCAGCGCCTGCTCTGTCGTCCCCAGCCAGGCGGCGCGTTCGTCTGCGCGGGTCGAATCGGGGACGTAATGGTTGAGCGTGAACGCGGCGTTGGCGAGCACACCGGCCAGCAGCGCGATGTTCCCCTCGCGGGCCGCGTGCGCGCGGACGATCTCGAGGTAGCGGGCCGCGGGAAGTTCGCCGTCCCTCGTCGCATTCCACAGCGCCGACCAGACGAGTCCGCGCGCGAGCGCGTCGCCCAGTGTCGACAGCGCCGCCGTCACCGTCACGAGCGAGCGCTCGTCGAGGCGCACCTTCGCGTAGGTGAGATCGTCGTCGTTGAGCAGCACCAGGTCGGCCTCCGGCGCGAGAAGCGGTGTGCGCTCCTCGGCGATGTCGAGCTCGACCTTCTCCCGCAATGACAGCGTGCCGTCGACCAGGTCGTACAGCCCGACGCGCAGTCGATGCGGCCGCGGGTCGGTCTGCACGAGCATCCGGTTCCCGCCCGCGTCGGTTTCCAGCCAGAGCGTCGAGACACCCGTCGTCTCGAGCCACGCACGCGACCAGGCGCGCACGTCACGCCCTGAGACGTCCTCGAGCTGGACGAGCAGGTCCTCGAGCGTCGTGTTGCCGAACGCATGCGCGGCGAAGTAGCGCCTGGCGCCCTCGAAGAAGGCGTCCTCACCGACGAAGGCGACCAGCTGCTTGAGCACCGAGGCACCCTTGGCATACGTGATGCCGTCGAAGTTCAGTTTGGCCGCTTCCAGGTCGGGGATGTCGGCGACGATCGGATGCGTCGTCGGGAGCTGGTCCTGCTGGTACGCCCACGCCTTGCGGCGGTTAGCGAAGGTCACCCAGGCATCCGTGAATCGCGTCGCCGCAGCCGAGGCGTGCGAGCCCATGTAGTCGGCGAATGACTCCTTGAGCCACAGGTCGTCCCACCAGCGCATGGTCACGAGGTCACCGAACCACATGTGCGCCATCTCGTGCAGGATCGTGTTCGCGCGGCCGGCGCGCTGGGCGTCCGTCGCCGCGCCCCGAGGGATGTAGGCCTCGGTGAAGGTGACCAGGCCCGGGTTCTCCATCGCGCCGAGGTTGTACTCGGGCACGAAGATCTGGTCGTACTTGCCCCACGGATACGGATAGGCGAACGCATCCGTGAAGAAGTCCAGCCCCTGCTGCGTGACCGTCATGATCTCGTCCGCCTCGAGGTGCTCCGCGAGGGACGCCCGGCACAGGATGCCGAGGTCGACGACCTGCTCGCCGCGCTGCCACGAACCGTCCACGCGGTGATACGGGCCGGCCGCCACCGCCGTGATGTAGCTGGAGATCGGCAGCGTCGGCGCGAACTCCACCGTCTGCACCTCGCCGTCGATGAGCGTCGACGCCGGCTCCTGGTTGGAGAGCACCTGCCATCCCGACGGCGCCCGGACGACGAACGTGTACGCGGCTTTCATGTCGGGCTGCTCGAAGCACGCCATCACGCGCCGGGAATCGGCCGGCTCGTACTGCGTGTACAGGTAGGTCGCTCCGTCGACGGGATCGACGAATCGATGCAGTCCTTCGCCGGAACGGCTGTACGCGCCGACAGCGCGCACCGTGACCGAGTTGGATCCCACGAGCTCCGCGACGCGGATGCGCGCACCGTCGTGTTCCACGGCCTGCTCGACGCCGTTGACGGTCACGGCCTCCACGGACTCGCCGATGAAGTCGATCCAAGTGGCGTCGGTCGTCGCGTCGAAGCTGAGCGTCGTCGTGGTCGGGAACCCGGTGCGCGCCGGGTCCTCGGCTCCGGTGAGATCCAACTCGACGCGGATGCTGTGCACGGTGATGGCCGCGGATCGCGCGGCCGTCTCCCGACGGTTCAGGTTCGCTGAGGTCATGCCCCCATCGTTTCATGACGCGTATTGTGACGCGCCCGGCATCTTCGCAGGCGGGATGGGCTAGGCTGAACCCACAACTACACGATGGCGGTCGGGCTCTCCGACTTTCCATCAGCCCGAATGCGCATCGCGCAGGGTGGCTGCTTCCCTTTCATCCTCCTCCGCCTCATCCCTCACCGTCACGGCCGCAACGATCGCCGCCGTCAGCCCGAGGGCACACAGACTGCTCCGTCGAAGCATTCGGCAGAGTATGACGGGCCGATCACTGGCCCACGAACACACAAAGGAAAAACAGCATGGCCACTGGCACTGTCAAATGGTTCAACTCCGACAAGGGCTACGGCTTCATCGCGCCCGATGACGGCTCCGCCGACCTGTTCGCGCACTTCAGCGCGATCGCAGGCAGCGGACACCGCAACCTCGAAGAAGCGCAGAAGGTCGAGTTCGACACGGAGCAGGGCCCCAAGGGCCCCCAGGCGACGAACATCCGCGCCCTCTGATCTGATCCGGAAGGACCCGGTCGCGTCATTGCGACCGGGTCCTTTCGTGTATCCGGCGGGATGCCGGTCCGCTCCTGTCAAGGCACTCCACGCCGCGGACGCCTGGACCTAGCGTGTGTTCCTCGAAGGAGGAGCACGATGACGCACGAACAGCGCGACCAAGAGCCCTACGAGCAGGAAGAGGTCCCGCCCGGTGGCGAGGGCGCCGACAGCGGCGCGGTCGACGCCGTGGGGGTCAGCGACGATCACGAGGGCGAGATCCCCGATCAATCGCCGCAGAACGACATCCCGGGTGTCGGCACACGGCGCGCCGGTCGCTGACCGTTCAGCTCCGGCGGAGATCCTGCGCGAGCATCACGAGGATGCCGCTGGGGCCGCGCAGATACGTCAGTTTGTAGACGTCCTCGTAGGTCGCGACACCGCGCAGCGGGAGGCATCCGTGTCGCGCCGCGACAGCGAGAGCCGCGTCGATGTCGTCGACCGAGAATGCGACGCGGTGCATGCCGATCCGGTTCGGCGGCGTCGGGTCCGTCTCGAGCGCCTCCGGATGGATGTACTCGAACAGCTCGATGCGGCCGTTGCCGTCCGGAGTCTGCAGCACTGCGATCCTGGCGTGGTTGCCGTCGAGGCCGACGGCGGTGTCAGCCCATTCACCGCTCACGGTGTCGGTCCCGAGGACGCTGAGTCCGAGATCGGTGAAGAACGAGATCGCCTCGTCGAGGTCGCGGACGGTGATGCCGACGTTCTCCAGTGCGATGCCCATAGGCAGGATGCTATCGGGCCGAATGCACGAAATCCCCGCCGAAGCGGGGATCTCGTCTGTGCTGGGGTACCTGGACTCGAACCAAGAATGGCGGTACCAGAAACCGCTGTGTTGCCAATTACACCATACCCCAAGGGCGAAACCTGAGCTTCGCACCGAGAGTCAAGCTTACCCGAGCGGCGGCCATAACGCCAAAACGAGGCACGCAGGCGCCGCCCCGGGCGCGTCGTCACTCGGCGAGGATCTGCGACAGCCCCCGCAGGCGCGCGAGCGTCGCCTGCTTGCCGAGCAGCTCCATCGATTCGAACAGCGGCGGCGACACGCGGCGCCCGGTGATCGCGACACGCGGCGGACCGTATGCCACGCGGGGCTTGAGCCCGAGGTCTTCCACCAGCGCCTGGGCGAGGGCGTCCTGGATCGCCTGCGGTGCGAAGTCCGTGATCGGCTCGAGGGCGGCGACGCAGGCATCCAGCACCTCGGCGGCGTTCGCCGGCAGACCCTTCAGCGCGTCGGCGTCGTAGGAGACCTCGTCGGTGAACAGGAACCCGAGCATGCCGGGGACATCGCCCAGCAGCTGCACGCGCTCCTGCACGAGCGGAGCCGCACGGAACGCGAGGACCAGCTGCTCGTGGGTGGGCTCGTCGAACAGGCCCGCGGCGGCGAGGTACGGGACGATCCGCTCGGCGAAGTCCTTCTCCGCCAGCATCCGGATGTGGTCGCCGTTGATCGATTCGGCCTTCTTCTGGTCGAAGCGGGCCGGGTTCGGGTTGACGTTCTCGATGTCGAACGCCGCGATGAACTCGTCCAGCGAGAAGACATCGCGATCCGGGCCGATCGACCAGCCCAGCAGCGCCAGGTAGTTCAACAGGCCTTCGTGGATGAATCCGCGCTCACGGTGCAGGAACAGGTCGGCCTGCGGATCGCGCTTGGAGAGCTTCTTGTTGCCGGTTTCCCCCAGCACGAGCGGCATGTGCGCGAAACGCGGCACGAACGTCGTGACGCCGGCCTCGATGAGCGCCGCGTACAACGACAGCTGCCGAGCGGTCGAGGGCATGAGGTCCTCGCCGCGCAGGACGTGGGTGATACCCATCAGCGCATCGTCGACGGGATTCACAAACGTGTACAGCGGAACGCCGTTCGGCCGGACCACGACGAAATCGGGGAACGAACCGGCCGGGAACGTCACCTCACCGCGGATGAGGTCGACATAGGTGAGGTCCTCGTCCGGCACGCGCAGACGCAGAGCGGGCAGGCGGCCCTCGGCGCGGAACGCGGCCTTCTGCTCCTCGGAGAGGTCACGGTCGAAGTTGTCGTAGCCGAGCTGCTTCGCGCGACCGTTGGCCTCGTTGCGGGCGTCGATCTCCTCCGCCGTGGAGTAGCTCTCGTAGAGCGCGCCTGTGGCGATCAGCTTCTCGATCACGCCGCGGTAGATGTCGTGGCGTTCGGACTGACGGTACGGCGCGTGCGGGCCGCCGACCTCGACGCCCTCATCCCAGTCGATCTTCAACCACGTCAGCGCGTCGACGAGCTGCCGGAAGCTCTCCTCGCTGTCACGCGCGGCATCGGTGTCCTCGATGCGGAACACGAGCTTGCCGCCGTTGTGGCGGGCATACGCCCAGTTGTACAGCGCCGTGCGCACCATGCCGACGTGCGGCAGGCCCGTCGGAGAAGGGCAGAAGCGGACACGGACGTCGGCACCACTGGCGGTCGTGGTGAGAGGATGCGGAGTAGCCATAGCCCTTTGATTCTACGGGGGTGCGGATGCCGCGACCTGCGCCTCTCAGTCGCCGGCGTCCTTGCGCCAGACCGACACGTGCGAGTCGCTCTCGGAGGTGAAGGGCGACCCGATCCAGTCCGCGTGCCTGGACTCCAGCCGCAGCCCTGCGATCCGCGCCATCAGATCGAGTTCGGACGGCCACACGTATCGGAAGTGGTGCGGTCCGTACTCGTATCGTCCGTCGTCCTGCCGGACGTAGTGATGCGATGTCGCCCGCTGCGTGACGAAGTCGTAGGTGTCGAGTCCGACGTGCTCGGCGGTGACGTCGAAGACGGCGGCGTCGTTCCCCGGCGGCATGCGTCGCACGGCCGGGACCTCGACCTCGACGACGAACCGTCCGCCCGGCACCAGATGCCTCGCGGCGTTGCGGAAGCACTCGACCTGAGCATCCTGGGTGTACAGGTTCTCGATCGTGTTGAACACGAGATAGACGAGCGAGAACTCGCCCTCGACCTTCGTGGTGGCCATGTCGCCGATGACGACGGGAATGGTGCTCGACTTCTCGCGCAGACGCTCGGCCATCGGCTCGGCGTACTCGATTCCCGTGACGTCGACCCCACGCGCCTGCAACGGGATCGCGACGCGCCCGGTTCCGATCGCGAACTCCAGAGCTCGGCCATCCCCCGCGCGTTCGGCGAGGAAAGCTGTCGTGACCGCCAGCAGCTCAGGATCGAACATCGGGTCGCCCTCGACGTCGTAGCGGTCGGCGTGGGCCTTCGTCCACTTGTCGCTCGGAACCGCATCGTCCCGCGCTGCGTCATCGCTCATGCCGACAGCTTAGGACGACGGGTGACGCCGCCCCACGGCGATCGCGGCGACATGTTCGAGCGGGATCGCCCCTCCGACGATGCGCCGCTCGCAGACGGCATCGAAGCCCGCGCGGAATCGCGCACGATCGGTCGAGGCGAGTGCGGTGTAGAAGGCCCCCGCGGACGCGACCCCGCCCTCAGCCGATGCCCACAGGGCGTCAGGGGACGCGTGCCACGTCCACGCCCGCTCCTCCACGCGGACATCGCGCCACCCGGCATCCGTCAGCATCGCGGCGAAGCCCGAAGCCGTGCGCTCGAAGTCCTTGTCGGCGGGCAGCCGCGCCCCCTCGGCCGGTACCAGAGCGGCGTCCTCGCAGACCTCGAGCCAGAACCAGGACGGCGAACGGCTCCAGATCGTCGCCGCCAGCACGTCGGCACTCACCCGCGACAGCTCCGCCGCCGACCGCCGCGGGTCCGCGACGTGATTCAGGACGAAGTTGGCCGTCACCGCATCGAAAGCGGCGTCCCGGAAGGGCAGGTCCGGCAGAGCTCCGTCGCGGACGGGGATGCCGGGGTGCTCGCGCTCGGCCACGGCGCGCATCGATGGTTCCGGTTCGCAGCCTGCGGCGGCCCACCCCTCCCCGGCGAACCGCGCCGCCAGAGCACCGGTGCCGGCGCCGACGTCGAGCACCGACCGTCCGTCGGGCGTGCCGAGTGCGGCGATCAGGGCATCGGCCGTTCCGAGGCAGAGCTGGGCGTAGGACGCGGCGAAGGCCTCGCCTGTTCCGCCCCAGTCCTTCATCGGAGGACGTCGCTGCGCGGCATCCGCCCGAGCGGAGCCAGCGCCGTGATGGCGATGACGAGCGCGAACGCGGCGACGCCGAGTCCCGCGTACTGGAAGTTCGACAGGACGATTCCGGCCAGCACCGCGCCGGCCGCGGCGGACAGGCTCATCAGCGAGTCGCTGCGGCCCTGTCTGCGCGTGCGCAGCTCCGGCGCCGACGCTTCGGTGAGCAGGGCGGCACCGGCGACCGTCGCGGCGCTCCATCCGAGTCCCAGCAGGATCAGGGCCGTCATGACGCCCCAGGCCTGATCATTGGTGAAGATGGCGAAGACCAGGGATGCCGCGAGCAGCGCCTGTCCGAGGAGCACGACCCTGAGCCTGCCCCAGCGGTCGGCGAGGATGCCGAACACCGGGGAGAGCGCGTACATGCCGGCGACGTGCAGTGCGATGGTCACGCCGACCAGCAGCGAGACGTCCGCGCTCGTCGCGTGTCCGCCGTGCGATGCGTGCGCCATGTGCGACAGGTGGATCGGAGTCATCGCCATGACCGACGCCATGACGACGTGCGATCCGGCGATCGCGAAGATCGCGTATCGCGCGACCTTGGGGCGATCCAGGATCTGCGCCGCGGACGCGGTGGCTGCGGCATCCGTCCTGAGTCGTTGCGCCGCGAGCAGCGGATCAGGGCGCAGCGCCACCAGGTACAGCACGAGCGCGGCGGTCTGGGCGATGAGCGAGAACAGGTACGACCCCGTCTGCGGCGGCATCCCGATCGCCTGGCCGACGACCTCACCCGGCCCGAGCAGCAGGGGTCCGGCGACACCGCCGATCGTCGTGGCCCACACCACGATCGAGAGGTCCCTGCCGCGGTGCTGCGGCGCGGCCAGGTCGGTGGCCGCGAATCGCGACTGCAGGTTGCCCGCGTTGCCCGCACCGATCAGCAGGATGCCGCCGAGCAGCAGCGGGAAGATCCGCAGTGCGGCGGCGAGGATCACGATCCCGATTCCGACCAGCGCGAACAGGTTGCCGAGGCTCAGCGCGCGCCGGCGTCCCACGCGTCCGGCCAGCCGTGCGAGCGGGATCGCGCACAGCGCAGCACCCAGGGTGACGAAGGCCGTGGCGAGGCCGGACAGCGCGTCATCGCCCGAGATGTCCGCGGCGAGCAGTGCGCCGAGCGAAACCGTTGCGCCGAAGGCGATGCCGCCGAGGACCTGACCGGCCGACAGGATCAGGACGGTGCGGCGCTGGACGGCCGCCTGCTCGGCCGCCGTCAGCAGCGTCATGCCGCGGGTGCGGCGTCGCGCGCCTGGTTGCGCAGCACGCCGATGCCCGCGACCTCGATCTCGATCGTGTCGCCCGCCTCGAACGGTCCGACACCTGCGGGCGTGCCCGTGAGGATGACATCACCGGGAAGGAGGGTGAACACGGCGGAGGCGTACGCGATGATGTCGGCGACCGAGTGGATCATGTCGGTCAAGGGCGCCTGCTGGCGCACTTCGCCATTGACTCGGGTCTCGATGACCGCGGCATCCGCGTCGAACTCCGTCTCGATCACGGGACCCAGCGGGCAGAACGTGTCGAAGCCCTTGCCGCGAGTCCACTGACCGTCTCGGCGCTGCAGATCGCGCGCCGTGACGTCGTTGGCGACGGTGTAGCCGAAGACGTACTCGTGCGCACGATCGGCGGGGACGTTCTTCGCGATCCGTCCGATGACGACCGCGAGCTCGCCCTCGAAGTCGGTCTGCGACGACAGCGCGACCGGGCGGACGATCGTGTCGCCAGGGCCGATCACCGATGTGTTCGGCTTGAGGAACAGCAACGGCTCCTCCGGTGCCTCGCCGCCCATCTCCTTGGCGTGGTCGTGGTAGTTCTTGCCCACGCAGACGACCTTCGAGCGCGGGATGACCGGAGCGAGCAGAGCGGCGTCCGCGAGCGGAACACGCTCGCCGGTGGTCTCGTACCCCGCGAAAATCGGGTCACCGGCCAGGACGACGAGCTCACCCCCGTCGAGGATGCCGTAGCGGATGGCGTCGTTGTGGCTGAACCGAGCGATCTTCACCCGACCAGCCTACTCAGGACCATCGCGTCCGTGGCGTCGCCTCGTCGCCGCCCCTCCCCCCATCGAGACCTCTCCGCATTTGCGAAACCCGTCGTATTCGCGCAAATACGACGGGGGCTCGCAAACCACGAGAGGTCTCGCCGGGTGGTGCGGGGCGCGACGGATCGCGGGGATGCCGGCCCGGCGGCGAGGAGGTGGGTCAGGCGTCCAATCGGACCAGCCAGCCGTGCTTGTCCTCACGGCGGCCGTACTGGATGTCGGTGAGTTCTTCGCGCAGCGACAGCGCGAGCTCGCCCTGGGGCTGGACATCCTCGAAGTCGGCGGTGACGAGCGAGCCGATGGGTGTCACTACCGCGGCGGTGCCGCATGCGAACACCTCGACGATGTCGCCGGAGGCGACGCCGTCGCGCCACTCCTGCAGCGACACGGCACGACGCTCGACCTTGTGGCCGCGATCCTCGGCGAGCTGCAGGATCGAGTCGCGCGTGATCCCCTCGAGGATGCTGTCGGACTGCGGGGTCACAACGGTGCCGTCCCTGTAGACGAAGACGACGTTCATGCCGCCGAGCTCTTCGACATTGCCGTCCTGGTCGAGGAACACGACCTGGTCGCAGCCCTTCTCGTACGCCTCGGCCTGCGGCAGAAGGCTGGAGGCGTAGTTGCCGCCGGTCTTGGCAGCACCCGTCCCGCCCTTGCCGGCGCGGGCGTACGTCTCCGACAGCCAGATGCGCACCGGCTTGACGCCGCCCTTGAAGTACGAACCCGCCGGGCTGGCGATCAGGTAGTACGCCACCTTCTGCGCCGGACGCACACCCAGGAACGCCTCCTTGGCGAACTCGAACGGACGCAGGTACAGACTCTGATCCGCACCCGACGGCGCCCAGGCCCCGTCGACCGCGATCAGCTCGCGCAGCGACTGCAGGAAGTACTCGGTCGGCAGCTCCGGAAGCGCCATCCGGCGTGCGCTGCGACGAAGACGCTCGGCGTTCTTCTCCGGGCGGAAGGTCCAGATCGAGCCGTCCGCGTGACGATAGGCCTTGATGCCCTCGAAGATCTCCTGACCGTAATGCAGCACCGCCGCGGCGGGGTCCAGCGGGATCGGCCCGTACGGCTGGACCCGCGGACGATGCCAGCCGCCCTTGGCCGACCAGCAGATGTCGACCATGTGATCGGTGAAGACGGTGCCGAAGCCCGGCTCCTGGAGAAGTTCATCGCGCTGCGCTGCGGACTTCGCGGCGAGGTTGCGGGTCACGGAGAACTCGAGCGGAGCGAGTTCGGTTTCGGTCGGTGTCATGTTCACATCCTGCGTTCGTGCGGCGGGCGCTCGCGTGCACTCAGACTACGCCTGAAGCCGTGCGATGATCGCGTCGCCCGTCTGGCTGGTGGTGCGCGATCCCGTCCGTGCGGCGATGTCCTCCTCGACCGCGCGGCTGATGCGCGCGGACTCGTCGCGCAGCCCGAGGTGATCGAGCAGGAGCGCGACCGAGAGGATCGCTGCAGTGGGATCGGCCTTCTGCTGACCCGCGATGTCGGGAGCGGACCCGTGGACGGGCTCGAACATCGACGGGAAGTCTCCTGCGGGGTTGATGTTCCCCGAGGCGGCGAGGCCGATGCCACCGGTGACGGCGCCGGCCAGATCAGTGAGGATGTCGCCGAAGAGGTTGTCGGTGACGATCACGTCGAAACGACCGGGGTTCGTGACCAGGAAGATGGTGGCCGCATCGACGTGCAGGTAGTCTACGACGACTTCCGGGTGCTCCTGCGCCACCTGGTTCACGACGCGCTGCCAGATGCCACCGGCGTGCACGAGCACGTTCGTCTTGTGCACGAGGGTGAGCCTGCGGCTCCGGCGCTCGGCGAGCTTGAACGCGTATCGCACGACGCGCTCGACGCCGAACGCCGTGTTGACGCTGGTCTCGTTCGCGATCTCGTGCGGCGTTCCGGTGCGGATGGAGCCGCCGTTGCCCACGTACGGCCCTTCGGTGCCCTCGCGGACGACGACGAAGTCGATCTCCCCCGGTTCGGCGAGTGGTCCGGGGGCGCCGGCGTAGAGCTTCGACGGTCGCAGATTCACGTAGTGGTCGAGCGTGAAGCGCAGCTTGAGCAACAGGCCGCGCTCGATGTTGGCGTCCTTGAGCCGCGCATCGCCCGGCTGACCGCCCACGGCGCCGAGCAGGATGGCGTCATGGGCGGCGATGGATGCCAGGTCGTCGTCGGTCAGCGTGTCACCGGTCTCCAGGTAGCGTGCGGCGCCGAGTGAGAAGCGCGTCTTCTCGAAGACGACGTCACTGGACGCGGTCGCTGCGTCAAGGACGCGTTCCGCCTCTGCGACGACCTCGGGGCCGATGCCGTCACCGGGGATGACGGCCAGCTTCACGACACGCGACATGACACTCCTTGCATCGGGGATGCTCCCAGCGTACTGGTCAGTGCCGACGCGTCGTGCGCAGTGTGACGGCCGCGATGACACCGGCGACGACCACGAGACCGGCACCGATCAGAGACGTCACGGTCACGCCGGAGCCGAAGGCGGATGCCGCGGCATCCCACAGCGCATCACCGAGCTCGGCCGGGAGCCGGTGTGCCTCGGTGTACGCTCCCGCGAGCGTCTCGCGCGCCGCGTCCGCCGCCTCCGACGGGATGCCGTCAGGCAGCACGAGCGACCCGCGGTAGAACGCGGTGATGAGCCCGCCGAGCACCGCGGTCCCGAGCACCGCGCCGAGTTCGTACGCGGTCTCGGAAACAGCGCTGGCAGCGCCCGCCTTGGCCGCCGGCGCGCTGGAGAGGATCAGCTCGTTCGAGATCGTCTCCGCGGCGCCGATGCCGATGCCGAGCACGACGAACGCGACGATGAGCGGCAGCACGCCGTGATCCGCCGAGCTGAACGCGACCAGGAGGTACCCGATGACCGAGAACACCAGCGCCGCGGGGACGACGACGTGCGGCGGCACGCGCCGCGACACCGGCACGACCGCGAGGCCCGCGACGATCATCGCGGCCATGCCGGGCACCAGCGCGAAGCCGGCCTGCATCGGGGACAGCCCCAGCACGAGCTGCAGATGCTGCGAGACGAAGTAGAGGAAGCCGACCAGCGCCACGACGCTGAGCAGGTTCACCAGGATCGCGCCCGAGAACGATCCGCGGCGGAACAGCTGCATGTCGAGCATCGGCGTCTTGCTGCGCAGCTGGCGCCGCACGAACAGGACTCCCATCACGATGCCGAGCACCGCCCACGCACCTGCGCTCCACGTCGGGCCGTCCACCGCGAGCGACTTGATCGAATAGACGATCGGGATCATGGTCGCCATGGACAGCGCGATGCTGATCGGGTCGATCCGCCCGGGATTCGGGTCACGGCTCTCCGGCACCAGCAGCGGAGCCGCGATCAGCAACGGGATCAGCACCGGAACCGCGATGAGGAAGACAGATCCCCAGGCGAAGTGCTCGAGCAGGAAGCCACCGACGATCGGCCCGAGGGCCGAACCGGCCGAGAACGCCGATGCCCACACCGCGATTGCGAAGCGCCGCTGGTCGCGGTTGCGGAAGATCGACCGCAGCAGCGACAACGTCGACGGCATGAGCATGGCGCCGAAGAAGCCGAGCAGGGCCCTGGCAGCGATGAGCGCCCCTGCGGTGGGGGCGAAGGCGGCGAGCACCGAGACGGCGGCGAAGCCGGTGGCCCCGATCAGCAGCATCCGTCGACGCCCGAATCGGTCGCCGAGAGCACCCATCGTCACGAGCAGTCCCGCGAGCACGAGCGGATAGACGTCGATGATCCACAGCTGCTCGGCGCCGGAAGGCGCGAGGGCGATCGCGATCTCGGGCAGCGCGAAGCTGAGCACGGTGTTGTCCACCGACACCAGCAGCACGGGGAGCATGAGCACGATGAGCGCCCACCATCCGCGCGCACCGGCGCGGGGCTCCTCCAGCGTCACGTCTGTCGTCGGGATCGACGCGGTCATCTTCCACCTCTGAACTCTCAGCACATTACTAAACCGTCCGGCTGGTATAGTAACAGAATCCGAGCTGATCAGAGCCTGAGCAGAGGTGCCCCGATGCCCCGTCCTCCCCTCGCACGCGAACGCGTCCTCGACGCCTTCGAGGCCATCCTCATCGAGGACGGCGAACGCACCGCCACGCTGGAAGCGACGGCGAAGGCCGCCGGGGTCTCCAAAGGCGGCCTGCTCTATCACTTCGGATCGAAGGACGACCTGGCCGCGGGTCTGCTCGAACGGCTGGCTCGCCTGACCGACCTCGACCTCGAGCGCATGGCCGAGGCGCCCGAGGGTCCCGTCGCCTACTACGTGCGCACCTCGGTCATGGAGGACGACGCCCTCGACCGCGCGCTGATCGCCGCCTCACGCCTCGCGCAGGGCGGCGACGCCGCGGCATCCGATGCCCTGCGGGAGGTGCGTCGGCGGTGGGCGGAGGCGATCCGCCCGCACGTGCGCGACGAGACGGCGCTCGACCTCGTGATGCTGGTGAGCGACGGGCTCTACTTCAACAACTCGCTCGACGTGCACGGACCCGCGCGGCTCGTGCCGCACGGCCCAGAGCTGCAGGCGCTGATCGCGCTCGTCCTCCGCGCCGCGCAGTAGCGGCGCTCAGGACTCGCTCGATCAGTCCTCGGTGATCTCGATCTGGCGGATGACCGACGCGTCGATGTCGGCGCCGACCTCGGCCAGCAACTCCTCCGGCACCCGCGAATCCACGGTGAGGATCGACAGCGCCTGGCCGCCGGCCTCGCGACGCGCGATCTGCATGCCGGCGATGTTGATGCCCGCGTCGCCGAACTTCTGTCCGTACACCGCCACGATGCCAGGACGGTCGGTGTAGAGCATCACGATGTGGTGCTGCTCCAGCGGGACCTCGATGTCGTAGCCGTTCACACCGACGATCTTCTGCACCATTCGCGTGCCGGCCAGCGTGCCGGCGACCGTGAGCACCGTGCCGTCGGCCAGCGCACCGCGCAACGTGGTGAGGTTGCGGTACTCGGGGCTCTCCTTCTCGACGATCAGTCGAGCCTCGATACCGCGCTGCTCGGCGAACAGCGGCGCGTTCACGTACGACACGTTCTCGCTGACCACGTTGGACAGGATGCCCTTGAGCGCTGCGAGCCGGTAGACGCTGACGTCGTAATCGGCGAGCTCGCCGCGGACCTCGATGTCGAGGCTGGTCAGCGCCGAGCCCGCGAGCCCGCTGAACACCTGGCCGAGCTTCTCGACGAGATCGATACCGGGGCGCACGAACGGGTCGATGATCCCGCCGGCGACGTTCACCGCATCCGGAACCAGGTCCCCCTCGAGGGCGAGCTTGACCGAGCGTGCGACGGAGATGCCCGCCTTCTCCTGAGCCTCGTCGGTCGAGGCCCCGAGGTGCGGCGTGACGACGACGTTCGGCAGATCCAGCAGCGCACGGGCGGAACCGCCCTCGGCCGGCGGCTCGGAGGTGAACACGTCGAGTCCGGCACCGGCGATCTCACCCGCGACGAGCGCCGTGTGCAGCGCCTCCTCGTCGATCAGGCCGCCGCGGGCGACGTTGATGACGTAGCCGGTCTTCTTCATCGCGGCGAACTGCTCGGTGCTGATCATGCCGGTCGTCTCCGGCGTCTTCGGCATGTGGATCGTGATGAAGTCGCTCTCCGCGACGAGTTCGTCGAGCGTGCGCAGCTCGACACCGAGCTGCTGGGCGCGGGTGCTGGTCACGTAAGGGTCGTACGCGACGACCTTCATGCCGAAGCCCTGCATGCGGGCGGCGACGAGCGCGCCGATGCGGCCCAGGCCGATGACACCGAGCGTCTTCTCGAACAGCTCGGTTCCGGTGTAGGCGCTGCGCTTCCACTCCCCCGCTGCGAGCGAGGCGTTCGCCGCCGGCACGTGGCGAGCCAGGCTCAGGATGTGCGCGCACGTCAGCTCAGCGGCGGAGATGATGTTCGACGTCGGTGCGTTGACGACCATGACACCCGCGGCGGTCGCCGCCTTGATGTCGACGTTGTCCAGCCCGACGCCGGCGCGTGCGACGACCTTCAGCTTGGGCGCGTGGCCGAGCGCCTCTTCGTCGATCTTCGTCGCCGACCGGATCAGCACGGCATCCGCGTCCGCCAGCGCCGAGAACAGCGCCTCTCGATCCGTGCCGTCCACGGTGCGGACGTCGAAGTCGGGGCCGAGGGCCTCGATCGTGGCGGGCGAGAGGACTTCGGCGATGAGCACGACGGGCTTCGGCACAGTGGATCCTTCAGTGTGAGCGTCACAACGCGGGTGGGATCGATGCGCCGCACGCCATCGGGGCGCAATCGGTTCCACTGTACCGGAGGCGAAAGACTCCCCCGTGCCGTGTGACGCGTCAGGGAAGGACGACCAGAGTCTCCATGTTGAGGATGCTGTAGCCGACCAGGCTCAGCCAGAACACGGCGACGACGGCGAGCCCGGTGAGCATCACCAGGGCCAGTTCTCCGACGTTGCGTCGACGTCCGAACACCCAGGCGAGGGCGAACACGATGGCGGGGAAGATCGCGCCGAACACCAGTGTGATCCAGCCCGTGACAGTGAGTCCGTCCGGCTGGGACATCGCGATGATGTGCGCGATCGCGTTCCAGATCGCGTAGGCGTAGAACAACCCGCTGACGCCGACGACGAGCGCGGCGAGCCATCCGGGCGTCGGGCGGAAGGATGCCTGTTCGACGGTGTTCTCTGTCATGATCCGACGGCTCCCACCATCACGAACGGCCAGGGGACGAGCAGCACGGCTCCCGCGAGGAGGAGCAGGACCCTGATCCATGCCTGCGCACCACGGGTCAGCACCCAGACGGTGAGCATCCACAGCGCCGGCGCCGCGACGGCGAGGACGAACCAGGGCACGTACATCGCATCCGCGACGATCAGGTTCGCCAGCGGCTTCAGGTTGAGTCCGCCGATGAACCAACCGACGGCGTAGAGCAGGTAGATGCCGCCGAAGACGCCGACGAACAGCAGCATCGCCGGACTCATCGAGGCGGCCTCCGCCTGGTCGGCTTCGTCGGGCGCGGCCTCGGCGGTCGCCGCGGCCGACGAGGACAGCTCCCCTTCGGTCGCGACCTGCTCGCTTCCCCTGCCGACCGCGTTCCAGCCCTGCGGCAGGGACGGCTTGTGCGCTGGACGGTCCTCGTCTCCCTCCCAGGAGAGTGCGTCGTCCGGATCCGATGTCATGTCTCCAGCGTAGCGATGCCGTGAGCGGTCCCAGTAGGCTCGGGGCCAGCATCCGATGAGGGGAACACCGTGGCCGAACACGACAGCGATTCGATCAATGAGAAGACCGCGGCGGCGGGCACCGGATGGACGCCGACGCCCGCAGCCAAGAAGCAGTCCATGACGCTGCGGTGGATCGCCCTCGCCCTCTGGCTGCTCGCGATCGTGACCGAGGCCGTCAGCATATTCTGGCTGCTGCGGCAGCGCGTCTACGTCGGCGAGGACGGCGCACTCGTGCGCGACCCCGACACAGGACTGCTCGAGGAGCAGGGCGTAACGGCCACGTTCCCGCAGTGGGCGTTCATCACCCTCATCGTGCTGCTCGTCGTCATCGCGGTCCTGTCGATCGGCGGGTCGCTGCTATGGAAGAAGGCGAATCGCCTCGATCCGGCGAAGAAGTCCGACACGGTGAAGTTCTTCGTGCAGAACCAGCTCGGCGTGATCATCGCGATCATCGCCTTCGTGCCGCTGATCATCCTCATCTTCCTCAACAAGGACATGGACAAGGGGCAGAAGGCGACGGCGGGGATCATCGGCATCGCGCTCGCCGTGATCGCCGTCGTGTTCGGCATCGACTTCGACCCGCCGTCCGTCGAGCAGTACACGGCCGACCAGTCCGCCGTGATCCAGTTGCTGGGGAAGGACGAGGTCTTCTGGGTCGACGGAGGCCAGGTCTACCACGTGTGCGACGAGGTCTCCGACATCCAGACGGGCAGCGAGATCATCTCCGGCACGACCGCCGAGGCCGTGGAGGCGGGCAAGATCCGCCTGACGCTGAGGTTCGAATCCGAACTCGAGACGTGCGGACTGCCGGTTCCGGAGAACGCCGACGAGATCACGGAAGCGCTCCGCGCGATCCAGGGCGGACAGGTGGACACGCTCCTGCCCGCTCCGGTGTGGGCCGACGACGTCGAGCCGCCGATCACGGTCGAGGAAGCTCCGGCCGAGCAGGAGTAGCCCGGATACCATGACCGGTCAGCCGAGCGCCTCGACGAGGCGTTCCTCGGCCGCGGCGAGGTGTTCGGTCAGCAGTCTCGCCGCCCGTTCGCCGTCTCCCGCGGCGACGGCGGCCAGCATGGCCTGATGCTGCGCCGCGATGACCGCGGCATCCAGCAGCCGCCTTCCCTGCACCTGCGCCATGCACAGTCGCACCTCGTCGAGGACGCTCGCATACATCCGCGACGTGCGCTCGCTCTGCAGCGCCTGGATCAGCGCCCGGTGGAAGCGCAGGTCGGGATCGACCGTCGCGGGATCGGGTCCGGCCGGCATCGCGAGGATCTCGTCGTTGGCCTCGGTCGCCGCGCGCGGCACTCGGCGCTCCTGCGCCAGTTCGCGCAGGGCAGCGCTCTCCAGCCTCGTGCGCGCCCGATAGACGTCTCGCACGACGTCCGCGTCGATCGCGACGACCCGCGCGCTGCGGTGCGCCGTGCGGACCAGGAGTCCGGCGGCGACGAGCTGCTCGATCGCCGCCTTCGCGCTCGGTCGTGCGACCGCGTACTCCTGAGACACTCTCGCCTCGGTGATCGCGGTGCCGGGACGGAGTTCGCCACCGAGGATCCTGGTGCGAAGACGCTGGGTGACGGCGTCGACGACGCCGACCACCTCCAGCACGGATCCGCGATCGTTCGACATGCCGGCCAGCTTAACGCAACCGCGTGACAGTCGGTACACTTGTCTGACAATCTGATGCGAAGGAGCTTCCGTGTCCACGACACTCGCCCATCCCCTCGACGCAGATCTGCTCGGGGCGGACACAAGGGTGACCTCGCGATCGATCGATCGCTTCGCCCGTGCGCACGACGCATCGCACTATCTGCTCGTGCCGGATGCGGTGCTGGCGCCGCAGGATGCCGAGGGCATCGCACGCGCCTTCGCCGCCGTCCGGGCGGCCGGACGCTCGCTGACCTTCCGATCCGGAGGAACCAGCCTGTCCGGCCAGGGCGTGACCGGCGACATCCTCGTCGACACGCGCTCGGCCTTCCGCGGCATCACGATCGAGGACGACGGTGCGCTCGTCCGCGTCGGACCAGGCGCGACGGTCCGGCAGGTGAACACGCGACTGGCCCGCTTCGGCCGCAAGCTCGGTCCTGACCCGGCCAGCGAGATCGCCTGCACGATCGGCGGCGTCGTCGCGAACAACTCCAGCGGCATGGCATGCGGTATCACGGAGAATTCGTACCGGACGATCGATTCGCTCGTGCTGGTCCTCCCCGGCGGGACGATCCTGGACACTGCGGCCGCGGATGCCGACGAGCGCCTGCGCGCCGCCGAACCGGATCTCGCCGACGGTCTGCTCGCGCTCCGCGAGCGCCTGCTCTCGTCGCCGGATGCCGTGGCGTTCGTGCGTCAGCAGTTCTCGATGAAGAACACCATGGGATACGGGCTGAACTCGCTGCTCGACTTCGAAGACCCCGTGAAGATCCTCGAGCATCTCGTGATCGGCTCGGAGGGGACGCTCGCCTTCGTCGCCGAGGCGCGCTTCCGCACGATCGAGATCCGCCCGCAGATCGCCACGGGGCTGCTCGTGTTCACCACGCTCGCCGATGCGATGGCAGCACTGCCCGGCCTGGTCGATCAGGGGCTGGCGACGGTCGAACTGCTGGATGCCGCGTCACTGCGCGTCGCACAGGGGCTCAGCGATGTCCCTGCTTCCATCTCCGAGATCGCCGTCGACGCGCACGCGGCCCTGCTCGTCGAGGTGCACGCCGCGGACAGCGACGAGCTCGCAGAGGCCTCCGCGGCGGCCATCGCCCGTTTCGAGACACTCCCCCTGGCGGTCGCACCGAAGCTCACGACGGATGCCGCCGAGCGCGCATCGCTGTGGCACGTCCGCAAGGGCCTCTACACGGCCGTCGCCGGGGCGCGTCCGTCCGGCACGACCGCACTGCTCGAGGACATCGTCGTGCCGGTCGACCGTCTTCTCGTCACATGCGAGCGCCTCATCGAGCTCTTCGCCGAGCACGACTACGACGGCTCGGTGATCTTCGGTCACGCGAAGGACGGCAACGTGCACTTCCTTCTGAACGAGCGCTTCGACGATGCGGACAGCCTCGCCCGGTACCGCCGATTCACCGCGGACCTCGTCGACCTCGTGCTGGGACAGGGCGGCTCGCTGAAGGCCGAGCACGGGACGGGGCGGATCATGGCTCCGTTCGTGCGACGCCAATACGGCGATTTCCTCACCGACATGATGTGGGAGATCAAGCGGCTGGTGGACCCGGCGGGGATCCTCAACCCCGGAGTCGTCCTCTCGGACGACCCGGACTCGTACCTCCACGACCTCAAGCGCGTCCCGACGGTCGAAAGCGAGGTGGATCGCTGCGTCGAGTGCGGCTACTGCGAGCCCACGTGTCCGAGCAAGGACATCACGCTGACACCGCGTCAGCGGATCGTCCTGCGCCGCGACATGGCCTGGGCCGAGGAGCAGGGCGACACGGCGCTGTTGGAGGAGCTTCGCGCCGACTACGACTACGAGGGCGTGCAGACCTGTGCGGTCGACGGCATGTGCGGCGTCGCGTGCCCCGTCGACATCAACACCGGTGATCTCGTGCGCCGCCTTCGCGCGGAGGAAGCCGCCAGACTCGAGGACGGCGTGTGGGATGTCGCGGCGAAGAACTGGGGCGCGGTCACCAGGGTCGGCGGCGTCGCGCTGACCGTCGCCGATGCCGTGCCCGCTCCGCTCGTGACCGCCGTGACCAGACTCGGCCGCGCCGTGCTCGGCGCTGACACCGTGCCGCTGTATGACGCCGGCCTCCCCCGTGGCGGTTCGCGTCCGCCGCGGCCCGCCTCCCCCGCGGACGCGCAGGCCGTGTTCTTCGGCGCGTGCATCGGGACGATGTTCGGCCCCGAGGAGCACGGCGAGGGGTCACGCGATGCGGTGATGGCGCTGCTGGATCGGGCGGGCATCCCGGTCGTCATCCCCGACGACGCCGGCGGGTTGTGCTGCGGAACGCCGTGGAAGTCGAAGGGGCATCTCACCGGCTACGACCGCATGACCGACCGCGTGCTGGCGTCGCTCTGGGAGGCCAGCCGGCACGGAGACCTCCCGATCGTGTGCGACGCGGCCTCGTGCACCGAAGGCCTGCACGTGATGCTCGCGAAATCCGTGGCCGAACGACCGGAGTACGCCGGACTCGTGATCGAGGACGCGACCACCTACATCGCCAGAGAGGTGCTCCCCCGCCTCACGGTTTCGGAGAAGCTGGACCGGATCGCCGTGCACCCGACCTGCTCCACGACGGCCCTCGGTGCGACCGGCGCGCTCACCGCGATCGCCGCGGCCGTCGCCGACCAGGTGTACGTCCCGGACGGCTGGGGATGCTGCGCGTTCGCGGGAGACCGCGGGATGTTGCATCCCGAGCTCACCGCCAGCGCGACTGCCGTCGAGTCGGCGGAGATCGCGGCGGCCGAGACTGCGAACGGCGGCTTCGACGCCTTCGTATCCGCGAACCGGACGTGCGAGATCGGCATGAGCCGTGCGACCGGCAGGCCGTACCGTCACGTCGTGGAGATCCTGGAGGAGCTGACGCGCTGAGCGCCTCCCGGACGAGATGAAAGAACGGGCGCCCCGTGAGGGACGCCCGTTCTTTCATCGTTCGAGCGGATCAGCGCGCGGCCGAACCCTCGGTGTAGTCCTCGTCGGTCTGCTTCCACGAGAAGAGCGAACGCAGCTCGCGGCCGGTGACCTCGATCGGGTGCTCCTGCTCCTTGGCGCGCAGTTCGAGGAACTCCGCTCCGCCGTTGTCCTGGTCCTCGATGAAGCGCTTCGCGAAGGCACCGGACTGGATGTCGGCGAGCACACCCTTCATGTTCTCCTTGACGCGAGCGTCGATGACGCGCGGACCGGAGACGTAGTCGCCGAACTCGGCGGTGTCGGAGATCGACCAGCGCTGCTTGGCGATGCCGCCCTCCCACATCAGGTCGACGATGAGCTTGAGCTCGTGCAGCACCTCGAAGTACGCGATCTGCGGCTGGTAGCCCGCCTCGACCAGCGTCTCGAAGCCCGCCTGCACGAGGTGGCTCATGCCACCGCAGAGCACGGCCTGCTCACCGAACAGGTCGGTCTCGGTCTCCTCCGTGAAGGTGGTCTTGATGACGCCGGCGCGGGTTCCGCCGATCGCCTTCGCGTACGAGAGTGCGACGTTCCAGGCCTGGCCGGACGCGTCGCGCTCGACGGCGATGATGTCCGGGATGCCGCGGCCGGCGACGAACTCGCGACGCACGGTGTGGCCAGGTGCCTTCGGCGCGATCAGGATGACGTCGACGCCCTCAGGCGCGTCGATGTAGCCGAAGCGGATGTTGAACCCGTGCGCGAAGGCGAGGGTCTTGCCTGCGGCCAGGTTCGGCGCGATCGACTCCGAGTAGATCGTGCGCTGGTGCTGGTCCGGCGCGAGGATCATGATCAGGTCGGCCCACGCCGTCGCGTCGGCGACGTTCTTGACCGGGAAGCCGGCCTCCTCCGCCTTGGCGATGGACTTCGAGCCGTCCTTCAGGGCGATCGCGACCTCGACGCCCGAGTCGCGCAGGTTCATCGCGTGGGCGTGGCCCTGCGAGCCGTAGCCCACGATCGCGACCTTCTTGCCCTGGATGAGCGACAGGTCGGCGTCGGCGTCGTAGAAGATCTCAGTACTCACTTGTGTTTCTCCTTGGTGGTGGTCTGGTTTGGTGTCAGCCGCGCAGGACGCGCTCGGTGATGCTCTTGCCGCCTCGCCCGATGGCGAGCAGGCCGGACTGCGAGAGCTCCTTGATCCCGAAGGGCTCCAGAGCGCGCAGGATCGCGTCGATCTTGCCCTTGTCGCCGGTGACCTCGATCACCACGGCGTCGGCGGCGTAATCGACGACGGAGGCACGGAACAGGTTGACGATCTCGATCACGTTCGATCGCGTGGCGTTGTCCGTGCGCACCTTCACCAGCACGTGGTGCCGCTGCACGGAGGTCGCGAAGTCGAGCTCGACGATCTTGATGACGTTGATGAGCTTGTTCAGCTGCTTGGTCACCTGCTCGAGCGGCAGCTGGTCGACGTCCACGACGACGGTGATGCGCGAGATACCAGGCACCTCGGTCACACCGACGGCGAGGGATTCGATGTTGAAGCCGCGGCGGGCGAAGAGCCCGGCGACGCGCGTCAGCAGGCCGGGGGTGTCTTCCACCAGCAGGCTCAGAACGTGAGTGGACATGGGCTCACATCTCCTCTTCGAACGACGGCGCGTGGTCGATGGCGTACTGGACGTAGCTGTTGCTCACGCCCTGCGGCACCATCGGCCACACCATCGCATCGGCCGACACGACGAAATCGATCACGACCGGCCGGTCGTTGGTCTCCAGGGCCAGCTTGATCGCGGCATCCACATCCTCTTCCTTCTCGACCCGGATCCCGAGGCATCCGTAGGCCTCGGCGAGCTTGACGAAATCGGGGATGCGGATGGTGCCGTGGCCGGTGTTCAGGTCGGTGTTGGAGTGACGGCCGTCGTAGAACAGCGTCTGCCACTGGCGCACCATGCCGAGCGAGGAGTTGTTGATGATCGCGACCTTGATCGGGATGTTGTTGATCGCACAGGTGGCCAGCTCCTGATTGGTCATCTGGAAGCATCCGTCGCCGTCGATCGACCAGACCACGCGATGCGGCTCCGCGACCTTGGCGCCCATGGCCGCGGGCACCGAGTAGCCCATGGTTCCGGCGCCACCCGAGTTCAGCCACGAGTTGGGGCGCTCGTATTTGATGAACTGCGCGGCCCACATCTGGTGCTGGCCGACGCCGGCCGCGTACACGGCCTCGGGGCCGGTGAGCTCGCCGATCCGCTGGATCACGTGCTGCGGCGACAGCAGCCCGTCGGTGGTGGGCTGGAAGCCGAGCGGGAACTCGTCGCGCAGTCCGTCGAGGTACGACCACCACTCGTCGGTGTCGGGCTTGGCGGCGCCCATCGTGCTGCGGAACGCGGTCTCGAGGTCGACCAGGACGTCGCGCACGTCGCCGACGATCGGCACGTCGGCCGTGCGGATCTTGGAGATCTCAGCCGGGTCGATGTCGACGTGGACGACCTTCGCGTTCGGCGCGAACAGCGCGGCTTTGCCGGTCACGCGGTCGTCGAAGCGCGCGCCGAGCGCGAGGATCAGGTCGGACTCCTGCAGCGCGAGCACGGCGGGAACCGTGCCGTGCATCCCCGGCATGCCGAGGTGCTGCGGGTGCGAATCCGGGAACGCGCCGCGGGCCATCAGGGTCGTGACGACCGGTGCGCCGGTGGTCTCGGCGAGGCTCTTGAGCTCGGCCGATGCGCGGCCTCGGATCACACCGCCGCCGACGTAGAGCACGGGCTTCTTGGCTTCGGAGAGCAGCGTCGCCGCCGCCTGGATCTGCTTGCCGTGCGCCTTCGTCACCGGCCGATAGCCGGGGAGGTCGATCTTCGGGGGCCAGATGAAGGGAGCCTTCGCCTGCTGAGCATCCTTCGTGATGTCCACGAGGACGGGGCCGGGGCGCCCCGTCGAGGCGATCTCGAAGGCCGCGGCGATGGCGGCGGGGATCTCGCTGACCTCCTTGACGAGGATCGAGTGCTTCGTGACCGGCATCGTGATGCCGACGATGTCGGCCTCCTGGAACGCGTCCGTGCCCATCAGCGTGGAGAACACCTGTCCCGTGATCGCCACGATCGGTACCGAGTCCATGTACGCGTCCGCGATCGCGGTGACGAGGTTGGTCGCGCCGGGTCCGGAGGTCGCGATCGTGACGCCGACCTTGTTCGACGCCGCGGCGTAGCCCTCGGCAGCGTGTCCGCCGCCCTGCTCGTGGCGCACGAGGATGTGACGCAGCTCGGTCGAGTCGAGCAGCGGGTCGTACACCTCCATGATCGCGCCGCCGGGGATGCCGAACACGTCGGTAACCCCGAGCAGTTCGAGCGATCGGACGACGGCCTGAGCACCGGTGAGTTCGGGGGCGGCGGCCTGTCGGGCCGGTGGCCGTGGCACGGCGGACACGGAATCAGCAGTCATGTTTGTTTCCTCGGATCTGATCAGCGACGTCGATGTGAGGCGGACGGGCCTCGGGCGGCCAGGGACTCAACCGGTCGTCGCTCCCTCGGCTGCGGAGCGCACGAGGGCTGCGTACTTGGCAAGAACGCCACGGGTATAGCGCGGGGGAAGCGGCTCCCAGCCAGAGCGGCGGGAGGCGAGCTCCGCTTCGTCGACGAGTAGGTCGAGAGAACGAGCTGCGATATCGACCCGTATCAGATCACCATCGCGCACGAAGGCGATAGGACCTGCGTCCACCGCTTCGGGTGCTATGTGGCCGATGCACAGGCCGGTTGTGCCGCCTGAGAATCGTCCGTCCGTCAAGAGTAGTACATCTTTTCCGAGCCCAGCGCCCTTGATGGCTCCGGTGATCGCGAGCATCTCGCGCATCCCCGGTCCGCCCTTGGGCCCCTCGTACCGAATGACCACCACATCGCCCGCCTGGATCGTGCCCTCGGCGAGGGCGTCCATCGCAGCGCGTTCGCGCTCGAACACGCGCGCGGGGCCCTGGAACACGTCGGCGTCGAAGCCGGCGGACTTCACGACGGCGCCCTCCGGTGCCATCGAGCCGTGCAGGATCGTGATGCCGCCTGAGGCGTGGATCGGGTTGTCGAACGTGTGGATGACCTCGCCGTCGATCGGGTCGGGATCGAGGTCGCGCAGGTTCTCGGCGACGGTTTTTCCGGTGACCGTCAGCGCGTCGCCGTGCAGGAGTCCTTCGTCGAGCATCGCCTTCATGATGACTGGGATGCCGCCCTGGCGATCGACGTCGTTCATGACGTACTTGCCGAACGGCTTCATGTCGGCGATGTGCGGCGTCCGATCGCCGATCCGGTTGAAGTCGTGCAGATCCAGGTCGATCTGGGCTTCGCGGGCGATCGCGAGCAGGTGCAGCACGACGTTGGTCGAACCGCCGAGCGCCATCGCGAGCGCGATCGCGTTCTCGAACGATTCCTTCGTGAGGATGTCCTTCGTGGTGATCCCCTGACGCAGCAGGTTCACCACGGCCTCGCCCGAGCGGTGCGCGAACTGGTCGCGTCGGCGATCCGCGGATGGCGGTGCCGCGGAGCCGGGCAGGCTGAGCCCCAGCGCTTCGGCGACGGACGCCATGGTGTTCGCCGTGTACATGCCGCCGCACGCGCCTTCACCAGGAGCGAAGGCGCACTCGATGCGCTTGAGGTCCTCTTCGCTCATCCTTCCTGCGCGGCAGGCGCCGACGCCCTCGAACGAGTCGATGATCGTGATGTCCTTCTCGGTGCCGTCCGACAGCTTCACCCAGCCGGGGGCGATCGAGCCGGCGTAGAGGAACACGCTGGAGAGTCCGAGCCGGGCGCTGGCCATGAGCATCCCCGGGATCGACTTGTCGCAGCCGGCCAGCAGGACCGTGCCGTCCAACCGCTCCGCCATGATGACGGTCTCGACCGAATCCGCGATCACCTCGCGCGAGACCAGCGAGAAGTGCATGCCCTCGTGCCCCATCGAGATGCCGTCGGAGACGGAGATGGTGCCGAACTGCAGCGGGTAGCCGCCACCGGAGTGCACACCCTCCTTGGCTCCCTGTGCCAGGCGATCCAGGCTCAGGTTGCAGGGAGTGATCTCGTTCCAGCTCGAGGCGATCCCGATCTGGGGCTTCTCCCAATCCGCATCGCCCATGCCGACCGCGCGGAGCATGCCTCGCGAGGTGGTGGCTTCGATCCCGTCCGTGACGACGCGGCTGCGGGGCTTGATGTCGACGGACGCGTCCGTGGGTTCCTGCGAGGCCATGACGGCAGTCTATTCCCGTCCGGCGGCCCGCTCCGTCGCCACCTGCGCGAGAAGTTCGGCGATCTCCTGCGGGCTCTGCACGCGCAGCGTCGCCGCCGACTCCCCCGGTCCGACGCGGACGCCGAGGTCGCCGTCCTGCAGCACCCGCAGGGCGTCCTCGTCGGTCACGTCGTCGCCGGCGAACAGGATGCCAGTGGCGTCGAAGTGCTCGCGCAGAACACCCATCGCGGCGTCCTTGCCCTCGGTGCGCGAGGAGAACTCCAGCACGCGGTGGCCCGAGCGTCGACGCCAGTGCGGGAAGCGCTCGGCGACGAGGGCGTCGATCTCCGCGAACACGGCGGCTTCGACCTCGGGCGTGGCCCGGCGGGTGTGCACACCCATACCGAACGTCTTGGGCTCGAACTCGGCTCCCTCGTAGCGCGCGATGATCGGCTTGGCCGCTTCCCAGAGCTCTTCACGTGCTCCGTCCTGAGTGGCCTCGCCCGTGGCAGCGGCCTCTCCCGTGCCGGGGAACCAGTACTGCGCGCCGTGCGATCCGGCGAGCGCGACCGTCGAGTCGTCCTCGTGCTCCGTGATGATGCGCAGATCGTGCATGCTGCGACCGGAGACAAAGGCGACGAGCGTGTCGGGAAGCGCGACGAGCCGTGCGATCTGCTCCTTGACCGCGGGGAGCGCCCTGGCCGCCATCGGTTCCGGAACAAGCGGCGAGGCCACACCGTCGAAGTCGAGCGCGATCACGAGCCGCGGCGTGGTGGCGATCGCGGTCAGTGCGTCGTCGGCGGTTCCAGGCGTCCAGGTGCGGGTCACTGCGGTGTCTCCTTCAGGCAGGCGGGCATTTCCCAGCCTCTCACGACGACGAGGTCGGCTTGTTCTGCGCGGCCCGCAGAGCGGAGAGGAACGACGATGACCACGCGTTGACGTCGTGCTCGAGCACGCGCTTGCGCAGGGCGCGCATGCGCCGTCCCTGCTCGGCAGACGGCATCTGGACGGCCGTCATGATGGCGTCCTTGAGCCCTTCGATGTCGTGCGGATTGACGCGCACGGCCTGGCGGAGCTCGTCCGCGGCCCCGGTGAACTCGCTGAGCACGAGGACGCCGCGGTTGTCGCGTCTGGTTGCGACGTACTCCTTCGCCACGAGGTTCATGCCGTCGCGGAGGGCCGTCACGAGCATGACGTCGGCCGCGAGATACAGCGCCACCATCTCCTCCCTCGGGAAGCCCTGGTGCAGATAGCGGATGGCGGTATGGCCCATCGTGTCGTAGTCGCCGTTGAGCCGGCCGACCGAGAGCTCGATCTCGTCGCGCAGCTGGACGTAGGAGTCGACGCGCTCGCGGCTGGGGCTCGCCACCTGCACGAACGTCACGTCCTCGACGTTCAGCGTGCCCTGCGCGACCAGCTCCGCGTATGCCTTGATGCGGTGCCGGATGCCCTTGGTGTAGTCCAGCCGGTCGACGCCGAGGAGGATCTTCTTGGGATTGCCCAGGCTCTCGCGGATCTCGGCCGCCCGCGCCTGGATGTCGGGGCGCGCGGCGAGTTCGATGTACGGCACCGTGTCGATCGAGATCGGGAACGCCTTGGCCAGGACCGTGCGCGTGCCGTCCTCCTCCGGAACCGTGACGTTCGATCCCTTCACCTCGTGGCGCAGCCGGCGGCGGACCGCGGCGAGGAAGTAGCTGGCGTCCTGCGTGCGCTGGAAGCCGATCACGTCCGCACCGAGCAGTCCGCGCAGCACCTGATCGCGCCAGGGCAGCTGCGCGTACAGGCCGTGTGCGGGGAACGGGATGTGGTGGAAGTAGCCGATCGTGACATCGGGGCGCAGAGCGCGCACCATCTCGGGCACGAGCTGCAGCTGGTAGTCGTGCACCCAGACCGTGCCGCCCTGTGCCACCGCCGAAGCCGCAGCCTCGGCGAAGCGGCGGTTGACCGTGACGTACGCCTCCCACCATTCCCGGTGGTACTGCGGTGGGGCGATCACGTCGTGGTACAGCGGCCAGATCGTGTCGTTGGCGAAGCCCTCGTAGTACTCCTCGACCTCCTCCTCGCTCAGCGCGACGGGGATCAGGCGGAGGCCACCGGCTTCGAACGGCTCGAGTTCGAGATCCGCCTGGCCGGGCCAACCGACCCATGCGCCGTCGACGGAGTGCATGACCGGCTCGAGGGCGGCCACGAGTCCCCCGGGCGATGTCCGCCAGATCTCCTCGCCGTCCGGCCCGTGGACTCGGTCCACAGGCAGCCTGTTGGCGACGACGACGAATTCCGCAACGGTCATGGAGACTCCCTCACCCGGATCGGTCTCTCCAGCGTAGCCGGGATGCGGGGAGCGTCTTCCGCCGGGTCAACGCACCGGTGGTCGCGATGCGCGACGGGGGTCGCTGAGGAACCAGTTCGCGATGCCCGCGACGAGCACGAGCGCCGCCGCGCCCGCCGGGATCAGCAGCGCGGCACCCGTTCCGAGCGTCTCGGCGACTTCGCCCGTGATGGCGGATGCCGCGGCCTGACCGACCACCACACCCGAGCCGAGCATCGTCATGACGGTCGCGGAGCGCCCGAGGGGGCTGCGTGCCGCCCCGAAGCTGTACTGCGTGACCAGGGTCGGGCCGATGCCGATCCCCATGATGGCGAGCGCGAGGAGCATCGACGGCACGGACGAGGCGGAGGCGACGAGCAGTGTTCCGGCGAACAGGATGCCGCCGAACACCAGCCAGCGCGCGCGCAGGGTGAACCGCGCCGGCAGCCACGCGACGCCGAGCGCCAGGGCCGCCGATCCGATCCCCATCACGCCGTAGAGGAGTCCCGCCTGCTCAGCGTCTCCGCGGTCGGCCATGAAGGAGGTGAGCGAGGTCAGCATCGAGCCGAAGAAGAGTCCGACGCCGAGAATGCCGAGGACCACCACGAGCAGTTCCGGCCGGAACAGCTCCGAGGCGCGCGACGGCGCTGAACCGTCGGCATGGCGTTCCGCGGAGATGTGACGGGCGGTCGGGTGCAGGGCGAACGCTCCGACGAAGACGAACGTGAGGACGGCCGCGCCGACCAGGGGCGCCCACGGCGCGATCGCCGAGGCCAGCACGCCGACCAGGAACGGCCCGAACACGAAAACGGTCTCGTCGGCCGCCGACTCGTACGAGAACGTGCCCGAGATGGTCTTGGTCCGCGTGCTCTCCGGCATCCGCTCGGAGATGATCGCGACCAGCCGCGAACGCGACATGGGCGAGACCTGCGGCGCCGATGCGCCGATCAGCAGGGCGGTCGTCAGGACGATCGGATCGCCGGCAGGGCTGTAGACCACCCAGGCGAACACCGCCAGCATCGTGCCGTTGACGACGGCGGAGATCATCAGTACGACGCGCTGACCGTAGCGGTCGGCTGCGGCGCCGAGCAGCGGGCCGACCACGGCCGTGCCCAGCCCGACAGCCGCCGAGGTGAGTCCGCCCAGCGCCAGGGAGCCGCGGGCCGAGACGACCACCGTGAGGACGCCGACGACCATCATCGCGAACGGCAGACGGGCGATGAACGCGATGACGAAGTAGGGCAGGCCCGCGAGACGCAGGAGGCTGGGTGTCGCGGCGGACGCCGCAGAAGAGGTGTGTGTCTGGGTCATGGCTCTCGCGCGCCCGGGGACGCGGGGATCGGGTGCCGCCGCTTTCCGCCGGGATGCCGACGGCCGGTAGATACACAGCTGGGGACGCCGGAGCGCCGACCACATCTTACCCGCGGCCACCTGAACGGCACCAGGGCCCCCACCCTGCGCAGGTCGTCGACTAGCGTTGAGCCATGCGCTACCTCTTCAGCACCGGACTCGTTGCAGCGATCTCCGCGGGCGTCTCGCTGCTGCGCGGCACCCGCTCCGAACCCGTGACCTGGCGCGCGGTGCTCTCCTGGGTGAGCTGGGGCATAACGATGGCCCTCGCTGTCGGCGCCGTGGTCGACATGAGCCGCGAACGCCGCGGTGTTCCCGTCGACGCCGACTCACCGCAGTCGGTCAAGAAGGCGAAGAAGGCCCAGCGGCTGCAGTTCCGCTCGCAGAAGGCACTCGCCGACACGCAGGACCACGCGAAGGACCGCCGCTGACGTCGGCGCCTCAGCGCGTCAGGATGAGCGCCTCCCCCTGACCGCCGCCGCCGCACAGGCCGACCGCGACCGTCCCCGATCCCCTGCGCGCGAGCTCGTGCGCGAGATGGACGACCAGCCGGTTTCCGCTGGCTCCGATCGGATGCCCGATCGCGATGCCGCCGCCGTGGATGTTGACGATGTCGCTCGAGAGCCCGAGTTCGGTCTGCGACCGTGCCACGACCGCACCGAAAGCCTCGTTGATCTCGACGAGGTCGAGGTCCCCCGGGGCGACGCCCTGCTTCTCGCAGGCCCGCTCGATGGCCCGCGCCGGCTGCGCCTGCAGCGAGTTGTCCGGGCCGGCGGTCTGCCCGCTCGCGCCGACGACGGCCAGGATCCTCCAACCCTGGGCCTCGGCGTTCTCTCGCGTGGTGACGACGACCGCTGAGGCCCCGTCGGAGATCTGCGAGGAGTTGCCCGCGGTGATCGAGCCGCCCTCGGCGAAGGCCGCGCGCAGTCCGGCGAGCGCCTCGATCGTGGTCTCCGGGCGCACGCCCTCGTCCTTCGAGACCAGGATCGGCTCACCCCGCCGCTGGGGCACCTCGATTGTCACGATCTCGGCGTCGAACACCCCGGCATCCTGTGCGGCGGCCGCACGCTGGTGCGACAGCGCAGCCACGGCGTCCTGCGCCTGACGGGTGAGCTCGTATCGGGCGTTGTGCCGCTCGGTGGACGCGCCCATGCTCTCACGATCGTACGCATCCGTGAGACCGTCGAACGCCAGGTGGTCGAGCACCTCGACGCTGCCGTAGGTCCATCCGTCCCGCGATCCCATGAGCAGGTGCGGTGCGCGGGTCATCGATTCCATGCCTGCGGCGACGATCGTGGTCGCATCACCGGTGCGGATCATGCGCGCCGCGTCGATGATCGCCGTGAGGCCGGACAGACACACCTTGTTGACGGAGTGCGCCGGGACGTCCCATCCGATTCCGGCGCCGATCGCCGCCTGCCGGGCGGCGTTCTGGCCGGAGCCGGCCGCCAGGACCTGCCCGATGATCACGGCGTCGACGTCCCCGGGGTCGACGGATCCCTGCGCGAGCGCGCCGCGGATCGCGCACGCGCCGAGCTGAGGCGCCGTGAACGCGGCGAGTTGCCCCTTGAGCCGGCCCTGCGGGGTGCGGGCGGCGGCGACGATGACGATGTCGGTCATGACAGCTCCTTCAGCTCCGGTGAGACGGCGAGCGGCGGCTCCGTCGCCTCGAGGACATCCTGCACCGTGACCCCCGGTGCCGTCTCGACGAGCACGAGCCCGTCGAGGGTGACGTCGATGACGGCGAGGTCGGTGATGATGCGGTCCACGACGGCCCTGCCCGTGAGCGGCAGGGAGCATTCGTTCACGATCTTGGCCGAGCCGTCCTTGGCGACGTGCTCCATCAGCACGATGACCCGTCCGGCGCCGTGCACGAGATCCATGGCACCACCGGGCCCCTTGACCATCTTCCCCGGGATCATCCAGTTGGCCAGGTCACCGGATGCCGAGACCTGCATGGCCCCGAGGATGGCGGCGTCGATCTTGCCGCCGCGGATCATGCCGAAGCTCGTCGCCGAATCGAAGAACGCGGAACCGGGCAGCACCGTGACGGTCTCCTTCCCGGCGTTGATGAGGTCGGGGTCGACCGCATCCTCGCTGGGATACGGTCCGACGCCGAGGATCCCGTTCTCGGACTGCAGCACGACCGTGACGCCGTCCGGCACGTGGTTCGGCACGAGCGTCGGCAGGCCGATGCCGAGGTTGACGTACGAGCCGTCCTGCAGCTCGGCCGCGGCACGGGCGGCCATCTGCACTCTGGTCAATGCCATCTCAGGCTCCTTCCTCGGCGGCCGGAGCCGCCACGGTGCGGCGCTCGATCCGCTTCGGTATGTCGGTGCCGACCTCCACGATGCGATGGACGAAGACTCCGGGGAGGTGGACGCGGTCCGGGTCGATCTCCCCCGGCTCGACGAGCTGCTCCACCTGGGCGATGCACACGCGTCCGGCCATCGCGGCGAGCGGGTTGAAGTTGCGTGCCGCCTTGGTGAACACGAGGTTCCCGTGTCGGTCGCCGGCCGCGGCGTGCACGAGCGAGAAGTCGGTGGTGATCGCATCCTCGAGGACGAACTCCGCGAGGGTCCCGCCGACGTCGAAGGTCCGGACGTCCTTCGCCGGCGATGCGACGGCGACCGTGCCGTCCGCGTTGTAGCGGCGCGGCAGCCCGCCCTCGGCGACCTGCGTCCCGACGCCCGTCTGCGTGTAGAACGCCGCGATCCCCGAGCCGCCGGCGCGGAGCTTCTCGGCCAGCGTGCCCTGCGGCGTGAGCTCGAGCTCGAGCTCGCCGGAGAGGAACTGCCGCTCGAACTCCTTGTTCTCGCCGACGTACGACGAGGTCATCTTCCGGATGCGGCGAGCGCCGAGCAGGATGCCGAGCCCCCAATCGTCGACGCCGCAGTTGTTGCTGACGACGCTGAGATCCGTCGTGCCCTGCGCCATCAGCGCTTCGATGAGGGCGATCGGGTTTCCGGACAGCCCGAAGCCGCCGACGGCCAGAGAGGCGCCGTCGGGGATGTCCGCCACAGCGTCCTTCGCAGACGCCCATTGCTTGTCGATCACGCGTCACTCCTTCGTGGGTGTGATTTCAGCATCCGCCTCTCGCGCCCTGATCTGAAGCGAGTGCTTGTCATGTGGTCGGATCGGACGGTAGCGTCCACTATGTGGAACCAACGACGGTGCCTGGCGCACAGGCAGTGGCGAGGGCGGCCCATCTTCTGCGGCTGGTGACCGCCGGCGGAGAGCAGGGCGGGAGTCTCCAGGAACTCGCGCGGGCGGCGGATCTGTCGCGCTCCACCGCGCACCGCCTCCTCTCCGCGCTGCGGGCCGAGGGCCTCGTCGATCAGGACGAAGCCACGGCGCGCTGGATGCCCGGCCCCGAGCTCTACCTGATGGGAACCGTCGCCGCGGCGCGGTACGACGTCACCGCCCTGGCCAGGGACATCGTGCGCTCGCTGGCGGTGAAGACCGAGGAGAGCGCGTTCCTCTCCGTCCGACGCGCCGACGAGACGGTCTGCCTGCTGCGCGAGGAGGGCGCGTTCCCCATCCGCTCGTTCGTGCTCAGCGAAGGGGTGCGCTTCCCCCTGGGGGTCGCCAGCGCAGGCCTCGCGATCCTCGCCTTCCTCCCTGCCCACGATGTGGATGCCTATTTCGATCGGCATCCGGAGCTGGCCGATCGATGGGGCTCCGCCCACCGGCAGGGACGACTGCGGAGCAGACTCGCCGAGACGAAGGAGCGCGGCTACGCCGTCAATCCCGGTCTCATCGTCGAGGGCAGTTGGGGCCTCGGCGCTGCGGTGTTCGATCGGCAGGGGCGGCCGGAATGGGCTCTCAGCCTGACGGGTGTCGAGTTCCGGTTCGGACCCGACCGCATGGCGGAACTCGGGCGGACGCTGCTCGCCCACGCACACCAGCTGTCCGCGCGCATCGCTGCCGCGCGACGATGACTCGAACTCGATCCATACCAAGGGGTATATACTTGGTGGTATGAATCGCACGGATGTCGTCCCCTCCCTCGTGCTCTCGGCACACGCGCTGGCTCGCATCGCCGCACAGGATGCCGGCAACGAGGCGCCGTCGGCCCAGTGGCGTGTGCTGAGCATCCTGGAGCGCGAGGGCGGCATCCGTCTCGGCTCCCTCGCCCGGGCCGCGCGGACTACGCAACCGGGGATGACTCGACTGATCGGCGATCTCGAACGGGCCGGCCTCGTCGAGCGGTCCAGCGATCCCGTCGACTCCCGCGCCACCGTCGTGGACATCACGGCGGCGGGACGCGAGGCGGCGCGCGAGTGGCGCACCGAGTTCCGTCGGACCCTCGCCCCGAGGTTCGCGGACCTGTCGGATGCGGA